>CBINFS010000103.1:0-2401 GCA_966250015.1 uncultured bacterium | reverse complement strand
CCGATACCTCTCAAAATGTCATCCCGAACGTCAGTGAGGGATCTTCCCGAAGTGCGGCTTTTCGGGATGGTTCTATCGGAAATTGAAAGACCAGAGTTGCTCCTCTGTCCAAGGGCGCAACTTTTGGCTACCCCCTTTGGGGCAACCTAACCGTTCTCTTCGCGCCTTCGCGTGAGTCTTGCTAAACCGGCGCTTGTTAGATTATGAGGCGGTGTACAGACACTTGCCTCCGCTGTACGTGGAGAGGACGCGGATATTCCCCAGCTCCTCCTCCGGAGCCGCTATCAAGTCGTCCGAGAGCATGATGAAGTCCGCGTATTTGCCTGGCGTTATCGAGCCCAGCTCGTTTTCCTGAAAAGCTGCATAGGCGGCGTCGAGCGTGTAGGCACGGAGGGCGGCCGCCCGGTCGATCGTCTGGTCGATGATGAACACTTTTTCGCCCCGTTTCGAGTAAAAGCGATGGGTGGTCGCGGCGCGAAATCCGGCGAGGGGATCGAGTGGCTCGATCGGGAAATCCGAACCGAAGGCCAGCACGGCGCCCGATTTCAGAAGAGTCGCCCACGCGTAGGCATATCGTAGCCGTTCAGGACCCAGACGGTCCTCCACCCACGCGCTGTCACTCACGGCGTGTATCGGCTGCATCGACGCGATGATGCCCGAATGAACGAATCGACGCACGTCGGAAGGACAAAGGACCTGTGCATGCTCGATCCGGTGGCGTCCCCCGGCGACGCCGGTCTTCCGAAGGGCATCCTCGTAAACATCCAGCACGACACGATTGCACCGGTCACCGATGGCGTGGGTATTCACCTGAAAGCCCGCTTCCATCACCCGTTCGACGTCACGTGCAAAAGCCTGGACGTTTCGCCGAAGCATTCCGCGATTACCCGGATCGTCCGAATAGTCGTCGATCAGGGCGGCTCCCCGGCTGCCCAGCGCGCCGTCCATAAAAAACTTGACCGACCGTACCGTCAACCGTCCGCCATAACCCACGAGAGGGCCTTTCCGGCAGAAATAATCGAACGTATCCGAGCAGCCGTCGATCATCGCATAAACCCGCAGGTCGAACCAGTCCTCGTCGATCGCCTTTTTGTATTTCTCGATGGTATCGAGGCCGACGCCCGCCTCGTGTACCGCCGTGATTCCCCATCGGGCAGTCTCCTTGAGGACCCGCCGGAGCGCCTCTTCGTCCTGCGCTTCCGTCGGTGGAGGCACCAGATCGTCGACCATTTTCATGGCCGTGTCCAGGAAGACCCCGGTTGGATTACCCTGCTCGTCCCGAACCACTTTCCCACCTTCCGGCTCGGGTTCCGTAAGGCTGTGTCCATGCGCCTCGAGAATCCGGATCACCTTGCTGTTCGCCCAACCGGCGTGTTTGTCTATCCGGTGCAGCCAGACCGGCTGGTCGGGAAAGTCACGGTCCAGATCGAATCGGCCTGGAAAAACGGGGGGATTCCAGAGATTCTGGTCCCATCCGTGGCCGATCAACCAGGCGCCTGATGAGAGATCTAATGCGGCCGATCTCAGCCGATTCAGCACCTCATCGATCGACCTGGCGCCCGAAAGGTCAACCTGCATCAGGCTGCGCCCGCCTTCGAGGAGGTGTACGTGCGCGTCGATGAAACCGGGGACGATCGTGAGGCCATCCACGTTCACCCGGTGCGCCTCCGGATACATCCCCAACACCTCGGAGCCCCCGACGCTGAGGAACCGATCGCCCGCTACCGCAAAACAGGTGGCGCGAGGCCGCTCGGGATCTCCCGTGTAAACGTTCGCATTGCAGACTATGTAGTCGGCCTGTAGCCGGGCGGATGGGGCTAACATAGGCTGCAACCTGGTGAAAGGTGATTTTCGATTGAGACCCCTTATCCGGGAGCTTTCTCAACCCACAGCGTCACGGGGCCGTCATTTACGAGGTACACCTGCATCATGGCCCCAAAGATTCCCTGTTGAACGGGCTTACCGAGCAGCTGCTCGAAAACACGCACAAACTCGTCGTAGAGCTGTTTCGCCTTGTCGCCCGGCGCGGATTCCGTAAAGGAAGGACGGTTACCTTTGGCGGTGTCGCCATACAGGGTGAACTGCGAAATGATGAGCGCTTCACCGTCCACGTCGAGAAGAGAACGATTCATCAAGCCCTGATCGTCCGGAAAGATCCTCAGGTTGACGCACTTCCGCGCCACCCACGACACCTCTCGCTCCGTATCGGCCTGATGCACTCCGAGAAGAATCAAAAGACCGTGTCCAATCTTACCCTCGACACGTCCCTCCACACTTACCGAGGCCTCACTGACACGCTGAACCAGTGCAATCATAACAGAGCTGAATAAACGCTGAACCGGCGGTAACGGCACAAAAAAAGCTGCCTGGCGTCCTGCCGGCAGCTCCGCTCAACCCCTCA
>CBINFS010000102.1:0-2530 GCA_966250015.1 uncultured bacterium | reverse complement strand
CCGAGTAGAAGGAGTTGACACCTTTCATTCAACTCCAACTCCCATGGCGATCAAGCGGATGGACAACGTAGGCATCGTGGTGGAGGACCTCGACGCCGCCATTGCGTTTTTCACCGAGCTGGGCCTCGAGCTCGAAGGGCGCATGCCGATAGAAGGGGAATGGGCCGAGGGCGTCACCGGGCTGCCCGGTATGCGCGTCGAGGTGGCCATGATGCGTACGCCGGACGGCCATAGCCGGCTCGAGATGTCCCGGTTCGTCAGGCCGGCCGTGGCCGAGGATCACCGCAGGGCGCCGGTGAACGCGCTCGGCTACCTGCGCGTCATGTTTACCGTCGACGACGTCGACGATACGCTCGCCCGGCTCCGCAAGCACGGAGCGGAGCTCGTCGACAGGGTGGTCCAGTACGAAAACGCCTATCGGCTCTGCTACGTCCGGGGACCGGAGGGCATCCTTCTCGGCCTCGCCGAAGAGCTCGGGCAGCAGCCATCCCCATGAGCATTTCTGAGCGGTTCGCACGCGCGGCCGGCTGCCGTTTGCGGGCGTCTGATCACACGATCAAAGAGACGATCAGCTTGTTTGGACGAGCGAAGGCGCAGTCTGTGCCGTTCCTGTAAAGGCCCGCACGGGAGCGTCGGGGGGACGTTGACAATCCGGATCGCGCAAAGTAGAATGAGGCGTGCCCGCTATTAAGGCAGGTCCTTTGGTTTCGGCGCCGGCGCCTCCGAAAAGGCGCCTTCGTGACGGCCGGATGGACGATCCTCGGCTTCAGAGGATAGACGGAATGAGCCCGTAGACGAACGGTTTTGCGGCCTCCGACCTGTTGAAAACGTCCAACTTCGACACGGCCGGCAGCGTACGTCGCTGCGTAGAGTCAAGCAAATCCGTTTGCCTTCCGCTATCTCGCGTGAAGCCCGGGCGCCGCGCGGGTTTATTCTGAAAGGTGCTCCGTTTGGTTCAATGACCTCCCTAACCAAAACGATAAGACCGGTACCGACATGAAGATGACTAAGCCACTCTCCCTGGTCTTCCTGCTTCTTTTTGCCACGTCCGCGATGGCGCAGGACGGAACGATCTACCCGCTCGATCCGCCCGACGAGCCGAACGCCATACCCCTCGGCACCGGCGGCGTCGAAGGCCAGACCGCGCCCGAATCCTGGTTCCGCCAGTGGGGCGACCCGATGGCGCGGAACGTCTCCACCGCCACTCTCACGCCCTTCCTGCCAGATCCGGACAAGGCCAACGGCGCGGCCGTCATCGTCGCGCCCGGCGGCGGCTTCAGGTGGCTCTCGATGGGCAACGAGGGGTGGGAAGTCGCCGAGGCGCTCAACAAGCACGGCATAGCCGCCTTCGTGCTCAAATACCGCCTCCAGCCGACCCCCGAGTCGCTCGACGGGTTCCGTGAATCGATGGATCGGCTCTTCGCTGCCGCAGGCGACACGTCGAGCGCTCCGCGCAGAGAGCCGCCGCGCTGGGACCTCTCCAACCAGCTCGAGGACGCCGAGGCCGCCTATGCCTTGATCGTCGAACGGGCCGAGGAATGGGGTGTCGATACCAACCGCATCGGCATGATCGGCTTTTCGGCCGGCGCAGGCCTCACGATGCACTGCACGCTCAACTCCAAAACCATGAAGCTGGCCTTCATCGGCCCGATCTATGGCGGCATGGGCCCGGTCGAGGTGCCTGCGGACGCCCCGCCGATGTTTAACGTCATCGCCGCCGACGATTTTCTCTTCGGCGGCCAGTTCGGTGTGATCGAGTCGTGGTACAAGGCCGGCCGCCCGGTCGAGTTTCACCTGTACCAGAATGGCGGCCACGGCTTCGGCCTCGGCAACCCCGACCGCACCAGCAACCGCTGGTTCGACGCCTTCATCCACTGGCTCGACGTCAACGGCTTCCTCACGCCCAAACAGGAATAGCGGGCTTCGTACCTGGAGGTAAAGACGGCTGTCTGCAGAGGGCGCAGATTGCGGGAAGGATTTTTTGTGTCGATCTGGACCGCAGGCGGGAGGTATAGTATTACTGTAAACGCAAAAAAACCGTCATCTCCGCAAAGGTGGAGATCCAGGCATTGGCTCGTACAAGGGAACCGCTACTTGCTATCACCTCTGCCGTCAAACAGAAACGCCGGACTTCGGGAAGATCCCTCCTCACAAGTTCGTCGGGATGACAAGTTTTATGGCCTACGCAAACCCTCACTTTGTCATCCCGAATCCCGCGAAGCGGGTGAGGGATCTTTACGAATTGCAACCGGACGAATTGACGTCAAGGGTGTGTACAAGACGCGTCCAGCCTTCGAGGAATGATTACCACGTCACTCCTTGGCACCAATTCTGAAATCGCCGGGCCGTGCGTGGGGGATCCATCGCGCGTTTAGCGAACGGCGCTGATGGCACTACCTGTCTACACTAGCATCAAGTAGTCGGCGCCGTTCGGTACGGGTGGTGGGTATCCTGGGGAGAGATGGATCCGTGCGTTTTCGATTTCAAAGGGGTTTACTGCTTCTCTTTTGACCCGGCAAAAGAGAAGGAA
>CBINFS010000101.1:0-2631 GCA_966250015.1 uncultured bacterium | reverse complement strand
GAAAACCCCTTTGAAATCGAAACGCACGGATCCATCTCTCCCCAAGATACCCACGGCCCGTACCGAACGGCGCGCTGTACATGATGCACGTTCAGACAGGTTGTGCCACAAGCGCCGTTCGCTAAACGCGCGATGGATCCCCCACGCACTGCCCGGCGATTTCAGAATTGGCGCCAGTGAAAACCGATATGGTATGCCGGTCCAATGGCTGGACTTTTCCTTATGCCGCACAACTAACAAAACGTCATTCAGGACCTGATCCGACACGAGCGTAGCGACTGACGAAGTAAATCTATGCAACGATACCGCCGGGCAGAACCGTTTAGGTTTTGCGTGACGTTTCCTGGATCCCGGCTCGGGGGCCGGGATGACATTTTTTGAGAGGATCGGCACATGAAGAGAGTTTCGCCATGATTTGCCAAAACGCAATATTAAGGCGTCATTCAGGACTTGATCCGACACGAGCTCGCGACTGACGCAGTAAATCCAGGAATGGGCCGCGCGAAGCAAAATCGTTTAGCCTAACGAAACCGTTGCCTGGATCTCCGCTTTCGCGGAAAGGACGTAGTTGGTAAAGGTAGTACCAGGGGTAAGCATCCTGTCTTCGGGATGTATCTGTCCGCCCCTCTAAAAATCATCTGAGGAAATCAGCGTCCATCTGTGGATAATTTTTATTACTTCGAGGTCCGTGAACCATAAACCAACAAGTGTATTAAGGTTCAGTTTTGCCTTAAGCAGGCTTCGAGGCGGTCAACGTAGGCTTCGAGGGTGAACGTCCGGCTCTTTCGCAGGGCGTTTTGGCGCATCTCGTCGAGGCGGCGACGATTTTCGAGGCACCAGGCGAGGGCGTCGGCGAGCTTGTCAGGATCACGTGGCGGAACGATCAGGCCGTCTTCGCCATCCGTCACCACACGGCCACAGTTGGGCGTCGCGATCACGGGGACGCCATGCGCCATCGCTTCGAGCTGAGTGATCGCAAAACCGTCGGAAAGGGTTGGCAGCACGAAGATGTCGGCCTCGCGGTACAGGTCAGACACCCGGTCGCGCGTGATACGTCCGGTAAACGTCACATTAGCTGGAGCGGACGAAACGACGGATTCCGAGATCCCGATCGGCCCTGCCACGGTAAATACGAAGTCGCGCTCCGGCAAACGTTTTGCCGCTTCGACCAGGTATTGAATGCCTTTCCGAAGCACCACCTGTCCGAGCCACAGCACACGGAGCGGGCCGTCTTTCGGCCTAGAATCCACCGGTGTCGAAAATGCTGGCTCGTACGCGAGCGGGACGGTCACGATCTTTTCATCCGGGACCCCCTGGCGGACGAGGGCTTCACGCGACCAGTCCGAGTTGACGAGCACCCGGGTTGCCGCCCCCCACTCCGCCGACAATCGCGCGTAGTATCCATCGTGAATCACGGGTTGATCAACCGCCCATCCCGGCCAGCGGGCCACTTCGTCGATCACGAGCTCCGCCTCCACGCGTCCCGGATCGATCTGGGCTACCACCGATGGAATACCTCTTTCGTTCAACCATTCGAGCGTTTCCAGGCACCCCGTATTGTACCCGAAATAGGCAAGACGTCCGGGCAGTCCTTTCCGCCGCTCTAGTGAACGCCGCACCGCCCTCGCAAACCGCTCACCAACCGTGACGTACACATCAAACGACGAGTACGAGGCCCCCATCCTGCGCCCGATACCGAATTGCAACGCATTCCAGATCCCACGCCAGTTAAACCCGACCACGCGCTGCCCGCTGAGCTCGGGGTGATACCGACCGGCGAGCGCCCGAACGGACGGCGGCCCGTTTTGTAGCAGCCGGTGCGCCTTTCCTGCCCAAAGATCCGTAAAGAGTGTATCCAGACTACCTCGGCGGGCCAATCCGCGTGGAACGGCATAATGCTCCCGAGCCCCGATTTGCGAGACGATCCATACATAAGTACCGGAGACTAATCGGTGTGTCACACCAGCCAACGTAAGTAAAAGGCTATCTATTTGAGCTGAAGCCACTTCTTGAATGTGGTCCTTCGGACTGGACGCCGCTCCTTAAGTATGGCCGGCATCAAACGAACGAAGTCAAACAAGCCCTTCCGAACCGATCGAGCATACCCGTTTTTCTTGTGGAATTGGTAAAATTTGAACGCCTTATAGGGTAAAAGGCCAAACACGTATGGGGCGGGTACCAACTGGAGCACCCACCACAATTCGTTTCGAACTCCCAGCTCCACCCGCCAGTCTTTACCGTAATACCCAGGGTTAGAGTTTTCGTCCTCACGTCGGATATTGTCTCTAAGTCGCCAATCTACCCGGTGATGAACGATTAGACTTGGATCCCTTACAACACGATAACCAGCTTCCCACGCTCTGAGACAGAAGTCGATTTCTTCACAATAAAAAACGAAGGCTTCCTTAAGCGGCCCCAATTCTTCGAAAACCGAGCGACGAATTATGTGCCCGCAGCCCGTGAAGGAACGAACGTCAATTACTTTGCTGGGAACGTTGAGTATCTCCTGTGGTGGTGGATTTACGTCCTCATGAACCGTAAAGGCAAATACTCCAATCCCCTCGTCCGATTCCATGATCCGAACAGCCTTCTCAATGGCATCAGGTTGGACCAAATGCGCATCGTCATCCA
>CBINFS010000100.1:0-2737 GCA_966250015.1 uncultured bacterium | reverse complement strand
TGCCAACGCTCGCCATGGTACGTTGGGGTATTGGTCGCAAAACTCGCGAGGAAGGTTCTTCGCTGCCTCACCAATAATCTCGAGGCTTCGGACGAACGCGCGTTTTAGCGTCTCGTCCTCAAGAAATGCTTTTTTACTCAACGCCTTACTCTGCTCCTCTAGATACTCGACCTCATCAAGAATGTGGCGCAGGTAATCAACGGGAGAGCGGGACATAGTCAACCTCTTCCAGGATACGAGGTCCGATGTAGGGGCTGAGCGATTCCTTTGTGACCACCTCTACTCGACGCTGAAGTGCTTCCTCCAGGAGGAAGGAAAGCCGCATGAAGGCGTCGAAAGTCTTGCGTCCAGGCTCAAACTCGACGAGGATGTCTACGTCGCTATCCCGGTGCTGCTGACCACGAGCAAAGGAGCCAAAGATTCCAAGCCGCCGCACGCCTAGAGCACGGAGGTCCGCCTCCATTGCATTTAGACGATCCAGGATGCCTTGCTTGGTATGAACGGCTTTATCCATACCGGATAATACAAAAACACGGTCAAAATGCTCCGGGCGGTGTAACGCAATCAGGCTTGCGATGCGAGCGCTGGTAACGCCGAAGAAGACGTTATTCTACTTCGGCTGGATAGTTTGGGACGTTGAAGATTGTACCCGACGAATTACCCGTTCCCTCAGGGAATACGTAGGGATACGATTTGCACCAATAAAAAACCCTCCTCGTAAACTGAAGCCGCATGGGCTTTACGAAGAGGGTTCTTTTATGTACCGCGTACGGGATTCGAACCCGTGTTACCAGCGTGAGAGGCTGGCGTCCTAGACCCCTAGACGAACGCGGCGGGTGGGAACAGACGGAAAGAACGCCGGGAGGGCGGGCAGGTTTCTCGTTCATAAAAACTCCACGGCCGGCCATTGGCTGCCCCGGTTGCCTTAATATACGAAATGTAGCGGCCTGCCGGTGTGCTCTGCAGCGTGCAAATAATCTGCTAAGAAAAACCGGTCCGACCGCGGGGTGGAGCGGGCGGAAAGGGGCAAAGCCGCGTGGGTGAGGCATTTTGGGGGAATGGGCCCGGTTCGAGGGCGTCGGGGCAAATTCGGCCAGATTGGGCCGAAATACGGCCTGAATTTCTATTCGTACGGGAAAGAACAAAGTCAAGCCCGGCGGGTTGGAGGGACCCGTGAACGAGCATTTCCCAATCTCATAACAACATGTACCTGTCGATGCAATCAAAAGGGCGTACCTGGACCTTTCGCACGTTTCTTGCCCTGTTGCTTGTTGGCGTCATGACCGCTGTCGGTTGCGGCAACACGAGCGACAAAAACGAAGAAGAGGTCGGGAGCGAGACGACGGACTACCGTCTCGGCGAGCCCATCACCGATTCGACGCTTGCTGCGATCGTCACTTCGAAATACGGCACGGACACCCTCACGACCGAGACGTTCCTCGCCCAGTACAACATGGTCCTCGAGCGCTTCCCGATGATCCAGGGCAGCCCCGAGCAGACGCGTGAGCTGCGGCGCAACCTGGTGGAGGACTTCGTGATGCGCCACGCGCTCTTCGGCGAGGCCGACGAGCTCAACATCGTGGCCGATACCGAACGGATCAACATGCAGATCGCGCGCATCCGCTCCCAGTTCCCGAACGAGGAGGCCTACCAGCAGGCGCTCGTCGAGGAAGGGATCACCGAGGACTCGCTCCGGAACTCGATCCGCGACCTGATCCGCCAGCAGATGGTGCAGGAGCACATGGAGGCGGGCGCGGTGCAGCCCACCGAAAGCGAAATCGAGGCGTTCCGTCAGGAGCAGGCCCAGCAGATCCGGGCAAGCCACATCCTCTTCCTGACGCCTCCGGGCGACACGGGGGCCGAGGACTCGATCCGGGCGAAGGCCGAGGCGGTGCTCGATAGCATCAAGGCCGGCGCCGACTTCGCCGAGATGGCCCGCCGGCACAGCGACGACGGCAGCGCCAGCCAGGGTGGCGACCTGAACTACTTCAGCCGCGGGCAGATGGTGCCCCCCTTCGAAGAGGCTGCGTTCTCCCTCAAGGACTCGGGCGACGTGACGCCGGAGCTCGTCAAGACGCAGTACGGCTACCACATCATCCAGCTCACCGACAGACGCACGGGCGAGCTCGTCGATACGTCGCAGGCCCGCCAGATGCTGCTCAGCCGCAACCGGCAGGAGGCGGTGGAGGCTGGCATCAACCGGCTCCGCGCCGAGGTGACGGTCCGCGTCAACCCGAACGTGGTGCAGGCCGATCTGAATCAGCCCCTCATTCCGCGGTACTGATTCCGAGCTTCAGCTTTAGATAAAAGGACCCGGCCCACTACAGATTGGCCGGGTCCTTTTTTTATCCGTTGGCTGTTTTGCCTCACGCGAAGACACGAAGGGAAAGGTAGGCTGGTGAGGCGTCCTCGCCCGGCAAAAAGCTCTCCAATAGCACCACTCCACCGTCCCCTCAAGGGGGCTGTCGGTTTCTGCGAGTCCTGAACCTGCCGTCAATGCCCCCAGATATATTATTTTGGCATCCATAGGCACAAACAACCCATCCCTATGAGGGGATCATAGGGTTGTAATAAAGGGCTGGCACTACCTTCCTTCGAGCCAACAACCTCCTTCGCGTCTTCGCGCCTTCGCGTGAGACCTTCTCTCAATGTGAAGGACAAAAGCCCTTCGCCGAATTATTCTTACTTCTCTTTTGCCGGGTCAAAAGAGAAGCAGAAAACCCCTTTGAAATCGAAA
>CBINFS010000099.1:0-2749 GCA_966250015.1 uncultured bacterium | reverse complement strand
ATCTACCCCTCAGTCGCTCCGCGACAGCTCCTCCCGTAACGAGTACGGGACAGGCCCGTCCAGGGGAGCAACTTTGGTGCTTTCAATTTCCGATAGAATCAACCCGAAAAGCCGGCGAAGGAAAACAAACGTTGGAAGTACGATTAATAGCACCTCTAATTAATAAACGGGATTAACAGCCGTGTCTCCTCACGGATGGCAAAAGAATACAAAGTACCGTTGCAAGAAATGAATATCCCCACCAGGAGTGACGCAAACGAACCCACCCCCACCGGGACGATCCTCATGATGGTGGGTCTGCTCCTGACGTGGATCACGCTTGGCGGCGATACGCCTTCCGCCGTGGCACGCCATGCTGCCGTCGGAGTGGGGATGAGCCTGGGGATGAGCTTTTGGTTCGACCTGAAGCACGGACTGCGGGGACTGGTACGGACAGACAACATCACCCTGATTGGCCTCTACGGAATGACGCTGCTCGAATTTTTGTTCGACCAGCCACAGTTCGACTACATGGTATCGGATGAGTGGATCGGTCCGGGCGTGACGGCCTGCCTCGTGGGTTTTGCCGGGCTTGGACTTGGACGCCACGTAGTGCTTCGCACCTCGGAGTCGATGCTTCGGATCGTACGGCAACCCGTGTCGAACCGGACGATGTTGCGGCTGTTTTTTTTGTGTGTAGCAGTTGGTTATTTCAACATGATGCTGGCGGTGGGTTTTGATGTCGCCGACATGATCCACTACTGGGGCGAGCGGCGGTTCTCGCAACCGTGGGGACGTGGTCGTTTTGGTAACTGGGAGGCGTTGCTTTACGAGCTGAGTATGGTGCTCTACCTTCTCCCGCCGATTGGCGGCGTGATTCTGGCTCGCGCGGCGAAGTACACCCGCAGACAGGTGATTGTCGTCTCTGTTTTTGTCGTCTTGACGCTTTTTTACGGGTTCGCGAGCGGGACGCGCAACCTCTTTGGTGCTTACCTGATCACGCTGCTTGTGGCGTACCTGTTTGCTCTACCCCCGGCGAGGCTTGCGAGGCGGAAGATGGGTCGGTACCACGAATGGATCGTGGCGGGTGCGGCGGGGGCTTTGATGTTTATTGCCACGAGAGTGATGCTCGCATTTCGCGGAATGGGCCTCTGGAACTACCTCGAGCAGGATGCACCGACGAGCTCATACCTGCAAAGCGAGTTTTTTGTCGATTACAACCTGTGGGTGATTACAAAGCTCGTGGAAGTGTTTCCCCGAGCGCACCCGTTTCTCGGATGGGAGATCCCGTACCTGGGACTGATCCGCCCGATACCGAGGGCATTGTGGGCCGGCAAGCCCGAAGGACTAAGTATCCCGATCGAGGACGTCGTGGGCGTGCAGGGGCTGACCCTCGCGTCGTCTTTTGTCGGTGAATCGTACATGGCCGGAGGGCTCTTAGCGGTGGGCTTGGTTGCCTTATTTTTTGGTGTGGTAGCCCGGTGGTGGAATGGCCTCATCGGGTACCGTAACTCCGACCTCGGCGTCCTGATTTACGCCTCGGGATTTTTTGCGATAGCCATCTCAATGCGCAGCTTGTTCGTTTTTACGACCGCCGCCCTTCCCACGATAGCCGCATTGCTGTATGCGTGGTGGGTTACTCGACACCGGCCTGAACCCACCCTCGTTTCTCCACGGCCGGCCAGGATACAGAGGGAGGCGGTATGATCAGAGTCGCCTTCGTCACGATTCTGCCCTCTCCGTACCAGCTCGATCTATTCCGGGCGCTTTCACGCCAGCCGGAGGTTGACCTGACCGTATTCTACCTGGAAGAGGCCGCCCCCGATTCGCCATGGCCGGCAACGCTACGTGAGCCTTACGAGCACGTTTTGAAGGGTTTCTGGATCGGGAAAGGGCCGAAACGGTGGCATTTCAACTGGCCGTTGCCCGACGTGCGGCCGTTCGACGTCGTGGTGGTCAGCACGTACACGTCGGCTATCGGTCAATGGTTGATGCGCCGAGCCTTGAAGGGCAAGCGATGGCTTTTCTGGGGCGAACGCATGCGCGCGCAGTCTGGCATTCGGGCTCGGTTGCAGGAAATGCTAACGAAGCCCCTGCACGAGGCCTCTGGCATCGTCGGCATCGGGAAGCTTGCACACCTCGATTACGGCCGACGGTTCCCCGGCGTGCGTCAGTTTAACATTCCCTATTACACCGAACTGGCGCCATTTCTTTCCATCCACCGAAACGGCAGACTACGGAAAGACGGCGAGGTGTCGTTCCTTTGCTGCGGACAGATGATTCGGCGGAAAGGTATCGACTTGCTACTGGCCGCATTCGAGCGGTTGGTGATGGCCGGCCTGCCTGTTCGGCTGCTTCTGGTTGGTCGGGAAGCTGAGTTGCCCGAGATGATGGCTGGGATAGGCAACGAGGCGCGTTCTCGGATCGAGTACCGGGGGTTTCACGCACCGGACGCTCTCCCGCGCGACTTTGCCGACGCTGACGTGTTCGTATTGCCGAGCCGCCACGATGGGTGGGGCGTGGTGGTTAACCAGGCTCTTGGCGCTGGCATGCCGATCGTATGTAGCGACGCCGTGGGAGCGGCTCACGACCTGATCGAGCCCGATGTCAACGGGATGATGATTGAGACGGGTAACGTGGACGCGCTGGAGGCAGTAATGAAACGGCTCGCCGAACAGCCCGACTTGATCACCCGGTGGGGACAGGCTTCGCGCGACAGGGCTTTACTCTGGACTCCCGAGCAGGGTGCGCGAGCGTGGGTGAATGTACT
>CBINFS010000098.1:0-3345 GCA_966250015.1 uncultured bacterium | reverse complement strand
ATACCCATTAAGGGTTCGATAGAAAGCATTGGGAAGGAATGACCCCAGTGATAGATCTGCTTGAGTTTCAATACCCATTAAGGGTTCGATAGAAAGGCTCCATTTTCGACAGCCCAATCGCAGTATACGGCTCAATTTCGCCACTGGCAACAGACTTTTCCACCTTCACGATTGTCGACGACGAAAAAGGCTCAAAATCCGGATCATCGACAAAATGGCTTATGCCGCTATTTATGCCTGACTTATGCGAAGCTGATATCAGGTCCGCATGCTGGAAAAGTGCCGATTTCCTCTTCGCCATGAGTCATCGACAACATTTCGTCTCCAAATATTGGACTTAGCATCTGCACTTTCGGCGGGCGTTACCCCGGTCGTTACAGGATACGACCGGCGGTGGTGTCGGCCCCCAGCGCGGATCGCCGCAGGTAACGGGGGTCGGTCCATGCGTAAAAAACGATGTGGTCATACGTGCGGTCGATCACGTTCCTTAGTTCGTCTTCGAGCCGTCGGCGTTGCGCCGAGGATAGTTCTCCTTCGAAAACCGAGTGTTGGATGTGGTTCAGGTAGCGACGGAAGATCTTCATCACCCGGGCCACGCGGCGAGCGTGAACGTCGTATACTGCAACTACGTAGGCCATTACGCACCGGTATCATGATAGGGTTGGAACGGTACGTTGTCCGGATCGCGCAGGTGGCGCAGGAGGGAATGAACCGTATCGAGTATTAGACCATCAGGACTCCGGTAACGGCCCAAACTCGGGCGAAAACGCGACCGGTGCAACCTGTGGTCCCAGTGTGCCACGAAAATCCTGCGCCCTTCCTCGGTCAGGTAACACCCGTTCTGATGTGGTGTGAAGTGTTCGGAGCGGATTTCACGCCGATTTACAAGCCGGAAAATGGTCCGATCGACGAGCATTGGCTTGAACACCTCCGCCAGATCGAGACTCAACGTGGCCCGGCGCTCGCCCGGTTCGTGAAGGTACGATAGGGCATCGTCGAGCGGCGTCCGCTGTAGCTGCCTCAATACCGCAGCATAGCAAAGGCTGTTGCCGAAGCTGATCAACGCGTTGATCGGATCACCCGGCGGTCGGCGTGTCCTCCTGTCGAAACGGAAAGTTTCGGGCGAGGCCTTAAGTACTGCATTCCAGGCTCCAAAATAGTGCTCCCGGATGGATCCCTCCACACCCCGGAGCGCATCCACCGACGGGGCTTTCTCGACCTGGCCGATCAGCCGCCTGATCTTGCGGATGTCGGACTGAAGTACGTGGCGATTCTCCGTTTCCGATTCGCGCCGCGCGTAATACCGTAGGACCGTAGTCATGTTCTGGGCGGCGGTGCCAACCAGTACGCGTGCGATCTCCAGCCGGTGATGTGGATTCAGGATGGCTTCTGCCTGCGCCAGCCGTATCGTGCCACTTTGCCGGATGCCTTTCGGGTGCAGCGTGGCCGTATAGTTGCCGTAGTAGTCGAAGAAAAAGGCCGGGATGCCGAAACGCGCCAGCAGCGTGACCAGCCGCGTGTTCAGATCTACCTCCCCGAAGAGGTAAACCGAAGAGACCTGTTCGATCGGCAATACCTCGCGTCCGTTTTCATGGTACAGCGAGGGCTCGCCGTTGTTGTCGTCACCGTCGTCCGGCAGGCGGTCGCCCTCTTTGCGTGTGATCGCGAGCGTGCCGTTCCGGCGCGAGAGTCTCCCGCTGGTGAACAGGTAATAGGGGCGCTTCATGGATTAGGTGGTTGCGTGGCATCAGATCCGCGCAACGTACGCATCGGGCAAGAAATCCTAATGGGAAGTGGATTTCAAACCGATTGCATGGAATTCAACGACAGAGATGCGGCGCAGGGGCCGGTATGTCAGGCCAGCATGCCGAACCCGCTACCGGTCAGGTCGCCCACACCGACTCGCCAGGCGAACGTGAGAGCGGCCGGTGTGGCGTAGATCCAGACGGGGCAGACGCTCCCCCTGTGATTGACGCCCCGTACCGTGACGAGCTTGGTGCGCGCCCCCTTATACGCCCGGTCGAAACGGATAATGGCGTCGAGATCGGGCTCGATAAAGCCGGCCGCTAAAAGCCTGCGGCGAAATGAATCGGTCAGGGCGTCATCGCTACGGAGATCGTCATAGAGCAGGTAATGCCGCTCGCCGGATTCCTCCCGCCGCCGGACCACCACCGGAGACGCTACCTTGAAGTAATGGGGGAATTTGAAAGCTGGCTCCGGCATCGGCTCGACGCGCTGGATCCGCATGCCGCCGATTACGCCAGGGTCGTCGAGCAACCCGGCCACCACGTCCACCGTCCCCGACCGGTCGAAGAATCCGACGTCCCAGGTTGCACCCGACGGAAACACCAGCCCGTTCCCGGCCCGCTGCCCGCCCCTCAGCATGCCGAAGCCGTAAAAGCTGGTGCCGTCGTGGTAGGCATTATCCGGCCCCAACCACCGGTGCAGCACACCCATCAGCCTGTGCTGGTGGCTGAATGGGACAGGCTCCGTCGAAGGGGTAAGGTGCAGACGCAGACGCATGGAATTTAACGCAGTCTCGAATCGTCAGGCATTATTTCCTGCGTACGTGTTTCACTACTTCGTCCAGCCAGGACTCGGGAAGGGTTTGTTCCAGGAATTCGAGTATTGCGGGGAATTGCTGGTATATCAGATTAGGCTGATGCCGTTCTGCGCCCGAGTCATCGTCCGTATGCGCAATTTGATTTCTGTACTCGTAGAGAGGCCTGGCTTTTAGATTCAGTTCTCGAAATTGCTTTCGGAATGTGCAATCCGGAATCCCTTTACCGAAACGGGCAAGTTGACTTAAAAACTTGTACGTATCTGCTGACGATGTATCGGTCAGGTCGTATGCCTCTGCAAGCCGGTTGACGATGGCTTCCCAGGCCGCCAGAATTGCCAGACCGCCGCGATAGTGGTTCCAGTGATAGCGAGCAGCTCGAAGATATACTTCCCAGGTCTTAGTGAGTCCGGAGATTTCAGCCGGAAAGGCACTGAGTCGGTCGACGAGAAGAGCTGCTGGAGATGGAAGCTTCTCCGAAGAAGTTCTGAACGCGCTCAAAAAGTTGTGCGAATTAGCGGGCAGGTCGCCAAGTGTATTAAGCTGAAGTACGCGTGAAAAGTATTCTGCACGCTTGGCGACCTCGCCAAGATGGACCGGGTCCTCCTCGCGCAATAACCCGGCAATGAGACCGGCATCACTGTGTCGTTCGAATGAGCGTGCTGCTTCGAGCCAGTCCATGATCTGAATGACTGGCTTCAGATCGAAGATAGGTGTCTTTTTCTTGTAGTCCTCTGATAGCTCGTAAGCCCCGTAAAAAACCGAGCCAATGCTTACCTCAGGGT
>CBINFS010000097.1:0-3414 GCA_966250015.1 uncultured bacterium | reverse complement strand
TCATGAAATGAGGCCTTCGAGTATGGCATTCAGAGTACGCACAGCACTTCGATACCGATAGTGCAAATCAGAAAGGCCGCACTTCGGGAAGATTCCTCACTTTGTTCGGAATGACATAAGGAGAGGTAAGGGCTGGTGTTTGGCCTCCCTGCTATCACCATCGACCCACTTTGTTGTCCCGAAGAGCCCTGCGACGAGGCGGCTTTATGAAATGCAACCGTCAGAGAAGCCTTAGCGGTACGCATAGCACCCTTCCGTCAATCGAATAAGCCCAGTCACCCCGCGCCCTCACGTGCCAGTAACCCCTCACATCTGCAGTTCCGCGATGTGGCTGGCGAAGAAGAGGAGGTCGTTGGTCGTTTCGAAGCCGAGCTTATCTTTGATGGCCCGGCGGTGCATCTCAAGCGTCTTGCGGCTGAGGTGCAGGATCTCTTCGATCTCGCGCGTCGAGTGGCCTCTGCCGATCAGCTCGAAGATCTCGAGCTCCCGGTCGGACAGCCTGTTGATCGAATCGATTCGGTCCAACGAGGTGAACGTCGAGCAGCAATGGTTCAGCACGCTGTTGTAGATCTCGGAGCTGACGTAGATGTCCCCATTGTAGACGGTGTTGACCGCCTCGACCAGATCTTCGAGCGGGCGGCTTTTTTCGACGTAGGCGGAGGCGCCCGCGCGTAAGGCTCGGGCGGCGTACAGATGCTCGCTGCGCGACGTGTACACGACCACCTTAACGTTCGGGTACCACGCGTGGCGGTTCTTGATGACCTCGAGCAGGTGCGAGTCGCCGAGGTTGAAGCTCAGGATCAGGACATCGACGTTACCGGCCTCGAGCAGCTGGTAGACTTCCTGGGCCGTCGAACCTTCACCCACTACCTCGTACCCATCGAACTGGCCGAAAAGAGCCCTGAGGGCCAGCCGGATGGGCGGATGGCCATCCACTACAGCCAGGCGGATCGTTGAAACCGATCTGGGCGCGTGGCGCTTGCCTGGCCTGGCCCGGCGCGGCGACCTCGTAAGGCGATCCGTTGTGTCGTATTCGGACATCGGTATTTTTCCTGGTGGGGGTGACCTTCGTGCATTATTGGTATCGGCACTCGGCTCAGGATCCTAAACCAATTTAAGAGAAAAATTCCGTTTCACCTCGTCAACTTGAACGAGTCAAAATGGTACAGGTGCACCCCGGGTGACCAGAAGCCGCCCGGGGCGCAGTTGCCAGGTCTTGTCACGTCCGGCTCAAACCTTATCGGGCACGACGTACGGCTTGCGGTACTCGCGGCTGAGCATGCGGTTGGCCTCCTTGTCGTCGACAAACCGCTCTTTCTTGCCGTCGAACACCAGGGCGCGGCCGAGGCGGTACGAGATGTTCGCCAGGTGCGGGAGGTCGCTCGATATCACGCCTTCCTCGACGTCGCACGTGAGGTCGGCCACGTTGCGGGAGCGGACGGCTGCGAGGAAGTTACGGTAGTGGCCGCCGCCTCCCGGCGCCGCCATGTAGGCGGTCGAGGACGCCGTTTCGGCCTCGTCGCCGTCGGAGTAGGGCCCCGGTGTGTTCTCTCGCCCGAGGAACGTCCGCCACTTGCTCCCGTCGATCTCCATCCAACCCTTCGTGCCGTAGAAGAGGTTGCCGATTTTGACGCCGAGGCCTGCCTCGCCGCCGGTATAGAGCCCGCGCACCTCGAACTGGAGGATCTTGCCATCGGCATACTCGAAGACCGCCGTCTGCGTGTTGGCCGTCTCCTGCGTGCAGATGTCGCCGAACGCATAATACCCGCCGGAGGACTGGACTTTTACGGGGTGCCCGGGTTCGCCGAGGCCCCAGCGGGCGATGTCGAACTGGTGGGGTCCCTGGTTGCCGATGTCGCCGTTGCCGGTGTTCCAGTGCCAGTGCCACACGTAGTGCGTCTTGCCTTCGTTGTACGGCTGCCACGCTGCGGGTCCGAGCCAGAGGTCGTAGTGCAGTCCTGGCGGCGGATCGGAGTCGGGGAACTTGGGGAACGCATCACGCGGCTTGAAGCAGAGCCCGCGCGCCATGTAGACCTCGCCGATGACCCCGTCGTGAAGGGCTTGAATGGCGCGGCGAACGCTGTTTATCGAGCGGTTCTGGAAGCCGACCTGGACGATCCGGTTGTATTTCCGTGCGGCCTCAACCATTTTGCGGCCTTCCCAAATGTTGTGGGACGCCGGCTTTTCGACGTACACGTCCTTGCCTGCCTGCACCGCCCAGATCGTAGCCAGGGCGTGCCAGTGGTTCGGCGTTGCAATCGAGACGGCGTCGATCTCGGGGTCGTCGAAGACGCGGCGCATGTCGTATTCGGTCTTCGGCGTCTCGCCCTGGAGCTGTGCGGTTTCGGCCACGCGCTCAGGCCACGTGTTTTCGTCGACGTCACAGATCGTCTTGACGAGAATATTCTCGGTCTGGGCCATACCTGCCCAGTTCTGGAGGTGAAAACCGCCCTGTCCGCGGACGCCGATGACGGCAATCCCGATGCGGTCGTTGGCGCCCCTGATACGGGCATAACTTTTTGCGGAGAAGCCCATCCCACCGATGGTGAGACCGGCCGCCCCCGCCGCCATCAACTTGATGGCTTCCCTGCGTGAAGAGTCCATAATCGTTGCTTATTACTGGTACGGAGATGCATACAAAAGAAAGCAATGCCGAAACAATCCGCCACCCATTCGCAAAAAATGTGGAATCGCTTCCGTGGGTTGCTTTTGTCCGCAGATGACCGTGGGTGATTTTAGGCGGGAGTAGTCCGAAGACGGGAGGTCTTGAGCAACTAAAGGTGTTATTACAACGTCATCTCCGCGAAGGCGGAGATCCAGAGAACGGTTCCAACTGGCAATACGGTTCTGCTTTGCGCAGCCCATTCCTGGATTCCGGCTCGGGGGCCGGTATGACGTTCTGTTAAGGTGTGTGGTACAAGGAAAAGAACAGCCATTGGACAGGTCTGCTGCATTGTGTTATCCCGGCACCAATTATTGAAATCGCGGGGTTGCGCGTAGGGGATCCATCGCGCGTTTAGCGAACGGCGCTTGCGGCACTGCCTCTCTTTACTGGCACCAAGCAATCCGCGCCGTTCGGTACGGGTGGTGGGTATCTTGGGGAAGAGATGGATCCGTGCGTTTCCGATTTCAAAGGGGTTTTCTGCTTCTCTTTTGACCCGGCAAAAGAGAAGTAAACAGAATGATCTACCCCTCAGTCGCTCCGCGACAGCTCCTCCCGCGTTGAGCGCGTGACAGACCCGTCCAGGGGAGCAATCTGTTGCGCATTTCTCGACAAAGCGAACCAATCGGAAACGTCGCACTTCGGGAAAATCCTTCCTCGCAAGGCTCGTCAGGATGACATACATGGAGGTATTGGTAACCATCCGGGCATACTGCCTCAGCCAACGCCTCCTTCTGTCATCCCGAATCCCG
>CBINFS010000096.1:0-3701 GCA_966250015.1 uncultured bacterium | reverse complement strand
GCGAGCTATTCGAAGTGAAATTTATCGCTGACCTGTCCCATCAAGCTCCCCGCCTTACCCCAGTATCTCCTCGACCTTGAACGGCCCCATCTCCGGAAGCATCGCGATGCCCACCTCGGCTCCCGTTCCATTGACCTGCATTACCGAATAGCCACCATTGGCCGGATCGCGGTAGACTTCGACTACCCGGTCGTCGAAATTGACGATCCACACCTCGGGCACTCCGGCGCCGGCGTACAGAGGGAGCTTGACCTGCCGGTCGTAAGCAAGCGTCGTTACGGCGACTTCCACTACCAGGAATATGTCTTTGGGGCCGGGATGGCGTTCGGCGTATGATTGGGACCGTACGATGGCGAGGTCGGGTTCAGGAGCGTTCCAGTCGTCGAGAGTGACCGGGAGCTGGACCCGCACCCGGGCTTTACCCTGCAAGCGCTCGACAAACAGGTGGGTGAGACGCTCGATACAGTCACTGTGTAGCGGATTCTGTGGGGACATGCGGACTATCTCTCCGTGGATGAGTTCGACGCGCTCCTCGGGCCCGAGAATGCCCGTTCGACCCATCTCCTCATACTCCTCCACACGGAGCAGACGTTTTTCGTACAGAACCTCGGTCATAGCGGTTTGCCCTGTTCGTGACCATTCACCCCTAAACATACGTCCTATTCATAAAATAAGCTCCGCTCTTTCGGCCTGATCTGCGCCTTGCCCCGATTATCTCCGTGTAATACCTTCATTCAGGTATTCTCGAAGACCTACTGCCCGAGGACGTCTCATGCGATCGCTTACCATCCTGTTTCTCGCCATACTGCTGGCCGCTGCCGAGCCCGCATCTGCGCAGCCGGACCCTGAGGACATCCTGCTCAAAAACTACCGTCCGGTGTCGCTCCACAAGACTCAGGGAGCGCCTGTGATGCGGGCGCGGCACGCAGCCATCGACGTCCATTCACACGCCTACGCGGAGACGCCCGAGGACCTGGACCGGTGGGTGGCGCACATGGACTCGGTCCACGTCGAGCGCACCGTCATCCTCACGGGCGCTGTCGGGGCACGGTTCGACTCGCTCATGCAGCTTTATAGCCGGTACCCCGACCGGTTCGAGCTCTGGTGCGGGTTGGATCTGCGCGATTCCGACGCGCCGGACTTTGCCGAGCGTGCGATAGCCGAGCTGGAGCGATGCAAGGCCGTCGGCGGCCTCGGTGTGGGTGAGCTGTCGGATAAGGGCAGGGGATTGCGGTCCGGAGGCGTCCAGACCGACGGCCTCCACCTCGATGACCCGCGCCTGCGCCCCGTCCTCCGGCGCGCCGGTGAGCTCGGCATTCCCATCAACATCCACGTTGCCGACCCCATCTGGATGTACCAGTCGATGGACTCCACCAACGACGGGATGATGAACGCCCTAACGTGGCGCCTCGACAACCAGGAGGGGATCGTTGATCACGAGGGCATGATCCGCATCCTCGAAAATGCCGTGCGCGACAACCCGCAGACGACGTTCATCGCCTGCCACTTCGCCAACCTGTCGTTCGACCTCGAACGCCTCGGGCGCCTGCTCGACACCTATCCGAACCTCTACGCCGACATCTCCGCCCGGTTTGCCGAGACCTCCGTGATTCCACGCACCGCCCGCAAGTTCTACGAACGCTACCAGGACCGCCTCCTCTACGGGACCGACATGGGCTACCGTATCGGGATGTACCGCACGACCTTCCGCATCCTGGAGTCGGAGGACGAGCACTTCTACGACCACGTCCTCTTCTCGTACCACTGGAGTCTCTACGGCCTCGGCCTCCCCGACGGGATTCTGCGCAAGGTTTATCGCGAAAACGCCTTGCTTCTCTTCGACAAGCTCCGGAATAATCGACCATAGATTTAAAATGCCCGGCGCCTTTCCCTTTTTGCTTGCCTTCCTGATTGTGTTGTGCTGGGGTGCGCCCCTGTACGCGCAGCAAGTTGATGTACTGCCCGTCGAAAAACCGCGCGTGATCGTCCTGACCGACATCACCAACGAGCCGGACGATCAGGAGTCGCTCGTGCGGTTTCTGGTCTATTCCGACAAGATGGACGTCGAAGGCCTCATCGCGACGACCTCGACCCACCTGCGGGATCAGGTTCGTCCGGACAAAATCCTCGAACTGGTAGCGGCGTACGGGCAGGTTCGCGAAAACCTGCTCCTGCACAGTCCGGACTACCCGTCTGAAGCCTACCTGCGCGAGCGAGTCAAGGCGCACCTGCCCGTTTACGGCATGGAGGGCGTAGGGGAGGGGAAAAGCTCGGAGGGCTCCCGCCTCATCATCGACGTGGTCGACCGCGACGACCACCGGCCGGTGTGGGTGACCGTCTGGGGCGGCGCCAACTGCCTCGCGCAAGCCCTTTACGACGTACGGGCAACCCGGTCGAAGGAAGAGGTCGATCGATTCGTCTCGAAGCTCCGCGTCTACACGATTTCCGACCAGGACGATACCGGCCGATGGCTCCGAGCCGAGTTTCCGGGCCTGTTCTACATCGTCAGTCCGAGCACTGAGGACTGGCGCGAGTATTACGAGGCCACCTGGACGGGCATCTCAGGCGATCGGTTCTACCGGAACGGCCCCGGCTTCGACTTCGAGCTGGTCGACAACCCGTGGCTGGAGGAGAACGTCATCAACGGGCACGGTCCGCTCGGCGCGCTGTACCCTCGCCTGGAGTACATCATGGAGGGCGACACGCCGAGCTTCCTCGGGCTGATCGACAACGGCCTCGGCAGCGCGCTCAGCCCGGCGTATGGCGGCTGGGGCGGGCGCTACGTTCTCTATCAGTCCTATGCCGAAACGCGTCCCATCTGGACGCACAACGTCGATGCGCGGGACGCGGTGGTTGGCCCGGATGGACGCACGTACGTCTCGAACCAGGCCACCATCTGGCGGTGGCGCCGGGCTTACCAGCACGACTTCGCCGCCCGGATGGACTGGTGCGTGAAGCCCTTCGACGAGGCCAACCACAACCCGGCCGTCGTCGTCAACGGCATCGAGGGAACCGCGGTGCTCTCGATTACCGCACCGGCCGGAGAGCCCTTCACGCTCACCGCCGAAGGCACGTCCGACCCCGACGGCGACAACCTTTCCTACCGCTGGTGGGTCTACCGTGAAGCCGGCACCTACCCAGGCGAAGTGATGATCGAAGGTGCGGACTCACCGGTAGCCCGTGTCCAAGTCCCAACCGACCTCGGCGACCGCACCATCCATGTGATCCTCGAGGTGACCGACGATGGCACCCCCGCACTAACATCCTACCGGCGCGTCATCATCACCGGCCGGTAACAACAACTCATAGATGTCCGCAGATGATGATCCCATGGATTGGAGACCAAAAGCGGGACGCCTAAGGCTACTAATACACTCCGCACAAATACGTCATCTCCGCGAAGGCGGAGATCCAGGAAAGGGTGTCGTATAGCTATACGGTTCTGCCCCGTGCGTTCCTATTCTGGATATACTCCGTCAGTCGCGTTGCTCGTGTCGGATCAAGTCCGGGATAATTTGTTTATTAATACTTTAAGCCAATAAATACGTCTACTTTCTTGGTCGCGAATACCTCTCAAAAAACGTCATCCCGGCCCCAGATCCGGAATCCATTGAAGCATGCGACTTGCCTCAACCTATTTGTGGAGCTACCAAAATGCGAGCTACTCGCCCGGAAATTAATCGCGACCTGTCCCATCAAGC
>CBINFS010000095.1:0-4023 GCA_966250015.1 uncultured bacterium | reverse complement strand
AGCGGGTCATGGACGCCATGCTCAAAATGACGAAGATCGTCATCGAGGACCTGCAGCGGGCATACGACGGCCGATGACCATGCCCCGCCGGTTCCGGGTCCGCTCAGCACGCCTTACGCAGCATGTCGGCAAAGGCATCCGGGAGCGGGCTCTCTTCAACGGCGCGGGCGGCTCGCTCGACATCGTAGGGCACACGCACGAACTCGACGCGAATGCTCTCCGCATGAAGTGGCGATGGGCTATCTGAAACGCTCAGAATCACGTAACAGGCGCGCGGATTACCATCCTTCGGCTTCCCGACCGAGCCGGTATTAATGGCATGCCGGTACCGGGTAGACCCTTCGGTTTCGTAGGCGAGCACCTTGTGGTAAGGCTTGTGCGTGTGCCCGAAGAGCATCACGTCGGCGACGGCTGCTTCCATCATCCGGTGATAGCTCGCGTCGGGACGGTCTTCGAACAGGTACTCGTTGATCTTACGCGGGCTGCCGTGGACCATGAGCATCTCGATCTGCGGGGCACCGGACGCGCGGGGGACGGCGAACTCCAGACGCAGGTGGCGCGGCAGGGTGCGCAGATAAGCCCGGGTTTCTTCGGAAACCACGCTGTTCGTATAGGCAATGGATTCATCACCCCGCGCACGGTCCTCCTCCGTTTTGTACGCACAGCCGCAGTCGTCGGAAGCCAGTCCAACGCCTTCGTCATAATTGCCGGCAATCGTAGGAATACCGCGCCGGCGGATCCTATCGGCTACTTCATTGGGCCAGACGTTGTAGCCTACCAGGTCGCCGAGGCAGAAGATCATGTCCGGCCGGTGGCGGTCGATGTCGGCCAGGACGGCTTCGAGGGCGGGCAGGTTGGCGTGGATGTCACTGAAGACGGCGATGGTCATGAAACGGCTGGTTTAGTGTGTGGATTCCGCAGGGAGGGCTTCTACACGTTCTACCGGGTGGGCTCCGAAAGCGGCAGTTTCAATTCGGTCGGGCACACATAACCCGGACCCTCTACGTCGCCGCGTTCGACGTCACGTCCGAAGTATTTACGCTGGAACCACAACGACACGTTCACCAGGCCGATCAGCACGGGCACCTCGACGAGGGGCCCGATGACGGCGGCAAACGCGACACCCGATCCGATGCCGAACACAGCCACGGCCACGGCGATCGCCAGCTCAAAGTTGTTCGAGGCGGCCGTAAACGAGAGCGTTGCCGTCTTCGAGTAGTCGGCGCCGATCCTGTGGCCCATCCAGAAGCTGACGAGAAACATCACGACGAAGTAGATCAGGAGCGGCACGGCGATACGTACCACGTCCAGCGGCAGGGTGACGATCATCTCACCCTTCAGGCTGAACATCGCGACGATCGTAAAAAGCAACGCCACGAGCGTCATCGGGCTGATCCTGGGAATGAACACCTGCTCGTACCACTCGCGGCCCTTCGTCCTGAGCATGATGAAACGCGTCAACATCCCGCCCACGAAGGGGATGCCCAGGTAAATCGCCACGCTCTCGGCGATCTGGCCCATCGTGACCGCTACCACGCTGCCTTCCAGGCCAAAGAAGCCAGGCAAAACGGTGATGAAAACGTAGGCATAGACGCTGTAGAAGAGCACCTGGAAGACGCTGTTGAAAGCCACAAGGCCGGCGGCATATTCACTGTCGCCCTTCGCGAGCTCGTTCCAGACGATCACCATCGCGATACACCGGGCCAGCCCGATCATAATCAGGCCCACCATGTATTCGGGATAGTTATGCAGAAACAGGATGGCCAGCGCGAACATGAGGACGGGGCCAATGATCCAGTTCTGCACGAGCGAGAGACCCAGGATCTTCCAGTTGCGAAAGACCTCGCCCAGCTCCTCGTACCGCACTTTCGCCAGCGGCGGGTACATCATCAGGATCAAGCCCAGGGCGATCGGGATGTTGGTCGTACCGACGGTCACGCTGTTCCAGAACGATTCGATGCCCGGCAACAGGAAGCCAATCGCCACACCGGCCGCCATCGAGGCGAAGATCCAGAGGGTCAGGTAACGATCGAGAAAGGATAGCCGCCGGGTGACGGAAGTGGTGGTTGCCATATATCTTTTTTATAAGGTTCAGTCACGTTTCAGCAACATTCGAGGTCGGAGGATTCACGGAGAACCCCTTCGAATAACTCGTTCAGGCGTTGCTGTAGCGACGCGAGCGCTTCCCGATCGATGCAGTAACAGGACCGGGGGCCATCCACCTCGCCCTTGATCAGCCCTGCTTCTTTGAGGGCTTTGAGATGGCGCGAGACCGTGGCCTGAGCCAGCGGCAGGTCCTCGACCAGCTCCCCGCAGATGCACGAATTCCGCTCCGCGAGGATCTGGAGTATCGACAACCGGGCGGGGTGTGACAGGGCTTTTGCCTGTTCGGCCAGCAAAGCCAGCGGTTCGGCAAACTGATCCGCTTTCGTAAGCATTGTCTCTACGGGTGTTCAAATTGAAAGGAACCGGTGCTAATCCTATATCCTATTTATACGATAAGTGTTTCAAAGATTTTCAATGATGAAGAAATGCGGGATTGAGTGGGCACGTATAGGACAGAAAAGTATGTTCCCTGTTTTCTGTTCGAGGCATGAATGATAATCATTAGCAGCATGAATAGATTTCCCACTTTCCGCGCGGAATATGGCGAAGAGGCTCGTACGGGGCTGCTACTACATACCGGTACCACGCACGAATGACCTGCAGACGGCGTGCAGGTCTCGCCGTCGTGGCGCGTGGTCTGGAGGCCTCCTGAGCCGTGGAAATCATGAGGTAGGAAACCGCCAGTCCTACTTTTCTGCATAATATGCAGGCGTTTTCTTAGCTTATCTTGCATCTTGTTCGCCAGGGATTTCCTCTTTGCCGTCACGAAATACCCGTCCCGATATGCCAACACGCCGTTCGTTCTTACAGTGGAGCGCCCTTTCGAGCCTCTTTCCCCTATCTGCCTGCACAGGCGTGGAACGGACGTCGCCGCCGGACACTGTGAATAAACCCATCATCGTTACGACGTGGCCGTTCGGACTGGCCGCCAATGAGGAAGCCTGGAAGATCCTCTCCCGGGACGGGCGGGCACTCGATGCGGTAGAAGCGGGGGCTCGAGTTGCCGAACTGGACCCGGACAACGCTACCGTGGGTTACGGGGGCCGGCCGGACCGGCAGGGGCACGTTACGCTCGACGCCTGCATCATGGATGAAAACGGGCGTTGCGGCTCGGTCGCCTTTCTCGAGCACATCAAAACCCCGACCTCGGTGGCACGCCTCGTCATGGAGAAAACACCGCACGTGATGCTCGTCGGAGAAGGGGCGTATGCCTTTGCCCTCGAAAACGGATTTACACGCGAGGAACTCCTGACGCCAGCGTCGGAGCAGGCCTGGAAGGAATGGCTCTCCGGCTCCGAAGGTAACGGTAAAGCGGAAATAAACGTCGAAAATCACGACACGATCGGCCTGCTGGCTCTCGACGCTTCGGGCGTGCTTTCGGGGGCCTGCTCGACGAGCGGCGCGGCCTGGAAGATGCACGGCCGTGTAGGCGACAGCCCCCTCATCGGCGCAGGCCTGTACGTCGACAATGCCGCAGGCGCCGCTTGCGCCACTGGCTGGGGAGAGGCCGTCATTCGCGCCGCGGGCAGCTTCCTCGTCGTCGAGCTCATGCGTCAGGGACACGATCCGGAAGAGGCGTGCCGCCTGGCGGTCGAACGGGTCATCGAGAAAAACCCGGATTATGCCGAGATCCAGGTGGGTTTTCTCGCCCTGGACCGCTACGGCCGCTTCGGCGCCTACTGCATCCAGCCAGGCTTCAGCTTTGCCGTGTACGACCAGGATGGAAACCGGCTCATGGACGCGAAGAGCCGGCTTTAGCGAACCTGCCTCCGGCCGGGAAGGATAGATACCGCTCCAACAAACGCCCGTCGCTGCATCTTGAAGCGGTGGTCAGTCCAGTTTCTCTCGAAGTGCCTCGATAACCGCGCGGGTTTCGGAGATGCGGGCTTCGAGCCCTTCGCGGTAACGCCAGGCCTG
>CBINFS010000094.1:0-4173 GCA_966250015.1 uncultured bacterium | reverse complement strand
GAAATCGCCGGGTTGTGCGTCGGGGATCCATCGCGCGTTTAGCGAACGGCGCTTGTGGCACAACCTCTCTATACTAGCACTAACCGTTCAGCGCTGTTAGGTATGGGTTGTGGGTATCTTGGGGAGAGATGGATCCGTGTGTTTCGATTTCAAAGGGGTTTTTTGCTTCTCTTTTGACCCGGCAAAAGAGAAGTATATATAATTTCTACCCCTCAGTCGTTTCACGACAACTCCCCCATCCTGGGGAGCAAATTGGAACCGCCGATAGATCCAACCAAAAATGCAGCACTTCGTGAAGATCCCTCCTCACAAGGTTCGTCGGGATGACCTTTTGAGAAGTATAAACAGCCATTTGAACTTATCGTTTTCACTATACCCCACTTTGTCATGCCGAGGAGCATAGCGACGAGGCATCTTTATGAATTGAAATCATCAGAAATGGCGATATGGGTGCTCGACAATCAATGACCACCCGCTCTTTCTTCGTGTGAACAAAACCCTTCTTCTCTCACACAAACGAACAGCAAAGGCGCGGTCTTCCAGTATTTTTCACTGTCGCTTCTTATTATAACGTGTTTTGCTTTCAAGTCGTCAGGCCATGTCAGCCATGCGTACACCTTTCTGGTATCTACCTGTTTTGCTTGTGCTTTGCGCCTCACCGCTATTCGCACAGGGTACCGTACCGCCCGAGCGGGTGGAAGCGGCAAATTGGTTCCGCGAAGCCCGGTTCGGCATGTTCATCCACTGGGGCGTCTACAGCCTGCTCGGAAAGGGCGAGTGGGTGATGAACAACGACAGTATGACCGTGGAGGAATACGAGAAGCTCCCTCCGCAGTTCAACCCCGTCAAGTTCGACCCGGCCGCGTGGGTCCGAACCGCGAAAGAGGCCGGTATGAAGTACATCACGATCACGTCGAAACACCACGACGGCTTTGCGATGTGGGACTCAGAGGTCAGCGACTATAACATCGTCGACGCCACCCCTTACGGAAAGGACGTTCTAAAAATGCTCGCCGACGAATGTGAGCGCCAGGGCATCAAGCTCTTTTTCTACCACTCCCACCTCGACTGGCACCACCCGGATTACTTCCCGCGCGGCAAAACCGGCCGGGCTACCGGACGGCCTGAAAGCGGCGACTTCAACGCCTACCTCGACTACATGGACGCCCAAATCGCCGAGCTACTGAGCGGACGCTACGGCAAGATCGGCGGAATCTGGTTCGACGGCTGGTGGGATCAGCACGTCGACGAAAGTAACAAGGAAAACCGCGAAACCCGCGTCGACTGGCGCCTCGAACGGACCTACGAACTCATCCACCGGCTCCAGCCGCAGGCCCTCATCGGCAACAACCACCACGTCGCCCCCTTCGCTGGCGAGGACTTCCAGATCGTCGAGCGTGACCTGCCCGGGCAGAACACGTTCGGATACAACACCACCCACATCAGCAACCTCCCCCTCGAAACATGCGATACCATGAACCGGTCGTGGGGCTACAACAAAAACGACAACGACTGGAAGACGCCCACCGAGATCATCCACTACCTGGTCAGGGCTGCCGGCGTCAACGCCAACCTGCTCCTCAACGTGGGACCGACCCCGGAAGGTGAGTTCCAGCCCGAAGTCGTCGAGACGCTCAAGGCAGTCGGCGAATGGACCCGCCGGTACGGAGAGACGATCTACGCCACCACGAACGGTCCCGTCCCGCCGCAGCCTTGGGGCGTTAGCACGCAGAAGGGAAACAAGGTGTACGTCCACGTGCTCGACGGTACGGTCTCAGGCTCACTCACCCTGCCGGGTACGGCCTTATTGAACGTCAAAAAGGTCTCGCTCTTTGAAGACGGCAGGGAGATCCCCTTCCGGAAAGACGGTGACGTCGTCATCGAATTGCCTGCTGAGAGAGACGACGTTGACACAATCGTAACACTTGAGCTGTAAGAATATACCTTTACGGCTTGATCGAATTGTTTTGGATCTACGAAATTATCCGTTCCAGAACGGTTACATATTTTCGGGTTCCGAAACGCTCGATGTGACGTAAGTGAGCTTGGCGTGTGAATGAGGGTCAATCCGGGCTCATTTAACCCGCAAATCTGGTGAATCGATTGTAAGCAGGATCTGATGAAGCAAGAGTTACCGAATCAATTCGAAGGGTCGGAGACGAAGGAGCTGGGGGATGAATCAAGTATTCGGGCGGTGGCCGAACAGGCACCCGTACTATTGTGGATGACGAATACCTCCGGTGCGTTCACCTACGTAAACCAGACGTGGCTCGGTTTTACCGGGAGGAGCAAGGAGCAAGAGCTGGGATCGGGTTGGACCGAAGGCATACATCCGGACGATTATGCAAACGTTTTCAACGCGTATAATAACGCCCTGAAAACACGGACGGCCTTCCGCATGGAATTCCGTTTGCGACGGAAGGACATGGTTTACCGGTGGCTTCTCAATCAAGGCTCGCCGCAGTTCCTCCCGGATGGGACGTTTACCGGTTTCATCGGGTCGTGCGTCGATTTCACCGAAGAGAAAGAAATCCGTGAGGCAGCCGATCGCCGCAACGAGTTCCTCTTTAAGGTCAGCGCCGCCCTTGCTTCCCCACTCGACTATGCTGTAACGCTCCAGCACGTTGCCGACCTCGTGGTGCCGTATCTGGCCGACTGGTGCGTCATCCACATGGTAAATCCGGATAGCGGCGCGATCGAATTGCTCGCAGTCTCACACATCGATCCGGAAAAAGTGCGCTGGGCGCGAGAGCTCCACCTCCGCTATCCGCCGCGCCTGGACCTGCCCTACGGTATCGGCCAGGTCTTGCGAACGGGCCAGCCGGAGTTTTATCCGGTCATTCCGGAGGACAGGCTGACCGAAGGTTCGGTCGACGAGGAGCACGCTGCTCTGAAAAAGCAGATCGGCTTCCGTTCCGTCATTCTCCTTCCGCTGAAAACCCTCGACGAGGTCCTTGGCGTCCTGACGCTCGTCTGGTCGGATTCCGACCGGCACTATACCGAAGACGACTTCCGTTTTGCCGAGGAACTGGGGCGCCGGGCGTCGTTGGCCGTCGAGCACGCTCGCCTGTACACCCGGCTGCGAATCAAGCGGGAGCGCCTTCAGAAGCTCACCGAAACCCTCGAGCAGCGCGTGCAGGAGCGAACCGAGGAGCTGACCCGCGCCAACCGGCAGCTCCGGCACGAAGTGATGGAAAGGGAACGCACACGCAAGGCGCTCGCCCGGACCAACAGGCTGCTCGAGCTCCGAAACCGCGAGCTGCAGGATTTCGCGTACGTGGCGTCGCATGACCTCCAGGAGCCGCTTCGCAAGATCCACGCCTTCACCCGGCTCCTCGAAACTGAACACGGGCATAAGCTCGACGAGGAAGGCCTGCACTTCCTCGAACGTATCGACGACGCTGCTACGCGTATGACCAGGTTCATCTCGGACCTGCTCACCTACTCGCGCATCGCGACCCGGGAATGTGACGTGCAAACCGTCTACCTCGACCAGATCGTGAAGGAAGTGCTGGCCGACCTCGAATTGCGGCTTGCCGAAACGAAAGGCCGCGTCGACTACGACGGCCTCTGTCAGATCGAAGCCGACCCGATGCAGATGAAGCAGTTGTTCCTGAACCTGATCGGGAACGCACTGAAATTCCACAGGGAAAACGTACCCCCCGTGATACGGATTCGGGTCGCAGGCAACTCGGGGTCAGACCTTTGCCGCATCGAGGTGATCGACAACGGAATCGGGTTCGACGAGAAGTATGCCTCTCGCCTGTTTACGCCGTTCAACCGGCTCCACGGCCGCTCGCAATATGAGGGGACCGGGATGGGGCTGGCTATCTGCTCCCGGATCGTCGAGCGCCATCACGGTATGATCACGGCGCACAGCGTACCCGGCGTCGGCAGCACATTTACCGTCATCCTCCCTGTAACACAGAAGGCCGGGGTCGAGGTACGCGATTCGCTTGCCAGAGTCGGAACGTGAAGCAGAACGAAAAACCGAATCTGATTTAGACAAAAAAGCCCTGCCTCCATCTGTTGGAAGCAGGGCTTTTGTAATGAGACGCCGGCGGCGACCTACTCTCCCACCACAAGGGCAGTACCATCGGCGCTGCGGGGCTTAACGGCTCTGTTCGGAATGGGAAGAGGTGTACCCCCCGCGCTATAGCCACCGGAGATGTT
>CBINFS010000093.1:0-4197 GCA_966250015.1 uncultured bacterium | reverse complement strand
GTCGAACAGATCGGGACGGCCATCGAGAAGGTCGGCGACGAAATCCCGGCTGCGTTCACGCTCGAGCAGAACTATCCGAACCCCTTCAACCCCACCACGTCGATCCGTTACAACGTGGCTCAGGGTGGCGACGTGCGCCTCGCAGTCTATGACGTCCTCGGCCGTCACGTGGTAACGCTCGTCGAAGGCGCGCACACCGCCGGTACGTACGAGGTCCAGGTCGACGCGTCCAACTGGGCGAGCGGCATGTACGTGTACGTGCTGGAGGCCGGTGGAAAGACGCATACGCGCAAGATGATGCTCTTGAAATAACCGAAACCCGAAGAATGGGTCGGGGCGGGCAGAAGCTCTGCCCGCCCCGGGCCCTTCCGAGGTCAATTTTTCAACCTCACGGGTTTTAGGTAGTGGTCAGTATGCAGGCAGGCGTTCTCGTTGCACCCCGCCGGTTTGAGATAGAAGATCGACCCGTCCCCGAGCCGGGCTACGGCGAGGTCCGCATCCGCACCGCGATATGTGGGATCTGCACCGGCGAAATCGAGATGTGGACAGGCAAGATGAAGACCTTCAAGTATCCGGGCTTCATCGGGCACGAGGTATCCGGCGTCGTCGATGCGGTGGGAGAAGGGGTCGATCAGGTCTCGGAAGGCGACCGCGTGACGGTGTACGCCGAGGGAAAAGGGTACGCCGAGTACGTCGTCGTGCCGGCCCGCTGGGTCGTTCCCCTTCGGGACGACATTGCCTTCGAGCACGCGCTGGGCGAGCCGATTGCCTGTTCGGTCAACGGCGTACGCAAGGCCGATCCCCAGCTTGGCGACAGCGTCTGTCTCGTCGGGTGCGGCTTTATGGGGCTCATCATGCTCCAGGTGTTCCGGGCGCGGGGAGCGGGCCTCATCGTCGCGGTAGACCAGCGGGATCAGATGCTCGACCTCGCACGCCGGCTCGGGGCAACCCACACCTTCAACCCAACGCGTGACAACGTCGAGGAAGCCGTGAAAGCGCTGACCGGCGGCCGGGGCGTGGACATTGGCGTCGAAGCAGGAGGTGTGCAGCCGACGCTCGACCTCGTAACCCGACTCGTGCGGATGGAAGGGAAGCTCGAGGTGTTCGGATTCCACCTCGGCGGCCTCCGCGAGGTCGACTGGGCTTACTGGAATTGGATGGCATTCCAGATCGTCAACGGGCACACCCGGAATCCGGACGTCTACGTCCAGGGCATACGCATTGGCGTCGGTTTGATGGAGCACGGCCAGCTCGACATGAAGCCGCTCGTGACGCATCGCTTCAGCCTCGACGCCATCAACGACGGCTTCGCACTCGCAGAGAGCAAGCAGGACGGGTTTGTGAAAGGAGTCATTACGTTTTAACAGTTGTCCACCAGGGCAGGTCGGTACGGCGCCGCCAGGATCGGGTGAAAATGCGGCGTACCGTCCGACGGAGAAGAATTATGCGTACCGCATTCTTGCATTCGACCGGAAAACTCGTGCTACTGCTGGCGCTCCTCTTTGGGGCATTGGACGCCCACGCACAGGGTCGTGGTAAGATCTCCGGAAAGGTGACGGACGCCGCAACCGGAGAAGCGCTTCCCGGCGTCAACGTGGTGATCGATGGGACGACGATGGGTACGGCCACCGACCTCGAGGGCGATTACTTCATCGCAAACCTCCAGCCGGGTGAATACACGTTGCGCGTCAGCTCGATCGGCTTCAAGCCGACCACCATCCAGGGGATCATCGTGCACCTGAACACGACCACCGAGGTTAACGTCGAGCTTGAAGAGGAGACCCTCGTGGGAGAAGAAGTGGTGGTGACGGCCGAACGACCGCTCGTCGAAAAGGACAACACCACGTCGGTGGTGCGGATGGAAGCCGAAGAGGTCACCGCCCGCCCGACGACGGATTTCACCGACGTGCTAACCACCCTTCCCAGCATCAACATCGAAAACGGCCAGGTACGCGTGCGCGGCGGCACGCTCGATCAGGTCGCCTTTATGATCGACGGTGCGCGTGCTCGCAACCCCCTCGACCACTCGCCCTATACCCGCATCAACCTCAGCTCCATCGAGGCGATGGAGGTCATCACCGGCTCGTTCAACGCCGAGTACGGCGAGGCGCAGTCGGGCGTCATCAACGTCGTCACCAAGGACGGGAGTGAGAACTACGAGTTTTACCTGGATACCCGCTTCGAACCCCCTGGAACCCGTCACTGGGGCGATGCCCTGTACGACTACGCCTCTCCGATCTACTGGGAGAATACCCACGCTCGCCATCTCGACTGGTGGATCGAGTATCCCGACCAGTGGGTCGACCCCAACGGCACGCCGGGCAGCGATCCAAATTCGATCTGGACGCCCGAACAGGCCTACGAGCACTACATGGCGACCCACCAGCCGCTGACCGACTACACCAGCCGTCCGACCTACGAGGTGGAGTCGAGCCTCGGCGGTCCCGTTCCGTTCGTGAACAACCTGTTCTTCTTCGCTTCCGGCAAGTACCGTTCGCAGGCCCCGATCATGGGGAACGCCTTCCGCAAGCGCGGGACGTTCTACGACGGCACGATGAAGCTGAACTACCGTATGAAGGGCGGGAGGAAGATCGTGGCGTCAGCCTTCTACGGCCAGGAAGAAGCGGGCTGGGGCTTCTGGCACGATGCTGACTGGGCGCTCACCTACGGCAATTCCTCCCGGTACGCCTACTTCGATCAGGACGGCTTTCCCTTCTCTCGCACCAACGGCCAGACCATCACCTACTCGCACGCCCTCAATTCAGCCACGTATTACGAGGTGAAGCTGGCACGTGTGCAGGCTGAACGCGACCAGGACATCTTCCCGGGGGATACCCTCGGATTCGAAGCCAGCGACGCCCAGCAGGATTTCCTCCGGGCCAGGGACGCCAACGGCAACCCGATCCCCGGCGGTTTTGCCAACAACGTCGGTTACCACACCTCCGGCTATCTCTTCCGGTTTGCGGACAACAACGTCGAATGGAAGCTCGAAGGCGAATTCAGCTCGCAGATCAACAAGTTCTGGCACATGCAAACCGGCCTCGACTTCAGCTACTACCTGCTCGACCACTTCAACCAGTCGAAGTACCCGACGCTGAACACCGACGACCGTACCTACAAGCCGTACCAAGGCGCGGCTTATCTGCAAAACAAGCTCGAGTTCCGCGGCTTCATCATGAATGCCGGCCTGCGCCTCGACTTCTACAACCCCAACGATACCGTCTACGTCGACGTCTTCAACCCCCTGGGCGGCGAAAAGCGGAACACCAAGCTTTACTATCAGCTCAGTCCGCGCATCGGGATCTCGCACCCGATCGACGAGCAAACGGTGCTGCACTTCTCCTACGGCCACTTCTTCCAGCGCCCTTCCTTCGGTGACTACGGCGAAGGCGGAACGGGCGTCTGGGGAAGCCTGACCACGTTCATCTTCAATGACATGTACGCGCCCCTGCTGCTCGGTAACCGGATGCTCCGGCCAACGAAAGTGGTGGCATTCGAGGTTGGGATCGAACGCAACTTCCTCGACTTCTTCGTGCTCGACCTGACGGGGTACTACAAGGATATCCGCAATACCATCCGCACCGTTGAGGTAGACCCCGGCGGGTCTTTCCCGATCTACCGTACCAACGCCAACGGCGACTACGGCGACAACAAAGGCGTCGAGATCTCACTCCGCAAGGTGCCCTCCACCTACTCGTGGGGTTCCTTCTGGGGCTACGCCAACTTTGCCACGCAACGGGGAATCATCGGCGCCAGCGGCGCGCCGCGCGTGGTCCGGCAGGCGCCCGACGGCGACGTCGAGTACGTATTCGGCGGCAGCGGCGACGTGATCGAGTACAAAAACCCGATCTTCAAATTCGGGCTCTACTACATGACGCCCGAAAAAATGTCGGGACCTCTCGGGAGCGCACTAAGCGGGATCTCGGTCGCCCTCGATTATCGTGCGGTCTTCCCGAATGAAAACCTGCGAAGCGATTTCTTCCTGTTCGAAGGGAAAAAATACTTGCGCCCGATCGATCAGTCGGCGGACCTGCGGCTGCGCAAGCAAATCGAGCTGGTAGGCGGTACCCGGATCAGTCCTTACGTCGAGATCAGCAACGTGTTCAACGACCAGTGGGTCTACCTCCCGGTCGTCGAGCGTGCCTCACCGGATGACCAGCGCCGGTTCGTCGAGAGCGGCTTCAAGGACGTACCCGA
>CBINFS010000092.1:0-4291 GCA_966250015.1 uncultured bacterium | reverse complement strand
ACCCGGCAAAAGAGAAGTAAACAGAATGATCTACCCCTCAGTCGCTCCGCGACAGTTCCCCTGTCCAAGGGAGTAATCTAAAGTGCATTTCTCAACCAAATGAACCAATCAGAAACTTCGCACTTCGGGAAGATTCCTCGCTGGCGCTCGGAATGACAAATGGTGGGATTGCGCAATACCTCTCAATTGTCATCCCGAGTCACAGCGTGACGAGGGATCTTTATGAAACGAGGCCTTCAAGAATGGCAATAGGGCCGAGCACGGCACTCCACGACCGTTTATGCAAACCTATGAGGCAACACTTCGGGAAGACCCCTCACCCGTTTTGCGGGTTCGGAACGACAAGTTGAGAGGTCCAGCCGTCACTTCCCGTTAGGTGCCATCATAGTCTCAGCTCGAGGGCATTAATTGCGAGGTAGGCTGTCTACGGGAGCAATTTGTTTCAGACACCACTGGAGCTAATGCAAAGAGGGAGTGAGTAAATCCTCTCGATCACGCTCCAAAGGTCTGCGCCACCGGGTACAGCGTCAGCAAAATACCGGCGATTTTGTGACCGTTGACCTGGATGCGGGCGCCGGCGCGGCAGGCGAGCCACGTCCCGGAGGCGGTTTTGACGTGCAGGTCCATCGTCTTCTCCCGCTCGTACCCCGTTATCATTTCAGCGATACCCGAAAAGATCTCGAGCAGGTCGCGATGATAAATGTACCGGAAAAACAGAGAGCCGCTCAGGCGCTCCGGATCGTAGCCCAGGACCTTCTTTACCGAATCGCTGACCTTCTGAACGATGCCGTTAGGATTCATCAGAACCGTGACGGCCTCGTCCTCTTTCGTTAAAACGTCCGGAATAACCGCTGATTCTTCCTCCACCTCTATGGTGGATTCAAATGTCGTTCTTGTCATAAAACCTCCGTTGAGAAAACTCTTCGTTGAAAAACCGGTCGACTGAACGTCCGGCCTTTCATGACGCCATGCTGTCAAACGGAGGCATCAACAGAGGAGAGCGGTACGTAGCTGGACTAGAGAAGGGCTCTTGACGCGTACGTGCTGGTCCGGCAGGGATTGTACCGCTACGCATTCCGGCTGAACCCTTCGGGATGCAAAGGTCGAGTGCCAGGACAGGTCGTCACCGCACTTGCAGGTTGCGACGGTAAGCTGCGGCGCCGGAAGCACCGGAATCACAATGAGGAACGAGAAGGGGTACTTCTTTCGGGATTCGGTGCGCGTAAACAGGGCCGACTGCACCGTCACGTGATCGTGTACCTTTTGCAGGCAGGGATCGGTCTCAATCTCCTCGGTCTCGACGACGCAAACGGCTTCCTCGCTGCCTTCGACGTCGCCGGGCGCGTCCGCCCAGACCGCCTCGGGTATGACGACGGCCAGGAACGCGAAGAAAAGGACCGTTAAGAAAAGGGTCGGTTTTGATATCATACTGCCAGACTTTCGGGACTGCTCCACTCCTGCATCTGCGCGACTTTTAAGTACGAAAGTCTTCCGAAGGTTTCTACGTACTGTATCGAATTCACACGAAAACAGCGTGAGACGATCCCGAAGTGATCACACTGCCTTTTTTTAACCTCTCCAATACGTAATCTCGTCCTGACTGTTGCAACTGAGACTGTGATAGCTGAATATTCAAAAGCCCTCGTGCTAATTCGCGTCGCCTGTCCGTAAGATGACCCTAGACGGCCGGAAGACCGATCGATCTCCCCCCACAACGCCACCCGTCGAGGCTCGATGCAAGACCAGGATTTCCGGAGGCACGCAACGAACGTCCGTAACAGGACCCTGCTGTTCTACGTCCTCTTCACGGCCATCTGGGTCGTGCTCTGGCACTGGGTGCTGCCGCCATCCGGCATATCTCGTGAAGCCGACCCGTTGCTCTACATCGGCTCACGCGCGTTACGGGCCGCCGCGTTCCTCTGCGTGACCGGCGTGATCTTTTTTCTGGCGATGAATCGTGTGATCGGAAGGATACGCGAGGTGGCGCTCAAGATCGAGTACGATGCGTCCGAGCTGGAAAACCTTTTCGAAAGCGGCCCCCAACCCGTCTTCATCGTCGAAGAGGACACCTATCGCTTCCTGGCCGCAAACCGCGCCGCCCTAAAGAGTTTCGGCTACAACCTCGACGAGCTCCGTTCGATGTGCCTGCCGGACCTGGTGCCGGGCGACGGCGCCGGCCTGCCCTTCAAGGTGGACGGATTCTTCAACACCCGCCTGAGGCGGAAGGACGGCAGCGTCAGGGTCGTCGAAGGCAGCGGCACCCACGTCGTGTACACCGGCTTACGCGCCCTGATGGTCGTGCTGTCCGACGTCACCGAGCGCACCCGCTACGAAGCTTCACTCCGCGAGAATGAGGCCCGCTACAGTGCCATCTTCGAAAACAACTACTCCGTCGTGTTGATCATCGATCCGAAGACCATGCGGATCGTCGATGCCAACCCCGCTGCCAGCCGATTCTACGGGTATTCGAGGAAGGAGCTGAAGCTAAAGAAAATATCGGAGATCAATACCCTCCCCATGTCGGACGTCCAGCGGGAGATAGAGAAGGCGCGGACCGGAGACGACAGCCACTTCTACTTCCAGCACCGCCTGGCCTCGGGTGAGGTACGCGACGTCGAGGTCTACAGCGGGCCGGTCAACGTACAGGGGCGCGAGCTCCTCTACTCGATCGTTCACGACATCAGCGACCGCACGAAAGCCGAGCGGGCGCTCCGCGAGCGCGAGGAAGAGCTCCGGCGCCTCAACGAGCAGCTCGAAGAACGCGTGCGCCAGCGAACCGAGCAGCTCCGCTCGCTCGCCTCACAGCTCACCCTCGCCGAGCAGGGCGAGCGCCGCCGGATATCGCAGATCCTCCACGACGACCTCCAGCAGCTCCTCTTCGGCCTCCAGGTCCGCGTACAGATGCTCGAAATCGACCTTAAGAGAAACGTCATCCCGGCACCGCCCGATTCGGCTGAGCCGTTGAGCGCCCTGATCGACCGGGCCATCCGGACCACCCGCAGCCTCTCCGTCGACCTGAGCCCGCCCGTGCTCGAAGGAGAAGGCCTCAACCAGTCCTTCGAATGGCTGAAGTTCCAGATGGAGGACGTTCACGGCCTCGACCTCGAACTGACCATCGCCGATGGGTGTTGCCGCGTGCCGGGAAAGGATATGCGAGTGCTGATCTTCCAGCTCGTGCGCGAGCTGCTCTTCAACGTCGTCAAGCACAGCGGCGTCAAGAAAGCCCGACTCGACGCCTTCGAGAAAGACGGCTTCCTCACGCTCTGCGTGTCGGACGAGGGTCGGGGATTCGACGTCGAGAGCCTGGCGGCCCGCCAGAGCCGGACCGGGCTCGGCCTCTTCAGCGTTCGCGAACGCCTCGCCCTGTTTGGCGGCCGGCTACACGTCGATTCCCACCCGGGCAAAGGCACCACCGCCACCATAACAATCCCATTGCAAGATCGGGATTACGAATGAGCGAAAAAAACTCGTATTCAAATGGTTTGGCAGAGACGATAATTCCAGCACAGAAGGGAATGACTGAGAAGACTTGCCGTCTTTTTGTCATCGAGGACCACGAAATCATGCGGGAAACCCTCCAGCTGCTGATCCGGCGTTTGCCCGCCCTGGAGTGGGTTGGAGAGGCAGGCGACGGGTATGAAGCCCTCGAACGCTTGGCCGAGACGCCAGCCGACGTCGCCCTCGTGGACATTTCCCTCCCCGGTATGAACGGTATCGAGCTGATCAGACACCTCAAGTCCCAGTTCCCTGCAATGAAAACGCTGATCGTCTCCGGCCACGAGGAAGAGCTGTACGTCCGCCAGGCCCTCTCTGCCGGCGCCCACGGCTACCTGCAAAAGACCCACCTCTTCGACGCCCTCGAAACGGCCGTAAAGACCGTCATGTCCGGCAAAACCTACGTAGGCGAAACCGGCCGGCGTATGATGCCGTGAGGTTTTTCTTTCCGTTGATGACGCAGATGCCCGCAGGCGGTTTTTTGGAGGGATTCAGACCAGAGGCGGGACGCTTAATGATATTAACAACCTAAACATATACGTCATCTCCGCGAAGGCGGAGATCCAGGCCAAGTCTCGCTAAACCTACTCGGTTCTGCCCGGTGCTATCATTGCATAGATTCCGGATCAAGTCCAGAATAACAAGATATTTAGGTTAGTTGCAAAAGAAATAGCCCAGCCATTGGACAGGTTTGCCACCTTGCATTCCAATGGCACCAGTTCTGAAATCGCCGGGCCGCGCCGGGGATCCACCGCGCGTTTAGCGAACGGCGCTCAGGGCACTGCCTCTCTATATT
>CBINFS010000091.1:0-4324 GCA_966250015.1 uncultured bacterium | reverse complement strand
CCTCCACCAGGAGCTTGGCGCGATTGCGAACGTGACCTCGATGGGCAACGGCAACGTCGTCACCATTAACCAGCACTGATCAGGATTCTTAGTTGGTGAGCGGGTCCTTCAGGGCCCGCTCATTCTCCCTCACTTATTCGAGACCTAATATGAAACGAGTCCTCCTTTTTGCCCTTTGCCTCATTTTTACGGCGAGTATTGCGTTTGCGCAGAACAATGCGACTGTCAATCAGACCGGAGCCGATCACAAAGCAACTGTTGATCAGCAGGGCGGTCATGTGGAAGCTGTGATCAGCCAGGCAGACCGGGCAAACACGGCAATCATCGAACAGGTAAATACCAGCGTTGTCGCAGGGCTGGCTGCCCAGGCTACGATCAATCAAGCCGGGGTGGGTAATGAAGCCCGCATCATACAGACGCAGGACGCGACGGACAGGCATGCTGGTCTGGCTCAAGCCCTCATTGTGCAGGACGGCAAGAATAACAGGGCCAGACAGGAGCAGGGGCCGCACAACAACCTCGGCTCTGTGTCTGCTACGATTACGCAGTCGGGGAACGAGAACTACGCCGTGCAGACACAGAAGGTATACCAGTCCTCAGCCTCCATTGCCCAGACGGGAAATCGCAACGTTGCCAGACAGTCTCAGCTTGCACACAGTGTGCTGAGTATTGTACAGGATGGATCCGACAATACGGCGGATCAAATCAAAGAAGCCGGTTGGGGTAATGAAGTCAAGGCAGACCAGCAGGGCAACCGGAACCGGTCGTTCCAGAATGCCGCATCCTGGGGTGGCGATGCTTCGATTCTTCAGGTTGGCAATGACAACAATGCCAGGCAGGAGCAGTCCGGCTCTCTGAACGGCGCTGTTATCCAACAGGAAGGCAATGATAACCTCGCCAGACAGGAGCAGTATGGTGCAGGTCGTGGGCTTTATCCTGCCAAGAACAACGACGCGCTAATCAGCCAGAAGGGAAACGACAACGAGGCCATCCAGAAGCAGTATGTGGATGGAGGTGCGTGGAATGCTGTAAACATTCCGAACTCCGCGCAGATCTTTCAGGATGGAGCTAACAACTGGGCCAAGCAGGACCAGATGGCCGGCAATAACAATAGTGTTATTACTCAGCTCGGGAATGGCAACAAAGCGACCGTCACTCAGGTTGGCGGCGGTGCTCCTGCGATTTTCTGATGTCAGGTTGACCACAGAGGGTGGCTCATGGTCACCCTCTCGGTCATCCATTGAACACTCACTTTCATCACGACGACTAAAAAAGGAGGATTGAATGCGTGTCAATCCATATCAACGAGTGATGAGCAAAACAAAACCGGGCAGGCTATTGCTTCTGTTTGTGATGCTGCTTCTCGCTCCCGCTTCATTTGCCCAGGAGCGCAGCGAGGCAAGCATTTTTGTTAAACAGGCCTCGGATGAGCCGGTGCAGAATCCGGCTATCCGGACGAGCAACCAGGCCCGGATCGGAGCCGGAGATCTGTACCTGCAAAGCGAGCTGAATCCGGTGGTCGGAGGCAACTCGGCCACTGTTTATCAGGAAGGCAACTACAATGTTGCCAACATTGAGCAGATCGGTTCGGGCCACCGCGCCGAGCTCGAGCAGATCGGCAACCACAACCGGGTCGGCCTATATCAGGAAGGTGTAGACCACGTGTTCAGCACGAAGCTCAAAGGGAACGCCAACACGCTGAACGTCCTCCAGCGTGGAGGTGGGAACACCTACGTGCTCGACTTTCAGGGTAACAACACGACTTTTCCGCAAGTCGTCCAGGATGGATACGGAATCACGGCCATCCAGGTCGGCACGGCTTCGTCTCTGTTCGGCATCCGGCAGGTGGGCAACGGCATGAACATCACCATCGAGCACAATACGCGTTTTTGAGTAACTGATCGATGATGTTGGTGCTTTTGCTCGTCGGACTTCTGGCACTGCCGGCAGATCCGCCCGGACGGGCGCGGATTCTCGTGAGGGAAGAGGCAGGCCAGTGGTCGATACACGCGGTTTTTGATAATTCGGACACTCCGGCCGGGACGCTTCAGTACCGGCTGGAGGTCCGGAAATCCGGCGCGAGCGGTACGTCCGAGACGAGTCAGTCCGGTGAGTTCGAAACGGTTCCCGGAAGGGAAGATACCCTTGCCGTGTCGTCGTTGAACGTCGGTGAAGGGGACCGCATCGACGCGCGCCTCGTGGTGATGGACGGGGACCGGATCGTAGACGAAGCCATCGTCTCATGCACCCTGCCCTATCCGTGCACCGGGATGGATCCTTAAACGTCGCCGGACTTAGGGTTTCCACGATTCGTCCGATACCTGTAAGGACGGGTGTATCGGTCCAGACAAGGTTTTCTGTTTCAAAACGTCATGTTAGCATCCGGGAATCCGGAGATTTTAAATACGGGAAGTAACGTGAGTAATTACCGGTTTTTTGGGGTAGTAACGCTGCTGGTGGTGCTGGCGGCAGGAACGGGATGTAAGGAAGCGACCGTGGGCCCGGTCCTGAGCGGCAACATCGAAGGCGCCGTGTTCGACTTTGAAACCAACAAAGCCCTCGAGCGGGTGAGCGTGACCACCACGCCGCCCACCGCCGCCATCGTCACCGACAAGGATGGACGCTTCGTCATCGAAGACGTCGAGGCTGGCAACTACACGATCCGCGCCACCCATCCCGGGTACGCCTCGAGCTCGGTGACCGTGTCCGTCAGGGAGAACAAGACCACCACCGCCACGTTGTTCCTCGAAAAGCAGGACCCCAACAGCGCCGCGGCGATGTCCGTCGAGATCGTCAACTGGAAAAGCCGGTCGTCGAACGACAGCGCGTTTGTCAACGTCGAGTACCGGATCCGAAACGTCGGTGGCGTCCTCATTCCTGCCTACGAGGTCTACTTCAAGATCGATACCGCCACCCAGACGCTCTACCAGGAGGCCGTGGGCGAAAAACTGGCGAAAGGACAGGCCGACATCGGGCAGTTCGAGAAGTATACCGGCAACGAACCGGCCACCAGCGTCACGGTCGATAACTACTGGTTCGAAGGGCAGTAACGCCCCGCTCAACCCTTAGATCAGCCCGACATGGAACTAACGCCGAACAATGCCAGAACAGGCGCCGGCGGTTCGGACCGCTCCGGGCGACTGGACGTGCTGGTGGTGGACGATCACCCCGCCATTCGGGTGGCAGTGCGCCTCGTGATCGATCATACGCTCGATCTAAACGTTTGTGGAGAGGCATCGTCGGCCGTAGAGACCCTGCACATCCTCGAAAAGCGCGTGCCCGACGTGCTGATCCTCGACATCAGCCTCGAAGACACGCACGGCCTGAACCTTTTGAAGACCATTCACACCCTTCATCCCGAGCTGCCTATCGTTCTCTATACCGGCCACCCGGCGCGGGTCTACGCCGAGCAAGCCTACCGCCTGGGCGCGTCGGGCTTCGTCGATAAGTCGTGGGACGTGTCGGAGCTGCTCGAAGCCATTCGTACGGCGTGCCGCGGCGACGTCTACGTGCATCCGCTCGTTTCCGAGCACGTCTCCCGCTCCGACCGCAAGGGGAGCGACGTCCTGCCCGAGTACAGCGTCGAACGGCTGACCAAACGTGAGCGCGAGGTTTTCCAGCTCATCGTCGAGGGCCGTCCGATCCAGGAGATGGAGGGAATCCTCGGGATGAACCGCAAGACCATCGAAGCCCACCGCCGCCGCATCCGCGACAAGCTCGGCTTCCGGACCCTCTCCGAGCTCATCCGCTTCGCCGCCCGCTGGGCCGCCATGCAGAACTGAGCTGCTTTCGAATCCGCAGACGGGCGCAGACGTTTGTGGATGATTTTTGGGATTGGTGCAGTTCGAGGTCGGGAGGCTCAATGCTCCTAAAGCCCCTACCCATTACGTCATCTCCGCGAAGGCGGAGATCCAGCAGGGGGAAGTGCGAGGCAGAACCGTATTGCTCAACTGACCGTTTCCTGGATCCCGGCTCGGAGGCCGGGATGACGTGCTATTTGGGCTAGTGGCATAAGGAATAGTCCAGCCGTTGGATAGGATGCCACATTTCTTTCTCCCGGCACCAATTCTGAAATCGCCGGGTAGCGCGTGGGGGATCCATCGCGCGTTTAGCGAACGGCGCTTGCGGCACTACCTGTCTATACTAGCATTGAGCTATCGGCGCCGTTCGGTACGGGATGTGGGTATCTCGGGGAGAGATGGATCCGTGCGTTTTTGATTTCAAAGGGGTTTTCTGCTTCTCTTTTGACCCGGCAAAAGAGAAGTAAACAGAATGATCTACCCCTCAGTCGCTCCGCGACAGCTCCTCCCGCGTCGAGCGCGGG
>CBINFS010000090.1:0-4360 GCA_966250015.1 uncultured bacterium | reverse complement strand
TGTGGGCCCGGAGGGATTTGAACCCCCGACCAATCGATTATGAGTCGACTGCTCTCACCGCTGAGCTACGGGCCCCTCTGTATGCAAGATACGCAGTACGACACGTCCTTTCACGGGTTTCCACCTTCTCACACCCTTCAATCTGCCTCAAAAATTTATTAATCACCCCGGGAACTTGCCGATTCGCGAGGCGTCTGTGTGTTTCAGTTAAAAAAATCACGCGTAACCCGATATTCTCTTAAAAACAATAGGTGTTTTCGCAAAATGTGATTTATATTGTTTGCAACTGAAACGGCGCCCGCACTCCCACAGGAGGCTACAGGACACGCGACCCGATTCCTTTCAAATTTTATCCCGATATGGCAGGTCAGTGCAGTAAGCCGTAGATTTTTGGTTGTTTCACATAAAAATCTTAGGTATCGCTGACCCCATGGATAGAATTGACGAGATCGACGCAAAAATCCTGAACCTCCTCCAGGACAGTGGACGCATGAAACGCAATCGCATCGCTGAAGAGGTAAACCTCTCGGTGCCCTCCGTAAGCGAGCGGATGCGCAAACTCGAAGAAAAAGGCATCCTCGCCGGCTATCACGCCGTCCTCGATGCCAAACGGTTACATGTTGACATCACCGCCTTCATTCGTGTCACGGTGGAAACCTCCAATTATTACCCCGAATTCGTCGAACGTGCCGTACAGCTCGACGAGGTCCAGGAGGTCCATTCCGTCACCGGTGAGGGCAGTCACATTCTCAAGGTCCGTACACGAAACACAACGACACTCGAAAATCTCCTCTCGCGCCTCCAGTCGTGGCCCGGCGTCCATGGGACGAGCACCAGCATCGTGCTGAGTACCTACAAGGAAACGCGGCGGCTGCCCGTACAACCCATGGAAATCGCCCAAATCGATCTACAGGAGGCCTGATGGGACCATGCGACAAGTCGGTCACGTTAATCTTATCCGCGTAGACTATGGAAAAAGCCCTGGCCAACTACAACGTTCTGGCAGCGACCAAATACGCCAACAACGGCGCCGCGAAGACCGCCGCCCCGATGGACATCGAAAAAATATTCGGTGAACGCACCTTCGGCCTGGAAGCCATGAAGAATCGCCTCCCCAAGGCGATCTACAAGAGCTTGCTCGCCACCATTGAAAAAGGCGCCCCCATCGAGCCTGAAGTCGTCGAGGCCATGGCTCTTGCCATGAAGGAATGGGCAGTAGAGAAGGGTGTGACCCACTTTACCCACTGGTTCCAGCCCCTTACCGGCGCTACCGCCGAGAAGCACGATAGCTTCATCACTCCGAACAAGGGCGGCGGCGCCGTCGCCGAGTTCTCGGGCAAGGACCTCGTCCAGGGCGAACCCGACGCGTCGAGCTTCCCCAGCGGCGGCCTGCGCGCCACCTTCGAAGCCCGCGGATACACCGCGTGGGACCCGACTTCCCCCGCCTTCATCGTCGAAAACGAAAAAGGCTCGTTCCTCTCCATCCCATCCGGGTTTGCCTCGTGGAACGGCGAAGCGCTCGACCACAAAATCCCGCTGCTCCGCTCCATGAACGCGCTCGACCGGCAGGCCCGGCGCGTGCTCGAGCTGTTCGATACGAAGGACGTCTCCAAAGTCTACCCCACACTCGGCGCCGAGCAAGAGTATTTCCTCATCGACGAGGAGTACTACTACCGTCGTCCCGACCTCAACACGTGCGATCGCACCCTCTTCGGCGCCAAGCCGCCCCGCGGGCAGGAGCTCGAGGACCACTACTTCGGCTCCATTCCCGATCGCGTGCTTTCGTTCATGCTCGAAGTCGAAAAAGAGCTTTACCGCCTCGGTGTCCCCGTCAAAACGCGGCATAACGAGGTGGCGCCCAGCCAGTACGAGATTGCGCCCCTCTTCGAAAATGCCAACCTCGCGGTCGACCACCAGCAGCTGACGATGATCACCCTGAAGCGGGTGGCGCGCCGCTTCGGCCTCGTTTGTCTGCTCCACGAAAAACCCTTTGCAGGCATCAACGGCTCGGGCAAGCACAACAACTGGTCACTGGCAACCGACACTGGCCTGAACCTTCTCGATCCCGGCGACACCCCGCACGAGAACATGCAGTTCCTGTTCTTCTGCACCGCCGTCATTCGGGCCGTCTACAAGCACCAGGACCTTCTCAGGATCGCCGTCGCTTCCGCGCACAACGACCATCGGCTCGGCGCCAACGAAGCGCCCCCCGCCATCATGAGCGTCTTCCTCGGCGAGCAGCTCGAAGATATCATCGACCAGCTCCAGAACGGTGGCGCCAAAAACAGCAAAAACGGCGGCCTGCTCGGCCTCGGCGTTCCGACGCTTCCCCACCTGCCACGTCACGCCGGCGACCGCAACCGGACCTCCCCCTTCGCCTTCACCGGCAACAAGTTCGAGTTCCGCGCGGTGGGCTCGTCGCAGACGCCCTCGGTCGCCATCATGATGCTCAATACCATTGTCACCGAGTCGCTCGACGTCATGGCCACCATGCTCGAAGAGCGGCTCAAAGGGAAGCGTAAATCGAAAAAAGTGCTCGAGGAAGCCGTCGCTTCCGTGCTCCGCGAGGTCCTCCGCGAGTCCTCTCCGATCATCTTCGGTGGCGACAACTACTCCGAAGCCTGGCACAAGGAAGCCGAGGCGCGCGGCTTGCTGAACCTGCGCACCACGCTCGACGCCGTCGATCACCTGCTCGACGAGAAAAACGTCCATCTCTTTGAGAAATACGGCGTCCTGAACGAGCGCGAGCTTGAGAGCCGCTACGAGATCATGCTCGATCAGTACTTCAAGACCGTCAACATCGAGGGTGAAACCACCGAGGCCATGGCGCGCACCATGATCCTCCCGGCTGCCATCCGGTACCTCCAGGAGCTCGCCTCGGCGGTCGAAGAAGGCGAGGATATTGGCCTCGACTTCACCGGCGTCCGCGAACAGGCAGCCGAGCTGAACGTCATGGTCAACGAGTTCAAAAAGGCTATCGACGAGCTGAGCCGCCAGAATAAGGAGCTCGGCGGCGATACGGTGTACGAAAAAGCGAAGCACATGCGCGACAACGTCATCCCCGCGATGAACGCCGTGCGTGCCGTCGCCGACCGCCTCGAACGCGTCATTCCTTACGACCTGTGGCCGTTCCCGACCTATCGCGAAATCCTGTTCGTGAAGTAATCCCTGCAGGGCAGCGCAAGTCCGATGCGCCCACCTCGCTTCCGGCGGGGTGGGCGTTCTCGTTTCTACCTCACACTTCCCCCCGTTTTCAACCCGCGTTCCTTTCGTATATTCACATCGAGTTTCGCGGAACTACTTTGTGACGGCGCCTGCCCCCTCTGGAAGTCTTGCATACTTTGTCCCTATTATTACGGTTTATCCGTTAAGGCACGGATCCACCTTCGTACCTTCCTGTAGCTTTATGTCAACGGAATCCGTCATACCCTCCCCGTCCGAATCGAGCGAGCAGGATCGCTTGCTCGTAGAACGTGCCTTGAACGGGAAAGAAGCGGCATTTCAGGAGCTTGTCGAAAAGTACCGGAAAGCCCTCCACCACCACATCAGCCGCATGGTGAGGGACAAACAGGAAGTGGAGGACCTCGTCCAGGAGACCTTCATCAAAGCCTTCTCCGCGCTCGACTCGTACGCAAGCCAGTACGCCTTCTCGACCTGGCTTTACAAGATCGCTACCAACCACGCGATCGACTTCATGCGGAAGAAGAAGCTCCAGACGTTCTCCATCGATAAACCCGTCCGGACGAAGGAAGGCGAGCTCGAGTACGAAGTGCCGGATACCACCTATCGGCCCGATCGTCACATCGTGGAGGACCAGCGCCGGCAGCTGATACAGGAAGCGATCGACTCCTTACCCTCCAAGTACCACCGCGTCATCGTGATGCGACATCAGCAGGAAAAATCCTACGAAGAGATCGCTCAGGAGCTCGACCTCCCCCTGGGTACCGTCAAAGCCCACATCTTCCGCGCCCGCGAGCTCCTGAACAAATACCTCCGCGACAAACGCAGCTCCCTCTGACACGCCCCTAGTCTATCGGCAGATGGACGCAAATTTTTTGATAGGGGATAGATCGAAGGCAGGACGTCTGGAGTCACCGGAAACACAAAAAAACGGCATCCCCGCGAAGGCTGAGATCCAGGCAACGGTTCTATCAGGCAATACGGTTTTGCTTTGCTCGGAGCGTTCCTGGATTCTGGATCAAGTCCAGAATGACGTGTTGTTGGGGTTAGTGGCATAAGGAATAGTCCAGCCATTCGACCGGCCAGCCGCGTCGGCTTCCATTGGCACCAATTCTGAAATCGCCCGGTTGTGCGTCGGGGATCCATCGCGCGTTTAGCGAACGGCGCTTAAGGCACTAGC
>CBINFS010000089.1:0-4777 GCA_966250015.1 uncultured bacterium | reverse complement strand
TATCTTGGGGAGAGATGGATCCGTGTGTTTCGATTTCATAGGGGTTTTCTGCTTCTCTTTTGACCCGGCAAAAGAGAAGTAAATAAAAGGATCTACTCCTCAGTCGCTCCGCGACAGCTCCCCTAGACAGGGGAGCATTTGTAGCGCCTCAACTACCGTTTGTGCCAACCAGAAAGGCTGCACTTCGGGAAGATCCCTCACTGTCGTTCGGGATGACAAGTTGAGAGGTTATGGCAACCAATTGGCCTCGAATCTCCGACAACGCCCCACTTTGTCATGCCGAGAAGCGCAGCGACGAGGCATCTTCATGAAACGCAGCCGTCAGAATAGCCTGATTGGGCTCGCACAGCAGTCGTTGACCACTCGCTTCTCCTTCGCGTCCCACACCGCAACACCGTCAAGAAGAGACAAATGACTTGATCTTGTAAATATTAAACTTACCGGAACCTTCATTTCGTATGTCTCGTTCACCAAGGTGAGCAGGAATGGGACTGTTCATAGTCTGTTTGGTGGCTTTTTGCTCCAAACAGAGGTGGTGAGGGTGAGAACGGAAAAGGGCGGTTCGGCGAAAGCCGGCCGCCCTTTTTCATCGTATTCCACCGACGTCGCCGCCTTCGGATCGATCAAGAGTCGACCGGTGCGTATCTATACGGTGATAATCCACGTAAAAGGATTGTAATGGAATCCAGAAAACAACAATTATGACCTTGAAGTGCCCGATCCGTAACTATTTTGAAGGAGAATAATGTGTCTACGGCAGATAGAAACAGATATGGAAAACACCCTTTTTATATAGAGAGGAAGCGTGATGGAACGCACTAACAATAACGGCGCGCAGGGACCTAGGCCGCGGCTCCGGGAAATGGGAGACGAGCAGCTCATGCAGCAGTTCCAGTCCGGCGTCGTGGAGGCTTTTAACATACTCGTCGAACGGTACTCTGAACGGCTCTTCCACTATTTGTATCGCTTCGTCAAGGACGAGCGGCAGGTAGAGGATCTCCTCCAGGAGACATTCATGCGCGTGTACCGGAACCGCCATTCTTACGAGCCGATTGCCAAGTTTTCGACCTGGCTCTACACTATTGCGGGCAATCTGGCCCGGTCAGAGTACCGCCGCCGCAAGCGTCAGCGTACGTACTCGCTCACACCGGTTAACCGGGACGAAGAGGAGTATCAGATGGAGATTCCTTCTGAGACGCTGGCGCCCGACCGGTACGCTGAGCGCGGCATTCACGACCGCCACATACGGCAAGCCCTCGACGAAATACCGGAAGACTTTCGTGAGGTGGTCGTATTACGAGACGTGCAACAGCTCTCCTACGAGGAGATCTCGGACATCACCGGCCTCCCGCTGGGAACGGTGAAAAGCCGCATTAACCGTGGCCGTTCAAAGTTGCAGGATCTGCTCAAGGACGTGTACACGCCTGAAGAGAGCTGATTTTTTGGTTGACGCGTCGATCGTCAAAGGCCGGATGGCACTCGGTGCCGTCCGGCCTTTCTTTTTACTCGCACGCTCGACTGGATTCAGCCATTTGTCGGCAGCATTTTCGGAGAAATGGACAATAAAAGTGTAATCCTTCGGACAAAGAAGTACGTTTTGCGACCTGAAACGCGGATCACATGCTTCAAACGCCGTATCATAGATGATCTAAAACGTGAATAACGTAATCTCCGGCGTGCCGGAAGGTCAAGACAGGCTCATCGGCACGTCCCATTTGATTTGCGAAACCCGTGGAGGTAGGATTCTCGGCCTACCTGCAAAAAAATCGATCATCTGACCAGCTAAGTACCATGAACAGCTTCGGCGCGCGCGCATCGCTAAAGGTAGGAAACCGCTCATACGAAATTTTCCGTCTGGACGCCCTCGAAAAGCGTGGATATACACTCAGCCGGCTTCCCTATTCCCTTCGCATTTTGCTGGAGAACCTGTTGAGGACCGAAGACGGGGTCAATGTGACCGCGGACGACATCGAAGCACTCGCCGGATGGGATCCAAAAGCCATGCCGACGAAAGAGATTGCCTTTACCCCGGCGAGAGTGCTCCTCCAGGACTTCACCGGCGTACCGGCGATCGTCGACCTTGCCGTAATGCGCGACGCGATGGCCGACCTAGGGGGCGATCCCCGGCTCGTCAATCCGATCCAGCCCGTCGAGCTCGTCATCGACCACTCCGTGCAGGTCGAGTCCTTCGGCACCGAAGAGGCATTCAGGCTCAACCAGGACATCGATTACGCGCGTAATCGCGAGCGGTATGCGTTTTTAAAGTGGGGACAGCAGGCCTTCAACAATTTCAAGGTGGTACCCCCAAACACGGGAATCGTCCACCAGGTTAACCTCGAATACCTGGCGCGCGTCGTATTCAGCACCGACGAGCTGCAGCATAACGGCCGGGGTGGCCCCGTGCAAGCGTATCCCGACACGCTCGTCGGGACCGACTCCCACACGCCGATGGTGAACGGACTGGGCGTTCTTGGCTGGGGTGTCGGCGGCATCGAGGCTGAAGCCGCCATGCTCGGACAGTCGATCTCCATGCTCATGCCTCAAGTGGTCGGGTTCCGGCTGAAGGGCGAGCTCCCGGAAGGCGCAACGGCCACCGACCTCGTACTCACGGTCACGGAAATGCTCCGGAAGAAGGGCGTGGTCGGCAGGTTCGTCGAGTTCTACGGTCCGGGCATCTCGCAGCTTCCGCTGGCCGATCGCGCAACGATCGGCAACATGTCGCCCGAATACGGGGCCACCTGCGCCATTTTCCCCGTAGATGCAGTCACACTCGAGTACCTGCGTTTCACGGGCAGGCCGGAGGAACGGGTAGCTCTCGTCGAGGCCTACATGAAGGAGCAGGGACTCTTTCACACCGCCGACGGGCCCGAGCCGGAGTTCACCGATACGCTCGAGCTCGACCTGAGCACAGTCGAACCAAGTATCGCCGGTCCCCGCCGTCCACAGGACCGGATACCGTTGTCGAGGGCGAAGGAATCGTTCGAAGAGGCCCTTCCCTCGCTCCTGCCGCTTTCCAACGGGCGTCCCGGTAAGCAACCGGGAGTCCCGCAAGGGGCGTCGGGCGAAGTTGATACCCTCGAAGCCCCACCGAAGCTACAAGTCGAAATAGATGGCGAAGCGCACGAGCTCACCCACGGATCCGTCGTGATCGCGGCCATCACGAGCTGCACGAACACGTCGAATCCTGCGGTCATGATCGCGGCTGGGCTACTCGCGAAAAAGGCCGTCGAACGAGGGCTTAAACGTAAGCCGTGGGTCAAGACGTCCCTTGCGCCCGGCTCAAAGGTCGTGACCGATTACTACAACAAGGTCGGCCTTACGCCCTACCTGGAGCAGCTCGGGTTCAATCTGGTCGGTTACGGCTGCACGACGTGCATCGGCAACTCCGGCCCGCTTCCGGCGCCGGTCTCAGAGGCCATCGAAAAAGGCGGCCTCGTCGCCGCTTCCGTCCTATCCGGCAACCGTAACTTCGAAGGCCGTATCCACTCAGAAGTGCGCGCAAACTACCTGATGTCACCGCCGCTCGTCGTGGCGTTCGCTCTTGCGGGAAGAATCGACATTGACGTTTACAACGAACCCCTCGGAGAAGGAAAAGATGGCAAGCCGGTTTATCTGAAAGACATCTGGCCGTCGCAGGAGGAGATCACCCGTACGATCCGGGAGGCCATCCAGTCCGATATGTACCGGAAGACGTACAGCGAAGTCTATAAAGGTGACGAGCGGTGGTCCAGCCTCCAGGTGGCCGGCGGCGAGCGGTTCCAGTGGGAAGAGGATTCGACCTACGTTCGCAAGCCCACCTACTTTGAAGGCATGCCTCGCGAAGCCCCGGAAACCGTCGAGGACATTCACGGGGCTCGCGTAATCGCCGTGCTGGGCGACAGCGTCACGACCGATCACATCTCACCTGCAGGCAGCATCCGAAAGGACTCGCCAGCCGGCAAGTATCTGCTCGACCACGGCGTCGAGGTCAGGGACTTCAACTCTTACGGTTCGCGGCGCGGCAACCACGAAGTGATGGTGCGGGGAACGTTTGCCAACGTCAGGATCCGAAATCGCCTCGCTCCCGGGACGGAAGGCGGCTTCACCACCTACCTGCCGGAAGAGAAGGTCATGACGATCTACGAGGCTGCCATGCGGTACCAGGAGGACGGAACGCCGCTCGTAGTGTTGGCCGGAAAGGAGTATGGATCGGGCTCGAGCCGCGACTGGGCAGCCAAGGGTCCCTACCTGCAGGGCATCAAGGCTGTGATCGCCGAGAGCTACGAGCGGATCCACCGCTCCAACCTGATCGGCATGGGCATCCTCCCGCTACAGTTTCGTGCCGGCGAGTCCGTGGATTCCCTTGGACTGACCGGGCGAGAGGTGATCGACATCAAGGGACTCTCACAAGGGATAGCGGAAGGTTTCCGCAACAAACGGAGTGTTACCGTCTCCGCACGGCGGGAGGATGGAACAACCATCGAGTTTGAGGCGGACGTCCGGATCGATACGCCGCAGGAAATACTCTACTACGTTAACGGGGGCATCCTTCAGTACGTGCTGCGTCAGCTTCTCAACGGGAAAACGCACGCTGTGTCCGGAACGATGGCCGATACGCCGCAGCCCGAGCACGACACGAAGCTGAAGGATGGAGACATTGACGAAGGATCGATCGAATCCTTCCCGGCGAGCGACCCGCCGGCATACTGATGACGAAGCCTGCGAAAGTGCCTGGCGGTACACTGGTTATTTACCGTCAGGCACTGCGCTCGGGGTTTCAATAGTTGCACGCGAAGAC
>CBINFS010000088.1:0-4788 GCA_966250015.1 uncultured bacterium | reverse complement strand
TGAACAGAAATGTTATCGTTACCTGTCTGCTCCAAAACGAGCGATTCAGTATAACCGCTGGTAATTTCCTGACGTCCCCGATTTCGATTTCCATTTTGCAATGCTCTCACGCTTTGGCCGGAGTTTGACCCTGGAGCATATACACTCTGTGAAATCGTATTGTCGTTTCCGACCTGACTAATAAATGCAGTATTTCCCGAGTTGCCACCTCCACCAGTTTCAGCCATGGACACTTCGGCTTTGTTACGGGCACCATCCTGTGTAATGGTAGAGGTATTCCTTCCGCCGTTGTCGGTTAGCTGGTCAACAATGGCTTTGTTTTCAGAGCCGGCCTGGACGATCGAGCTGACCTGATTGCCACCGGTCTGCTCTACGTTGGCAGTATTGGTATTACCGTCCTGCTCAACGGTACTCTGGTTTGCATTCTGCGCCATTGCCATTCCTGCGGTCAGCAGCAGCGCGAAGGTGAGGGTTAAGAGTCGTTTCATGGTCTCCTCTTTTGTTGGTTAGGTAATGTTTGGTTTTTATATCCCTTCCCGGTAAGTGCCGGGAAACAAGGAACCTTTGAGGAGCACCTTCGTGACGTGAGCTTGGACCGTCTTTCACGTCTCGTGAAGGCGCCTGTGATAGCCGGAGGGCGGAGTCTTCTCGCATGGCCGTGCGAGAACCGTCCTCCGGCGTCTCGTTTTCGGGGTATTGGGTGTGGGGGTTTATCTCACGGCATTACCTCAAAACATGTAATAGGTGATCCCGGTCTTGAGGGACCAGACGTTGTCGTTGATGGAGCCCATCTTGAGTCCGTCCAGCCCTTCGACCAGGGGGTAATTGTTTCCAAACGACAGGCTCACGCCGAACCGTCTCGACGGCATGAGCTCGACGCCCACGGCGCCGGAGACGTACGGGAAGAGCCCGCCGCTGATTTCAGAATCGCTTTGCACGAGCAGCCCGAGTCCGCCCGATACGAACGGCGTAACCGCGCCGAGCGGCACCATGTAGTAGATCAGGTGCGCGTCGCCTGCAATGTGCGTTTTGCTGAAGGCGCCTTCCGCAGCGAGCTCGCCGAACGAGAAGCCGGCGCCCAGCGCAAAGTGGTGCGAGAGGTTACCCCTGACGAACAGCTCGGCAGTCGGCCGCGCCAGCGGGTTCAGGTAGTTACCCTGGTAGCGCAGCGCGCCGGCGCTGAAGCCCAGCCCGAGGCCCGGCCGGTTGTCCTGCGGCAAGCGGTCGTAGTAGTCGAGCTGGTTGGCCCGCTCGAGTGACTGATCGTAGGCCAGGAAGACGTCCGAGTAAATGTCGTTGGGGTTCTGCAGCGCCCAGAGGTTCTCCCGCACACCTTCGATGATGAGATTCTTGACGGCCTCCTCGATCGCCTCGGTCACCGCGAGCACGGGCGGCTCGTTGAGGCTGTACCCGGTCTCCCCTTCCAGGATGCGCTTGACGTCGACGTACCGGAAGACGCCGCCATCGAGCTTCTGCGAGACGATCGTCTTCGTGGTGTGGACGGTCTTGAGGACGCGGCCGTTCTGCGTGGAGACGACGCGGACGTACACGGTCACCTGATCCTGGCGGTACTGCCCCGCGCCGCCGGTGCCGAAGTAGCGCGCGCCGAGGCCTCCGGTCATGACGTTGGTGTCGTAGCCAATGATGCCGCCTTCGATGAGCACGCCCGCGTAGAGCAGCGGAGGGAGCGGCCCGAGCGGCTCGCCGTCCGGACCCGTGTGCTGCGCGCGGATCGACTGGATGATCTGCCGCTCGTTGAGCAGGTTGCTCAGACCCTCGCGCTCGATGGGGATGAACCAGCCGGACTCTTCGAGCGCCCGCATCAGGATCGACGTCGCCCCCTGCGTGACGGCCGTCGACCAGCTCGCCATGTTGTCCGACGCCTTGTACTGTCCCGTCTGGTCGCGGAAGCGGTATACCGCCGCGACGATCTTCTCCTGCGGGGGTGGGAGGCGCTTCAGCTCGCTGTACTGCGCACTCTGGAGGCCTGGATGGGCTTCCTTCGTCGCACCGAACGGCGCCAGATAGTTGAAGCAACCCGCGAGCAGGACCGTCGACGCCAGCACCGCAACCTGAACGAATGATTGTAAACGAATATTCGACATAACGTTGCTGCGGATACGGCTCAGTAATTCGGAATCGTGATCGTCGACTCGTCGCCCGTCAGCACGTTCTGCACGAGGATCTCGATGCCAGTGAGGCCGGGCACGATCTGCACGACGAAGTCGCCAAGGTCGTAGCGCCCCTCCTTCGAGAGGTCGAGGTCGCGGAACCGGTTGTAGATCAGCTCGCGCGAGAGATTGCTGAGGATCTGGCGCTGAACGCTCTGCTCGAAATCCTCGAGCGGGTCACGCAGGTACGAGCTCACGCTCGACTCTTCTTTGTAGTCCTTCTGCGCCTCGGCCGAGCTCATCAGCCACGAGTAGTTCAGGTACGACCCGCCAAACGCAGGATTCCGAAACTCGAACTTTAGCTGCTGAGCCTGGGCGTCGGGACGGACGAAGAGCAGCATCGCCGCCGCGATCAATCCCGCTTTGAGTATCCGTTTGAAACGTTGTGTGTCCATCAAAAAAGTCCTGCAATACTGATTGTTAGTACTGAATGGCAGACCCGCCCCCTGCGAGGAGCAGCCGGTAGGCGTAGTAGACGGCCTGCCGGGCGGTGGCCTCGACGACTTCGTATCGGGGCTGGAGCTGGGCCTGGAACGCCACTTCGTCGTTGACCCGCACGAGTACCCGCGTCCCGATGCCGGGTGTAGGCAGCTCCTGCACCACGACGGTGTAGTTGAAAGCACCCTCGGGCGATTCCCAGTTTTCGAAGAATACGTCGTAGAAGTCGCGCCCCACCTTGGTCTGCGTCTCGTCGACGACCATGCCGTCGATCTCGAGCCGGAGTACGCCGTCTTGCGCGCTGTCGGCCGGCGAGATCGACGTCGTATCCGGGATGCGGCGCATGTTCCGATACTCCTGAAGCATAGCGCTGTAGCCCATGACGAGGGGCTGCGGTTGGAGCGAGTCGGCCGCCTGCGCCGAGGCCTTCCGGACGACCGGGGCCATCATCAGCACTAGGAACAAGAAGGTTAAGCCGGGTCTTTTCACGTCGCTCCGTGCGTACTTCCATCAAATAACAAAACGTTCACATCGTCGTCGACAAGTCTATTTTACCACGGTCCCGGCGGGTAAATCCGCTCTAAAGGTGGGGATAATTCGCACCCTCGGCGCATACTCCTGTAGGGGAATACCCTACAGAATGGGATACTTTTGGATTGCCGCGCCCAAACAGTCTTTTTGCCGCCGCCGGCCAACATACAACCGGTACTTTTTGGCGCAATTGTTGAGAAAGGGCGTAAACGCCTTCAGGAGAGGGCCTTCCCTCCGACCCAATAGAAGATTGAACCACCGTTAGTCCGGATCTCCACCCCCGATCTTTTGACGATTCGTTACCACTGGAGTCCGTTTTTGGCGCAATCCGTCGCTACCTCAAGATGATGCGCCAGATAAGCAGTTTTTGATGCGCCGACGGAGAGGAATCTGCCGAGTCGAGCATCCCACGGTCGAAAACGGTTGCTCTTCGAGAGGCCAGGCCTGCCTTTTTACACCCCTTTCCTTCGCGCCTTCGCGTGAGCCATCATTTGCGTAGTCAGCGGATCGATCCGCTCTCTTGGAAATACCTCGTTACAATTTGCGGCAACACCACGGGGCGACAGTCTCTTTACTATTTTTCGCTTACCTCACACACCGGCGAGCTGTGCCGGCTCGTTTCTGCAAGGGTTTTCTACTTCCGCAAGGGGAGGCAACCATGAAAACCTGCTTTGCTCTTTCCATTTTGGCCGTCGCCCTGCTGCTTGCAGGTTGCGCGACCACCCGCACTCAACAGCCTTTTAAGGCTACGTTTCCCTTCACCCACGAGGACCAGGTGTACGAGATCGTCAGCCTCGTCCTGCCCGACGGCCAGGGGTACAACCTCCTCCTCCGATACGAACACGACCGGGTCGTCCTGCACGCCGAGGACACCGACCAGAACGGCTCGATCGACTCGATCGTCATCGGCGACATGTCGCGCGAGGAGGCCGACCGGGTATACGCTAGCGGCCTCGAAGCAGCCAACGCCCTCGGAAAATTCCGGATCGAGGAGCCGACCCGCGTCTACGAGCTCACGATGCCCGAAGGTCGATACGTCGTCCAGACGTATGGCCTGGCGTCCGGGACGGTATCGAACCGGCTCTTCTTCTGGAGCTCGAGAGGAGAGGAAGCGCTCGTTTTCGTGGACACGGACGGCGACGGAACGCTGGATGATGTGGAAAAGGGAGACACCACCCTCGAACGGGGCCGCCGTATCTACGAGCTGGCGCTCTCGTGGGGCCAGCGCGACGGACGCATCGAGCGCACCAACGGCACCTACGTCGTCCTCCCCCGCTCGACGTACGGCCGCGTGGCCTTGTGATTACGCCTGCGGCAGGACCATTCGATTTGCCCGAGGGGTCTAAATTGAAACGCGAAGGGATTGATCAGGGGTACGCTTGCCATGCGTACCCCTCGGCATTAATGACGGCTACGTTACATAGAGACCCTCTCCTGCTTCCATGGATCGGGATGACATAGTGGAGCGATGGCGATAGCTGTGAGGTCAGATACTTGCCCGTAGCTCTCTACTTGTCATTTCGAGCGACAGCGAAGAATCTTCCCAAAGTGCGATGGTCGTGAAGTGCTGTACGCGCCGTATAGCCATTCTCAAAGGCCGCGTTTCACGAAGATCCCTCACCCGCTTCGCGGGATTCGGGATGACAAA
>CBINFS010000087.1:0-4915 GCA_966250015.1 uncultured bacterium | reverse complement strand
AGCTCGTCAGGATGACAATTTGAGTGGTACAGGCAACCATCCGGGCACACTGCCTCAGCCAACGCCTCCTTCTGTCATCCCGAATCCCGCGAAGCGGGTGAGGGATCTTCATAAAATGAGGCCTTCGAGTATGGCATTCAGAGTACGCACAGCACTTCGATACCGATAGTGCAAATCAGAAAGGCCGCACTTCGGGAAGAGTCCTCGCTTGCGCTCGGAATGACAAGATTTGAGGTATCCGCAATTCCCCACAGGTTGTCACCCCGAATCCCGCGAAGCGGGTGAGGGATCTTTGTGAAACGCAACCATAAGAAACGTCAAAAAGGAAACGCTCAGCACTCGTCCGAAAACGGAGTCTCCGGGCATACGCGTCTTCTCACAAGGCGCAAATACAACTGAACTGTAATACGGTATGTGAAACAAAGAGGCTGTTCAGCGACATAAAAGCTTACTGTCAGCCGGACTTATCGTTCAGGAGGAAATGGAGATCACTGCTATGGCTATAACCCCTCAAAGAAAATCGATACGTTCGACCGATCCCAGAAAGGGCAACATGGTCGCCGGACGCACGTCGTCCATGGCTTTCGCCGTCCTGGTCATCGCACTGGTTGCCATCGCGATACTGGTGCTGTTGCTCATGTTCTAAACGCACGGATCATCAGTCCCGATCTGGAAGAACAAAGGAAAGGATAAATGCTGGAAAAACGGATCGTTCGAGCGTGGGTAGTCGCAATTGTACTGCCGATTGGCATTCTCGCGTGCGACAATGCCACGTCGGAATCGGCGGAGGGAGACGAAGTGCAAAGTGCGTCGTGCCTGCTCGTCGAAGAAGGGTACGGTCCGGAGGGGCGCGTGCGGGTGAGGGCTGAGGTCGTCGCGTCGGGGCTCGAGGTGCCGTGGGGCATCGCGTTCCTTCCGAACGGCGACATACTCGTTACCGAGCGGCCGGGCAGGCTGCGGCTCGTCAGAGACGGGGAGCTCGTCGAAAAACCCGTTGCGGAGATCGAGGCGCAGGTGTCCGGTGAGGGAGGGTTGCTCGGTATCGCCCTGCACCCACAATTCAGCGAAAACCGCCGTTTTTATCTCTACTACACGGCAAGCAAAGGGGGAGAAGGCGTCAATCGCATCGAGCAGTGGACGCTGGCAGAGGACTACAGCTCGGCGTCGCCGGTCCAAATCATTCTCGACGACATTCCCGCTGCCAGGTATCACAACGGCGGCCGGATCCGCTTCGGCCCGGACGGTATGTTGTACGTTGGGACCGGAGACGCGGGACGGTCGTCGCGCTCCCAGGAAAACAGACTGGCCGGGAAGATCTTGAGGATCACGCCGGAAGGACAGGCGCCGCCGGACAATCCGTGGCCCGGATCGCGCAATTTCATCACCGGCATCCGGAATACACAGGCCTTCGACTGGTTGAACGACTCGTTGCTCTACGTGGCCGATCACGGGCCGAGCGGCGAGAGGGGGCGTCAGGGGCACGACGAGGTGTCGATCGCGTCGGCCGGTGACAACCTGGGGTGGCCGGACATATACGGCTGCGAGGAGTCGGAGGGGATGGTGACGCCGATCCTCACGTGGAGCAACGCTGCACCGCCCGGCGGAGCCGCGGTGTATACCGGCGACCTGATTCCCGAATGGAAGGGCAGTCTGCTCGTTGGCACGTTGCGTTCCGAGCATCTTCACCGTGTCGTGTACGATCCACAGCAGGGCAAGCTGGTGGAGCACGAGGTGTATTTCGACGGTAACGCGGGGTATGGCCGGCTTCGGGACGTCGTGATGGGACCCGACGGCGCCCTTTACGTCACCACGAGCAATTGTGACGGGCGCGGATCGTGTCCGACGGATGGAGACAAGATTCTACGGATCGTTCCAGCCGCACCGTGACGGGAACGAATTCCCGACAGCCCGTAAAATGTTGGATTTTCCGGGCTAAATACCTCGTATTTGTACCTCAAGATGCGCATCGCGCACGTTTCGGACATTCACTTTGGCAAGATTCTGCTTCCGGGCATCGTCGGCCACCTCATAGACGACGTGAACCGTGAGGGTGTCGATCTGGTCGTACTGAGTGGCGATCTGACGCAACGTGCAAGGCGATGGCAGTTCGAGGCGGCCAGGGAGCTGATAGACGCATTCGAAAGCCCGACACTGGCGGTACCCGGCAATCACGACGTACACGCCTGGTGGAGGCCGCACGCCCGGATTCTGCGGCCCCTCGAACGCTTCCACCATTACATCACGCCCGAGCTCAATCCTTCTTTTTCGATGGATGGGGTGGCGGTGCTCGGGATCAATTCGGCGCACGGGCGGACGATCATGGGCGGGCTGATCGCCCGGAATCAGCGGCAACGCATCGAGGAATACTTCTCGAGTTTTGACAGAGGTACTTTCAAGGTGCTCGTCGTGCACCATCACCTTACCCGGATACAGGCGCTCGGGCCTCACGACGTCGCCCGGAAAGCCCGAAAAGCGTTGAAGACTGCCTGTAAGGTCGGGGTGGATCTGATCCTCTGCGGCCACCTCCACATCTCGCACGTCGAGCCGGTCGAGATCGTGCCGCTCGAGCATCGCATCGTAATCGTCAGTGCGGGGACGGCCACCAGCATCCGCGGGCGGAAGTCAAACCGGCGGACTAACTACTACAACCTGATCGACATTAGTCAGGACTCCTTCACGGTGCACGAAAAGCGGTACGATCCGGCCGCATCAAGCTTCGTAACACACGCCAGCACACGGTTTCGCAGGGTGACACCCGTGGAAAAGGCGTGAGGTATATGCAGCAAACCGGGAGGCTGGTTATTTTGCCATTTTACGTCCTTTAGGCCCCCGTTTACCTTTCGTTGGTCGATCGACATGCCGGCAAAAGCTGTCAATGAGCCCTTCATCCTGTCGCTCGTAACGGAAAACGAGCTGGTGGAGTCGACTGTCCGACTGAGCTTTCCGGCGCCGCACGAGGTCCGCGTGTTTTCGATGGAAGGGCTGGTGGGAGCGGCGCACACGCTGGCAGAGCACGGCCACGAGGTGGTAAAGGCCGCGAGCGACTCGCACGTGCTTTTTCTGGACTGGGATTTTACGCGTGCCCCCGAGCTGAATACACTCTGTTATCACGTCCGAAAGTCAGTCCACACACCCATTCTGGCGTTGTGCAAGGGGGCATTCGAGGACCAGGTGGCGGCCGTCGCCGCCGGGGCGGACGATGCCCTCACGTTTCCGATCTATCCCTCGGTCCTTCAGGCCAAACTGGTTTCATACCATCGTCTGGTAAAAGCGGCGCGAGACCTCGAAAGAGAGCTATTTACACCCGAATCCGGAGCGGTAGTTGAACGGGACCCGCATCGCCGCGGCGTTCGATTCGGCGAACTCTTTCTCGACCGAGGGTCACACCGGTTTTACATCAATGACGTAGAGGTCGAAGTGACACCGAGGGAGTTTGCACTGCTTGATTACCTGATCGAACACGCCGAGAGCGTGTGTACGCGAGACGCCATTCTGGACCACGTCTGGGGGATCGACTTCGACACCGGGACGAACATGGTGGACGTGTACATGTACTTCCTGCGGAGGAAGCTCGAAGCGCACGGCCTTAAAGGAATGATTCAGACCGTACGTGGATACGGCTACCGGATGAGCAAAGCAGGAGCCGTCAACGGGTGAAAGCCTGAATACGGGACCTGGACGCAAAATGACTTCTTGAGAAAGGCACTTCAGGGCAACTTTTCTGTCTTAATTCCTCTTTAATGAAAGAGTTAGCTTGATAGCTTACCTTACCTGTCTCAGGGGTTTTTCGCCGTTTAGTTAATCGAGATGCGTAAGCGCAGTATACAGAGGATCGGAGGAATTGGCGCCATTGGCGGCGCCTTTTGTTCGGTGGCGTTCGTGTTCCTCATAACCTTTCATTCAGTTTCAGCCGGGTATACGGAAGGGCCGTCAACGAGCCTGATTCTGGCGGATTACGCGCTGGCGCTGGCGGGGCTTTTCGGGCTGGCGGTAGTGCCCGCGCTTTCCCGCCGCGTCCTTCACGTGAGCCCGGGCGTGGTATACTGGCTCAGCATCATCGCACAGGTCGGCTTCGGGCTGCTCGCCGTCATGAGCTTCTGGCAGGCTGAGTACGAGACCAACCTTTCAATTGAGACGTCCCGCATTCCGGTCGTGCCGTACGAAGAGGCGACGGACGTCACTGAAGTGTCTTTTCCGCTCTCGGTGGCCATTCAGGAGATCACGACCCGAGCGCCACGGGGCTGGCTCGAATCGGCAGGCGTGGGAATCTGGATATTCGTCGTATCGTGTTTCGCCCGCACGAACGGTCTTTTTTCGCCGATGCTCGCTCAGGTTGGCCTGTCGGCAGGAGCATCAGCGGTGCTGGTTTCTCTCGGCGCCGCGTTTCAGTTGGTCACGTTCCAGCTTTTCGGCCTGATCAATTTTCTGGTGCTGTACCCCGTCTGGTTTGGATGGGTTGGCCTGATCCTGCTTCGGGCTGACATGAAGCCTTTCCCACGCTTACGTTTCACCGTGCAGACGGAGACGCCACCCGTTCGCGGCCGGTGGACCAACGCCTTCCATCGCCATCCTGGCCGATTTCCTCGAAAAAAAGAAATTACGACCCTTCATAAGCCGACTGCGCCGTGAGGGGTGATTGCCTGGCTGGATACTGCCGTCTTAGTCTCCAAGCGCCTGAAGAATGAGGCTCACGAGAAGGCGCGAAGACTCGGAGACTCCGTTTTCGGACAAGTGCTGAGCGTTCCCTTTCTGATGTTTTTATGGTTGTATTTCATAAAGATCCCTCACCCGTTTAGCGGGATTCGGGATGACAACCTGTGGGGAATTGCGGATACCCCAAATCTTGTCATTCCGAGCGCAAGCGAGGACTCTTCCCGAAGTGCGGCCTTACTGATTTGCACTATCGGTATCGAAG
>CBINFS010000086.1:0-4949 GCA_966250015.1 uncultured bacterium | reverse complement strand
TTCAAAGGGGTTTTCTGCTTCTCTTTTGACCCGGCAAAAGAGAAGGAAACAGAATTATCTACCCCTCAGTCACTACGTGACAGCTCCCCCCGTAACGAGTACGGGACAGGCCCGTCCAGGGGAGCAGTTAATGACCGTTACCGGCGGAAACAACCAGTAAGGCCGCACTTCGGGAAGATTCCTCACCCGCCTTGCGGGTTCGGAATGACAGGTAGAGAGGTATGGGTAAGTACCTGACCTTACTTCTATACCCATTACCCCATCACGTCATCCTGAGCACTTGCGACGAAGGATCTTCCTGAATCGCAGCCTTCAGAAATGAAGGGATGGGGCCCGTACCACTAAACCAAACAGAAAGGCCGCACTTCAGGAAGATCCCTCACTCCGTTCTGGATGACAAGCCTAGGGGTTTTCGCAATACCCTAAAAAAACCTATAGCTTCCGCAGGAGCCGCTGGGCCTCCTCCTTGTGCATGGGATCGTCGGGGTCGACGGTGGGGAGGTCGAGGGCCTTTTGCAGGGCGGCGCGGGCTTTGTCCTTCTCGCCGAGCTTCATGTACGTACGGCCCAGCTCGAGGTGGTTGATCACGTTGTTGTTCAGCTCGATGGCCTTTTCGAAATCGAGTGCCGCCTGTTCGAACGACGCCTTCGGCAGGCCGCCATACACCACCTTCACGACGGCGCGCTCCATGAAGCCCAGGTCGGCTACCTCGTAGTTCCAGCGGGCGCGGACGTGGTAGGCAATCGGGTGGTTCGGGTCGAGCTCGATGGTTCGGTCGACGGCGTCCTTCACGATCCGCGAGAGGTCGATCTTCCGCCGGGTGCCAGAGATCAGTCCCACACGTCCTGCCGCTATGGCGAGAGCCATCTGCGCTTCGGCGTGATTGGCATTGGCCTGCACGGCTGACTGCGCGTCGGCCAGCGCAGCTTCGTAAAGGGCCTCCTGCTCGTCTCCTTCGGTCTGTTCACCAATGTCCACGCGGGTACGAGCGAGCCGCCAGAGCACTTCGACGTCGTTTGGTGACTGAGCCTTCAGGCCGTCGAGCACGTCCAGGGCCTCTTTGAACCTGCCGTCTTCTCTAAGCGCGTCGACTTCCGCCAGCGCATCGGCATTCTGTGCGTAGACACCGTTAAAGCAAACGAGACTCAAAAGCGCGAGCAAACAAAATCTTTTAACCATCGAACGTTCTCCTGAATTCGAGGTAGTGAGGGGGGTTCATTAAAATGGAATAACGGTGTACCGTTCTATCACTGACCTTCTTCACCCTGCTCTTCGTTACTATTGGGTTCGTCCCCCTGCGAAGGACGTTTTTTTGCGTTCCGGGGCTTGTTCCTGCGTTTCTGCCGCTGTGATGGCGGCGTAAACTTTAGCTCGTTGGCCGGCTCTCCTTTATCCACGCCCAGTATCTCCCTGACGGTCTCCAGCGGCTTGTCCTCCCAGCTTCCATCCTGGTACTGGATCGTGACCATCTCGTGGAAGATGTCGAGCTTCTGCACGACACCCTTTCCGTAAGCCGTCGTAATGGGGGTATCGACCGGTGGATACTCCTCGAGGGCGGCCATGTACTGCTCCAGCTCGTAGTTGAGGCAGCATTTGAGCCGGCCGCACTGTCCGCTCAACCGCACGGGGTTCAGCGGCAGGTTCTGGATCTTCGCCGCCTGCGTGGAGACCGGCTTGAACTCCTGGAGCCACGTCGAGCAGCACAGCTCGCGCCCGCACGACCCGATGCCGCCGATCCGCGCGGCCTCGTCCCGGGCGCCGATCTGCCTCAGCTCGACGCGCGTCTTGAAGCGCCCCGCCAGCTCGCGGACGAGCTGCCGGAAGTCCACCCGGTGCTCGGCTGTGAAGTAAAACGTCACCTTGCTGCGGTCGAACTGCCACTCAACGTCGACGAGCTTCATCGGGAGGTTCATCTTGTCGATCGACCTTCGCCCGATCAGGAACGTCTCCGCTTCGTCCTCCTTGTTCTTTTCCCACTGCTCGATGTCTTCGAGCGTGACCTGCCGGACGATCTCCGGAAAATCCGAATTGTCATCGAGTCCCTTCGAACGGATGCGCAGGCGGACGAGCTCGCCGGTCATCTGCACCGTCCCGAAGTCCACGCCCCGGTCGGCGGTGACGATCACGTAGTCGCCGGTTTGCAGATCGAGCCCCTGGCTGTTCCGGTAAAACCCTTTCCGAGCGCCCTTGAAGGCAACCTCGACGACGTCGTACGTCACCGTAGGTGAGGCAATGCCAAGATCCGTCAGCCAATCGTAAACGTGCATGGACGGGCAGGCGGACGTGCCCTTACGCGAAGAGCCACAGCCGCCACCGTTGCCGCCGCAACCCGGTCCGCACCCTCCCCCGCTACCACATGCGGCTTTCAACGAACATGAACCACATCCCATATCGTTAAAAATCTATTACTCTAATCAATCACGCCCTCGAAATGTCCTCGTACGATTGGAGGCGCTTCCGGGCGTCGTAACCGTCAGGATAGCGACGGCTGCCTTCCCGTGTCAAGGGACCCGCTCCAGCGGCTGCTCGGCTAAAGGTACGAAGAGCCTGCCCGAGTGTGGACCGTGCATCGCAACGTGAAGCTCCTGTGAAAGTCCTTTAAAGACCAGAAAGAGGTGCACGTTCCGCTCGACCAATCTCATCGCATCCTCGATGAGCGATACCATCGCTTGAAGGTCGGCGTGGGGCAGGTTGGTGCAGAACTTCCGGATACTCTCGGCCTGGTCCACGTTCACGAGCCGCGCCTCGTCACCAGCGGCGTCGTACAGCACGAGGTCGCGCACCCAGCTTTGCATCAAGAGGAGCACGCCCTTCACCCTGTCCCTTCCCATCCCCGCCAGCGAGTCGATCAGGGCGGGAAGATTCTTCGACGCGGCGTACGACTGACGCAGGAAGTCGACCACCAGCGCCCGGTTCGCCGTCAGCTCGACGTTTTCCATCAGGTCGAGCGCCCGGCTGTACGATCCGTCCGCCATACGCGCCAGCATCGCCGCCGTCTCCGGTTCGACCTCCTCTTTTTCGACCAGCACCCGCTCGATCATCTCCGGCGAGATGGCGTCGAACCGGTGCTTCTGGCACCGCGAGAGGATCGTGGGCAGCAGCCGGTCCGGGCGGTTGGTCGTCAGAATGAATACCGTGCGGGGAGGCGGCTCCTCGAGCAGCTTGAGGAAGGCGTTGGCCGAATCCTGCCGGAAGAGGTCGGCGTCCGTGATGATCACCACCTTGTACCGGCCTTCCACCGGCCGGTAGCTCGATATCTTTTGCAGCACCTCGCGCACGAAGTCGACGCTGTAGAACGCCTGCTTGTTCGACTGTTTCGTCGCGTCGGTGAGCGACGGCCGGCGAATGAAATCGACAGCCGCATACGGATTTTTCGCCAGACGCTGGATCCGCTCGACGATCTCCTCCATTTCCGCGTCGGAAGGCTGCGGGAAGAAGACCTGAACGTCCGGGTGGATGAGCCGCCTGACCTTGCTGCACGCGTTGCACTCGCCGCATGCATCCGGCTCTCCCCGCTCGCATTGCAGCGCCCGGGCAAACTCGATGGCCACCGCCCGCTTCCCGACGCCGTCGGGACCGTAAAACAGGTACGCGTGGGCCACACGGTCGCGCTCGATCGCCCCTCGTAGCGCCTGCACGACGCGATCCTGATCCAGAAGGTCATCCCACGCCATAGTACCGATCCTGTACTGCCATTTTTTAACTGTATCCCTTTACGGTGGACCTGACGCGACGTAACCGCGACGGCCCAATACCGTAAGGTACGAAACACAGCCCGAACGCCACCGCGGATTTTTGATCGCCGGCCGGAACGGGCATCCAACGCAAAAAATACATCCCGTGGGGTACGGCGAATTACACGGCAGAATTAATACCTTTCACGTACTATTCGCACTGATCCCCACACACCGTCACCCCAAATAACCGGCAATACCAACGATTATGCGAATCCAGACGCTACTACTCGCTGCTGTACTGACCGCCGCCACGTGTACGGTCGGGTGCAAATCGACCGAGAAGGTCCAGACGCAACCGGCCGAGGCGGCTGCCGCTGCTCAAGCACCGGCCGAAATCACCGCCGACTACCTGATCGATAGGTACATCGCAGCGCGCGGAGGGCTCGACGCCATGAACAGCATCAAGACGATGAGGATGAAAGGCGAGGTGGAGATGATGGGCATGGTGCTGCCGATCACCGTCTATTCCCAGCGCCCGAGGAGCCAGCGATCGGAAGTCGAGGTCGCGCAGATGGGCGCCACGTTCATCAACGCCTTCGACGGCGAAACGGCGTGGGCCATCAACCCGATGATGTCGTCCGCCCCCCAGAAGATGACGGGCGACATCCTGCGGATCACCCGTGCCAACTCTCACTTCGACGGCGCCCTCGTCGAAGCCAGGGAAATGGGCTACGAAGTGGAGTACCAGGGTGAGGCCGAAGTCAGGGGCAAACCCGCCCACAAGCTGCTCGTCAAGCGCCCGGAGGTCGGCGACGTGACCGTGTACCTCGACGCCGAAACCGGCCTCAACGTAAAAACCGAAGCGGAAGGCATCAACCCGCAGTCGGGCACCGTCATCCCGCAGGCCACGTACTACCTCGACTATCGCGAGGTAAACGGCGTCCCGTCCGCGCACCGGCTCGAGATCGAAACGGGCGGCTCGGTAACCCAGGTGCTGACCTTTTCCGAGGTTGAGGCCAACCCCGATATCGACGAATCCCTGTTCAAGTTCCCCGGCCAGTAACAGGCTCGCGGCGCTGATTCGACCTAAATTTCAACGAAAATGTAGACGCGGGAAGGAAACAACCCCGCCTTCTGCGCGATTAACCCGTTGCGTTGCCAGCCGCCGGACCGTATCTTCTGGTCCCGAAAATAATCGGCGCGGTAGCTCAGCTGGTTAGAGCGTCGGATTCATAACCCGGAGGTCGAGAGTTCAAGTCTCTCCCGCGCCAC
>CBINFS010000085.1:0-5346 GCA_966250015.1 uncultured bacterium | reverse complement strand
GAAGCCTGTCCAGGTGCTGTGCGGGCCTTCTTTGCCGATCTCGAAGGCTGCGTTTCATAAAGATCCCTCGTCAATTCTTGACTCAGGATGACAAGGTGGGGCGATGGCTATTGCAGTAAGGCCAAAACCTGCCCGTACCTCTCTACTTGTCATTCCGAACAAACGTGAGGAATCTTTCCGAAGTGCGGCCTTTCTATTCTGCGTCAACCGTACACTATTCCACTCCATGCGCCCGTCCCTTTAAAAAAACATCTACGAACATCTGCCTCCATCTGCGGATTGCAGTTCAGTTCCCTTCGCGTGAGCCTCTTTTTCTCTCGCGTGCAGCCCTTTTGCGGGAGGATACGGTGTTATTTGTCGAACAGGCCGTGGAAGAAGAGGGGGCCGTGGTTGATCTCGTCGAGGGCGTGGCCGCCGACGGCGGCGAAGGCAGCGAGCGGTGAGGTGGCGGCGGCGCCGAGGGCACGAAGGAGGGTGGTGCCCTGTCCTTCGTCCTCTGCCGGAGGGCGGCCCCAGATGCCGGTGGGACCATACCCGAGCCCTTCCATGCCGGCTTCGACGAAGGAGCGGTCGGGATTGAGCCCGAAGAGGCGGTCCATCCAGCCGGCGTGGCCATGCCCCTCCGGGCGCAGCGAAAGGGCGGCGATGGGGGTGGCGGAGAGCGTGACGGTATGGCCGGTGGATACGGCATTGGCCGCATAGGCGGCCTCATTTTCGGCGGCGTCGCTCTCCTGGCTCAGCAGGCGGTCGGGGTGGGCGTAGCCGGCATTCTCGTTCTGGACGACGTGGGCAAGCTCGTGCGCTATGAGCTCCACGCCATCGGAGTGTTCGGTGTCGTACCTGCCGGGACCGAAAACGACGTCGCTGCCCGAGGTGTAGGCCTGGGCTCCGGCGCCCTCGGCGGATCTGGCGGCGTGGTCGTCGTCGAAGACTCTGATTCGGCTGAAATCGTGGCCGAAGCGGGATTCCATGAAGGAACGGACGGGCTCGTCGAGTGGCCGGCCGGAACTCGGGGACGGCCGAAGGGCGGACAGGGCATCGAGGGGCTGAATCTCACCTTGCGCCGGTCGGCGCTGAGAAACGTGCTTTTCGGGACGGACCAATCGCTTCGACATGCTTTCACCTCAACCAGATCGACCATGGGCAGGCATCATTTGGCGGGAATATAAGAGCATTTTCGTCCGAAAAATTGGTACCCAACCTGTAATAATTACAGGGTCATAGAAGCCTCGCGCCCTTCCCCGGCCTATCGTCGGCTGCCGTGAGGTCGTCGATCATTCTCACGACGGACTTCCTGATGGCGGGTGAAAGGGTCTGGAGGTAGTGATCGCGCGTGAGGAAGGAGACCTCGCGGGAGAGGTCCGGGTATTTCCGGGCAATCCGTACGATCGTTTTGAGGGCGAGGCTCCTGACGGATGGCTGCTTCTTGATGGACTCCCAGATGCTCAGACACTGGTCGAAGAGGAGCGATTCCTGCTCCTCGTCGAGGTCCATCTGGAGGAGGATCTTGAGCAGCTCACGCTGGTGGCCGTCGTTTTTGTCGGGAAGGGCCTGGATGATTCGAAGGACGTGCGGCTGCAGGCGCGGGTCGTTTTCTTCGATGACGGCTTGCAGGTGCCAGGCCGCCCTCCAGGCAGTGGACGGCTCGCCGGAAATGGCCAGCTCGATCGCCTCTTCGAGGGCTTGAGGGTTGGATTTAAGGAAGCGCGGAGCGGCGTCTCTGTCGAGGTCGTGCAGTACGCGTCGAAGGGCGGATTCCATGGGATTTGTGCGGCGCGTTCCAAAGATGCTGACGTATGCGCTTGTGGCATCTCGGCGGGTGGAATATATTAAAAACCGGGAGTCGGAGCACGGGGATTCCGGGGGCTTAGGGAAGCGCTTCCAAGCCATCGAAGGGCGCACACAAAGGGGTATTAGACTCCAGGAAAGGCTGTGCTAGACCTTGATACACCCCTGTGGTCTCCTCAAGGGGACGATGGGCCTTTGCCTACGATCAGGTTAATAATATACTTGTAGGCATTGGCGCCAGGTAAAAAAGCGGGGGAAAACCTACGGGCCAGTTTTCTTCGCGTGATGAGATGGACTTTGAGCACCAATTGGCCTGTTCCTTATCACATCAACAATCGAGATTCATCTGGAGAGCAGCTATGAAGCTCACACGAAAGGAATTTCTCAAAACCACGGCCGGGGCGGCCGTGATGGCCGCAGCGGCGCCGGGGAAAGTACTGGGTGCGGAGCGGCGCCCGACACCGGCGATGGCGCCGAAGCCGCGAAAGGATGGCATACCCAAGCGGGGCGTCTCGCTGTACAGCTACTCGGGTGAATACGGCGTGACGATGACGCTCGAGGACTGCCTGGCGGACATGTACGACATGGGCGCCGAGGGACTCGAGATCCTGGCAAACGGGCACATCGAGAACTACCCGGAGCCGACGGACGAGTGGGTTGAGAACTGGTTCGAGCTGCTGAACAAGTACGAAATCGTGCCGGTGGAGTACGGCCACTGGGTCGACTCGCGGCTGTACCCGGGGAGAGAGCTCTCGACGGAGGAATCGTACCAGATGCTGGTGCGGGACATCAAGCTGGCAAACCGGCTGGGCTTCACCGTGATGCGGACGAAGCTCGGGGTGATCGACGGGGTATTGACGCCGGTGAAGAACTGGAAGGAGTTCATCACGATGGCGCTGCCGGTCGCGGAAGAGCACAACGTGAAGATGTGCCCCGAGATCCACCAGCCGACGGTGCTGAAGTCGCCCATCGTCGAAGAGTACATCGAGTTCATCGAAAAGACGGGGACCAAGCACTTCGGACTGAACATCGACTTCGGGGTATTCCAGACCGGCGAGGGGCGCATGCGGGTACCCGGTATGAATAACGAGCCGAGCCAGCCGGAGGACATGATCCCACTGCTCCCCTACGTGTACGCGTGCCACGCAAAATTCACGCACATGACGGACGACCTGATAGACCCGACGCATCCGTACGAGCGGATCATCCCCGTCCTGGTTGAGCACGGGTGGGACGGCTACCTGCTGAGCGAATACGAGGGAGAAGGCAAGGAGGAGGTCGGCCATTCGTCGGACCAGCTCCGCAGGCAACACGTGATGATGAGGCGTCTGCTCGGAGAAGTGTCGTAGAGGCTACCGTAATCAATCAAGCGTAAGGAGACAAAGCCATGTTAGAGTTTCACGTCATACAGATGCGGGGTTTCCGGAACGTGACGGAGGGCGGGCAAAAGGTCGGATTCCAGGTGCCGATTCGGCTGAAGTATTACCGGGGTGTGTGGCTCTCGCAGCTCCGGCCGGTAACAATGAAAGTGGACGGGGTAACGTACGAGGGGGACCAGATCACGTGGGCGGTCGGCGGAAAGACGTACAGGCAGGGCGAGCTGGCCGAACGGTCGGACGTCCACTGGAGCAGCCTCGAGCCGGCCATACTGACGGTCAGTCAGCCGGGCGGGCTCGAACCGGGAATTCACGACGTAGAGGTGACGTACCACCTGAGCGCGTCCTACCTCCCGCCACAGATCGACCTCATGTTCGGCGGAACCTACCAGCGCCGGATGGTGCTGGTGAGGTAGGGCTGGGTCGGGCACTTAAGCTGCCGTCTCTGAGGGAAAGCGCTGAGCGGCCAAATCGTGAGCCAACTGATATTGCTGAGAACGTTATACTCTAGGTACAATCTGTTACAGACGGCTCGCCGTATTAAGGTGCGGGTGAGGGATTCATTTCTCGATGAGGCGGGGGCGACATGGAAGGGGGGATAAAAAACCGGGGGCTGATCTTTATTCCGGACATCAGCGGGTTCACGCGGTTCGTCACGGAGACGGAGATCGAACACAGCCGGCTGATCATCCAGGAGCTGCTGGAGACCCTGATCAACGCGAATGACCTCGGACTGGAGATTTCGGAGATCGAGGGGGGACGCGATCCTGTTTTACAAGTTCGGGGATCTGCCGGACCTGAAGGATCTTTCGCGGCAGGTCGAGCGGATGTTCAAGGCGTTCCACAAGAACCTGGTAGGGTACGACATCCGGCGGTACTGCTGGTGCCAGGCGTGCAACTCGGCCATCGCGTTGACGCTGAAGATCATCTCGCACTACGGGGAGTTCACGGGCTACAACGTCAGGTCGTTCAGCAAGCTCATCGGGAAGGACATCATCGTCGCACACGAGCTGCTGAAGAATGAGATCGAGAACCACGAGTACTGGCTCGTGACGCAGAACCTGCTCGGAAACGGGCGGGCGGACGCGATCGAGAGCTGGATGGAGTGGAACGCGGGGATGAAGGAGACGCGTAGCGGGACGGTCAGCTATCATTACACCCCGTTGGGAGGACTCAAGAGCGGGCTTGCAGCCGAACCGTTCGAGGAGACACCGCTGACCGACAAGGTGAAGGTGCTCTCGGTATCGAAGGAGTACATGACTGACCTCATCACGCTGTTCCACGCGACGGGAGAGTTCGAGCTCCGGCCGCGATGGCGAGAGGGGGTGATCGAGGCGGAGGAGGTCGAGCACTTTCTGCCGCGCGTAGGGATGCGGTGCCGCTGCGTGATGGAGAACGGTGAGGCGTACTTTTTCTCGAACAGCTACCGTCACGGTCCGGGCTGGCTGGAGTTCAGCGAGGTGGAGGAGGGCAGGCAACACGTCTTACGGTACCTCCTCGAAGCGGTGGCTCCAAACACGACGCGGCTCACGCTCGAGTACTACGTGCCCAATAACCTGCCGGGTGAGCACCTCTTCCGGTTGATCCAGAAGGAGAAGCTGGAGCGGAACCTCGAGCACTCGATGGCCAACCTCGTCGGTCTCGTGAAGGAGCTCAGGATCCCGGGATGGGCTGGAGCTTCTTGAGGCGGGGCTGGCTACGACTTGCATGTCACGCGGTGGGGCGGCATATTCGGGCACGATCCGAATACCATTCTTAATACGGCACGGCATAATGGAAACCTCGAAAGCCCATCCCCACATCGACAACCCCACCGAAGAGCAGCTTCGGGAAGCCGTAAGTGACAGACCTCCCCTCATCCGCGAGCTTTACCTCGACCTGCACCGGTTGATATGCGAGACGCTCCCGGACGTGAACTTTTCGGTTGACCTCAAAGATGGGGAGATCGGTTACGGCAAGCGGCAGTACGGATACGACGGTTGGGGGATGGCAGCGCTCGCGCCGTACACGAAGTGGGTCACGCTGCATTTTCTTAGAGGTGTGGACCTGGAAGACAGATCCGGCCTGCTCGGAGGCTCCGGAAAGTCGCTCCGGCACGTAAAGGTGCACTCGCCGGAGCAGCTCGATGCGATCGCAGGGGAGATCCGCCGCCTCGTTGCGGAGGCAGCACGGCTGAATGAGG
>CBINFS010000084.1:0-5542 GCA_966250015.1 uncultured bacterium | reverse complement strand
ACGCAGCCGGGATTTCGTCGCCGACCTTCTCGATGGCCGTCCCGATCTGTTCGACCAGGTGGAGGGCCGCCCACTGGCTGGCGTCGCGGTTGATCGAACCCGGGTCTACGCCGTTGGCGCCGCTCTGCCACGAGAAGTAGGCGTAGGTACAATCGTCCGGGTTGTCTTCACACTGTTCAACGCTTGCCTGAGCGCCGCCGATGTCGAAGCCGATCATCTTGCCAAGCTCAGCGCCTGGCACGTAGATGGCGGCTTCGAATCCCCATTCGAGGTTGGCTTCGTCGACGAAGACAACCGCGTTGACCCATCCCGAGTCGGCCGGGGAGACCTCGGCATTCCAGGCAAAGGTGAACCCAGCCGGTTCATTAATGAAGTAGGTAATGGGGCCTGAGGGCGCGTTTTCGACGCCGCCGTCGAAGTTCGGGCCGAAAAGCGAGTCGCCCGCGAAAGAAGCATCGAGACCGAGCAGCACCATGTCGGAATTCCAGTAGCTACCGGTATCCCCACCCCAGAAGAGCTCGATGTCCTGGACGAGGTGGTAGACGTAGAGCGTGTCGTCGCTCCAGAGCAAGCGCGTCTCGGTCACGAGGTCGGGAGTAGGCGTTGCTTCACCGACGGCGCCGTAGGGGTTCCAGTAGGCCGTAGCGTCGATGTCGGCCTGGGCGTTGGCCCACGCTTCCTCGTCCGCCTGGCCGTCGATGGTGATGGCGCCCGGCGCTACCACGGGCACCTCGACGATCACACCACTTCCGTAACCTTCACTCTGACCGCCGGCCATCCGTAACGTGCCGTAGCTGTCCGTGCGCGAATAGATGTCGCCGCCCGGGTTTTCGGTGGACCAGCGGGAGAAGTACCCGTAGGCACATTCGCCGATGACGTCACACGCTTCGGCTTTCGCCTGCGCACCACCGACGTTGAAGCCGATCTCGACGCCCGGAGCGAGACCGGGGACGTAGAAGGCGGCCTCGATGCCCCAGCCCAGACCGGTCGAGTCTCTGTAAACGACGCCTCGGGCGTACTGAGCGGCCATGTCCGGATCGAAGTTGAGCGTGATGGCGCCGCCTTCCTCGAGCGGATAGATCTTGTAAGCATGCGGCCCGGCTCCCGGAGCGTTATCCGGCCAGCCGGCCCAGTCGTCCTGGTCGACGAGGGCGTCGGTCACGCCGGCCTCGTGAACGGGGTCGATACCGATGTAGATCTGGTCGGCCTGCCAGGGCTCATCGGTGTTCACGAACACCTCGCTGTCCTCGATGAACACGTGGATGTACAGCGTATCGGTAGCGAAGAGCACCTGTGCGGTAGCGTTGGTGATGTCCTCCGGAAACTCCTCCGCCCACCAAATTTTGCTATTCAGTAGGTTGAAGCTGGCGCCGAGATCCCAGACGTCGGGATCGATCACGCCATCGATGACCATGCTGTCCGGCGCCAGTGGTACGATGACGGTTTCTCCGACACCGTAGTCCTGTGCACTGGCAGTCGGTACGAATGCCATCACGAGCAAGCAGACGAATGCAGTTGCAAGTGTCCTCATAGCGATTTCCTCGTTGTTAGTGGTAGCGGTTGGCTTGTGTGGGTTCCTGCGTGATAAGTGGTTGCTGTTGTTGGTTGTTTTGGTATCCGGTTACGATCATCCTTTCATGCCCGAGAGCGTTATTCCTTTGATGAAGTACTTTTGGGCGAAGAAGAAGACGATCAATATGGGCAGGGTAGCCACGACCGATCCGGCCATCAGGCTGCCCCACTCGGTGGTGTAGCGGTCGCGGAAGATGGCAAGGCCGAGCTGCACCGTATACATTTCCTGGCTATTGATCACGATCAGGGCCCAGAGGAAGTCGTTGAAGAGGGCCATGAAGGTAAAAATGGCGAGGGTGGCGAGCGCCGGTTTTGCCAGCGGGATGATGATGCGCCGAAGCACCCCGAAACGGCTGCACCCGTCGATGAACGCAGCCTCTTCGAGCTCTTTCGGGATCGTCATAAAAAACTGCCTCAGGAGGAACGTGCCGAAAGCGGACGCAAGGCCGGGGACGATGAGGGCGGCGTAGGTGTCAATCCAGCCGAGCCAGTAAAGGATCATGAAGCTCGGAATCATCGTCACGTGCGCCGGCACCATCATGGTGCCCAGGAAGATGTAGAAGAGGACGTCACGCCCCCGGAATTTCATGCGGGCAAAGGCGTACGCCGCCATCGAGCAGGTGATGAGCTGCCCGATGGTGACCACGATGGCGACGAAGAGGCTGTTCACGTAGAAGCGGCCGAAGGGAGCGGCATTGAACGCGTCGACGTAGTTCTTGAACGTGAACGTCTCGGGCCACCAGGTCGGGGGATAAAGCAGAATCTCGCTCAGGGGCTTGAAGGACGTCAGAATCATCCACACGAACGGCGCGACGGTCAGGAGGGCGAACGTGTAGAGGACTACGTGCGCCAGAATGCGCTTCGTCAAGGTCCAGGTGCGATATTTGTTGGGTCGTTTCATGCCGCGTCGTATACCTGGTCACGGAAGAAGCGAATCTGGAACATCGTCACGACGAAGAGGACGGCGAACAGGACGTACGCCACCGCGGATGCGTAGCCCATGTCGAAGAACTTGAAGGCGTGTTCGTAGAGGTAGAACACGAGTACCTTCGTGGTGCCGAGCGGGCCGCCGAAGGTCAGGACGTAGACGAGGTCGAACACCTGGAAGGACCCGATGATCGAAAGCACCAGGATGAACAGCGTCGTCGGGCTCAGGAGCGGAAGGGTGATCTTCCAGAACCGGTGCCAGCCATTGGCGCCGTCGATGCGGGCGGCCTCGTAATACTGCTCGGGGATGCCGTCGAGCCCGGCTGCAAACAGCACCATGTTGATCCCAAAGGTTTTCCAGACGCCGACGGTGATCAGGGCTATCATGGCCGCGGTCGGGTCGTTGACCCAATTGACTTGCGGCAGGCCAAGCGCGTCGAAGACGTAGTTGAGCAGGCCGAGGTTCGGGTCGAACACCCATCGCCAGATCACGGCTGCGGCAACCGACGAGATGATGACGGGGGTGAAGAACATGGCGCGCAACAGCTTCCGTCCCTTGATGTGCTCATTGAGGAAGAAGGCTGTTGCGAGCGCCAGAATCATGTTCAGCGGCACCGTTCCCGCTGTGTAGATGATCGTTTGTCTGAAGACCTGCCAGAACTCGGGGTCGGCAAACATCCGTCGGTAGTTTTCGAGCCCGACGAACGTCTGCTCGGTGCTGAGCATGTTCCATTGATGGAAGCTCAGGTAGAACGAAAAGACGATCGGGAACAGAATAAAGACGGAAAAGACGATTAGGGTCGGCGAGAGGAACAGCAGCGCGGCGGGCCATTGGCTCCGTGGGCCGGGTGAAGGCCGCCGCGTGCCCCGCTCACGACCACGCGCACGCACCCTTCCCTGTGTGGCAGCAAGAGTCAGCTCGTTTCCGTGTGTGGTAACAGCCTGGGTCATGACGCGTGTTCACCGATCCGTTAGAGGGGGCTACCGTGTGCTCCGGTTCATTCTGTTGTGGATATGTGGGGGATCGCTTTCCGATCGCTTTCAGGCACCGATGCGAGGAGGGCGTTGGACTTCCGGGCTGCTTCGGCGAGCGCTTCGGCCGGGTCGCGGCCTCCGACGAGCGCCTGCTCGATGGCCACGGCGATCAGCCGCTGGATTTCGATCGTGTGGAAGTCCATCGGCCGCTGCGCCATGGCATAGTGCATCTGCTCGGCAAAAACCCTGTGAGCGGGATGCTCGTCGAGGTACTTCTTGTATTCGTCATACTCGAGGACCGACTCCCGGACCGGCAGGTAGCCGGAGCGGATCGACCAGAAGGCCTGCGTTTCGGGCTGGATCATCCACTTCAGGAAGGCCCACGCTTCGTCGACGTGGTCGGTCTGCTTGAAGATGGCCAGGTATTCACCGGCGACGATGGTCGCCCTCTTCTCCGGGCCTGCGGGCAGCCAGGCGATCCCCCAGTCGATGTTGGGCATCAGCTGCGGGTAGCGGGGCAGGTTCCACGGGCCATCCATCATCATCGCAACCTGCCCGGAGACGAAAGGCGTAAGCGGTTCCTGCGTGTTGAAGCTGCGGAGCTGCTGAGCGTCGTAGAGATCTTTCCAGAGCTGAAGCGCTTTCACTCCGGGTTCGTGGTCGAAGAGAACCTCGGTTTGCTCCAGGTTGATGAGGTAACCGCCCGCCTGCCAGACGAAGGGGATCCATTGCCACATCATGTAGGCGCCCTGGGGACCCGTGGCAGGGGCCGCGGGGACGGCAAAACCGGCGCGTTCGGGACGGCCGTCGCCGTTGCGGTCCAGAACCAGCTTTTTGGCGTACTCCTTCAGCTCGTCCCAGGTCTGCGGCGGCCGCTCGGGATCGAGCCCGACCTCACGGAAATGCGCTTTGTTGTACAGGAGTCCCAGGTTGGTGGCTTCCATGGGAAGGCTGTACATGGTGCCCTGCCACGAAGCGTACTGCCGGAGCGCCGGGTATATGTCGTCGAGCTCGGCTTGCGTGAGGCTGTCCGGCCGGCCCGTGCGGAAGTAATCCATCGGGTACACCGCGTCCGCCCTGACGAGCTCTTCCATGTAATGGGAGTGGATCCACGAAATGTCAGGAGCATTGCCGGACTGCACGGCGGTCACGAGCTTCTGCACGAGTGCGTCGCCCGTAGGAATGTACTGGGCGTTGATGCGAATGCCGGGGTGCTCCTCCTCGAATCGATCGATCAGCTCTTCGAGTGCAGGGATGCTCGAGGAGACGAAGCTGTGCCAGAAGGTGAGCGTGACCACGTCCCCATCATCTCCGGACGACCCCCCACACCCGCTCACGAGCGGGAACGCCAGTAAGGAGGCCAGTAGCAGGTTTCTGAAACGTTTCAAGCGTGTAGCCTCTGCTTTGAGTGGTTAGAAAAACCCGGCCGTCAGGCAGCCGGCCTCAAAAGTTTGTGTCGAATATCTGGAAGTAGGCGTATCCCCGGCTGCGAGCGCCGAAAGTGCCGTCCCAATCGCTGTTGGTCATCCAGAGGATGAACGTCGCGGGTTGGAATCCTGACCACGCCACCGCCTCATCCGCACCGGGGGGTGGTGTCCCAATAACGACCGGCGGCCGGATGTCGTCCTCGAGGGAGTCGGGCAGGACGACGTGCCACACCAGGTCCGTAAAGCTTCCAACCCGGCCTTGCGTGATGCCGATTTGCCGGAAAGGCACGTCGGCGGGCGTCCACTCCACTATGTAGCGCGTACCGCTCAGGGTCTGGTCGCGGCGGACCGAAATTTCGACGTCTACGCCGCCGAGCGAGCGTCCGGCGAGCATCAGGCCGAGGGTCACCGTCGTGTCGGCAAAGTTGTACCCGTCGAATGACGACGGATCGAGCGAAGCGTCGAAAACGTCGCGTTCGGCCATCCAGAAGGTGTAGGTTTCGCCGTCCTGGAGGCTGTCGACCGGCGTTCCGCCGTAGCGTGTGACGAGCCCGGGGTCCCCTCCTTCGCCGACGGTAACGAAGGAGCTGATCGTGTTGTCGTCGGCCGTCATGATCCACAGAAGTGTCGCATCGAGGGCG
>CBINFS010000083.1:0-6203 GCA_966250015.1 uncultured bacterium | reverse complement strand
GCGGGCCGGCGATTTCAGAATTGGTGCCAATGGAAACCGACGAGGCAAGCCGGTCCATTGGCTGGCCTTATTCATTTATCATTAACCAATGGTTACCACCTGCCATCGGGGAGGTATAGCACAGCGTTCTTCAGCAGCATCAACCTTAAAAGCAACGTCACTATTGCCACCACGCAGGGCTATGCGTCCGGCTCCACCTGTTCGGCTTCCCAGAGTCCTTCGTAGCGAAGAACCCGGCCGTATGAGTCCGTTTCAAGAATGGCGGTAAACGGTTCTCCGTCCGCTCTGGATTGATAACGGAAGCGCCTTTCTGCCTCCCGCGTGTAAAGCTGTTCGAGCGGTTCGAGCCGGAGCTCCGGGAAGCGAAGCCACGCCGCTCGGACCGCCGCCGACTCCCCGATAGCGAGGTTGAGCCGGCGGATGGGGAGCGTGTTCGTCGCGGGTGTAAAGCCGAGATCGACGTCAATCGCACCCACCAGCTCGGGCTGCGGTACGCCGTCGTATAGCCAGCTACCCGTCCCGTCTGCCTCGAGTTTGAACCGGATCGCTTTGCCGTCCACGTTACCCTCAATCACCACCGTACGTGTCCGCCACTTCCTGTCGCACGTGATCACGTATCGGAGCCTCGCTTCAACTCCTCCTTCTGTGACTTCCACCGCACCTTCCAATCGCCATCCGTCGTTTGTTCTCTTTACCCACGCTTCCTCACGCCCCGGCACATCCATCCGCCGCCAGGAGATACGGGAAGATGAAGGGAAAGGGCGGAGGGGCATGGCGGCAATACTACGGTACACAGAGCGTCATTCGGATGGTCTGGGAGGCAGGGGAAGTGGTTTGGCCTCTACGGGGCGACACTGGATCCTACGATTTATACCTTCGGATATTCACGTCTCCCTCATGTCACCACCCTTTCGTTTCGCCTGGCTATTCGGCGGGGTTGGGGAGGGACCAATTCAGCAGGTTTCCTGGGTTTTCTGACTTTGAAATCGATCTCGAATCCAAGCATCGTCAGCAAGTTGACCAGCATGTCGATGCTGAACTTGTCGGAGCGTACGTTCATGAGGTAGCTCACACGGGATTGGGCGATACCGAGCTTTTCGCCGATCTCGACCTGCCGCCACCCCTGGCTTTTGACGTAATCGCGCAGCGCGATCAGGAGGTCTGTCCGAATCTTTAGACTCGTTGCCTCGGGCTTCTCAAAGCCCAGATCGGCAAAAACGTTGCCACTCGAATCGATTGCGTCACTCATCGTACACCTCTTCCAATTACTCAACTCAATACTGAAGGTATCTGCCCGTACCGTTACTTTCTTTTTCGGCTTCTCTCTTCAATGAGCTCGCGGTAGCGTCTCCTTCCGATCTCAATGTCATTATCGTCCGTTTTCTTCGTTTTTTTCTCGAAAGCGTGCAGTACATAAACCGCCTCTTCGAACCGGGCGACGTAAAAGACCCGGTATTGCCCAGTTGCGTCCCTTATCTTTATCTCGAATACGCCCGCACCAACCGCGTTCATCGGACGGTAGTGAACGGGATTCTCTCCTAATTCCACCAGCCTGAGCTCCTGTCCTACCCGCCTACGGACGGTTTCAGGCCACCGCCTGATACCGTCCAGTGAGGTCCCACGGAACTGGAGCTTTTTCATGCTGGAGACTCACTCGTTCAAGTTTCAGCTTGACGGAGAACCCCACCACAACCTCATCGCCTGAGTAATATAACAAATTTGTGATAACGTATGCAATGAAGCGAAAAGGAACTACCGCGCAATCATGATCGCGGGGGTGTGGCGGATGCCGGAGAGGTTGTAGACGAACTTCAGCATCACGTAGCGGCCGAGGGAGGCTACGTGCTCTTCCTGGATGTAGGTGCTCGTGTTCGAGTAGCTGATCCCTTCGTTCCGGTCGAGCAGGTCACGGACGGAGAGGACGACCTCGGCGCGGTCGTTCATGACGGTCCGCGCGAGCTCGGCGTGCCACAGCGGGACCGATCGGCCGGCGCCGAAGACTTCTTTCGAGTAGAGATGGTAGTCGATTTCGGTCGAGAGGCGCCACTTGTCGGTGATCTGCCAGGAGGCCAGTCCGTAGAACGTGCGGTTGACGTAGCTCTGGTTCAGCCGGGTATTGAGCGAGTAGCGTACGTCGTTGAATGTGTAGCGGGCGCCTGCGGCTACGTCGAGCACCTCCTTGTCGCGGTTCTCGAGGCCGAGATCGACCGCGTTGCGGAAGATGTTGGCCGTGTTTCGGTCGCCATTGACGTACTCGAAGCCCCGGTTGAAGGTCGAGTTCACCGACAGGTTGAGCTTCACACCGAGCGGGCGGAAGGGTGTGCCGAAAGATACGTTGCCGGAGAGTGTCCAGTCCCCGGCGGCGTTGGTGTTCGTGTGCGTCTGCCGGAAGCCCTCATCGATCGTGCGTACGCGCGTGATCTTGTCGTCGGTGTACGTGGCGCGGAGGAAGGCGAAGAGGTTCGTGAAGGTGAACTGGTCGAAGAGCAGGAAGCGCAGGACGGCGTTGTGCCGGTATTCGGGCCGGAGGTCCGGGTTGCCAACGTAGAGGTTGAGGGGTTCGCTGTTGTCCACGAACGGCTGAAGGTCGCGCATGGAGGGTTCACGCGTTGCGGCCGTGTACTCGAACTCGAGGTGCCGGCTCTGGCTGAAGTCGTACCGGGCGGTCAGCGAGGGCAGAAGGCGGGTGAAGCGCCGGTCGACGACGTCCTCGGCGTTCCGGATCGTCCCGGCGAGGTTGGCCTGCTGGACGACCACGCCGACGTTCAGCATGAACGGCTCGGCGACGTGCCGGAAGTCGACGCCCCCGCGGTAGTACCGGTACGTCCGGTCGAAGGCGCTGCTGAGCGACTCGTTGAGCTCCAGGGGCAGCCCGGCCGGCCGGTCGAAGACGTTGCGCTCCTGGTCCTCCAGGACGCTCCGGTGCTCGGCGCTGAGCTGGAGGAGCTTGCGCTTGCCGAGGGGTTCGGTGTACGTCAGCCGCTGGCTGTACGAGAGGGTGTTCGAGAGCTGGTCCTGAAGCTGGGCGATCTCCTCTGAGGTCAGGAGGTCCCCCTGCTCGTAGAAGCGGTTTAGGGCGTCGAGGTCGTTGCTCTGGTCGCCTTCGTTGAGGCCGACTCGGGCTTCGGCGGCGAGGCTCCGCCCGGGTGCAAACCGTTTGCGGTAGGTCAGCGTGGCGTCCCCGTTCAGAACGTCGCTCGACGAGCTGTAGCGGGTCCGGCTGTCGTTTTCGAGGGCGCCGCCGATGCGGGTCTCGCGGTTGCTCAGGCTCGAGAGGTCGCTGTCGCTGATTTGCAGGTTCGAGCGTAGCTGGAGGTCCTGCCCCTCGCTCAATACGTGCTTGAAGTAGAGGTTCAGGCGGTGGTTGAAGTTCCGGCTCGTCTGGTCGACCTGCTGGTCGCTCAGGGCCGCACCCGCCGCGCCGGAGAGCTGGTGTTGCAGGACGCTCCGGTCCTGATCGTGGTCGAGGTAGTAGGTGAGGTAGCTCGAGCGGAGGGTGGTGCGGGCGCTGAAGTCGTGGTTGAAGTTGAGCCCGCCGGAGAGGGTGGTCGAGAAGCCCGACGCAACGTCGGTGTTGATCGGCAGGTCGCTGAGCTGGATGCGGCCGCCGCCTCCCGCGAGGTTCTGAATGCCGCCCATGAAGCTGACGAAGTCGTTGATGTTGAAGCCCTGCCGGTTGACGTTGTTCAGGTTGGAGATCAGCGAGAGCTGGGTGGTGGGGCTGAACCGGTTCAGGTTGACCTGTGCGTCGTACCGACCGGGGTCGCCCACGCTTCCGGCGGCGTTCCCGAAGTAGCCGTTCTTCCGGTCTTCCTTCAGGGCAAGGTTGATCGTGCGGTAGTCCTCACCGTCGTCGACGCCGGTGAACTCGGCCATGTCGGACTTTTTGTCGAACACCTGCACCCGATCCACGGCGTCCGCCGGGAGATTCCGGGTGGCGACGGTCGGGTCGTTGCCAAAGAACTCCTTGCCGTCGACGAGCACCTTCTCCACGTCCTCGCCCTGCGCCTTGATCGAGCCGTCGCGCTCGACCTCGATGCCGGGTAGACGTTTGAGCAGCTCCTCGACGTTTGCGTTGGGCCTGACGGGGAAGGCTGCCGCGTTGTATTCGAGGGTATCCTTTTTGATCACGATCGGGACGTGCTCTGCGCTGATGACGAGCTCGCTGAGCCTCGAAACGGCTTCTTCGAGGGCGATCTGCCCGACGTCTAACGGGGCGTTTTCGACGGTGATGCGCTGCGTGAGTGGTTCAAACCCCACGAACGTAACCTGTAGCAGGTGCTCGCCTGATGGCACGCGGGAGATGCGGAACGTGCCGTCGGCCTTCGTCACGCCGAAGCTCACGAGCGTCGAGTCGGTGATGTGCATCACGACGACGGTGGCTCCGCCGAGCTCCTTGCCCGTGGTGTCGACGACGACGCCCGTCACGTCGAAGCGTGCGGTCTGCGCCAGGATCGGCTGATAAGCAGCGAAAGGCAGATGGAACAGGAGGAGCGCCGCCAGACGAAGCGGCCGGACGTGCGGGGTATTCATGGTGCTAAACTCTGGTAATACGCGAGAAGGCAAGACGGGCCTGCGGCTACTCGCGCTGCATCCGGATCATGACGTTCGGGCGTCCCGGTCGGGCTCCCCCCATCTCTTTGAGCTTCTCCTCGACCATCTTGTCGAACTCCTCCCGGCTCATCTCCCTGCCCTTTGAGGGAGCCTGGAGCAGGCCATCCGGCACGCTATCAAGCATGACCTCCTTCGCCACGAACGAGCGTCTCCCGTCGTCTTCGTGCAGGGCGAGGATCAGCCCGGGTAGCCCGCCGTACGGCCCGGGTCCGGCCTGGACGGGGATCTCCGTCGTGAACCACGCCTCCACCTCGATCGAATCGCGCGTCGCGACGGCCTTCTGGCAGGCGTACCCGAGGAACTCGGCGCGCTCGTCGGTCAGGCGCCAGGTGAGCTCGGGCAGAGGTCCCGTGACGAGAAAGGTGCGTCCGAGGAAATCGCGCTGTTCGATCCGGGTGGCGGCGTCGTAGTCCGTGTAGATCTCGGCGTCGGCGTTACGCGCTACCATCCGGATGCGCATCCCTCCCGACTCCGCCTCGATCTGCTCGTCTTCCTTCTCCTGAGGCGTGGTTTTCATCAGCGACACCGCTCCGTCGAAGTAAAGCACCCGGGAGAATGAATTGCTCGTCGGGAATTCCTTCTCCATGTGCTTCATCTCAGGCGGGAGCTCGATCTGGATCTTGACCGTTTCGTCGTACAAAACGATCCCCTGCTGTGCGGAAGCCGCAAAAGGCAAAAGAAGGAAAAGCAGCGCAGTAACGATTTGTCTCATTTTTATCCCCGGCATTTTGAAGTCGACGCGCCGGCCAGTTACCCCCGGCACACACGAAAACGAACGTCCCCCGCAAAATCGTATACTCTCAAGAAAAAAAGATGCGGATACCCCGGTTTCAAGAAAAACTTCAGTCCGCTGATGACGCAGATGTCCGTGGATGGTTATTGTCGATGTTGACCGAAGGCGTGACGTCTTAAGCAACCTGAGACATTTATTAGAACGTCATCTCCGCGAAGGCGGAGATCCAGGCAACGGTTCTGCCAGGCTAAACGATTCGGCCTCGCGCAGCCCTCTCCTGGATTCCCGCCTTCGCGGGAATGACTTGTTATTTTAGGATCTAGCCAAAAAGGGAAGCCACTTATTATTTCACCAGTACCTTAAAAAACACGTCATCCTGGCTCACGAGCCGGGATCAAGGAAACGTCATCCCTCATGGTCTGGCCTCGCACGGTCCTCTCCTGGATTCTGGATCAAGTCCAGAATGACGTTCTGTTAAGGCGTGCGGCATGGTAACAGTCCAGCAATTGGTATGGTATGCCGCATTTTATTCTCCCGGCACCAATTGTTGAAATCGCCGGGTCTGCGCGCAGGGGATCCATCGCGCGTTTAGCGAACGGTGCTCACGGCATGACCTGTCTATCTAGCGCCCATCAATCAGCGCCGTTCGGTAGGGGATGTGGGTATCTTGGGGAGAGATGGATCCGCGCGTTTCGATTTCAAAGGGGTTTTCTGCTTCTCTTTTGACCCGGCAAAAGAGAAGTAAATAAAAGGATCTACCTCTCAGTCGCTCCGCGACAGCTCCTCCCGTAACGAGTACAAGACAGGCCCGTCCAGGGGAGCATTTCTTTCTATCACCGCTAGAGGAAGCCAGATG
>CBINFS010000082.1:0-6204 GCA_966250015.1 uncultured bacterium | reverse complement strand
CGCACGGATCCATCTCTCCCCAAGATACCCACCACCCGTACCGAACGGCGCTGATTGCTTCGTGCTCGTATCGAGAGGTAATGCCTTGAGCGCCGTTCGCTAAACGCGCGATGGATCCCCGACGCACGGCCCGGCGATTTCAGAATTGGTGCCACAGAAATGCATGGTGGCATACCTGTCCAATGGCTGGGCTTGTCTTATAGCTACACACCTTTATAAAAACGTCATCTCCGCGAAGGCGGAGATCCAGGAAAGTCTTGCTAAGGATATGATAGTGGAGTAATGCCGTAGGCTCACATGGATTCCGGATCAAGTCTGGAATGACGTTTTGTTAAGGTATTAAGTCAATAAATAGCAATACCTACTTAGTAACGAATATCTCAGTAAAAACGTCATCCCGGCCCTCGAGCCGGGATCCAGGTGTGGGTCCAAATATCCAATACGCCCAGGCCTCGCACACCCCTCCTCTTGATCTCCGCCTACGCGGAGATAACGTATTTGTTTGTGTCTTCGGTGGCACTAAACGTCCCGCCTTCAGTCTAGCCCCCCAAAAAACATCTGCGTCCATCTGCGGACGAAATCCCATTTTCAACAAAACATAAAGGGCAGGCGGTGAGGCCTGCCCTTTATGAGATGCCGAATAAATGGTCGCGTTTTACTTCAGCCTTTTTTCGAGGTCGTCCACCTGGCGAGCCAGCTCGGCCGGGAGGCGGTCGCCAAACTGCGCGTAGTGCTCGCGAATCGACGGGATCTCATCGAGCCATCCCTCGCGGTCCACGTGCAGCAGGAGCTTGATCTGTTCCTCGGAGACGTCGAGGCCCGTCGTATCGAGGTCTTTCTGGTCAGGCATGAGACCGATCGGGGTCTCTACCGCACCGACTTCACCTTCAAGACGCTGGTGGATCCACTTCAGAACGCGGCTGTTGTCGCCGAAGCCTGGCCACAGCCAGTTGCCCTCGCTGTCCTTGCGGAACCAGTTGACGTAGTAGATCTGTGGCAGCTTGGCGCCCTTGGTCCGGCCGATCTTGAGCCAGTGGCCGAAATAGTCGCCCATGTGGTAGCCACAGAAGGGCAGCATCGCCATCGGATCGCGGCGAAGCTCACCCACCTTACCGGCGGCGGCAGCCGTCTTCTCTGAGCTCATGATCGAGCCGAGGAAGGTGCCGTGCTCCCAATCGAATGCCTCGGTGACGAGCGGCACGGTCGTCGCGCGGCGGCCGCCGAAGAGGATGGCCGAGATCGGCACACCGGCAGGGTCTTCCCACTCCCACGCGATGACGCCGCACTGGTTGGCCGGCGCCGTGAACCGAGCGTTCGGGTGTGCGGCCGGACGGCCTGATGCAGGCGTCCATGGGCGGCGCAGCCAGTCCACGAGGTGATCCGGCTTCTCGTCGGTCATGCCTTCCCACCAGACGTCGCCGTCACGCGTCATGGCGACGTTCGTAAAGATGCAGTTCCCGTAAAGGGTCTTCATTGCGTTCGGGTTCGACTTGAAGCTCGTACCCGGCGCGACGCCGAAGAAGCCCGCCTCGGGGTTGATCGCGTAGAGCCGGCCGTCTTCGCCGAACTTCATCCACGCGATGTCGTCGCCGATGGTCTCCACTTTCCACCCGTCGATGGTCGGCTCCATCATCGCCAGGTTCGTCTTGCCACAGGCCGAAGGGAACGCAGCGGCGATGTAGTGCGCCTTGCCTTCGGGCGAGGTGAGCTTGAGGATCAGCATGTGCTCGGCCATCCAGCCCTCGTCGCGAGCCTGGACCGACGCGATGCGGAGGGCGTGGCACTTCTTGCCGAGCAGGGCGTTGCCGCCGTAACCCGACCCGAACGACCAGATCTCGCGCGTCTCGGGGAAGTGACAGATGTATTTGTTTTCGGCGTTGCACGGCCAGGGGACGTCCGGAACCTTCGGGTTGTCGAGCGGCGCGCCGACCGAGTGCAGCCCGCGTACGAAGTCGTCGCTGTCGCCCAGTACGGCCAGCACTTCGGTGCCCACACGGGCCATGATGTGCATGTTGCAGACGACGTACGGCGAGTCCGTGATTTCGACTCCAACGCGTGCGATGGGCGAGCCGATCGGGCCCATCGAGTAAGGGATAACGTACATCGTACGACCCCTCATAGAACCCTTGAACAGCTTGCTGAGCTTCTCCTTCATCTCCGACGGATCGGCCCAGTTGTTCGTCGGGCCGGCGTCTTCCTGCCGCTCGGAGCAGATGAACGTCCGATCTTCCACGCGGGCCACGTCTGCCGGGTCCGAACGGCAGAGGAAGCTATTGGGGCGGTGGCGATCATTCAGGCGAATATAGGTGCCAGTATCAACCATCAACTGGCTCAATTCCTGATACTCACGAGCAGATCCATCACATACAACGATATCGTCCGGCTGGCACAATGCCGCTGCCTCGTCAACAAAGGCTTGCATAGAAGCGTTAAGCCTGATTCTATCCTGCCGGGCACTTATTGTTTTATCCATGTTTTGAGAATAGTGGTTAGAACGCGTATTATGATTTAAAGCGAAAGCAACGGCAGCTCACACCAGAAGGTGTTTTGCTATCGAAGCCACAAAAGACCACCCGTCACGGCGTACCTCTCCACTGTAAGGGTAATCGATGAGAGTCGACTCGCCCGAATGATCCAGTTGCTTAAGATCAGGCACTAAAGCCTGCTTTGCAACAGCGTTTCGTGAAGTGTTCAGGTGTTCTTTACCCGCGATGCGCACCTCACCCGGCCGCACGCAGGTTTTCAAGCCGCATTAGGTCGACAAAGGCGGCGCATCAGGCCTAAGGCCATCGGGTATCAGGCGGCGTTCACTTTAACGTGTGACGCCTCTACGAGGTTTGGCGAAGCGTCCTTCCGAGCTTCAAAAAGGACCGCCGTTCCCCCGGGCAACTCGATCCGTTCGGCGATTGATTCAATCCAGTCGGTCGGGAAACCACCCCAGCCCCATGGACCGTCTTGCCCCATCTGCTCTTCGATCTCTTCCTGCGTGATCGTTCGTGCGGGAATGACCTCGATAGCCTGACCGATTTCGAACAGCGTCCCCCAGATCATCGACGGCTTACGGTCTGCGTAATCCAGCACCCAGCGCTCTCCCTTCAAAAACATGTCCATCTCGCTGTAGCTGTCCGGCTTATGTAGATATGATCCGTTGTATCGTACAAGATCGGCCAAAGGCTACACTTTATCAAGATTTGATTAAGAAAAATGGACACTTTTTGTTACGTACCTGTTCCAGAACGCTGTTTTAGCCTTCCGCCAAGCATAGAAAGCACGACACCGGCAAGGATCAGGGTGGCGCCGACGAGTCCGGGGAGCCCCAGGCACTCGTCCCACCACAGGTAAGCCAGGGAGGCAGCCATTACGGGTTCGAACGTCGCCACAACACTTGCCCGGGTGGCCTCGATGTAGCGAAGTCCCGTTCCATACAGGAGATTCGCCACGTACGTCGAAACAACCGCAATCCAGAGGATAGCACCCCAGGCAACGGCCGTCTTCGAGGCGAAATCAACGAAGAGGAGCAACGGGAAGGCCCCGATGAACAGGGCAAGCGCGAGGACGACGGCCGTGCTGTGCTGCTCGAAATACCGCTTACCGAAAGGATAATACAGCGCATAACACCAGCCTGCCATGAGTCCCCATAAGATGGCCTCCACAGGCCAGCCGACGGCGCTCCGGCTCCCCAGGCTGATCGCGGCGACGCCGGCCACCGCCAGCAAAATGGCCGCCACTTTGCCTGGCGTGATTTGCTCCTTCAACCAGACTGCACTCATCACCGCCACCCATGCGGGCGCCGTGTAGAGCAGCATGCTGGCCAGCGCCGCCCCTCCCCTCTCCACGGCAAGCTGATACGACCCGTAAAACAGGGACACCCCGAACAGCGCAAAAGCCACGACGGCCGGCAGCACATTCCGGTCGAGTGCACTCAACCTCCGCCTTCCCGCGTGCAGGGCAAAAAGGATCCCGCCGAGCGCCGCACGCCAGAAAGCCACTTCAAGCGGCGTTACCCCTTCTGCGAAAGCCAGCCGCGCGACAGGTCCCAGGGTGGCCCAGCACAGGGCCGCGAGCATCACGAAGCCGTACCCCTTCATCCGATCGTCCAACCCTGCACCAGCCTTCACGGCCCGTTACCTCATGCCGGCCGATTCCTGCAAGACCTCCCGGTAAACCCGGCCAAACCGGTCTGTCGCTTCGACGATCACTTCGCGGGCGTTTCGCGACACCGGCGCGTAAAAGAGGTGGCTCGTCCTCGTCGGTTCAACCCATTTACGCCGGGCGGGAAGATCCGGACCGGCATGAAGCGTCCCGGAAAGCGGATCGAGTCCGGTGCGGCGCGACATGGCGCCCTTCCGGTCGCCGTCTTCGTACCAGACCACCTGCCACTCGGGATCCCAGTCCCAGACGTTGGCGACGATCTCATCGGGCGCCGTCGGGTCGCTCCCGTGCGGGTGCACCCGTAGCTGATGTCCAGCTTCGAGGCCGGTCGCCTGGTAGCGCCATTTCAGCTCCTCGCCGCTCACCTCTACGACGTCGTACCCGTTGGGCGTACCGTCTGAGCAGATCGGTCCGCTCCACCACGCACCGCATACCGCACCGGCGACGTGTTCGTGAATCCCGTTCCGGAATACGTGCTCTTTTTCGTGCATGTGGCCAGAGAAGATGTGCGCCTTGTACGGCTCGAGCAGCCTGTAGAGTGAGTCCCGATTGTTCACCGCAATGGTCCAGTCGGGCTTGGAGCCGCCGTCACGCTCAGTCTGAGTCGAGTAAACCGGGATGTGCAGGAAGACGACCACCGCTCTGCCGGATTCGACGAACGATAAGTCGTTCGAAAGCCATTCAAGCTGGCGCTCGTTTATGTAACCGATGTAGCCGTCCCCGTGCCAGAGGATGTCGTCCAGTACGACGTAATGGACCGCACCCCGATCGAATGAGTAATACGGAGGCCCGAAATGGCGCTCGAACGTCTCCGTCGACCAGTCGTCCGACCGCGCCGTGTAGTCCATGTCGTGGTTGCCTAAGACCTGGAAGAAGGGAATACCCGCTTCCTTGACGGCCTTCTCGTAGTCCGGATAGTACTGCAGGTGGTCGGACATGATGTCGCCGCACGACACGGCAAACAGCGACGTCCCGGCTAAAGTCGACGCAGTCTTCCTTATATCGGGCACGGTTTGTTCGAGGAAGAGCCCGAGCTCGTACGGATCCTCCATCTGCGGATCTGCCAGCACGAGGAAAGCGTGTTTTTCGTCCGCCTCCTCCATCTTTGTTAGCTCGAAGACGACCTCCATTTCACCGCGAGCATTCGGTTGGAGGCGCTCGTAGAATCGCGCTGTCCCTGTTGCGTTGGTCGGGATTTTACAGCCAGCGGGAAGCGTCAGGTAGACGAATCGCCTGTCCGTGCCCGAGATCAGCTCGAATCGCCCGTTCCGTTCCGTTGCGACCACGTTCAAGCCGTCTGTCACGCGGGCGCCGGCCAGCGGCTTTCCATCCGCACGGACGACACCCCGAACCCTCACCGGCTCGATCCTTTTCTTTGCAAAGGCGCTTCCGGAGAATCCGGGAAGCAGTAAACCTCCCGCGGTCAGAACGGAGAGTTGCTTGATAAACTGGCGGCGCCCCACCCCGACCCGCCGCGAAGTTTCGCAACGCGCTGTTTTCATAGAACTGGCAATTGGCTATTTGAGACACGGACCTCCCGGATAATAACGATCCATTCGGCCTATTGCCAGAGGATCGGGCTCTCGGCTAAAAAGTACAGCCCGCTGATGGACGCGGACGTTAGACTGAAGGTAAGTCGAAGGCTGGGTGTTTACTGATTGTTTACTGCAACCAAAAACGCTATTTAAAAACGTCATCTCCGCGTAGGCGGAGATCCAGAGGAGGGGTGTGCGAGGCCTTGGCGTATTGGATATTTGGACCCACACCTGGATCCCGGCTCGGAGGCCGGGATGACGTTTTTATAAAGGTGTGTAGCTATAAGACAAGCCCAGCCAATGGACAGGTTTGCCACCTTGCATTCCAACGGCACCAGTTCTGAAATCGCCGGGTGGCGCGTCGGGGATCCACCGCGCGTTTAGCGAACGGCGCTCAGGGCACTGCCTCTCTATATTGGCAACAAGCAGTCAGCGCCATTCGGTACGGGATGTGGGTATCTTGGGGAGAGATGGATCCGCGCGTTTTCGATTTCAAAGGGGTTTTCTGCTTCTCTTT
>CBINFS010000081.1:0-6328 GCA_966250015.1 uncultured bacterium | reverse complement strand
TTTCTGTTTGACGGCAGAGGTGATAGCAAGAAGGGGTTCCCTTGAACGAACCAATGCCTGGATCTCCGCCTTCGCGGAGATGACGTAAGGGGTAAGGTCATAGACATCACATTAAGTCCGACCTTCGGTCAGCATCGAACCAAAAATCATTAGCGCTAATCAGCGGCCAACGGCGGATTATCCTTTGACATTCTTCGCGCCTTCGCGTGAGCAAATATCTTCCAGATTTGGCTCTGCACCCCCGGTCGGAAACCGAAAAAAGAAGGGCGCCGGTACTGGCACACCGGCGCCCTGCAAACAAAAGGAACAATCAATCTCAGAGCTTCACCAGCTCGACGCGGCGGTTCTGTTGACGGCCTTCGGGTGTGGCGTTGTCCGCAACCGGCACCGACGGACCGAAGCCCTTCGTCTCCAGTCGCGATCCGTCTATCCCTTCACTCTCGACCAGGTACTGCTTCACCGCGGCCGCCCGGCGTTCGCTCAACGCCTGATTCGCGTCGGCGTTGCCCGTGTTGTCCGTATGCCCTTCGATGAGCAGACGGAGATCGGCGTGATCCTTCAGCATCGACGCAATCTCCTTGAGCGTCGGCGTCGATTCCGGACGGATTACGTCGCTGCCCGTATCGAACAAGATGCCCTGCGTGGCGAAACGGCCGTCCGTCATCAACGCATCGTACATCGGCGTGCCGCCGGCATTGATCGAGAAATTCGTGATCAGCGGCGCTTTCGCTTCGTCTGCGCTGCCGGACATTCGGAAGGCGAGATAATTCTGGCGGCCAAAGTTGCCGTTGGGCAGGTTGGCTACACGCTTCTCCTCCAGATACATCTTGACGTAATTGCCGTCCACGTGCAGGCGAACACGCATCGGATACGACATATCGTGTTCACTGAACATGTCCTTGAAGTGGTCGCGTGCATCCACCGAGGAGACTCCTTCACCCTTTCCCTTATAAACGCCTACTTCACAACATCCCAATACTACACCGGACGTCTCATAGACGTGGTGGTTGTACCGTTCACCAACTATCGCGTCCGCATGGAAATCCATACCCCACCAGGGTATGGTCGCGTCAAACTCAACCGTGAAGCGGTTGGGCAGGTTTTCCGGAAGGGGAATCTTGAAGAAGGTTTCCTCATTCATGCGCAACCACTTTCGACCTTCCCATTCCACGACTTCCGCATTCCCCGAAATGAATTCGAAGCGCTGTGGGAAGTTGCCCACACGGTCTTTCGAGAAGTCCTCGGCGAAGATGACCCGTTCACCCGGCACGAAGTCATAATTCGCCCATGCCCCTTCGCCCGGTTTCGCTCTTTTCGGAGCCGCCGCGGCCGGGTCTGCGGCTGCCGTACCTCCGCTCACCGTTTCCGTCGCCTCGTTGCTCACAGACGAGGATTCTTCAGCCTCTTCTTCCTCCGCTTCCGCTTCGGCACCTCCCTCAAAGACCTGCTCGATCGCCTCCTCCTCCTTCTCAACCACCTTCTCCGTGACCTTTCGTTCTGCTGCTTCTTTGGCAGCGCGCCCTAATCGCTTGATGAATTGTGCATGTGCTGCATCGGCACTCAGGAAAAATGCCAGGATCAGCAACGTTAGTACCCGAACGAACACGTGCGTTTTCATGGGCTGGACCCCGATTTAGATAATCTTGATTATTCAGGAGTTAAAGGCCGGTTTTGCGCTCCTGGTAACTACAACCAATGCCGGCTCACCATCCTCATGGTATCGGATGTCTACACCCGTTCTTAACGGTATATGGGTCAGTTTACACCACCTCGCCATATCCTTCAAATAAATGCCACACTTTTTTCCTTTTCCTGTCTAAAAATGGCATACCACACGTCTTCGCCTTGGAACAATTGGCATTTGGGGTGATCGAACCGGATAACCCACCTGTTTGATCGCGACGCCTCCTCCGATGGAAGAACATAGCATCCCTGCGACGCTCGAATCCCACCCTGCCGTCGTGGACGTCGATCGGATTGCCGCCGACCCCGACCCGATCCTCCGCAACCTCCGGATCACGCAGTGCTACCACGAGTTCGCCATCGCCTTCAAAAGGCACATTGGTCCCTTCGCCAACTGGTGTACCTTTGCGACCTGGGCCTCAAAACAGGCCGGACGGACGATTCGAAAAGAAGACCTCTCGCATGCCCTCGACGCCATCGTCGACTCCATCAATCCTGAAATCGCCGATCTCGTCTTTATCCTCGAGCAGACGGGCGCTCCGCAGAAAGCTGCTGACATCCGGCGGCAAATTCTGAACGCCCTGAACGTCACACGGGCACTCGACCGCTCGGCCGATGCCGTCGCACGAGGCAACCTGAAGGTCTTCGCCGAGATCGGGCGTGAGTTCGCCCGCTTCCTAACCTATCTCGACGACCCCGGCTGGGGATCCGACCTGCTGGACCGGTTCTGTGCGAGCCTGCGGCACGGTGGTCCCCCAGAAGGCCAACGGTACCTTCGACGCGCCTTTACACACTACACCCAGGCGCTGGAGGAACCCGACCACCGCTCGAAGGCCGAGCTCGTACTGCTGGCTAACGTCGAGATCGGCCTGCACGAACAGGTTCGCCTGCAACCCGAAATAACCGATGCCCTCGACGCCTCGCTGCCCGACCGCGACGAGGTCTTGCGCCGCCTGCTGTTTACCCTGATGCCCGTTCGCGGCCGGTTCGTCTACGCGGCGCTGCTCCTCCGTCGCAGCCTCGGCCGCCCTCACCCGCTCGACGACGCCGTCGCCAACCTCATTTCCGACGCGCGCCGTCGGATCCGCCTCTGGGTTACGCGGCACATGATGGAGCTGAGTCTGCCCGGCAACATACGCCTTCGGTTGGGCGACGACCTGACCGCCCGCTTCCCCGAATCGCTCCAACACCTTGAAAATCCGACCCTGCTCGCGCTTCTGAAGGACATCGATCCGACGCCCGACGACCTCCGCGAAACGGGCGCGCTCGACTGGTCGCTCCTTCCCGAGAGGCTCCACTTCATCGCCGACATGTTCCGCTGCTATCAGGAGTCACCCTCTCTATTCGATCCCCCCTTCACGCCCGCGCAGCTCGCCGCCCTGCACGCAAACCAGATTCCCCCCGCCCCGCTTTGACAGCGGGAGGAGCTTCGCCCGTGGATAGACTTCGGAAAAACAACACTCCGCAGATGGACGCGGATGTGCGCGGATGGTTTTTCGAACAAGGTAGGCCGACGTCGGGACGTCTAATGATGTCAAAAACCCAAGAAACGCGTCATTCGGGACCTGATCCGGAATACATGCAACGATAGTGCCGGGCAGAACCGTTTTGGTTTTGCGAGACGTTTCCTGGATCTCCGCCTTCGCGGAGATGACGTGTTGGGGAAGGTTGTAAGCGGGAGAGAGTGTCCCGCCTTCGGCCTGCATCCCAACAAAAAGATCATCTGCGCTAATCAGCGTCCATCGGCGGATTGTTCTTCAGCATCTTACGCGCCTTCGCGCCTTCGCGTGAGGCCTAATAAGCGAAAACGAAAACAGGTTGCACCCCGATTGAGGTGCAACCTGCCCGCCTTCGGCCGTATGCCCCGGAATCATGACACCCCGTCGCGTTTCGGATCGATTACGTCCAACGTGGATTCCTCACGCATCTTCCTGCGCCGCTCCTCGTAGCCCGGATACCGTTTGTCACGGTAGGTTTCGTATTCCGTGTACCCGTAATGGGTGTAAACGCTGTCCAGGAAGGTTCGGTCTGCGTGGTCCGGCCATTGGCCTTCGTCAAAGCCCGGAGCGTTCTCGAGGCGTTCCTTGGGTATGTCGAGCACGATCCGGTCGCCGCTAACGTCGAAACGAAGCGCCTCCCACGGTATCGCATGGAGCCGGCTCCCCACGTTCAAAAACCCACCGAACGAAAGCACCGCGTAAGCGATCCCGCCCGTCTCCAGGTCCAAGGCGATGTCCTTGATCGTCCCCAGGCTCTCACCCTGTGGATTGACGACACTTCTGCCGCGCAACGCAGAATCTGATAGATACATTGACGTGTTCATCCCACCTCTCCTCTTCTTCATGTAACATCTCCACGATCCTTCTACCGTTCACGATACCTCCACGGTTTCTCCTCAACCCGTCCCCGGTGGGCAGGTGCCGATTGTTTACCGGATAAAAACATCCTGCCACTGCAAAAAGTGATTGCCCTCGGGACATGAACTAAAAGAAAAGATGAAGACAACTTGAATAATTATGGTATTAACCAAAATTTGACTAAAAGAGTGAAGCAAAAGGATCTGTTCTCAATATTTACCTGCATTGTGCTGAACGGCATTTCGTGGCCTCATGATTAATAACGAGAGAGATTGATGGACGCTTCAATCAAAACAACTCTGTTCCTCAGAGACACTCCCGAAGTACAGATGCTCGCCGAGCTCCTGCAGCTTGAGTTCCCGACCGGCCGCTTCGTTGTCGGACGGGTAGGGGGAGCCTGCTCGCTGCTCTTTGACCTTGAAGATCACATCTCTCCGCGACAGAAAAATCTCCTCATCGACATCTTACGCACCCTCGACTCCCTGCTCGTCGAAACCGTCTACGTGAGAGGACGCCTTGGCGACGAGATCCTGAAGGGATACATGGGGCCCGAACGTCACTCGAAAGAGAAAAGCAGAAAAAAGCTCGAAGAGATCAAAAGCCAGATCGAGCAGCTGCTGCCCGAACACCGCCTCGCCCTCCGTGCGATGCTCGAAGTCGATTGATCTCTTCCCCATCGGGCTGGTGTAACAGTCTCGAAATCGCTGAACTCCGTCGTCCCGCGAAGTGTTCATTTATTAACACGGTACGCATTACCGGGTCTGGTGGTGTACCGCTCGGACGAGATGTGGGAACGAATCAAAAAGGAGGGTAGGAAAATGAGAGAGCATCATCCCCGTGTAATGTCTGCTTCCACGCTGATCGGCGACGAAGTCTACAACGATCAGGGTGAGCACCTCGGTGAGATCAAGGAGTTCATGATCGATACGACGACGGGCGAAATCGCCTACGCCGTTCTATCCTTCGGCGGGTTCCTGGGCATGGGCGACAAGCTATTCGCGATTCCCTGGGAAGCCCTGCGAATCGACATGGACCGGAGGCGTATCCTGCTGAACGTCGATAAGGAAATCCTCAAAGACGCGCCGGGATTCGATAAGAACGACTGGCCTTCCTCGCCGGACCGCTCGTTCATCGACCGCGTGTATCGCCACTACGGATACGAGCCGTACTACAGCCGTCGCACGATGGTGGGCGAGACCGGCACCGGTACGACGGGCACCATGGGTAACCCCACACGCCCCGGCCCCGAGTTCTGACACAGAACGCAACTGGTTAGCAGCAAGAGCCCGACTACCTCCGGTGGTCGGGCTCTTGCGTTTCAACCAGGACCCCGAAAGGTCACGTTCTGGTCATTTTACGCCTTTTTGTCCGCCGCACACGATAAAACCCGCACTGTTCTGAGTTAATGTCGAAACGACGGCCAATGCGGGGTAGAGTGATGAATGCTTGCTTCCCGAATGGCAAGGCAGCCGGAATCTGGACCGGCCGGGTGCCGAAACGACCTGGTCCATACAAAGAAAGAGGTGGCGAATGAGAATAGTGGGAATAGTATTGATTGTGGTGGGGTTGCTAGGCTTCGTTCTGGGCGGCTTTTCATTTACGCGGTCCGAGGAAGTGGCCGACCTGGGTCCGCTCGAAGTCGAACGGGAGGAGACGCGGACCGTTGCCATCCCGGCCGTCGCCTCAGGCGCCGCCGTTGTCGCCGGCATCGCCCTTGTCTTCGCTTCGACTCGCAGAAAAGAGGACGGGTGATGGACTTTCAGCTCTAATCGCCTGATTGATTTTTTTGTACACGCGAAGGCGTTGAGGAAAATTTGGGGTCAAAACGTGCTATGCGTACCGTTTTAGGCTTCAGTGATCGTTGCATTTCATTAAGATCCTTCTTCGCAAGGCTCCTCAGGTTGACAGGGGTGGGGGAGTCACGCATACCCAAAAACCTGTCATTCCGAGCGAGGGCGAGGAATCTTCACGAAGTGCGGCCACAAGGGTTAGCATAAACGGTGGTGAGTTGCTGTGCGCACCCGAACAATCATTCTCAAAGGCCGCGTTTCATAAAGATCCCTCACCCGCTGTGCGGGATTCGGGATGACAGAAGGAGGCGTTGGCGGCACCAGTAAGTCCGGATGGCTACCGGTACCTCTCAAATTGTCATCCTGACTAGCCCTGCGAGGAAGGATCTTCCTGAAGTGCGACCACTCCGGTTAGCACCAACAGTAATTGAGGGCGCCATGGATTGCTCCCCTGGACGGGCCTGTCCCGTACTCGTTACGGGAGGAGCTGTCGCGGAG
>CBINFS010000080.1:0-7256 GCA_966250015.1 uncultured bacterium | reverse complement strand
TCCTCTGATAGCTCGTAAGCCCCGTAAAAAACCGAGCCAATGCTTACCTCAGGGTAGACCGTCCGCATAAAGAAGAGGGCCAGCAATGAAAAAACCGGGTGAGAACGGAGTCCGTGCGTAATGTCAATGGACAGAATACCCCTTTTAAGCTTAGTAGAAACCATGGCCTGCAGAATAGACCAGAAGTTCTCATCTGACGTCGGCAATGGAAGTATCGTACAGGTTACAGGCACACCAAGCGCGCATGAATATTCGTGTTCGAGTCTTGAAATCGTTTGGGCACTTACCGTAAACGTCCTCTGCTCAATTTCAAGGGCTAACTCCAGGAAGAAGCTTTCCTGTTCCTGGTCCAGTGATTTACCGACCAGGTGACGATAAAGAGTATGCCACATTGAATCGGCCGTACCAAAGATGTGAACCTCTCGGAAGCGCCCTGGATAGAGGTGCAAGAGTGCTTCACCAACAAAAGGGGTTTCACAGCTTCCTCGCTCTTCCTCGTTCGGCAGAAAGTAATTGGCCGTTCGGTAATTATGGTCGAGAACGTCACTTGTCTTCTCGTTCTTTGGACCTTTGCCCAACATCAGAAAGAGATATTCCATAGCTCGGGGCTCTTAAGATAACCTGTTGCCGTAGCACACCTGAGCGATGCGTCCGTTTTTTTTAAGGGAAACTACATCGACCGTGATCCATTCACCCTTGGCGAAATCGGGACCATTGACACCCCCGACGGTGAAAGGCTGTCCCTGGTAACCCTGCACGTGCAGCTCGACGACCAGAGCCCGTCCGTGATGCCCGGTTACACGGGCGAGTATACCCTTTGTATTCTTTCCGACCTTTACGAGCATCGGACGGTCAGCCGGATCGACGGCGACTTCCGGTTCCCGTCGAGTCTCGACAGCAGGCTGAGCCTCGTCCCGGTTGGCCAGACTCGGGACCGGATGTTCGGGTGACTGGTTGATCGTAACCCATCCGATCAGGCCGGCGCGGTTATTACGGGTTTCGAACCGGCGCGCACCGGGGTAACGATCCTTAATTGTTCTCGCATCGCGTTGCCCTTTTGTAGCCACCAGCAGCGGTAGAAGCTCTTCCGTGCGGCGCTTCAGCACCGGATCATCGAGCCACGAGACGAGCAGCGCGAAAAGGGTCACTCCGGGGAATCCGCTTGCCCAGCCGAGCTTGAGTGTACCCCGTGGGCGTTCCTCATAGCGGCGGATCATTTCGCGCGCCGACTCGGCTTCGCGGCCCGATTGGTTTTCGTCTGCCCAGCGGCGTTCCAGTTTCGCTGTTGCAGTACCGACTTTCTCGCAGGCATCGAGCAACCGTTCGATCACACTCGCCTCGATCTCCTCATCCTGGCCGCTCAGTACGTCGTCGAACGTAAGCCCGAACACGCGCGCCAGCTTCTTTTCGAGGTCCACCCATACGTCCGTCCCCATCACCAGCCGATCCCGCCCAATTGTGACCTGCTCTTTTCGTCGGATGGCCTGTACGATGCGACGAAGCATCTCAACGTCGAAGCCCAGTCGGAAAGAAAGTGTGATTCCTTCGTTGATGCTTTCGCAGGGCGGGATCTGCCCCTGTCTGTCACCGCGGCGCTGGTACGCATCGACGGTGATGACGCGGCCTACCTCGTGCGCCGGCCGGGTTTCGGTATCGGAAACAACCAGAAACCGCAACAGCGAAAACCGGGGGTCGTTCATTATGAACTCGCGTCCCTGGCGCAGGCCACACCCAAAGACGTGGTTTTCGAGCGGTAGCGCCAAATAAGCACGCTTTCCTCTCTGTTGGCGTTTGATCGTTTGAACCAGCCTGGATAACAGCTCGTCGAGCGCGCGCCGTTCGTCAGGCGGTTGGGATCGTAGTGTCTCATACAACAATGCCGTGCGCAGGGCTCCTTTGATGCTGCTGCCCGGCACGTACAGCTCGTTGGTTGCCGTTTTGAGTTGTTCCCGAACGGACCGTCTCAGCGACGCGGGGGCGCTCATGGCATACCTGCTATAGAGACGGATATCCGTCTGCAAGCGGCGGGCCAGCGGAGCGTCTCGCAGCGCTCGCTCGACAAAACTGAACAGGTTCGTTTCCTGCCGCTGCCGGCTCGCCCGGCGGTTATCCACCGTCTGGAGCCCTTCCGTCTGCTCTTCGATCCAGTCGACAACCTGCTGGTGAGCGTCGGGATGTTGATCGAAAATGGCGCCAAAAAGGCGTTCGGGATCGATCCGATAGTATTCGCCGCCAACGAGAGCATACTCCCCCGGCTGGATCTCTACGCCGGAACCGATGTGTATGGGACTATACGTGTGGAGGTAAAGCGTTCGGGGCATGGCTCAATGACTCCAGTGGGCAGCAACCGGAAACGCCAGCCCACTATGACGAATTCTGAGATCTCCGATCTCCTTGACCGTGCGTACGCAGCCTTTCGGAAGGCCACCAGTCAGGGGAAACGATGATCCTTCACGGAACATAGGCATAGGCTCTTTACGAACGTCACGAGCATGCACGAAGTGAGAGCCTACGCGCCCCCGGCGTATCTCCAGTTCGTACCAGCAATGCTCCTTTTCGGCCGTTATCGCTTTCAATTCATCCGAGCTCGGACAGTATAGCGCAAGATGCACGACGCGGTTGGCCTCGTCCGGTTGCCGTAGATCGAAGGGAGCGATTTCAACATGGAAATGGCCACTTCCGACGGTGTTGTCCGCACCGAAACCGAAGTGTTCGAGGAAACGCAAGGCTTCAAGGGCAAGTTCGGTTTCGCCTTCAATCAGGAAGAAGAGGCCGCCACCTTCAGGAGCGGTGTACTGCTCACGCGTAAAGAGCTGCCCATGTCCCTCCCCATCCATCGTGGTACCGCGTAACCGGTCGATGGCAATGTGTTCTGAGTAGACGCTCCGCATGGACGGTTTGGCAGCGACACCGGAAAGGTACTGCTCGAACAGCCTTTGCTCGTCCACCTCCCCGTTGATCACTTGCTCGAAAACATCCTGCGTGAGCCATTGCCACTTTTTGAATTCCTTGAGGCGCCTCATCATTTGTTGATCGGCAACTTCGGGCGCGTAGGGCGCCTGCAGGGGTCGAGGAAAGTAGTGCAACCGGATGCCTTCGGCGTCTTCACTGAACGGCATGGCAGACGAGATCCTGAAGAGGGGCGTTCCACGCTCGGCGGCCTCTATTACGTGGAGCAATGCCTGCTCGCCGCGAACCTGTCCGATCGCAGCCACGATCATCCCCCAGAGAGTGTCAGACCGGAGCGGCGTTCCGAAACGCCCCGGTGTAGTCAGGTAAACGGCGTTCATGCGACCGGCTGGTGCTTCAGTGAGGACAGCTTGTTCGCCCAATCCATCTGCAGTAGGTCCGCAACGCGGTGCGTGAACACGTCACCGAACTCATCATGACTGCGCGAAGCGCGGCGGAAGGCTTCCGAGCCGGTTCGGTAATCCTCAGTACCGACGATGAGAGGCTCCGCGAAGCGAAAGTCGACCTGTCCGTATCCCCGTGAGCCATTTTTGCCAAGCGTGCTGTGCTCGAGCAGGCTAAGCGCCTGCAAAATGTAGGGGAAATACGCCGTGTCGTCCGTATCGTCGACCTGATAGCAGCCGAATATGAACTCCACGTTGAATTGTGAGCCTTTGACGACCCGTTCGAGGAATCGCGGATTGGCTTCGGCGGTAAGCCGGTCCACGGAGTTCTCCGGCTTCAGTTCGGTGTACAATTGCTCTGAATCCATCGACTTCCAGAGCGCGATCGTTTGGGGGTCGGGGTACGCGTCGCGGACGATCAACCGTGATGGTCCGATGTTTCGCTCTTCGGCTGACGTCCCGAAAAGCCGTTGCAGGGGGCACGTTGCGTCGAATCGTGACGGCCTCGGATCCTCATGCGCCTTGCCCTCCGCAAAAGAGAGCAGCGCGCGCATTTTACCTTTGAGCGACGACCCGGGGATGTACGGAAGGCTCGTTGCGGCGTCCCGGATTACGGGTGAATCCACACCCCCGATCTCCAGCTTTTCCTTCGAGCCGCCGATGTGAAGCCCGGTCAGGCAGATGAGCTTGCCCTTGAGAATGATGTTTCCAAGAAAAGATGCAGTCATGGTATGCAGCAGTAGTCTTAATTCGCTTGCAATGTCAATTGCCGCGGTGGAACTTGTGGTAGGCGACAATCCCTTCAACGAGGGCAAAAAAGTTCTCGACGCCGCGAGCTTTGTTTTCAGAAGCGACGACCGCGTCGATCGAGCGGCTCAGGAGCTCCTGGAAAGGGCGCACGTTTCGATTACGGCCGGCTGCGTACGCAAGCTTGGGCTTGAGCAGGATAAGCGTACGCTCGAGCCCTTCGGTCCATTCTCCCGCCTTCTTATAGTCCACACGCATACGATTGACGTGCGCAAACACATTGCGCACCTGGTTGGTCTCGATGCCTTTTCTGCGATCCGCCAGGCGCTTTCCGTAGTCTTCGGCAACCCGGGTGATCTCCGCTGCGTCCATACTGTCGAGCCGTTGGGGAATCTGAGGTTGACTCATGTTTTATTCTTATTCTTTACTGGTGCGTGTTTTGAGGAGCACGTAGGAAGCAATGATGTCAAAGTTCTCGAAGCGACGGCTGCGTTCGGGGAGTGCCGCGGCATCGAGCAGGTATGTGGCCAGCTTCGTTTTGAAGCCGAGCGTATGCGTAGCCATTTCCTTTGCATCGACGTTCCTTCGAGCGAACGCGTAATGCAATAGCCGGTCGACCCGGTGAAAACGGCCCGGATCCAGCTGTCCTTTTCTATTGAAGCAGCTTCGGGTGTACCCGATCAGTCGGTGAATGAACGAGCGTGGCAGCGCCTTTTCTTTGCTCACGTTCGCCGCATCATCGGAGCTAGTGTCCTCGACAATGGCCAGCAGCCCCTCCGCCATCTCCATGTGGACATCCAGCTCACGCCACGAAACGGTCCGATTGAAGACGTTGACGTGATCCTTTCCTTCGGCTTTTTTGGCGAGTTCCTCGCGATGGCCTGCCATCTCGGCTGAAAGCGGGACCGGGTAGCTGGGTTTGGTGAAGACCAAACCGCCTGAAAGCGTCACGTTGGGGTTGTGGCATGCAAAGTCCGCGAACGCGGACCGGATCGCTCGCGCAAAAGCAAGTGTGTTGACCCACGAACCCACGGCAAAAACGTCGTCTCCTCCCGCGTAGGCGATGTAAATGCCGTACTGCTCAGCCAGCAGATTGAGGTTGCCGGCAAAAAAGTGGTGCAGGTTACGCGAAAGCATGGCCACCCGCGACATCGTGTAGCTTCGCGATACGCCAGCAGTCTCTCTGAGACCCAGGGCGAAAAGCGACCCGAGGTCGTCCACGTCCATGCGGAGCACCCCGAGCAACCGGTATTCGAGCAGACCGGATTCGCTGGTCCTATCCATCGCCGCCAATTCTTTGAACTCCAGGACGTCTCCCCGGCTGTTCCTCGGTGCATAGAGTCCCATGAACTTGAAGCCGAAAGCCGCCGGATAGCTGAGCCCCCGCACCGATTCCAGATCATTGAGGAAGTCCGTATCGTTCAGGCGCCACACGGTGACGCGGTGGGGATCATTGGAGGCGAGGCCTTGCAACAGGGCTGGCAGCGAGGGGTCGTCGGCGCCGAACCAGTAGGTGCCGCAGATCGGGAAAGCTGCCAGAACAGGAAAGCGAAGACGGTCGGGTGCAGGCTCGTGATCGGCCTTGACTTCGATCAGGCACGTGAGTTTCGGCAGGCGCTCGCCAAGGGTGCGAAAGGCTGCTTCGCTGCCCGTTTCGAGCGGCAACGGCTCCCCGGAAAAGATGGCATCGAGCACGGACCAGTTCTTCCGCCGTTTGGCACGGTTCAGCTCATCGGCCAACCGGTGGTACACTTCGTCGAAGTTGTGCAGCGCTTCGGAAGGTGTGGCCGACGTCGAAGCCGTCACGATCTGCAACGCGCCGCCGAACGTGTGAAGCAGCCATATATTGAGCTCGCGCTCCAACCGGTCGAGCACCTGGATGGTATTTCCGGTGTGCGGAGCCAGCAGCAGAAAATGCCCGCCGCCGCTGAAGATCAGGTTGGCCCGGTTCAGCCCCAGCTCGTCGAGGTAATATTGCGCAATGGTGTCGGAGAGCAGGCCCACGTAAACGGACCGGCCACGGAGCTGCTTGGCCGGGTTTTCGATGGAACGGATGCTCCGGTAAATGAACGTCTGGATCCCCGAAACGTCACCCTTGACGAGTAACACGGAGTTTCGGTTTTCCTCGCCGGCGTCCTCCAGGCATCGCGCGACGGCCGCTACAGAGCGGGCATGGTCGAACAGGGACAGGGCAACACCCGCGCTCGATGCAACCCGTGTCGTGTACTTCTCGAGAAGCGCGTACAGCGTATCGTAAAACGAGCGAAAGTCCTCAAAAGCCTCCAGCTTTTCTGCTTCATTGAGGAAGGCGTCCAGTAGTTTAGCGAGAAGCCCGTCTCGATCCGAGTTCTTTTCATCAAGCGATACGTCCCGGTCACGTACAGGCATGGTATAGGCCGCCTCGAGCGGTTCTGGCCTGTAATACCAGGCACCGTCCGACCGTTCGCGTTCAACCCGCACACGAGATTCTATCGAAACGAGTGGAGTATTCTGGCGCTCTTGTGCCGGAAAGGAAATATCGTCCCAGATCCTGCCACGCCTCCGCATGGCCACCTCGATCACCGGATCCTGGTCTGAAGCGGTTCGGATCGGGCCGCATAGCAACGTGCGCAGTAGACGTTCAACCGGCTCCGTAGAGGCATCACCATGCACATGGGTGCTTCGGATCAGGTCCCCCAGATTATGGAGCAGCGTGCCGAGATCGAGGATATCTCGTGGTGTAAGACGCATACGAAAGAATACAGCGGTGTTGAATCAGGTACGTCAGTGGATGCAACATACCACACGAGAGCGGCCTGTACGCGATTCGTTGCATTCACCTGCTCGCTATTGAATTCAACACCAGTGCCGTAAACGCGTGAGGGCTCCTCGAAAGGTAATACTATGATAAAAACACCGGGCGAAAAAGCAACACGTCCCGGTCAGGGATTCAAGGATGCTATTAGCAATTCCAGGCTGCCCTCAGGTCCACCTGCTCTGAATTTGCATCTGAAAGGCCCTTTTTCCTTTATGGCCAGGGGAAAAGAAGATTAAGAGAAGTGTTCTTCCCACGCCACTATACCCATTAAGGGTGCGATAGAAAGCGAACCCGCCGACCGAGCCCGACAACCAGGAGGCCGTTTCGATACCCATTAAGGGTGCGATAGAAAGGCTGAA
>CBINFS010000079.1:0-8131 GCA_966250015.1 uncultured bacterium | reverse complement strand
GCACTTCACGACCATCAGAACCAGCCAGAAAAGCCGCACTTCGGGAAGATTCCTCATCCGCTTAGCGGCTTCGGAATGACATGGTTTGAGGTGTCCCACCAATCCCCAACTTTGTGATCCTGAGGAACGCAGTGACGAAGGATCTTTATGAAACGCGGCTTTTGTGAATGGTAGTGCGGGTACGTACAGCAACAGGGATCCGTTTGTGCCAACCAGGAAGCCCGCACTTCGGAAGATTCCTCCTCACATGGTTCGTCGGAATGACACTTTGAGAGGTTTCGGCAATCATCTGGCCTCTTCATTATCGGTAGTGCCCCACCCCTGTCATCTAGAGTCACGAAGTGACGTAGGATCTTCATGGTTCACGACCGTTATTTAGGCCAGAAAGAGAGCGAACTGCACAGGTCAAGTCCCATTGCCATCCAGCAAACCACCTCACACGAACTGATGGCTCGTGGGACTATTCAACTCGAGGCGGTCGAGGGTGCGGAGGAGGGCTTCGACGTCTACGTCGAACCATTCAGGGCTCAGGTCGTCCTCCCTTCCGAGAACGAAGGCGTACTCCAGCCCGAGCGACCGGCTCAGATAGAAGTAATGTGGTGCGATGTCAGGGGTCGGGAAGAGCTCGACGATCTTGGCGTACGGAGCAAACAGCATGTTCGTCAGCCCGGCGCCGTGGACGCCCACGATGACGTCCGCATCGTAGGCCATTTCGATCTGCTCCTGAATGGGGAAAGTTTCGAACGCAACCCATTCGAAGCCAAGGTTATCAAGGGCGTGCAGCACCTCTTCCCAGTTACGGATCTTCCGCCGTCGTCCCCGCTGTCGAGAGATGAAGATGCGGCGGTTCTTCCGGCTCGGCCGGTCCGGCAGCAGCAGCTCACGGAGCCGATTGACGTAAGCGGACGGAAGGTAGCCGGCCTGGCCGCGAGTTTTGAGCGGTGAAAAGACAAGGTGCTCCATCCGGTACAGATACGGCGGCTCGACCACCACCGGGCGTAATCGCTCGAGGTTGAGCTTCGAGAGCAGGTAAGCTTCGTTCGGCGTCAGCGCCTTCGTGGTCAGCAGCTTGATTTCGTCGATCGAATCGTATTCCGGCAGGTGCTCGATCGTCAGGAGGCGTGGAAGCACGTCGACGAGCAGGTGATAGTAGTTGTGAAACCGGCTGCGCCAGACGGTGCTGTACCCTTCGACGTACCGCTCAGACCAGAAGAAATCACGCTGCGTGAAGTGTTTTAAGCGCCGTGCGTTGCTCGACGATTCCAGGATCTTGTTGTTGTCTGTCAGGATCACGTGCTGCGCCGACACATACCGTACGCCATCCAGGATGGCAATGTAGTCCTCAGGAACGAAGTACCAGTCGCCTTTCAGGTACGCAGCGTCTGCCCTGAACGGCATTGTTGGCACGTCCGGCGTCGGTACGACACTCGGGATCGACACGTTGTACCGACGTGCTCCCGAAAACGTAGCCTGCTCGTAGGAAACGAACTCGGGCAGCCGCGAACGGAAAAAGAGCTGGTAGAATAGTGGAGCGCCGTGGCGGATTCGTTCAGAGATCGCCCTCGTCAAGCTGTGATATCGAGCGTCATCTCTCCCATTGTCGCCCGGCAGAAGCTTACTTTGGACGTTGACCGACCAGTCATCGAAGTTCGCTCCTTCCTTCTTGTGGAAGGATCCACGAATCGTTTCGGCAAACATTCGGAAAGTCTTTGCACCTCAGCAAAATTCATCGCACTCAGACACGGGATCCCGAATGATTCCTCCCACAATCACCACGGGGAAGCGGCGAACATCCACCACGTCGGGGGCTCGTTTGGCACCCACTTCCACAACTCACTATCAGGGTATCCGAAAGAATGGTAAATACAGATGGCTCACCCTCACAAGCTATCTTTTCCCCCGGCGGCACGGGTGTTTTGGATGATGTTGTACGATTATGGAAACGGGTGGTCAATCCTCCCCAATGTCAGGGCGAGCCCGGACGGTGTCCACCGTCTGCCTCACCTAATGAAGTGCCTCGCTGAGGGATGGGGCCGCCTCTATCGTAACCAGTACGGTAAGCATCTTGCGCGTGCCAGGTTCGATCGAAAATAGGCCTGACGAAAGGAAAAGGAGCGTGTCCGTGCCCGTATCAACGTCGAGCCACCCCGTTTCCGCAACCGGGTCGCCGGTGAAGGCATACGACGTCGCCTGCCCGGTGGTAGGATCGAGCATGGGATTGCCGGTTGTCGAGATCCCCTTAAGCGTATCTGTCCTCCTCACCTTCCCGGCTGAACGCTCCATCGACGGGGCGCCGTAACGATCACCTCGATCCCTCCGGCCGCTTCCACGTCAGTACACTCTCACCAATTTGTTTAGAATTATATAAAATACAATAGGGATGTGAGGGGAATGCACCCTGCCTGTTCTTCCTATGGCGTGCTCCTTACCGAAGCGGCACGTTGCGTAAAAAAGCGCCACCGCGGTCATCCAGATGGTGAGCCCGCCGACGCCCTGGCACTCTATTTTGTCCGGATGATATGGGGTGACCGAAAAGACTTCTCAATTGCCCGGTGCAAATCCGGATTGTTTGATGAGCAGTAACGGCAGAGCGAGTAGAAACAACCAGTTAGTGCACGTAGCCGCGAAACGGTTCTCGTACCTCACCGGGGCGCTCCGGCTTGTCTGGGAAGCGGCCAGGGGATGGACGATCGCCGGCACGGCGCTACTGGTTCTCCAGGGGTTGTTGCCGGCCGCCATCGTGTACCTGACCAAGTCGCTCGTCGACGCCGTCGCGGCAGCGGCGGGCGCGGGATTCTCTCTGGCGAGCCTTCAGCCGATCCTCTTACCCGGCGGGCTCATGGTGGCGGTCCTGCTCGCGCAGCAAGTCCTCCAGGGGGTGGCAGGGTGGATCCGTGCCGCCCAATCCGAGCTGATCCAGGACCACATCAAGGCGATCATTCACAAGAAGGCCGCGTCGGTCGACCTCGAGTTCTACGACAAGCCCGAGTACTACGACCACATGTCGCGGGCAAACTCCCAGGCGAGCGGCCGCTCGTTGATGCTTCTGTACAACCTCGGGCTGCTGCTCCAGAACACGGTCACGCTGGTTTCAATCGCGGCCATCCTCGTCACGTACAGCGTCTGGTTGCCGATCGTGCTGCTCGTGAGCACGTTCCCTGCCCTCTGGATCGCTTTTCATTACAATCGCCTCCAGCACGCCTGGTGGGAAAAGACCACCGAGGACCGCCGCTGGCTCGATTATTACGACCGCGTGCTGACACAGCCGACCACCGCGCCCGAAGTGCGGCTCTTCGGACTGTCGGATTTCTTTCGGAAAGCCTACACGACCAAACGCGTGCCGGTGCGTGAGGGCACGCTGGAACTGCTGCGCGCGCAAAACAAGGCGAGCGTTGGCGCCGGGCTGACGGCGCTTGCGGTGACCGGCGCGACGATGGCATGGCTCGTCTGGCGGACGCTCGACCAGTCCGCCACCCTCGGCGACCTCGCGCTGTTCTACCAGGCCTTCAGCCAGGGGCAGGCACTCATGCGCACCCTGCTGACTGGCGTCGGCCAGATCTACTCGGATTCGCTCTTTCTCGAGCACCTCTTCAAGTTCCTCGCCATCGAGCCCAGAGTCCTGGACCCGGAAATCCCGCACCCGGCGCCACGCTCGGTCGAGCAAGGGATCGAGATCAAAAACGTGCACTTCCGCTATCCGGGCAGCGATGCCCTCGCTCTGCGCGGCCTGTCGCTGACCATCCCCGCGGGCAAGGTGGTCGCGATCGTGGGGCCCAACGGCAGCGGCAAGAGCACCCTGCTCAAGCTTCTCTGCCGTTTCTACGACCCCGAGTCCGGCTCGGTCCTCTGGGACGGGACGGACATCCGCGATTTCGAGGTCGAGGCGCTCCGCCGACGAATATCGGTGCTGTTCCAGCATCCGACTCCCTACGCCGGGACGGTGATCGAGAACATCACGATCAGCGAGCCGGATGCGCCGTTCGACCGGGAGCGTATGGAAGACGCGGCCCGGGCGGGGAGCGTCAACGAGTTCGTCGATCACCTGCCGCAGGGGTACGAGACGCCGCTCGGACGGATCTTTACGGGCGGGCACGAGCTCAGCGGCGGCCAGTGGCAGCGGCTCGCCCTCGCCCGCGCCTTCTACCGCAACGCTCCGCTCGTCATCCTCGACGAACCGACCAGCTTCATGGACTCGTGGGCCGAGACGCGCTGGCTCGACCGCTTCTTCCCGCTGGTCAGGGGCCGCACAGCCGTCATCGTCACCCACCGGTTCACGACCGCCATGCGCGCCGACCTCATCTACGTGATGGAGGATGGCGCGATCAGCGAGGCAGGCACACACGACGAGCTCGTTGCGCTGGGCGGCCGCTACGCCGAATCGTGGAACGCGCAGATGCGCACCGGACACGGGGTACCCGTATGACCCTCGAAACCCCCGCACGTTTTTTACCCGAGTTCGAGCTCATTCTCAACTGTGCCCGCTCGTCACTGGACGATGCGGCGAAACAGCGGATACGAGCGCTCGCGTCCAGGGAGCTCGATTGGGACGCAATAGTAAGCCTCGCACACCGGCACCGCGTGTCGGCCCTGCTCCAGCGGTCGCTCCACCGAGCAGGAGCCAGCGTCACCGAAGGGGTCCACACGGTACTCACCGAGATGAACAGGGAGAGCTCGATGGTCGCTCTCTGGCAGACCCGCGAGCTGCTTCACGTCGTCCGGCTACTTGAAAAAAAAGGACTGCCGTGCATGCCCTTCAAAGGTCCGTTGCTTGGCAGCCAGCTCTACGGCGACCCCGCTCTTCGGCCGTCTCTCGACATCGACTTCCTCATTCGAAAAGATGACTTTACCGCGGTGAGGCAGGTGCTCGTAGACGACGGATACCGGCCGTACCGCACGATGTCCGCACGCCGGGAAAGGAAGTTCTGGGAGACCCAGATGGGCTTCGAGATGGTCAACGACGATCGTACGGCGGTCGTGGAGCTGCATTGGGCTTTCCTGAACCGTGTCCACGGGTACCACCTCGATCCTGCCCTCGTCTGGCAGCGAAGCGTGACCGTGATGCTGGCGGGGAGGCCGATCCGGTCGTTTTCGAACGAGGACCTGCTTCAGTACCTCTGTGCGCACGGCGCGAAGAGCCTGTGGAGCCGCCTTTCGTGGATATGCGACGTCGCCGAGCTCCTGCGCAAGAGCCCGGACGTGGATTGGGACTACCTGCTCGCGCAGGCACGGAACCTCTCGGCCGAGCGGATCCTCTTCCTCGGCCTGCGGCTCGCACACGACCTGCTCGACGCACCGGTGCCGCCGCACCTTCACGAACGCATTTACATGAATGATGCCGTTGAAAGGCTCTTCGAAAAGACGGTCGATTCCCTCCTTCAGATCGAACAGGACCCGATCGACCTCGCAGCGAGAGCCGACTACCACCTCCGAATGCGCGACCGGTTCGTCGACCGGTTGCCCTACGTGATGCACCTTTTACGTCTCGCCTTCGAACCGAACGAGGAGGATCGGGATTTCGTCCCGCTGCCCGAGAAGCTGACCGGTATGTACTATCTCCTTCGGCCCGTTCGCATTTTACGCAACCGCTTTCGTACACTTCCGATAGATCGGGAGGCCGGCCAGTCAGACGATCAACCGGCTGTCCACCCGTTATGAAGCTCCCACAAACAGACCGTGCTGAAGAAATGATCACGGAATCGTGCGTCGTCCAAGCCGAAACGAGCCTGGTCTCTTCCGAGTTAACCGACGAAACAGTTATCCTCAATCTCGCCAACGGCACCTACTACAGCCTCGACCGTCTCGGAACCGTCATCTGGGAACTCGTCCAGTACCCGACGACGGTAGCCGACGTCTACGCCGAGCTTATGGCACGATTCGACGTCGAGCCCGAGCGCTGTCGGGCCGAGCTGATGGACTTCCTCTGGAATCTCGAACAGAACGGGTTGATACACGTAACGCACGGATGAAAAACGACGCGCCAGCCGGTCGCAACCATTCACCACATCGAAGGCGTCGGATCCCGCGACTTCGTGAGTGGCCGCTGTGGCTTCAGGCCGGTCTTTTGCTGGTCGGGTTCCGCGTAGCCCTGTGGACCGTTCCGTTCCGCGTGATCTTACGCACGGTCGATCGCGTTCCGGCACGGCACAGGCGGCCTTACCCGGCCGACCGAATTGCCCGGGCGGTAGCTGCGCTCAGCCGGCGTATGTTTCGGGAACGTCCGTGCCTGACGCAAGCGCTGGCCCTGCTCGTCCTCTACCGCCGATCGGGCCACCCGGCAGTTTTAAGGATCGGCGTGGCCATGGACGGCGAGGGCAAGCTGCTCGCGCACGCCTGGGTGGAGAGCGACGGGGACGTCGTCATCGGCCGGCTCGCAAACCTTTCCGATTACACCCCCCTCCCACCCCTCAGCGCAGCCTTTTCCACGCTCAGGTAGGGGATTAAAGCAGTTGGCTCAGGAAACCTGAAACCCACAGGAGACCGAACAATACCGGACCGTGTAGGAGGAACTCGACAGGGACCTGGCGATCAGTTTGCCACGGCTGAGCCGCCCATCCCGCACGATGCATCGTATCGAACAGACCAGTCGTACCTACTTTGTATGGTACTCCCGGATCTTCATCCGGACCTCGTCGACGAACGATTCCGCCTCGTGACGATACCTGCGCGCCACCTTGATCCGCACTTCTCCCTTGTGGTCGCCGGGTAAGGCGTTCGAGAGCTCGAGATTTTTAGGAACGATGTAGATGGTATCGCTGAAAAGTCCCCTGCCGAACCGGATTTGCTGGATCACGCCAAGCTCCGCCATCACCTTCTCGGGCGCCTGCTCGAACAGACCCCACTTCTTTGTCTGGAACGAAAAGACGAGGTAATCATCCTCCAGATAAACGAGGCCGGTTGTCTCGTGCCCGTAGCTGTCGGATAACGAAAATGGGATACTCATGCGGTCGGTTCGTGAGATGAGCGCAAACGCAAGTGCGGCACGAGGCAATTTAATGGTTGCCGCTTCTCCGGGCAACAGACCTCACAGGAGGGAGTCCTTGCGCCTGCGGACGGTGCCGCCGACGACGAGTGCCGCTGAAATGATCAGAAGATTCTTGACGATGTACTGACCTTCCATGGTTGGCGCGTACGGGAAGCGCCCCTCCTGGAACGTCACCGACGGCAGCATCACGAGTGGAAGAAACGTACCCACCATCTGCAGGGCCAGGAGCGCGATGGCTACCCGGATCGTCTTGCGGAAGAGGAACGCCACACCGATGGCCACCTCCCACCAGCCTATGACGCTTAGCCATTGCTCGGCGCTGAGGAACGGCATCCAGTCCACCGTGGCCAGCACGAGCGGAGCCGCAGGCGACAGGCCGAGCGGCTTGAGGATCCCGAACCAGATGAAAATGATCCCGAGCGACACCCTCAGCGCCGTCACACCCCACCGGCGCATGAAGGCTGCAATCGTGCGGTCCAGGTAGTCGAAGTCGGCCATGGTAAACCCGTGTGATGCGAGAAAAAAAGCATATTGCCGGGGGCGCCCGGCCGTCTCTTACGCCCTCTTGCACCGGATGTTTTCACCTTGCGCTCGCTTTAACCCGTGCTTTCTTCCCTTTCTGAATTACCACACCCCATGTCATTCCGAACGCACGTGAGGAATCTTCCCGAAGTGTGGTCTTTCAAGTTGGCGCTATCGGTAGTGAAGTGCTATGCGTACCTTTTTGCCTATTTAGAAGGTCGCATTTCATAAAGATCCCTCACCCGCTGTGCGGGATTCGGGATGACAGAAGGGGGCATTGGCGAAAACCTTGAACTTGTCATTCCGAACGAATGTGAGGAATCTTCCCAAAGTGCGGCCTTATTGATTGGCTCCGGTGGCGACTGCACCAAATTGCTCCCCTGGACGGGCCTGTCCCGCGCTCGACGCGGGAGGAGCTGTCGCGGAGCGACTGTGGGGTAGATAATCTTCCTTCTCTTTTGGGGTCAAAAGAGAAGCAGAAAACCCCTTTGAAATCGAAACGCGCGGATCCATCTCTCCCCAAGATACCCACATCCCGTACCGAACGGCGCTGATCGATTGGTGCTAGTAATGAGAGGTCGTGCCGTGAGCGCCGTTCGCTAAACGCGCGATGGATCCCCCACGCGC
>CBINFS010000078.1:0-8196 GCA_966250015.1 uncultured bacterium | reverse complement strand
AGGGGTGGGTCAAAATTCGTCGGTAATCCGGGTCAAATTTACATCGGCACTAATAATACCCCGTACAAACTAGCTGTATGTCCGTGCCCTGCTTTCGGTGCGTGGAGTTCCCACTCATGCCTCGCGTGAATGGATCTTACTTGAAGCCTGGCGTTCCCTTCTAACCAATTGCAATCCCATACCCACCTGCAAACGGGTAGTCCTGTACCCTGGGGCGAGATTCCTTCGAAGCCCCGTTTTCCAGACCAACACACTCAGTACCAGAACCACACACGCTAACACGAATGGCGCTGCCACCACCCGTGACGAGCGGCTCAGGCAGGCCAGGGTGCTGCTCGAGCGGGGCCTTGACGGCATCCAGCAGGACCCGGGGACGCTCGCAGCGTACCTGCGCTTCCGCGCCCACTTCCGCTCCTACAGCCCTCAGAACACGATGCTGATCATGCTCCAGCGGCCGTCGGCCAGATACTGCATGGGCTTCAAGGCGTGGCTCGACCACGGGCGGTGCGTACGCAAGGGCGAGAAAGGACTGATGATCTACGCACCGGTCCTCAGGCGGCCGACGGACGATGAGGTGCGCGAGAAGCAGCTCGATCCCGACACGGATCGTGTCGTGGCCACGTTCAAGATCGCCTACGTCTTCGACATCACGCAGACGGACGTCCTGCCGGGGAAGGAGGAGACGGCGCTCCAGTACGTGAGCCCGATCCCGGAGCTCGGTGGAGACGACTTCGCCCGGCTCTACGACGACCTGGTCAAGGTGGCCGGCAGGCTCGGCTTCACGGTGGAGCGGTTCAGCGATCGGCTCGAGGAGGGCTACTGCTCGTTCACGCGGAGGGTCATCGGCGTCCGGGCTGACCACGCCCCGAATGACGCCGCGGCTGTGCTGGCACACGAGCTGGCCCATGCGGTGGCGCACGAAGGCAGAAAGGATCTCAGCCCTGCGGCTGCCGAGCTACAGGCGGAGGGGGCGGCGTACCTGCTCTGCTACAGCCTGGGTTTGGACACGTCGAAGTCGACACTCCCGTACCTGAAACACTTCGAGGACCGTGGTGAGGAAAGCTTGTCCGAGCATCTGGCAGCCATCGATCAGATCGTTGTGGAATTGATCGATATCACTAATGATCTACACCCTTAGACTCGTGTGTCTATCGAAGGTTGAAAAGGGGGTCGGAGGTTGTTTCGCCGATCCCCTTATTAGCCAGATAGGAGTGGGGTGAACTGGCGAATGAAGATCCGGAATTAGATGAATTACTCCTTATCGAAACGAGAATATACCCTGGCAAACCACTCAAATAATCGATGGTGGTCAAACTCGTGATTACTGGACCACTTCAGTTTGTAAGCAGCACCCTGCGCACCGGCCTCCCTGCCCTTCGCGTCAGAGGATCGATGCCCCGGTCTTCAAACTCTGCTCGCAGACGGGCAACACCAAGGCCGTCATGCAGCATCCGTCGTAGATCGACCGGCACCGATTGATCCTCCCACGCCTGCACCTCTATGAGCCGTACCGGCAATTCCTTCTGTATGTTTCGCATATGTTTTTGCGTCGCGAGCCGAGCATCAAGCACGACGAAGAGTCCGCGGTCCGTTTCGTGACGAATGAGGCGTCCAAAACCCTGTCGAAGCTTCAACCGTGTGGCGGGCTGATAGTAGTTGGACCACATCGCTTCGCCGTCGTGGTAAAGCCGGTGTTGCACGACCGCGTCACTGACCGATGGGTTCGGCAATCGCACAACGATGACCTGAGAGAGTGAGCGGCCGGGTACGTCGATACCTGTCCACAGCCGGTCAACACCCAGCAACACCGTATGCTCGCTCTCGCGGAAACGCTGCAGTTCACCCCGACTTGCACCATTCTGACAGATCACCTCGATGTCGTAAGCCTCCAACACCCTCGATAGGCGGTTATATATCTGTCGCATCTCGCTCAGATTCGTCAGCAGGACCAAGGTTCGGCCCTCGGTAGCCACGGTCAGCGCGCGCAGAGTCTCCACCACACCCTCCATCCACCGTTCACTCTCTTGCTCAGTTGCCCGGAAATTGTAAGTCGGCAGGAAGGTAGTGACCGCCCCGTAGACGTGCTGTTCATAATCGAACGGTGAGGCCAGACGTATGCTATTATTGAATGGGCGCCGGAGGTCAAGCTGGCTGCTGAAGAAGTCCAGTCGGTCATCGACGTACAGCGTGGCTGAAGTCAAGACCACGGTTTGGAACGGTTCTATCAGAAGACGTTGGACGGCACCGTGCAATTCGAAAGGCAACCGCGCCACCGTCCACGAGTTCTGCCTGCCCGTGAAGGTGTGCACATAGGCGCGAGAGGGATAGTCCTGCGTGAGGCGATGCGTCACAGCGGCCAAGTCCTCTGCCGTCTCGGCATATCGTTCAATACGCGCCTTCTCGCGCAACTTTCCGATTATTCCATGTGCTCCCTCGTCAGTTTGAACGTAACGCTTACAACCAGCGATCTGGCGGAGATCGTGAGCGATGCTACGGAGTGTGTCCGCGAGCATATTAAGTAAACTGAGAAGGCTGTCTGTGAAACCGCGGCATACGGGTTCGATCTTGAACCACGGACGCTCCCCACACTCGCTGTCTGATGCTGCGAGATCGCCGATCCTTTCGAGCAATGTCTGAACCTCGATACAGCTTGTCCTGAGGACTCGTACCGCCTTCCGGGGATCAAATCCATCCGGTCCTGACCCTTCCGCCAGGTGCTCGTCGAGCAGGTCGAGGAATCCACGGCGACGCGCCACCCCCATGAGCCGACTCAATAGATCATGGTGAACCCGGTAAGTGGACAGTTCTTCACGGAGTGCGTTTCGAAGATTGTCTGGAAACTGGTCAGCCTCGTCGATAATGACTGCGTCGACTGCCTTTTCGAGCGCAGGGGGCAGAAACGCTAGCTTGGCATGGTTGGTTACCACGATGTCCGACTGGAATACTTCACGCAGGTGCCGAGGATAAACACATCCGGCACCGAGCGCGCACAAATCGCTGGTGCAGGCTCCCTCGGCGTTGACATCCTTGACCAGTGTCGGGAGTGATGGCAGCTGGTTTGAAATCTGCGTTGGTATATCGTCGATGGTACCATCCGCATAACGCAGTCGCAGGTAGAGGTGAAGCCACGCGAGCATACTTTCGGCGGTCGCTTCGGAATCCAAGAAGTACTCACGATGGGCATCGGCAAGAGCCCCGGCGCAGAGATAGTTCGCCTTCCCCTTTAGCACAGAAGTCCGGAGGTCCTGGTGCAGCGCGCCCAGGTACGTTAGTCGCGCCACTTCGATGCTTGCAATCTGGTCCTGAAGAGTCTTTGTGGAGGTGGCGATCAAAACCTTCCTGCCGGGATTCCGTCGTACGTACTCAAAAGCAGGAACCAGGTAGCCAAGCGTTTTACCCGTACCTGTACCTGCTTCGGCGGCGTAAATGCCGCCCCGTCCTAATGCTTCAGTGCAGAAGCGGGCATAGTTGATCTGGGACGGCCGGTCACGCCAGGTGTCACCCTCCCGGCGCCCGAGCGCCTTGAACGTGCCCTCGACAAACTCCCAATTGAGCGAAGTTTTATTCTCGAGCGAGCGGGTCATATGCTGGGGCACCTCCGGAAGCAGGTCACGTATGTGCGCCACGAGTTGGGTTCCGTCGAGCGGCCACGGCTCCGGCACACGCGGTGCATCGTATGCGTGAAAGTCACCCCAATGGAACTGACAAGCCATCTCGGCGAGCGTGACGAGCGTATCGAAGCCTTCTTGAGCACCGGCTTGTACCGCGCGGCTGAGCCAGGCGTATACAGGATGCCCGCCACCCGGTCCCCCGCTCAGGAGCACGTCGAGGATTTCCGTTAATATGAACCGGAATGCCTGAAGCTGGTACGGCAACTGTGGCCGTCCGCGCCGGTAGCCCGGCACCCGTTCCTCACAGAGTGTTTTCAGATCTGTAAAGTCACGGTGAGGCAGAAAGAATGCGCTGAGCAGCCTCAAATCCACAACCCGTGTCCCGGTGCCAGAGAGGATCACTTCCTCAAACCAGTGTGCCTCGTGCGTCATGTTAAACACATACACCACATCGTAGTCCGAGAAGGCGGCGCGCACGTCCGAAGCAATCGCTTCCCATACCAGGCAGTCAGCGATGGCCTTCGCGTCGAGGCGAGAAGCCTCGATGAGCCTTCGCCGCAGGGGCTGACCAGGACGGCACAACCACTCGCGCACTTCGGTGGGTTCCTCTCCGACCGGCAGCACCCCTATATGCACCGGCTCATGGTCCGGGCCAACGGGACCCGTAGCGAAGAGGTGAGCTATGGCAAATCGAGGCGGCCGGTTCATGTCGTCTGCAGGGTTGAGCGAAGCGATGATCTAATTGGCAGCAAGTTAGTTTCAAGATTATCAGCCGTCCGGGCGCTTCCCATTCATCGAGAACCTTTTGAATTCAACCGGTCGCAAAGTGCATACGGCGCCGTGAACCGGCGTGGAAAATCGGTGCCACGCGTGCGAAGCATGCCATCGTGGCAAGTACGTCAGCCTCACAGTATCGACGTACGTCGTCGAGGCGCCCGTCGGCTACCGCCTCACAGACACCGCTTCCGTCCATCTCTTTTTTTGGCGATTCGACGCCAAGCAGCTCGCACGCGTCTTCCAGTCGCATCGCCGAGCGACGCCAGATCGTCATCAGGTCGCAATGAGGCGAAAAGCTATAAGGGTACTGGTCGAGCAGATCCGTACGTGTGGGATAAAGGCCGTGGTATAGTGAACGCGATAGCAGGAACTCTACGTCGAAGCGCTTGCCGTTAAAGGTGATCCACGTCACCGATCGGTTGCCGAGACGCTCCAGATCGGACCAGAATGCCCGCAACAACTCCAGTTCGCCTTCGGGGCTCGTGGCAACGTACGAGCGGGGTGTTCTTGGTTCACCGGGATCAGTAGCCGCTACGACTGAGAGACAGCAAATCCACCCGAGCATCGGGTGCAGGCTGCGCACCTTCAGGGCTTCCGCGTGCTCGGGATCCAATCCCGCCACCCCGGCAGCTTCCATCTGCTGCTCCAGACGCTGCCGACCGGCTTCGGTAAGTGCATCGAGTGGAAGAGGGCAGGTTTCGAGATCCCATGCGATGAACATGGCCGCGCGCACGTGTTTGGTCAGGGTGGTTATTCTGATAGAAAACTACGTGGCTTTCCATACGCGAACAGGCCGTATGGAAGCACACGGCTATGTGTTGAATTCAACCTCGATGATCCATTGTTTGTGTTCGCTCAGCCTTTTTGGCTGCGTTTTCAGCCTAAAAAATCACTCTGTGGTCTGGCGGAATGGGCTTCCTGTTTATGATTTCCTATTTTGCTCACCCCATTCCCCATCTCTCGCTGAACATGAAACAGGAATCCTACGTCCTCTTAATCGCGACCGGTCAGAGTCCCCAGGTGCTCACCGAGACGGTCTGGTCGCTGGCGCGGCAGCAACAGCCTGCCCTTTTCCCCTCGTCCGTCGAGGTGGTGACCACTGCTGCCGGTGAAGCCTACCTGCGCGCTCGCCTGTTGGGGGAGTTGCAGTACGACCCGATCTCCGGCACCTTGATTGAGGATGCAACGAACCGCTGGGCCCCCTTCTGCCAGGAGGTGCTCGGGATGACGGAGGTGGTTCCCCTGAACATTCACGTACCGAAGTCGCATGGTTTACCGCTCGAGGACGTGCAAACCCTCGGCGACGACGCAGCTTTTGCCGATCTGTGCTATGGCCTGGTGGAGCGGCTAACGCGCGAGGACATGCCGCCAGTCGTTGGCTCAATCGCCGGTGGGCGGAAGACGATGAGTGCCCACCTGATGACCGCTTTTTCGGTCTTCGCACGTCCCGCCGACCGGCTCACCCACGTGCTCGTCTCGCCGGACCCGCTACCCGGCCCTCTGAGGAACACCTTCTACTATCCCACAGAGGAGACTGCCGGCCTGGTGAGAATCCGCCGTGTGGACATCGAGTTTCCCCGTCTTCGCGGGGTGTTGCGACAGATCCATGTCAGCCAACCGGAAGGTCCATCCGGCCTTAGAGCGCTGCTTGCCGCGCTCGAGCCCCATACCGTTCGTGAAGAAAAGCCGGCAGCGTTTCGCGTGACGTTCGACAACCAGGGCGCAACGCTCGCCGCATGCAGAGAAGACGGATCGTGCCTCGACGCATGCCGGCTCACACCGGCCGAAGTGGGAACGTTCCTGGCGCTTGCGGATGCCATCGAGGCGCACGGAGGGGACGTTTCCGTCACGGAGCTCTATTCTTCCAGCGATCGCCTGTCGGAAGCCATGAAGCATCCGGTTCATCGCCGCCGGGAGCTGGTAGAAGGTTATTGCCGGCCGGGCGCTACCCCCTCAGCGGCATGGATGAACAACGGACAGGTTAGCCGTGCAGTCAGCCGGGTGAACAGGGAGCTCTCGGAAGTGCCCATCCTCGAGCGCTTCCTCGCCGTCGAATCCGAAGGCCGGGAGGATGCCCTCCGCTACCGCTGGCCCGAGCCCCTGCCCGGGCGCATCGAGGTGCACGCCGACATTGATCCGAAGACGTGGCTGCTGGACCACGTCGTCGTGATCAGGCCTCAGTAACCCACTTCGCGAGTTCCTCGAGGGTAAAGCAACCTTCCGGTTCTGTCTCATTCTCCCAGGACAATACGGAGTCCGCAGCCGCGAGCGGATCGCTCAGGACGGCTTCATTTTCCTGGATCAATTGCTCCAACTTCCTGCTCTCGCATCCGACGTTGCTCGAATCCGCCTCGGTCCGGAACGTGCCGATCGTCTCCTCGGCGCGGCGGAGATCTTCGGCGGCCTGGCGCAGGACCGTCAGGTTCCGAGTGGCACTCATCTTCATCCGTTCGGCCGTTTCCTGCCGGACCTTCGCCCGGTGCTTTTCCTGCATCGCACGCAGCGCTAAAATGTTTTCGAGCCGGGCACGGCGGAGCGAATTGCCCATGACGGCCGTTTCGCACCGGGCATTAAAAACAAAGATATCGCATACCAGCGTCACCGCCACAGGAAGCAACCACATGAAAATCTCTACAGGTTGATTTCTGAAAAATGGATCGGTGTGAGCTGCCTGGCCAGCTCCGCAATTTGCCTCTGATATTCGAGTACGAACGCTACGAGGGGATGCCCGTCCTTAGACACATCTGCCGGCAGCTCGCTCAGCTTATCAACCATGTGTCGTACTTCGGCCATCAGGACTTCCATCAGGGTGCGAATGGCCTCCCGGTGCGCCTCCGCCTCATCGGCCTGTCGGGCAATAAAATCGCGGTTATAGGCAAGCTACTCGCACAAAGCTTGCAATTGGAGCTCCCCCTTGCGAAGCTCGTGTTCGAGTTCCGCAGCCAGCCGCCGCGTCTCTTCGCGGGCGGCGGTGTAACGGAGGAGCCCTTCGATAATCGTCCCGACGATGACGAGCGCTTGAACCGCCACCTGCCCGTTCGCTGAGGTCGCGTTCACGCTCGGTTTGGATGTCCCGGTTATTCGTGTAAGGTTCGATGCGTTCATGTCTGGCTTCGGATCAGTTGGTGTGTGAGGACGGGTTCATTTCGAGAGGTTAGCGATTCCCATCCTGCGCATCAGCAACCGTGGAATTGACACGTCTCCACGTTGAATTCTACATGGCCGGGGCTGCCCGGCGCAGTCGGCGAATGCCTGTGATCTGCCCCCGCTCGTCGCGCTCGGCTCCGTCACCCGGACCCGTTGCCGGAAAGACCAGGTCGGGGCGGTAGGGATAGTGGAGCGCCACCAGCGCCGACACTACCAGCAGCACGTTCGGACGCACCTCCGGCAGGCCGGTAACGATCGGTAAGCCTATCGCGGAGAGCACCTCCACCGAGTTCCCCTCCACCTCGATACGCTCCGAACCAGCGGGCGCCCACACCAGGCGGGCCACGCTGCCGGAGGGCATCAGCTCCACCGGCTCACCGGAAGAGGTAAGCAGGGTCACCGGGTGTGGCGTCAGGTTTATAAGCTCAGGCATCGGGCCGCTCGTCAGATTGTTCGTAAACGGCCGCAAAGATAGTAGCAGAAAAGTGAGGCGAGACGTGCCGGTGGAAGTCAGACGCAGACGATTGAATTCACCGCGCGGTAAGGTTCAATACCCATTAAGGGTTCGATAGAAAGGGTATCGTAAGGCTGACGATGACGAATTGCGGGATGATGAGTTTCAATACCCATTAAGGGTTCGATAGAAAGTCGGTTCGCGGAC
>CBINFS010000077.1:0-8444 GCA_966250015.1 uncultured bacterium | reverse complement strand
TAGGTCATTCCGGACTTGATCCGACACGAACGAAGTGACTGACGAAGTAAATCCACAAGGGGGACACGTGAGACAGAACCGTGTAGGCCTGTGGAGACGTTGCCTGGATCTCCGCCTTCGCGGAGATGACGTATTTGATTGGGCTATAGTGATAGTAGACACTTCCCGCTTTCGGTACGGCAAGGTGCAGATGACCTACCTGTACTCGCCACTCAAAAATCATCTGCTTATAATCTGCGTCATCAGCGGATTACAGAAAAAACCAATCAGCGGACTCTAGTTCAGTGCCCTTGCCCTTCGATGCCAAGCCGTTCGGCGAGGGCGTCGCGGCGGGCGCGGGCGACGTTCAGGCGGGTGCCGTCGCGCAGGCGGACGGCGTAGTCGCCGCCGGGGGCGGTCAGGAGGGCATCGATGCGGTCGATCTGGACGATGGTCGAGCGGTGGATGCGGAAGAAGCGGGCGGGGTCGAGCCGCTCTTCGAGCGCGCTCATCGTGTCGTTGATGAAAAAGGTCTCGTCGCCGGCGCGGATCCGCACGTAGTTGCCCTCGACGGTGCAGTAATCGACCTTTTCGACGGGCAGCACGCGGACCTGCCCGCGCATCTCTACCGCGATCCGCTCGAGGTAACGGGAAGTTGGTTTTTCGGCTGGTGGTGAAGGGGTGGCAGCCTTCCCTTCGAGGAGCGCACGGAGGCGGTCGTGCAGGGCGTCGAGCCTGCGGAGCCGGACGGTCTCCCGGGCGCGCTCCAGCGTCTGGCGGAAGCGTTCGTTTTCGAAAGGCTTGAGCAGGTAGTCGATGGCGGCCAGCTCGAATGCCGCGAGGGCGTGCTGGTCGTAAGCCGTGACGAAGATCGTGACCGGCATCGCATCGGGGCCGACCTGTCGGACGACGTCGAGGCCCGTAGCGCCGGGCATCTGCACGTCGAGCAGTACGACGTCCACCGGCGTTCCCTGATCACGGAATGCAAGGATTATTTCGACCGCTTCGGTGCCCGACGAAGCCGTCCCGACGACTTCGACGTCGGGCTCGCGGTTCAGCAGGGTCAGGAGCCGCTGGCGGGCCAGCCGCTCGTCGTCGACGACGAGGACTCGCAACTTGGTGGCGGACGAGGTGGATTCGGGTGCGGGCATCGTTCCGTTTCAGATTAGGGCTGCGGAGCGGATGTCTTCGGCGGTATGGTAAGGAAGCAATATGGTGGCCGCCAGCCCACCTTCGGGAGCGATTGTGAGCTCGAGGGCGGCCTGTGGGCCGTAGAGCGCTTCGAGGCGTGCCCGCGTGTTGGCGAGCCCAACGCGGCCATTCTTACTGGCATCTGCTTCGACTCCTTCAGGCATTCCCGGGCCGTTGTCGCGGACGGCCAGCACGAGCCGGTCGTTATCGACGTCGTGACGGGCGTGCAGCACGATGCGCTCGATCGCTTCCGGGTCGTCGGGCGCGCCGTGTTTGATTGCATTCTCGACTAAGGGCTGAAGAATCAGGTTCGGCACGAGGGCGCCGAGAACGTCTGGATCGATCTCTTCGACGACTTCGAGTCGGTCCTGGAAGCGTACGCGCTGGATCTCGAGGTAGTCCCGTATGAAGCCGAGCTCTTCTTCAAGGGACACCTCCTGCCGGTCGGTTCCTTCGAGGGCGCGCCGGAGCAGGGTGCTCAGCCGCGCGACGATGCGCTGGACACCTTCGGGATCTTCGTCGGCGAGCGAGCTGATGGCGTGCAGCGTATTGAAGAGGAAGTGGGGGTTGATCTGCATCCGGAGCGCCGACAGGCGGGCGTCGGCAAGCTGGGCCTGGAGGCTCGCCGTCTCGGCTTCGAGACGGGCGGCGTCGGCCTGTAACCGCGCCGCCTCCTTTTCACCACTACTGAGCCGAATGAAGTAGTTTCGCGCGAATCCCACGGCCAGGACCGCGAGGTAGATCACAAACTCGTCGAGAAACCAGAGCCGGATGACGGCATCGAACGGACTCAAGCGGATGGTATTGTTCGGCAGACGGAGGATCATAACGAACTCGCCCTCCAGGATCAGGCTGACGAGCACAAAATTCGCCAGCTCGAACAGGATCGCCGTGATGAGGCCCAGCAAAGCGTGAGCGGCCATCCGCTGCGGGGTTCTGCCGTGCTCCAGCGGGAGCCGGCGCACGACCTCAAAGATCAATGGCGTCAGCAGGGCCCACACGAAGTACGACAGGATCCCGACGTACATGATCAGTCCTTGAGGCCCGGGAGGCCCAAAAGGATTGATCGCACGACGCATGAACTCGAGCGCCGCGAGAAACGACCACGCGGCAAAGATCGCGATCCACTCGGTTGCCGGCGACCACGGCGGCTTCGGCAGCGAGACGGCGGAAGATGTCGGCTTCGAGGCCATGGGGCAAAATAATTCGGTTGAACTCAGCTCATTCGGTCATTCGTACCGGAGCGCCTGGATTGGATCGAGAGCGGCGGCTTTCCGGGCAGGGTAGTACCCGAAGAAGATACCCACGGCGCCGGAGAAACCCGCCGCGACCAGCAGGATGATCGGGTTAAGGACGAACGGCATGTTCATCGCGTTCGTCACGAGGGCCGAAAGTCCGACACCAACGGCGACCCCGATGGCGCCACCGGCGAGGCTCAGCAGGACGGCCTCGACGAGGAACTGCTCGAGAACGTCCGAGCCCCGCGCGCCCACGGCCATGCGGATGCCGATCTCACGCGTCCGCTCGGTGACGCTGACGAGCATGATGTTCATGATGCCGATGCCGCCGACGAGCAGCGAGATGCTCGCGATGGTCCCCAGGAACAGTGTGAGCGTCCGCGTGACGTTCGAGACGGTTTCGAGGAGGTCGGCCTGGTTCATGATCTCGAAGTCGTCGGGCTGGCCGGGTTGCAGGCCGTGCCGGATACGCAGGACCGAGCGTATGCGCGCCTCTGCGACGGGCATGTCAGCCTCGTTTGCGGCATTGGTGCTGATCTGCTGTAGGTACCGGTCGCCGCTGAGCCGATAGAGCACGGTGGACCAGGGGGCGATGACCACGTCGTCCTGATCGCCGCCGAAGCCGCTGCCTTTTTCTTCGAGGACTCCGAGCACGGTGAAGGGCACGTTGCCGATGCGGATCTGCTGGCCGATTGGGTTCTGCCCTCCAGGAAAGAGCTGCTTGACGACCGTCTGCCCGATCACGGCAACCTTCGCTCTGCCGCGAACTTCGCTTTCGGTGAACGTTCGACCCGCGGTGAGCTCCCAGTCGCGGATCTCGAAGTACGACGGGTCAGCGCCGTAGATCGATGTGTTCCAGTTGCCGTTGCGGTTGACGACCTGCTGCCGCGTCTGGGTGACGGCCGAGACGAGCTTGAGCTCGGGCACCTGCTCGCGCAGGGCCTCGACATCCTCCGGAAGCAGCGTGTTACGAACGGCCTGCTGGGCGACGCCGGCCTGGCGCACGCGAACGGGCATGACGGTGAGCAGGTTGGCCCCCATCCGCGAGATGTCGTTCTGGATGTTTGCCCGGACGCCCTGCCCGATCGACACCATCACGATGACGGCGCCCACACCGATGATGATGCCGAGGGCCGTCAGAAGGCTCCTCATGCGGTTTTTGAGGAGGCTCGTAGTGGATGCCTTGAACAGGTTCATCCACTTCTTGAAGCTGAGACGCAGTAATTCACGCATTGGACGTTACCTCCGTAAACGTGTTTGAGCCGTATCCGATTGCTCCCACACCCCGAGCCATGTCTTCGGCGGCATTTCGGCGGTTGGCGACGGGGGCGTCGTGGATGATGAGCCCGTCGCGTAGCTCGACGGCGCGTGAACAGTAGCGGGCGATGTCCGGCTCGTGCGTGACGAGCAGGATCGTGACTCCCTCGGCGTTCAGCTCCTGGAAAAGCTGCATGACTTCGACGGACGTCCGCGTGTCGAGGTTGCCGGTCGGCTCGTCCGCAAGGATGAGAGCCGGGTCGTTCACGAGGGCACGTGCAATGGCGACGCGTTGCTGCTGGCCTCCGGAGAGCTTGCTCGGGACGTGGTCCATCCGGTCGCCGAGGCCCACGCGCTCGAGCATCTGCCGGGCCCGTTTTTCTGGATCGGTGAATCGACCAGTCCTGTCGTAGAGGAGCGGCAGCATGACGTTGTCGAGTGCCGTGGTGCGCGAGAGCAGGTTGAAACCCTGGAAGACGAACCCCAGCTTCCGGCTGCGCACGTCGGCGAGCTCGTCGCGGCCGAGGCCGCTGACCGCCACCCCGTCGAGCCAGTAATCGCCGCTGGTGGGGGTGTCGAGACACCCCAGGATGTTCATCAGCGTCGACTTTCCCGAGCCGGACGCGCCCATGATGGCGACGAACTCTCCGCGCTCGACGCGGAGGTCGATGCCACGAAGGGCGTGGACGAGCTCGGCGCCCGGGTAGACACGTTCGATACGCTCCGTGCGGATGACCAGGTTGGAATCAGATGTAGAACTCATTGCTTCACCGTCTGAATGTTCGTGCGGTTAACGGCCGGATCATCGCGGGGGCGGGCCGCCCATCGGGCCACGTGGACCGCCCTGGAAGGCTGGTTGGCTATTGGTAATGACCTGCTCGATGACGCGGAAGCCCGGCTTGACGACGTCGGCGGCCGGACCTACCGGCCGGATCTCGGTGAGCGCTCCGGTGCTCAGGCCGGTCTGAACGGGTACGGCGTGGAGCTCCTGATCCTCGTCGAGGTACCAGAGCATCGCCATCCGTGCGTTTTGCGGCATGGGACCCCGCAGGCTATCCTGCTGAGAAGCCGTCCTGAACTCACCACGGGGTGGCCCGGGATTCCCACCGGCGCCCGGTGCGCTGTTTTGTGCGAGCACTGCCTGCATCTCGGGAGTCGGCTGGAGCTGAAGTGCGGCCGTCGAGACGGCAAGTGCATCGTTTACCGATCCGGTGACGAAATCGACCGTCGCCGTCATGCCCGGCAGGAGCTTCCCATCTGGATTTGCGGCGTCGATGACGACCGTGTACGTGACGACGTTTTGAACGAGCTCGGACTGCAACCGCACCTCGCGGACGACCCCGTCGTATCGTTCGTCGGGATACGCGGGTACGGTAAACGTGACGGCCTGACCTTTACTGATCTGCCCGATGTCGCTTTCGTCCACCGCGGCGAGGATCTGCATCTGTTCGAGATTTCTCGCAAGGAGAAAAAGGGTGGGGGTGTTGAATGAGGCCGCGACGGTCTGCCCGGCATCGACGCTGCGCTCGACGATGATGCCGTCGATAGGGGCGCGGATCTCGGCGTTCCTGCGGTCCTTTAGACGCTGCGCCACCTGCGCCTCGGCCTGGGCGACCTGTGCTTCGGCGCTTTTGAGGGATGCAAGCGTCCGGTTGAGCGTAGCCTCAGCGGTCTGGACGGCCGTCTGTAGCGGCTGGATCTCGCTCTGTGAGAGATATCCCTGGTCGGCAAGGGGCTGATTACGGGCGAGCGTAGCCTGGGCATCGGCTAGCTGAGCACGCGCTTCGATGACTTGCGCTTCGGCCTGTGCCTTCTGGGCTTCAGCCTGGACGACGCGCGCCCGGGCATCTTCGAGCGCCGCATCGAGCGCCTCGGTGTCGATCAGGGCGAGCTGCTGGCCCGCAACGACACGGTCGTTGTAATCGACCAGAACCGCCTTGACCTGTCCCGACACCTGCGTGCCAATTTCGACCGTTTCGACGGCCGAGAGTGTACCGGTGCTCGAAACCGTGGCGTGCAGGTCGGTGCGAAGCACCTCGGTAAAGACGTACCGGGCTTCGTCGTCATCGCCCGGCGCAAGCACGCGCCAGAGGACGAACAGAAGGACTATTACGACGATACCCGCGGTGATTTTTTTCCAGCGTTTCATGGGATGAACCTTTATTGATCAGGCCGTGTTGGGCGGTTTGGGTTACTGGAGCCGGGAAGTCAGGACTTCGTCGAGGCGCCCGGCATTGAAGGCTATGGCCATCTCGGTATCGATGACGTTGTAGAGCGCCTGGAGCCGGCTGGTGGCCGCCTCAACAAAGCTGCTGCGCGCTTCGGTCACTTCGAGCAGGGTCGACGCTCCCACGCTGTAGCGCGCCTCGGCGGCCCGGAGCGACTCCTCGGCGGATTCGAGCTGGCGCTCGGCCACTGCGAGCTGCGCCTGCGCCGTACGGTGGTCGAGAAGCGACTGCCGCACAGAGAAGGCGACTTCCTGCTCGAGCATTTCGAGAGCGAGCTGCTCGTTGGAGAGACTGACCTGTGCCCGCTCGATGGCGGCCTTCGTCTGCCGACGGTCGAAGACGGGGATCGATACCGAAACGCCTACCGAGCCGTTGGGGTTGACCGAGGAGAGCTGGTCGGAGAAGCCGAACTGCTCGTTGAGGCTGCTGTAGTTCGTGCCGGTCGTCGCATTAAGCGATATGGACGGCAGATAGCCGGATCGGGCCACGCGGACACCCTGCCCGGCGGCTTCAATGCGAAGGCGCTGCGCAGCCACGTCCTCGCGTTCGTTCAGCGCCCGGCGTATGAGGTCCTCCTCGTCATACTCGACGTTTGATGCGGCAAATAGCGAGGCGGGCGGCTCTTCGAAGGTTACCTCACCGAACGGCGTCAGGTGCAGCGTTTGCATGAGCTGGAGGCGGGCGAGCTCGTAGTCGCGTTGCGTTGTGATGAGGCGTTGCTCGGCCTGCGCGATCGCCGTCCGCTGCTGAAGGACGTCCGCAATCGGGCGGTTTCCGGCTTCATACGCGGCCTCGATGCTTTCAAGCTGGAGCCGCTGCGCGGCCAGGTTTTCTTCCTCCACCCTGATCAGCTCCCCCGTGAGGAAAACCTGCAGATACTGAGAGGTGGTCTGGTAGAGGACGTTTTGACGATTGCGCTCGAAGCTGTTCAGGGAGGCCTCGCGATTCAGCCTCGATTCCTCGAGCCCGGCGACGTCGGCAAAGCCGTTGAAGAGGTTGACGTTGGACGAAGCGCCCAGGCTCAGGCCTTCGCTGCGCTGGTCGGTGAGCCGGGCCGTCGTCTGGTCGAACATTCGCCCGAAGCGCAACGACGGGCCGGCGGAGAGGTTCAGGTTAGGGAGGAACGCCGCGCGCTGCTGGGCGACGGCAGCCTCGCTCAGGGCTACGTCGTTGGCGGATTGCCGGAGGTTCAGGTTTTGCTCCAGTGCGATCTGTAGCGCTTCCCTGAGGTCGATCGTCCGGCCGGCCGCTGGAGCATCCTGCGCCAGCGCCATACGCCCCGGAAGCAGCAACAGTACGACGAGCACGATCGCCCACCCCGGATGTGATTTCGTGTACATAAAGAACGGGTTGGTAGTCGGTAGTTCAGGACCTTTCTGGTATGCTGTACTACCTTTTCTGTGGTCCGTTGCGCCACAGAAATCGAAGTGCACCGGCTTGCAGGCGAACTGCACGTGTGAGAGGATGAGCCCTAAGGTAGGGTTTTTTAATTCGAAGCAGACGGGCTTTTTGGGTGGTGCTTTGGCTGTAACAGTTAAACTGATTTATCACTCACGCGAAAACGCGAAGAGCAATGAATAACGGGTTGGATTCGCTCTCTCCTTTGCCGCTGACGTGCGATACAATTCTGTCATATGTGAATCGCACCATAATGATTGCCGCTACTCTGTTTAGAGCCAGATTGGGTGGGTTCTGAGGGGAGTGGGGGTGAACCCATCTCGAATCAGGATACCGGGCGGACGAATCCTCATGAAACCCGGCTCTAGAGAGTATCAACCCTATCGTCCGATCTTGGCGGGTTTGGGTTCGAGGACGATACATCCGGCGCGGGTGGGGTGGTCTTCGAGCCGGCTGTCCGGGTGTACGCCGCGAAGCAGCCACACGACCAGGAAGTCGCCGCCGGCGGCTGCGGTGAAGAGCAGGCCGAAGACGAAGAGGGCGCCGTTCCCGTTGTCGATGCCGGCGAGCGCCGGCGCCACGCCCAGCAAGAGGCCCGGCAACAGTGCGCCGACGCGGTACGCACGCGCCGGAAGCGGCATCGTGCAGTGGGCAAAGGGAGTCAGCGTCCGCCACTGAATACCGTATCGGATGGCCCGGTGCGGATGGCCGCCCAGGATCGACCAGGTGAGGCCGTGGATCAGCTCGTGAACGATTACGCCGAGAACCAGGCAGAAAAAGGATAGGGAGACGTTTTCGAAAATCAGGTCGACGCCCCGAGCCAGCAGCGCAAACCCCCACCGGTTCACGAACGAATAGTAGAACAGCGCCACGAGGGGAAGGACGGTTACCAAACTGAATGCGTTGGCCTGCACCATGGAGACCGTCACTTCGCGTCTGCTACCCACTACCTCCATACAGCCCGTCACTACGATGTGAAAAACCTGGAATGTTAGTGGAATGAACGTACGGCGTTTTGGGTCCGTGGAAAAGACGTGAAAGCATTATTTATACAAAGCATCCGGATTTGCGGTCTCAGACGACCAGAGAAAGGAGATCGATGAAGCGTTGATGAATCTCCGGTGTTGATGGAACAGGCGGTGTGGGATGGGGT
>CBINFS010000076.1:0-8809 GCA_966250015.1 uncultured bacterium | reverse complement strand
CGGATCCATCTCTCCCCAAGATACCCACGACCCGTACCGAACGGCGCTTAACGGTTAGTGCTAGTATTGAGAGGTAGTGCCGTGAGCGCCGATCACTAAACGCGCGATGGATCCCCGACGCACAACCGGGCGATTTCAGTATTGGTGCCTGGAGAAAACAATGGAACACTCCTATCCAATGGCTGGACTAATCATTTTGCCGCACACCTTAACAGTACGTCATTTTGGACTTGATCCTGACGGTTTATACTGAAGTAACAAAGGTGCCGATTCTGAAGCAGAAAGCGGCTTTTTGCAGTGCAACACCCGCCCGTGAACGGGAAAGAGGTATTCATGCATAACAAATACTGTGTGTGATATGTGCATTACTCACGCAGAGCATCGTACCGGGTGAGGAAGAAGTCAAGGTTGACGTTTCGACCTGCTAGTAGAAATGGTGAGAACGTGGTTGATTAACTTGGTCAGCCTGTTATATTTCAAACTTTCTTGCCTTTTTTCTTCAGAATTCAGGTCCGTATGGCTACTGCAAAGTACTCCGTCAACCAGCATCCAGTACACATAGTAATGTCCTGGATCACACAGGGAGACATCGCTATTCCCGAAATCCAGCGTCCGTTCGTGTGGAACGCTACAAAGGTGCGTGATTTCGTTGACTCGCTGTATCGCGGATACCCGGTAGGTTATCTGATTGCCTGGCGGAATCCGAATGTGAGGCTGAAGGACGGCACGCTTTCGCACGGTAAACGGATACTCATTGACGGACAGCAGCGCGTCACGGCTCTACTCGCAGCCTTGCTAGGGAGGAGGGTCATTAACAAGGAGTATAAGCGGGTGCACATACGAATCGCTTTTCATCCGGTCGAGCAGCGGTTTGAAGTGTTCAACTCAGCCATCCGTAAAGACAAGGCATGGATACCGGATATCTCAGAAGTGCTGTCGTGGGACGTGAAAATCCTCAGGATGGTAGACAGTTATTGTGCTGCGAACGAAAACGTTGACCGTGACCAGGTGTACGAAAGCTTTGAGCGTCTGCGCGCCATAGTCAACAACCACATCGGCTTAATTGAGCTGAACTCCGATCTGGATATCGAAACGGTCACCGAGATCTTTATACGCATCAACTCTAAAGGCGTCGTTCTGAGCCAGGCGGATTTCGCGATGTCGAAGATTGCCGCAAACGAGTCTTATCGCGGGAATCTGATACGTAAGTGCATCGACTACTTTTGCCATTTGGCCGTAAATCCCTCTTTTTATGATCGTCTGGTCGAGGTCGATCCGGAGTTCAGCGCGACGGAGCACTTCAAGAAAATGGCGTGGTTGCGGAACGAGACCGACGACCTGTACGACCCGTCCTACACGGACATGCTCCGTGTTGCTTTTACGTCGGAGTTCCGCCGGGGACGTCTGGAAGACCTAGTCGCACTGCTTTCCGGTCGTAACTTTGATACTCGTACCTACGAGGAATCGATCGCCCAGGAGTCCTTTGCCCGGCTCGAACGTGGTATTACCGCGTTTATGAATGAAACCGACTTCAACCGGTTTCTGATGATCATCCGGTCCGCAGGATTCGTGGACGGCAGTTTGGTTCGCTCGCGCAATACCCTGAACTTTGCCTATATCGTCTATCTCCTACTTCGGCAGCAGCGTGAATACCCTGGGCACATCGAATCGCTCGTACGTCGCTGGTTCGTCATGTCAGTTCTAACGGGGAGATATTCCAGTTCGCCAGAAACCCAGTTTGACATCGATATCCGCCAGATTGATCGCCAGGGTTTACCTGAGTATCTGGAGAGTGTTGAAAGAGCCGAACTTTCAGAAGCGTTCTGGACGGCGGGACTTCCACTCCAGATGGATACTGCTGTTTCTAGCAGCCCGATTTTCAACGTTTTTCTGGCAGCGCAGGTGAGAGGGGGTGATAAAGGATTTTTGTCGCGCGACATCACGGTGCGTGACCTGGTTTTACACAAGGGCGACGTTCACCACATCTTTCCGCGGAACTACCTGAAGAAAAGCGGGCTCGATCGGTCGCGATACAATCAGATCGCCAACTACGTGATGATGCAGAGCGAGATCAACATCCAGATCGGAGACCGTGCTCCATCGGTTTATTTCACTGAATTATTCGATTCAGCTCAAAATGGAGTGGCCAGATTTGGCGCAATCAGAGATTTGCCCACATTGAGGCAAAACATGGAAGCACACTGTATCCCAGGGGGAGTGGAGAACATGACCGTTGAGGATTACGACAGCTTCCTGCATCAGCGACGGCATCTGATGGCGGAGAAGATCAGGATGTATTACCAGAGTCTCTAATCTTGCATCGGCCAATTTGGCCTGGCGGAATTGCAACTCTTTTAAAGCCTCAAGCATAGGGGTTTGCGGTTCTTAGGAAGGCTGTGCTGTTCCGTTTTTACACCCCTATGATCCCCTCAAGGGGATGGTCATGCTGTGCTTATAGTTAAGTTAATAATGTACTTGAAAGAATGGTCATTACCTGAAAACCGGCAGAAAGAAACCGCCCCCTCAAGGGGCTTGGGGGTGTTTTGTCGGAGCACGGCGAACAGTGTCAGGATGACTCGACAATTCATCCTAAGGGAAAAGGCACCCTATGTTCGGTGGTATTGAGCTCGTAAGGTCGGCATATCTATTTAGTCTTCGCGCCTTCGCGTCTTCGCGTGAGTAACTACGTGCCGCCAATTAGCATGGAGTGGAATTCTTCGGGAGCGCATTGACTCTGTCCGCTTCCGGGAGGTAAGATTGTGGAATCGGATCGGTGGCGTACGGCCCGGAAGGGCTTTCGGCGCCGGTTGCATACCCTGTTTATTCCATCAATTCGCGAGAACCATGAAGAGCTCGTTTGATCTATCCCGGCGGCAGTTTTTGAAGTCGACTACGCTCGCCGCGGCAGGAGTCGTGACGATAAAGGACTTCCCAAACGTGATCACCCGTCGTGCGAAGGCGGACGACCCGATCCGTGTCGGGGTGATCGGGTGCGGCGGGCGCGGGACCGGCGCCATGCTGAACGTCCTCCAGGCGTCGACCAAAGTCATCTACCCGCAGACGGGCTATCACACGGAAGACGTGGCCGACGATGCGACCATTGCAGCGACGAACGTCCGGATCGTGGCGCTCGCCGACCTCTTCCCTGACAGGCTCGAACGGTGCCGCGAGCAGCTCAGAAAGCTGAACCTCGACATCGGCGACGAATACTGCTTCACCGGCTTCGACGCCTACAAGCAGCTCCTGGCGGTCGACGAAATCAACTACGTCATCCTCGCGGCGCCGCCTCACTTCCGCCCGATGCACCTCAAGGCGTCCATCGAGGCGGGCAAGCACGTTTTTGCAGAGAAGTCGCTCGGTGTGGACGCGCCGGGCGTGCGTATGATCTTTGAAGCGGCTGAGCTGGCCGATCAGAAAGGCCTGGGCATCGTCTGCGGGACGCAGCGCCGGCACGACCCGGGCTACCAGGAAACCGTCAAGCGGATCAAGGACGGGGCGATTGGTGAGATCCACACCGCCCGCGCTTACTGGAACGGTGGCACCATCTGGAGCGTCGCGAAGAAGCCTGAATGGAGCGACATGGAGTGGCAGCTCCGCAACTGGAACTACTTCACGTGGCTCTCGGGCGACCACATCGTCGAGCAGCACGTCCACAACCTCGACGTCATCCACTGGATCATGGGCGAGCCGCCGGTGGTTGCTCGCGCGCTGGGCGGGCGGCAGGCTCGCGGTGACAACCCGCTCTACGGCCACATCTACGACCACTTCGCCGTCGAGTACGAGTATGCGAACGGCGCCCGGATGTTCAGCCAGTGCCGGCAGATGGACTTCGTCGAAAGCCGCGTCGAGGAGGGGGTGGAAGGCACGCTCGGGACGTCCAACTGCAACAGCTACATCCGTTTCAAGGACGGATCGGAGTGGCGGTACGACGGCCCGAGGGCAAACCCGTACGAGAAGACGCACCAGGACTTCATCGAGAGCATTCGCGACGGCAAGCCGATCAACGAGGGCAGGGAGGTCGCTGAGAGCACGCTCATCGGCATCATGGGGCGCGAGTCGGCCTACAGCGGCCAGTCGATCACGTGGGAGCAGGCGCTGAACTCCACGAAGTCGCTCTCGCCGCCGTCCTACGAGTTTGGCCCGATGCCCTTCCCCGAGGTGCCGATTCCGGGCAAATACAAGTTCTCCTGATTCTCTTAGTCAACTTTTTCGAGATGCCGCGCTCAATTCGGGCGCGGCATCTTTCGTGAAGGGCATAACGCACAGGACTTGCGGAATTGTCCTTCAGCCACTACCATATTCAAGGTCACTCACACGCACACATCCAAAGTCATACACCGTGAAAAAGCTCATATTCCCCTGCTTGTTAGCCCTCGTCCTAGCCGCGTGCGGCGGATCTCAACCCGAAACCGAAGCCGTAGAGGGACCGATCAGCCTCTTCAACGGGACAGACCTTGAAGGCTGGCACTGGGACGTGCCGGCGCTCGATAACGACACGACGCTCCAGGTGCCGTTCATCGTCCGCGACGGCAACCTCGTCAGTCTGGGCACGCCTCCGGGGCACCTGATCACGAACAACGTTTACTCGAACTACCGCCTCGAGGTGGAGTACCGCTTCCCCGGTGAGCCGGGCAACTGCGGCGTGCTCGTCCACGCATCCGAGCCCCGGGCGCTATACGACATGTTCCCCAAGTCGATCGAGGTCCAGATGATGCACGAGAACGCCGGTGACTTCTGGTGCATCGTTGAGGACATCACCGTGCCCGATATGGAGGCACGCCGCGGGCCGCGCGAGACGTGGGGCATCACCGAGGACAAAGCCCGTCGCATCCTGAACCTGACCGACGGCTCCGAGAATCCGCTCGGGGAGTGGAACACGATGGTAATTGAAGCCGTCGGCGACGAGATCAAGGTGTGGGTCAACGGCGACCTGGTCAACCACGGCTTCGACGCAACCGCCACCGAAGGCCGGATCGCCATTCAAGCCGAGGGCGCCGAGGTCGAGTTCCGCAAGCTCTTGCTTACCCCAATCACCGAACTGACCCCAGACCCTGCGTAACACAACTCCGATTTTGTCTTGAATCAAAACCGGGAGCTCACCTCTCCCGGTTTTTTTATTTACACGCGAAGAATGAAAAAGAATTATCCGCAGATGGCCGCTGATTAGCGCAGATGATTTTTACAGAGGCTGGACCGAAGGCGGGACGTCTCGTGCTACCTAATGCACTAAACAATTACGTCATCTCCGCGTAGGCGGAGATCCAGGTATCGATACTGTCTGGCTATACGATTCTGCCCTGTGCGGCCCCGGCTTAATTCCTGCCTTCGCAGGAACGACTTGTCAATTTAGGCTTAAGCTTTAGAATTGCGTAACGCCATCCGGATGTACTCGTCCGACCGATCAAAAAACCATCTGCGGACATCGGCGTCATCTGCGGACTGAAGTTTTTCCCGAATCCCTTCGCGCCTTCGCGTCTTTGCGTGAGGCAATCAGCGAAAAGGTCAGGCTAAAGAACCGTCAACGGCGGGGTTAGCCATCCTTCCGCTTGCCTGTGTGATTCCGGAGGGTTATGCTTGATCGTGTCGGAATCACAAGGGTGGAAAGCCATGAAAGCATCACGCAGGGAGTTCATCAAGAAGAGCGCTGCGCTGGCGGCGTTGTCGGCGGTTGGAGTCGAGGCGGGGGAGGCTGAGGAATTGTCAGAAAAGAGCGATCCGGAGGCGCAGTGGATGAAGCTGAGCCTCGCCCACTGGAACCCGAGGCCGAATCGGACTCAGCTCGCGTTGATGATGGGAGTGACGGGAGCCGTCAGCGGCGCCTGGCCTGACCCTGCCACCCGGAAGAAAACGTTCGAAGATGTCGGCCTCGAATGGACGGTTTGTGAGGGCGTGCCGCTCCACCGCGCCCAGCTTGGCGTCGAGGGGCGCGAAGAGGTCATCGAAAACTTCGTCGATCTGATGCAAAAGTGCGCCGAGGTCGGCCAGAAAGTGATCTGCTACAACTGGATGCCGGTCATCAACTGGGCGCGGACGGACATGGCGCGCGTCGACCGGGGCGGCTCGCTCGTCACAGCCTTTGACTACGAGGACATCCAGGACAACTCCCTCACCGAGTTCGGCGAGGTGTCGAAGGAGACGATGTGGAAGAACCTGAAGTACTTCCTCGACGCCGTCGTGCCCGAGGCCGAACGCTTAGGGGTTAAACTTGCGCTTCACCCCGACGACCCACCCGTCGACCACATGCGCGGCATCTCACGCATCATCACGTCGATCGACGCGATGAAACGCGTGGCCGAGCTCCACCCGAGCCCGCACAACGGCTTCTGCTTCTGCCAGGGCAGCGTCGCCAGCCAGGGAGGCGACGTGAACATCCCCGAGGCCATCCGCTACTTCGGCGAGCGAGGACTGATCCACTTCGTCCACTTCCGCGACGTACTTGGGCACACGACCAGCTTCACCGAGGTCTGGCACGACGCCGGCAAGACCGACATGGCCGAGGCCATGCTGGCGTATTACGAAGTGGGCTTCCGCGGCCCCATCCGCCCCGACCACGTCCCCACCATCACGGGTTACGAAGAAAACACCGAACCCGGCTACAACGACCTCGGCACCCTCTTCGCCATCGGCTACATCAAAGGCCTGATGGAGGCCGTGGCGAAGACGAGTGCGTGAGGTTTTTTAGTCTCACGCGAAGGCGCGAAGAGGGTCAAAGAATAATCCGCAGATTAACGCCGATGATATCAGGGGGGGCAAGTCCGAACGTGGGGCGTGTTTTCCAACTGAACACCCCAAAAACACGTCATCCCGGCCGCCGAGCCGGGATCCATGTGAGCACGCGGTATTCCTCCAACGCTTGCCCTACATAGCCCTCTCCTGGATCTCCGCCTTCGCGGAGATGACGCATATTTTGGGTTTCTACATTAGGAATAAGTGACGCCATCGGAGCGTGCTCGTCTGACCGACCAAATAATCATCTGCGTACATCGGCGTCATCTGCGGACTGTAGTTTCTCCCGAATCACTTCGCGTGAGTCAATGCAAAAAGACGTCAGGCGAGTGAGCCATCGAGGGCGGGCACGCTTCTGGCCTCCCCCTTATCCCTTCCGCCTTCCTCCGGTGGACGGTCGGGGGAAAGCTCGATGCGGCGTTTCTGGTAGGACTCGAAGCTGGGGGCGAGGCGGTGGTACTCACCGTCCATAAGCGGCGACGAGACCATGAAGTCCGCCGAGGCGCGGTTGCACGCGATCGGGACGTTCCAGACCACCGCGATGCGGAGCAGCGCCTTGACGTCAGGGTCGTGCGGTTGCGGTTCGAGGGGATCCCAAAAGAAAATCAGAAAGTCGAGGACGCCTTCTGATATCAGCGCGCCGATCTGCTGGTCGCCTCCGAGCGGTCCGCTCAGAAGCCGGTGGACGGGAATGCCAAGCTTCTCTTCGAGTATCGCGCCTGTTGTGCCCGTCGCGTAGATCTCGTGCTTTCTGAGCGTTCCGAGGTTGTACTCAGCCCATTCCAGCAAGTCCTTCTTCTTGTTGTCGTGCGCAACCAGTGCGATCTTTTTCGGTCTATGTAAAGTCGTAGTTTCCATCATGGTTTACCTCCATACGGTTTGTTCGAAGGTCCGAGGACTCACGAACAGTGCCAGCATATGCCGTTTTTTCGGGGATGTTGCGCCTTTTCGTATCCGAAATGTTACGGACCTGAACCGTAAGTGCTTCCATCTTGATTTCTTAACACGCGAAATCGATGAACCTGGACGAAGTCGGATCGGGCCGTCTCTACGGCGATCTGGCGTGGCTGATGCCGCTCATCAGCCCGCCGTCGGATTACGAGGAAGAAGCGGCGCACTGGCGGACGGTGCTCCGCGAGAAGCTCGGCGCGGGCCGTCACGAAATCCTCGAGCTCGGAGCGGGTGGCGGTTTCAACCTCTCTCACCTGACGTCCGACTACGACGCTACGGTCGTGGATCTCAGTGACGCCATGCTCGAACTCTGCCGGAAACTCAATCCCGGGGTGAAGACGCATCAGGGCGACATGCGGACCGTACGCCTTGGGCGCACGTATGACGCCGTCCTCATCCACGACGCGATCAGCTACATGCTCGACGAGGCGGACCTGCTGGCGGCGTTCACAACGGCGGCTGCACACCTCGATCCCGGCGGTATTTTTGTCGTCTCGCCCGATCACTTCAAGGAAACCCTCCACATCCCGGACCTCGTCCACGAGATCCACGACTTCGGCGACCGTCGCGTCACCTACGTCGAGTACACGTTCGACCCCGATCCCGCCGACACGCAGGTTGAGGCGCTGATGACCTACCTGATTGAAGAGGACGGCACCGTGCAGATCGAGCACGACCGCCACACCTGGGGCCTGTTCCCGAAGGCCACCTGGATCCGGCTGATGGAGGAGGCCGGCTTCTCAGTCGAGTCGCACGAGTTTCCCCTCACCGGCCTCGACCGCCCCTACGTGTTACTCGTCGGGACGAAGCGGTGACGACTCTTTGGGTCCGCAGGTGACGCGGATGCGCGCGGATGATTTTTTAAGGGGTTGACCAAGGGCGGGACTTCTCGTACTACCTAATGCACAAAACCAGTATGTATTCTCCGCGTAGGCGGAGATCCAGGAGAGGGCTGCGTACGGCAAGCGTTGGAGGAATACCGCGTGCTCACATGGATTTACTCCGTCAGTCGCTTTTCTCTTGTCGGCTCGGGGGCCGGAATGACGTCATTTTAAGGTTTGCGGCATCAGGACAAGTCCAGCCAATGGTATGGCTCACCGCATAGTTTTCTCCTGGCACCAATTCTGAAATC
>CBINFS010000075.1:0-9571 GCA_966250015.1 uncultured bacterium | reverse complement strand
AGGTCATTCCGGACTTGATCCGACACGAACGAAGTGACTGACGAAGTAAATCCATTCGACGGTAGTGCGAGGCAGAACCGGGTAGGTTTTCCGTAACGTAGATTGGATCACAAGCCCGGCGGTCCGGAATGACGTGTATTATTAAGTATTTAGTGGCACAAAACCTGCCGATGTCGATCCGTATCGACACGAAAAATCATCAGCGAACATCGGCGTCATTTGCGCCCTATCACGGGGAGGCTTCCGAGGGGCGGAGGAGGCGGACGTCGAAGACGCCGCCGGCCATCGAGCCGGGATGGGCGACGAACTTCGTCACGTACGCACCGTCTTTGGCGTTATCGAATACCTCAGTGGGAATGGGGTAGTCCACTGAGAAGAAGTCGCCGTCGCGGGAGCCGTCGAGCACCTGGGTTGCCACCTTGACGTCGTTCATCAGAATGTCGAAGGTACGGCCGCGGTCGGCAGCGGAGTACGTGACGCGAAGCGTGGCTGCCTCACGGTCCGGGTCGCGGAGCACGTAGCTGAACCACCCTTGTGCGTGCCGCCACCGGCGGCCGCGGTAAGGACCCGCTTCGGTGTCTTCACCCTCGAACCCATGATCGGCCTCCGATTGCCGTTCACCCGGGGCAACACGGTCGACGGTCCGCGCCTCGAGTGCGAGCCGCTCTCGTTCTTCCTCCGCCCACTTTTGCCTTAGCTCTTCGAGCCCCTCCGGCGTCGCGTATGGCCAGTAGACGACGTACCGCGCGTCGTGCACGCGGAAGAACGGCTTCAGGGTCGGCTCTTCTTCGACGTTTTCGATCAATCCCGGCGCTTTAAAGGTCAGCGGCTGGTCCTCGACGCGTACGATCCGGTCGGCGAAGTCCGGCGATTCACTCACGATCATCGGCGCCTTCGGCTCGGGCAAGAGCGGTCCCTGTGCGACGTGGCCCATCCGGCTCGCGTCGGCCAAAAAGTCCAGACGCTCGTCCTCAAACGGCTCCAGCTCGGCAGCGAGCACGATCGGCCCGTACAGCACCGCGTAGTACGGCGACCCGTCCGGTAGCTGTTCGAGGTGCGTTTGCATGGGCAACGTCATCGTCACGACGTCGCCTGCCTTCCACGCCCTTTCGATGCGAATGTAGCTGCCCGGCTCCGCCTCGAAAGTCTGCGGCTCACCGTTGACCGTCACCTCCGGCTTACCCTCCTGCACCCAGCCGGGGTAGCGCAGGTTCAACGCGAAGGTCCCGTCATTCTGGATCGTGATGGTTGTGGTTTCTTCGTCTGGGAAACCGGTCTCCTGCAAGACGTGCACGCCCTTCTCCCGCCAGTCGAGCGTCGAGGGGATGAACAGGTTGACGTAGAGCTCGTCGCCCCGATGCGCGTAGATCATCTCGCCATACTTCGCATGGTTCTCGATGCCGGAGCCGACGCAGCACCACATGGCGCTATCCGGCTGTGAGTAGACGCGATAGTGGCCGGGGCGCAACGAGGTGAAGTAGACGACCCCACCGTGCTCGGGGTGCTGCGACGAGAGGATGTGGTTGTAGAGCGCACGCTCAAAGTAGTCCACGTACAGCACAGACGGATTTTGCTCGTAGAGCTTCTTCGTCAGGCGCAGCATGTTGTGCGTGTTGCAGGTCTCCGGCCCCTCCGGCTCTTTCACCGCCGACGAAAAATCGTCCACCGGATGGAAGTGCTCGCCGACGCTGTTGCCGCCGATGGCAAAAGTCCGGTTGTCGACGACGGTTTGCCAGAAGAACCGCGCCGCATTCTGCCAGTGTTCGAAACCCGGTTCGTTGAAAGCGGCGGCCACCTCGGCGATGCGCTGGAATCCTACGACCTTCGGTATCTGTGTATTGGCGTGGAGGCCCGTCAGCCGGTCCTCTGCATTCATCAGGGGATCCAGTATCATTCGATGTGAGAACCGGCGCGCCGCCTCGAGGTACTTCTCGTCACCCGTGAGAGCCGCGACGTCGGCCAGGACCTCGTTCATGCCGCCGTGTTCGGTCCGGAGCATCGTCTGGAATTGCTCGTCGGAAAGGCCTTCGGTAAGGTGAATGGCCCAGTCAGACAGATCGACGAGCATGTCGAGGGCGGTGTCGATGCCCGCATACCGATAGGCGTCGCGCAGCCCCGCATACAGCTTGTGGAGGTTGTACCACGGCACCCACTTGCCGTTGAGCCCGAAGGGCTCCGCGTCGATCTCGCCGCGGGCGATCTCCTCCCAGATCGTTTTGCCGTCCGGGACGCCGCCGATGTACCCGTTGCCGTTGGCTATCTGCGCGCGCCGCAGCTCGGCGAGCATGTACCGCAGGCGCTCAAACACCTCCTCGTTGCCGGTCGAGGCGTACATCATGGAGAGCGCGCTCAGGTAGTGCCCGCCGATGTGCCCCCCGAGCCCGGTCGACTCCCAGTTGCCGTACGGCTCAGCTTTGGAGGGCAGTCCGGCCTCCTTCAGGAAGGGTGCAAGCAGCCGGTCGGGGTCCATTGCCAGGAGGTACGCCAGGTCGCGCTCCTGGGCGCGTGCGAAAATGCCGTCGCGAAGCCGCACGTCGGCAAGTTCAAACGTCTTGACCGGCCCCTCCTGTGCCAGCGCAAAAGGTGCAAACAGAGCGAGGGCGATATACGCTGCCACGATGGCGTATCGCCGCAAGCTGAATGAGCAAGAGCGTAGCGTAGACATGGTTCGTCCCGAGTCGTGCGATGAGCAAATGAGTCTACCACCAACGGGTAAGTATAAGACATTTATCAAGAATCCTGACAGGCGCACACCGTTTGCACGCGCAGGCGCGATACCGCGAAGTTTTTCCAGGTGCTGTGCGAACCTTTAGCCCATCCCTAAGGCCTTATTTCGTAAAGTTCACTCACCCGCTTTGCGGGATTCGGGATGACATAGTGGAGCGATGGCAATAGCAGTGAGGTCAGATACTTACCCGTACCTCTCTATTTGTCATTCCGAGCGACAGCGAGGAATCTTCCCGAAGTGCTTCCCGTCTGGTTGGCTCCGAGGGTGGCAAGGGCGCAACAAATTGCTCCCTTGGACAGGGGAGGGACTTGATCCGGAATCTATTGGTCGGTTGAGAGAGGCCAAACGCTGAAGACTAACAAAACCGTTTCTTGGATCTCCGCCAGATGACATATTTGGCAGGTCGTTAGTAACACTGAGCGTCCCGCCCTCTGTCTGACTCTCAAGAAGTCATCCGCGCCCATCTGCGTACTGTACAGCCATATTCAGAATAGAAACCCGAGCGATACGTCGAAGAGCGTGCTCTCGGGCGAAAACTCGACGGTGACGGTCAAGACGAGCTGATAGAACGGGGTGAGCCATAGGCCGAAGCCGGTGCCGGGGTGCCACTTGCCGCTGTCTTCGTCGTCAGCCCACACCCGTCCCACGTCGGCGAAGCCGAGCACGCCGCCTTCGCCTCGCGCCAGGTAGGCGTTGAAGTCGAACAGCCTGACGCGCAGGTCGGTATTCAGGTAGGCCGCGCTTCGGCCGGAGAAACGGTTGCGGTGGTAACCCCGGAGGTTGACCTGCCCCCCGAGCGTATTGGCCTGATAGAAGGAAAAATCACCAACGTTGACGGCGCCGCCCAACCGAACGCCGAGCGTGATCAGCTCGGGGTGGAAGAACGTGTAGAAGTAGCTCAGCTCGGACGTAAACCGGGCGAAAACGTCGTTCGTGTTGCGCACGCCAAAGTTGAGATCGACCCGATTGTGCCACCGCATCCCGGACTGCGTTGCGGCGAGCGTGTCGGTGCCGTCGACTTCAAACGAGGCGTACGCGCCCGCGTAGTACTTGTCGATGAAATCGTCGCGGCTGTAAAGCGTCGGCGGGCGTCCGACGAGCGAGTCTACGGTCGTCAGAGAAAAGGTCGGGCCGAACCGGAGGGTCGAAAACGGCAGTACGTTTCGGTAGAGGGAGGCGTCGACAAGGATCTGGCCTACGCGGGCGTGGAAAAAGTCCCGGTTTTCAAGCCGAGTCTCGTTCCCGATGCCGTAGAAGTGCTTGAAGTCTCTCGCGTCGATCGCCTCAGCATCAAGCGACGCGCTCCATTTGCCCCAGATCTCCGTGAACCGACCCGAATAATCGATTCCGAACCGTTTCGACCCGGTTCCATAATCAACCGTCACGGCGTGGCGGGAGGCGTAAGGTGATTTCCGGAAACCACTTTTGAAGTGCCGGAACCCTACACCGAATATGAAGCCGTCCGTCGAGTTCTGGTCGAACGTAATGGCCGGCTGCCAGAGGTCCTGCTCGTAGCGGAGCATCTCGTACACGTTGTTGTACGGGTCGTTCGATCGCTCGATGCGCGTATTGGGGCCGGCTGCCAGGAACTCGTTTCCCGCCTCAGTGTCGTAAAAATACGTCATATTCGAGGGTCCCCTGACCCTCGAGCTATCGACGAACCGGTCCGGACCCTGCCCTCCAATGGCCCGGACGCGAATGCCCCTCCGCACGTTACCCTTCACGACGAACTGATCGTTCCCGTCGAGGCCGTACAGGCGAACCTCCTCGGTCTCGCCGGTGAAGAAGATGCGGCGGAACAGCTCGCGGTCGATGTCGCCCTCCTTTTTGGTCTTGTACATGACCACCTCGGTGCGATCGTCGTCGAGGCGGGTCACCTCGAAGCGCTCGTGCTTGTCCGAGCCAACGACGTCCACCGTCCGGGCGAGAATCTTGTAGTACTTCGAGGCCACGTCCGGCAGCTTGTCCCTCCGCGCTTTGAGGATCCGGATGATGTCCTCGCCGTGGTACTCGAAGACCGGCTCCGGCCACTTGCGGATGGCCTGCTCGATCACCTCATCGGTGACGCCGATGCGGACCGAGTCGGCTATCTCGATCCAATCCTCGCGTGTGAGGCTCGACGTGAGGCGGCGGTCGAGCGCGGCGCCGTTGAAGTTCAGACCGATCAGGTCACCGTAGTGCTCGTCGAACAGGGTGAACCGTCTGAATACCGGTATGCCGGACCACCTCGCCAGCCGGGCCAACAGGCCGTCAAACTTGAAAAAGGCGAAGTCCCGGTCCCGGGGTATGGGCCTGAAGATCTTGCCCGGCGTGACGTCGAACTCGGACCACCGCCACTGGTCCTTGTGGCGGTCCCAGTCGCCGATGAGCATGTCGAAGAGGCGTGCCCGGGCGAATGCACGTTCGTCCACCCGCTCGTCGTTGTCTTCGGCCAGGTTCTCAAACAGCTTGGGCGAGCCGATGACGTTTTCGGCGTACCCGAAACGAGCCTCGTCGGACTGATCCTCATCGGCTCGCACCTCGAACAGTGCAAGCATGTCGGCAAACTCGCTCCGGTACCGACCGAGCCGCGGGGAATCGGGTACGACAACGAGGGTGGGCTCTGTGTAGTAGATGCCGGCAGCCCGTGCGAGGTCGGGAAGCACAAAGGCGCCATACGGGTGCATGGCAGATGCATGGTCCTGTGCGACGTCCTGCGCGATCGTCCGCCGGAGGTATTCAGGGATCGAGCGGGCGGGATCCTTTACGATCGACCTGAGCACGTATTCGTCCCCGTCTCCGCCCTTCAGGCGCAACGACTTGGTCTGCAAGCCACCGCCGACCCTCAGCGGCGTCAGGCCTCCCGCCGTTCGCTCGAGGTCGATGATGGGAACGGTGACCGGGATCTCCCAGACCTTGCGATAGCGATCGCCCAGGAAAAACGCGCCTAACCTGCTCACGCCGTAGCCATCACCCGCGCTCCTCACGACGGTACCGGCGCTGAAGAACGAATAGGGCTCCTGCACTTCACCGTTTGTGTCGGGCTTCGGCTTTTGGGCGTCTTTCTTCTTTTTCTCCTCCAGTTCAGGCTCGGACGAAACCTCGTTCGAGCTAGTCGACTGAGCGAGCAATTCTTCCGCTTCGTCGGGCGAAACGTAAGCGACGAGCGGCCGGTCCCCTTTTCGGATGCGGTTCAGGTAGAGGGTTTCGCCCACGTTGCCGTCCTCCCGGGAAGCGACGAACTCAAGCCAAATCGATCCGTCGGTGTAGTATCGGAGGATCGCGAAGCCAAGCTCGGCGGCGGTAAACGCAGAGCCGCGCCCTTTGCTGACGGGGCTAAGCTTGCTCCCCGAACCGCTCACGATGTGGTGCTGGCTTCCGTGCTGGAAGTACTGGAGATTGTGGTCGTGTCCGGCTGCGTAGACCAACCCGTCGTGCCGGGCGATGATGTCGAGCATGCCCTGCCGCAGGCGCCGGTACTTGTGGTTCGAGAGGTCCTGAGGTGTCCCCAGAAAACGCCTGACGAAAAACTCCACGGGATCCATGATCCCTTCGAGCGGGATGATCCCCCCGTGCGAAGAGATCGAAAAGAGGGGGTGGTGAGCGACGATGATTTTGTCCTTTTCCTCGTGCCGATCGAGCACGTAGTGCAGCTCGATTAGGAACTCGCCTTCTTGTTCGAGCTCGTACTGCCCGGTGTCGCCGTACGTTTTGACGTTTTCGAGCCACCATTGCGTGTCGAGGGCGACCAGCAGCAGCTCGTCGGACAGCTCTACCTCGACCGGCCCGGGGAAACCATCGTCGGGCAGAAACACGTTGGCGCTGTCGAGAGCCGCTTCGACGTAAGCCTCTTGCCGCCTGAGCGTTTCAACACTGCCCCCTATTCCCTCTCCGCCCCAATCGTGATTGCCGGGAATGAAGACTACCTGTCCCGGATAATCCTTCACGATCTTGATCTGCTCGTTGATCCGGTGCTCGGCGAGCTCTCGTTCAGGGGCGGTGACGGGCGGCATACCGCTTTCGTAGATGTTGTCGCCCAGAAAAACGACGGCGCTGTTCGGCCGTTCGTTTTTGAGGTAAGTGCCGAGCAGGCGAATGGCCGGCGCCGTCCCGTCCGGCGGTGATCCCCCGGCGTCTCCGATCAGGTAGACGGTGAAGGCAAGCGCCGAGTCGGCCGGCATCTCCTTCTCGGGATCGACCGGCTCCGGAATGATGAAGCCCCCGGTGGACCTGCAACCTGCCAAAAACAGGAGCAGAACCAGCGGCAACAGATGGGTTTTACGTTTCAATGCTGGACGCGACCAGGATCAGCTGCGGATTTTGGGTTCATCTAGAACGCCACACTTCATGTGTGGTCGGTAATAAAACGTAAAAAGCTAATGATATCCAGCAAGGTCTGGCGCATGAAAGCAGGGAGGCCGGCTGATTTTATCCCGTCGCTTTTTGGCTTTCTGTTTTGACTTTTGGCGCAGCTTCCCGGCGATAGGTGAACAGGTGGATGGTGGCGGGGCCCACGTTGATTTCGTTCGAAATGAGGAGGTCGCCGTTCGGGTAGAACGCCATCCCTTCGGGTTGCCTGAAAAGAGCCTGCGGGAGCAGGTGCACGTGACGCAGCCGGCCGTCGCGCCCGAGGACGGCAATCGCCTTGGTTTCAGCCGACAGCACGTACAGCTCGCCTGTTATCGGATGAAAGGCGAGGGCAGATGGTTGTATGCCGAACTCGTACAGCCTGCCCTCGATGAGCGCACGCAGCTTCCCTTCAAGGTCACGCGGCTGAGCGGCACGGGCGTAGGGCGCCATCTCCTCGATCGACAGGAGATACGCGGGCTTCTCGATCAGCCGCTCCGCGGCGACGTCGAAGGCGTACACGGCCCGGTAGCCCTCCAGATTGTCACCCGGGTACTCCTTGCATCCGATGAACAGGCGCCCGGCGTCGTAGGCCAAGCCTTCGGTGTCGTACCGGCTGCTGAGGCCGGTGTCAATCTCCCGCGTCGTCGCGTTCGGCCCCCTCCACCCGGTTACCTCGTAAAGCGTTCCGTCGCTCTCGATGACGTACACCGTGTCGTTCAGCAGCACCAGGTCCTCGTAATCACGCCTGCCACCGAACTTCCATTGTTCCACGGGATTACCCGTTTGCAGGTCGACAACGAACAGGATCCCTTCCTCGTCCTGGACTGCCACGACGTGATGCTCGTCGAGTATTGCGATCCCGGAGATCTCCTTGAGCTCCGTCGGCAGCCTGACCGTACGTGTAGGGCTATCGAACGTGTAGGACAGCGTCGAATCGGATGTGACGAGCGGCTGAGGAATATCTTCGGCTCCCCCACACCCGGCGGCAACGATAATCAGCAGCATGAGCCACGCCGCATTGACAAAGTATCGACAATTCATTCAATTAGGGGCGAACAATTGAGCAGACCCGCCATTTTGTAGCAAAACTACCCGTCATCGCGAAGAGATCCTGATCAGACCCGAATGCCAGCAATCGTACAGGTTGACCCCATCGTTCGAGAGGCCTCGGCTTACGTCTACCGGCTATTCAGAGACCGCCTTCCCTCCACCGTTACTTATCACACCTACAGCCACACCGCCGACGTCGCGAACGAAGCCGACAAAATTGGCCGCAACGTCGGCCTGTCGCGCCGCGACCTCCAGCTAGTCACGCTCGCCGCGTGGTTTCACGACACCGGCTACATCCACACGTTCGAAAACCACGAAGAAGCCGGCATCCAGATCGCCCGCGAGTTCCTGTCCGGCCGCGGTGTGCCCGAGCGGGACATCGAGCAGGTTGCCGCTTTCATCAACGCCACCCACGCCGCCTACGTGCCGAAAACCATCGGCGAAATGGTCATCCACGACGCCGACCGCTCCCACGTGGGCAAAAAGAAATTCTTCAAGGTGGGTGAAAAGCTCCGGAAAGAGTGGGAAACCCACCTGGGCTGCACGTACACCGACCAGGAATGGGCCGAGGCGCAGCTCGACTTCCTGACCACGGTTGAGTTCTATACCGATTACGCGAAAGAAAAATACCAGAAAAGCTGGCAAAAGAACCTGCGCGAGCAGCAGAAAATCCTCGCCGGCCTGCTTGAAAGCAAAACGGACGTACCCGAGGAGACCGGTACCCGGACGGTGTCATCACGCGGGATACAGACGATGTTCCGCTCAACCTACCGGAACCACATCAACCTGAGCTCGATCGCCGACAGCAAGGCCAACATCATGATCAGCGTCAACGCGATCCTGATGTCGATCATCATCTCGTTTGTGTCGTCGCGCCTGGCGGCCAGTCCGTGGCTCCTGGCGCCGTCGGGCGTACTGCTGATCACGTCGCTCGCCGCCACCGTGTTCGCCATCCTGAGTGCACGGCCCAAAGTCACGAGCAAGGTGTTCACCATCGATGACGTGCGTCGGGACCGGGCGAACATCCTGTTCTTCGGCAATTTCGTGAACATGTCGCTCGACGACTTCACCATCGGCGTCAAAGAGCTGATGGGGGACGAGAACAGGCTCTACAACAACATGATCGCCGACATTCACTCGCTCGGCCAGGTGCTCTCGAAGAAATACCGCCTCCTCTGGCTCTCCTACACGGTCTTTATGGCCGGTCTCAGCGTGAGCGTCGTGTTGTTCATTGTCCTCTTCGTCTTCGTCGCCTGAAATCGGCGTTCAGTCGATCACCCTGAACGCCACGCCGAACTCGATCAGGTCCCATTTGAAGTGCAGCTCGCCGCCCAGTTCCGTTTCCAGGATCTCGATGGTGAAAAGCTCGACGGGATCGACGAGTGACGAGATCGAGAGGGGGACTCGTCCGAGGTCATATTGTGGGTCGTAGGCATTCCCGTTCTGGCCGGTTTGCTTGTTGAT
>CBINFS010000074.1:0-10154 GCA_966250015.1 uncultured bacterium | reverse complement strand
CGCAGTGACGAAGGATCTTTATGAAACGCGGCTATTGTGAACGGTAGTGCGGGTACGTACAGCAACAGGGATCCGTTTGAACCAGCCAGAAAGACCGCACTTCGGGAAGATTCCTCACTGTTGTTCGGAATGACAATATGTGAGGTAACGGCAAGTACCTGTCCTCACTGCCATCGCCATCGATCCACTTTGTCATCCCGAAGAGCCGTGCGATAGAGGATCTTTATGAAACGCTGCCATACGGAGTGCCAGTGGGGGGGAACGCATTTCGATGATTTAACATATCCTGTGTGCGATTTGTAGCATTCTTGTGCGGCTCGTGACAGGGCCCAAAGCAAAAGGAAATCGTGTGCGTATGTTCGATCAAAAGGAGAGAATAGCCGACTCCCAGCCAACCCTCGAACGTCCTCATCACGATGAAAACCTTTCGCAAGATCCTGTTCTGGTGCCACCTGGCGGCCGGGGTGACCGCCGGGGTGGTCATCCTGCTGATGTCGGTCACCGGCGTCCTGCTGACGTATGAAAAGCAGATCATTGCCTGGGCCGACACGCGCAACTATCAGGTAGCGCCTCCCACGCCGGGAGGGAAGAAGCTGCCCGTGGAGCAGCTTGCAGCCATATTCCAAGAAACCACTGGCGCTGCGCCTTTGAGCCTCACCGTGCGGTCGGGCGAATCTGAACCGTATGGCTTCGGCGTAGCAAGCCCGGAGAGACGGGGCGAGCTCGTTCTGTTCGTCGATCCGTACACCGGCGCCGTACTCGGCGGGCAGTCCACCGGCGTCCGAAACTTCTTCCGGACGGTCACCGAGATCCACCGGTGGATCGGAATGCAGGGCGAGAGCCGCGCCACCGGCAAGGCCATAACGGGCGCGGCAAACCTGCTCTTCCTCTTCATCGTTCTGAGCGGACTTTACCTGTGGTTTCCCCGCAGGTGGAAGTGGGTGCAGTTCCGGAATGCTCTCTGGTTCCGGCGCAAGCTTTCGAGCAAGGCACGGGATTTCAACTGGCACCACGTGTTCGGTTTCTGGCTCTTCCTGCCGCTGGCGATCGTGGTGGCATCCGCCGTGGTGATTTCGTATCCGTGGGCGAACAACCTGGTCTTCCGGATCATGGGTGAGGAACCTGCGCAGATGCGCCGCCCGGGTCCTCCATCGGGTGAGGTGGCCGTGATTGCGAACCTTGAAGGGATGGAGAACCTGCTGGAGGTCGCCCGTAGCCAGGTCGACGGCTGGCGCACGATCACAGTGCGTTTCCCGACCGAAGGGGAGGAGGCCGTTGCCTTTGCGATCGACGCTGGTAATGGCGGCCAGCCGCAGAAACGCTCGACGATCACACTCGACCGGAATACGGCAGAAGTGATCGGTCGTGAGACGTTCGATCAGAATACGCCAGGCCGAAAGCTGCGCCTTTTTCTCCGGTTCGCGCACACCGGCGAGATCGCCGGTTTCATCGGCCAGACCATAGCGGGCATCGCATCCTTCGGTGCAATGCTGCTGGCCTATACCGGTATTGCCCTCACCTGGCGCCGCTTCCGCTCGTGGCTCAAACGCCGCAAAGGCCCCGTCGCCCACAGCACCCGGGAGGAAGAGGTGCTGGTGTGAGAGGTTATGGGTGGATCTGGATTTATTGCGGTCCGGAGGTGGCGCAGATTATACGCAGGTGTTTTTGCGTCGATGTGGACTGAAGGCAGGACGTTATTTGATACCTAATGCACTAAACAATAACGTCATCCCGGCCCCCGAGCCGGGATCCAGGTGTGGGTTCAAATATTCAATACACCGAGGCCTCGCAGAACCCTCCACTGGATCTCCGCCTTCGCGGAGATGACGTTTTTATTAAGGTGTGTAGCAACAAGACAAGCCCAGCCCTTGGTCAGGTTTGTCTCCTTGCTTTCTCCCGGCACCAATTCCGAAATCGACGGGCCGTGCGAGGGGGATCCATCGCGCATTTAGCGAACGGCGCTTGTGGCACTACCTCTCTATACTAGCACCAAGCAGTCGGCGCCGTTCGGTACGGGCTGTGGGTACCTTGGGGAAGAGATGGATCCGCGCGTTTTCGATTTCAAAGGGGTTTTCTGCTTCTCTTTTGACCCGGCAAAAGAGAAGTAAACATAATGATCTACCCCTCAGTCGCTCCGCGACAGCTCCTCCCACGTCGAGCGCGGGACAGGCCTGTCCAGGGGAGCAGCTCCGGTGCTTTCAATTTCCGATAGCGCCAACCAGTAAGGCCGCACTTTGGGAAGATCCCTCCTCACAAGGTTCGTCGGGATGACAAGCAGAGAGGTATCGGCAACCATCCGGGCTTACTGCTACTGCCAGCGCCCTTCTCTGTCATCCCGAATCCCGCGAAGCGGGTGAGGGATCTTTATGAAATGAGGCCTTCGAGTATGGCAGAAAGGGCACGCACAGCTCTTCACCACTGTTTGTACCAGCCAGAGTGGCCGCACTTCGGGAAGATTCTTCACGTTGTTCGGAATGACAAAGGGGGGCGTCGCCGTGGCGGTACAGAAGAAATGCCATCCCCGAAGCCCGGCCGTGCAGGGATGGCGTTACTCACAACCATTCAAAAAGAAAGAACCGTCACGGGACGACCTCGAAGTGGGCCATCATGCCGAGGGCGTGGTGCTCGAGGATGTGGCAGTGGTACATCCAGCGGCCGGGGCGGTTGTCGGGCATCCAGGCGATACGGACCGTGCCGCGCGGGGGTACGTTTACCACATCCTCCCATGAACGGTAGGGCGGGGGTGTGCCGTTCACCGAGAGCACCTGGAAAAAGAACCCGTGCAGGTGGAAGGGGTGGTCCATCATGGTCATATTGACCAGGTCCCACACTTGCAGCTCGCCCACTTTTACGGGTTCGGCGTGGTGGTGCCTTTCTTTGTTGATCCGGAAGTCCAGCCCCGTATGGAGATTGAGGCCCGCGGTGAGCCTGACGGTACGTGTCGGCGTCACGTCGCCCGTAACGAGGGGCTCGATGGTTCGAAGACGATCCGGAAGGACTGCTGTGGACGGTTTCGCCGGCCCGACGTGCAGCGTGGCAAACCGTTCGGTGCCCCGGTGCTTCATCGTGAATCGGTTGTACGCAACGGCTTCGACGTCGAGCACCTGGCCTTCCTCGAACGGCCCGACCGCCAGCTCTAGGCGGTTCGCCGGAGCAATCAACCCCTCGGTGGCCGTCACGGGCGCCTCGATCAGCCCGCCGCCCGTTCCGATGATTCGGAAAGGCAGCCCGCCGATCGAAAGGTTGACGTACCGGGCGCTCGAGGCGTTGACGATCCGCCATCGCTCCATCTGGCCTGCCGCCATCGTCAGCACTGGCTCGGCCTTCCCGTTGATCATCCGCACGTCGCCCTCCCGGCCGTCGTGCCGCTCGACAAACCCACCGAACTTCGCGAGATTGCCCTTTTTGTCGAGCTTGAGGTCGTCGAGCACGAGGATCTTTTCGTCGTCGAGCGTGAGCTCGTTTTCGTCCCGGACGATGAGGGCGCCGTAGAGCCCTTTTTCGAGCTGCTCGGTCTCGTTGAAGTGCGAGTGGTACCAGAACGTGCCGGCGTCGGGCGGGGTGAAGCGGTACGTGAAGGTCTCGCCCGGCTGCACCGGGTGCTGCACGTCGTCCGTGCCGTCCATGGCGGAGGGCACACGCAGGCCGTGCCAGTGGATGATGGTTGGCTCCGGCAGGTTGTTCGTCAGCCGGATAGCAAGTGGAACGTCTTTTTTCGCTTCGATGACCGGCCCCGGCGCCTGTCCGTTAAGCCCGTACCCCGGAACGCTTTGGCCGGGCGCGTACTCCCATTCGACTTCACGCGCGTCCAGCTCGACCAGGATCTCGTCCCCGGTGAGCTCTACCGGAGCCGGCACGTCGATCGGTGCGTGGTGATGGTGATGATGATGTGTATGGTCCATGGGGTCCTCCAATGGTTTGCGTTACTCGCTGCCTCGTCCCGGTAAAGAGGGAACGTGTGCTTCGTGCGACCCCTTCGAAAGAGGAACCAGATGGAAAGAAGGGCAGACTGCCTGAGAGACGATAACCCTGACGTGCCAGAAAGCGGCTCGATGTCACCTTCATTTGGCCCTTCGCCGACTTCTCCCGCAACAACCCGGCTTCACCCGTTCCGACTCCCGCACCGAAGGCGCCTACCATAGAATACGACGAAAACCCCCGGCAAGGTTAATCCACCGGCGAAAAAGTCCTCGAGGCGCAACAGGAAGCGCTCTGGTGAATGTGAGAAGGAATTTATACCATATCAATGCGTGCCAGATAGGTATGTGATAGCTTATGTTTACCCTTAGCGATCGCATACAGCAAGCAATCGCTCCAGAAACATGCGGACGATACCTTATATCCTTTCTCTCGGTCTTTTAATCCTCGCGTCGTCGGGTACGCCTGATGCGGGTGCTCAGCCCGTGCCGGTGGGAGAGAGGCCCGTGTCGTCCACCGCGTTCGCCGACCTCGTCGTCGATCGCTTCACCACCGAAAACGGGCTTCCGAATAACACCGTCGTTTCGATCGTGCAGGACTCCGTCGGGTTCGTCTGGTTCGGCACGCACGAAGGTCTCGCCCGCTTCGACGGCTTTTCGTTCCACGTTTTCCAACACGATCCGCTCGATCCAACCTCGATCTCCAGCTCGTGGGCCGAATACCTTTACGTCGACAGCCAGGGCGTGCTCTGGGTGGGCACCCTCGGCGGCGGCCTCAACCGATTCGACCAGACCACCGAGCGCTTCACGTCGTACAGGCACGACCCCGATGACCCGACGAGCCTGATCCAGGACTCGGTGACCGTCATTCTGGAGGACCACCTCGGGAACCTCTGGGTGGGGACACACGGCGGGCTCGATCGGTTCGACCGTGAAACCGGCACCTTTACACATTACCGCCACGACCCGAACGATCCGACAAGCCTGAGCAACAACCAGGTCCGGACCCTCTTTGAGGACCGCAACGGCACGCTCTGGGTCGGCACCGGCAGTGCTTTTGGGGCCGAGTCGCCCCCCGAAGCCGGCGGGCTCAACCGGTTCGACCGCCAGACCGGCACCTTCATCCGCTACCTCCACGACCCGAACGACCCGACGTCGCTGGCCGACAACAAGGTGGAAACCCTGTTCGAAGATTCGCGCGGAAACTTTTGGGTCGGCACGCTCGGCGGCGTCTTGAACCGGATGGACCGTGAACGCGGCACTTTCGAGCGTTTCTACCTCGACCCGTCGAGACCCGACCGCCTGAGCCGATTCGAGCAAAACACGTTGCCCGAAGCCTGTGGCGCCACCGATTGCGGGACCATCAGCTTCATTGACGAAGACGCCTCTGGCGTTCTCTGGATCGGCAACGTTCGGTACGGTCTGTTCCGATATCACCCGGCACGCGGCGTACGGCACCACAACTCCGGTCCGGACGATCCGAACGCCCTGGCTAACACGCTCGTCTGGACCACCCTCGAAACCCGCGACGGCACACGCTGGATAGGCAACTTCTACGGCGGCGTACACCGTGTGACCGAGCGGTCCGAGCAGTTCAGACACTACCTCGGTGGGGACAACACGATCGAAGGTCCCGGCGGCGCACGGGTGATGGGACTGGAAACGAGCGACGACGGCGTGGTCTGGATCGCCACCCTGGGCGAAGGCCTCATCCGCTTCGATCCGCAAACGAACACCGTCAGTCGCCGCCGTGCCGGGGCGAACGGTATGAGCTCCCTGAGCTCGGACAGCCTCTTGACGCTCTACTACGACCGTAGCGGCGTGCTCTGGATCGGTGCGCGCGACGGGACCGTGAGCCGTTTCGACCGACAGACCGGACGTTTCAGACACTATCGAGCCGGGGCAGACGACCGGGTCTGCCCGCGCGCACCGGTCGAGTCGAGATTTGGTTTCGAGGGTGCGGTTACCGCCATACAGGAAGGCCTTGACGGCAACATCTGGGTGGGCTTTTACGGGAAAGGTCTGGCTCACATTGACCGCGAATCCGGCGCGTTCCGGGTTTATTGCCAGGAGCCGGGCGACCCGCAGAGCCTTAGCAGCAACGTCGTAACGTCGCTCATCGTCGACCGCAACAACAGACTGTGGGTGGGCACTGCTCGCGGCCTCAACCGTTTTAACCCGGAGAGCGGGACGTTCTCGCAGTACCATATCGCGTCGCTGGTAACGTTCCTTTACGAGAGCCGGTCAGGTGAGCTCGCGCTGGGCACGTACAATGGAGGCGTCTATCTCTTCGATCCGGACGACGGGACCAGCACTCACCTCGGCCCGGGATTGCCCCAGGGGAGCGTTACCGCCATCGTGGAAGATCGAGAAGGGCGGTTCTGGGTGGGGATTCTCGACGGCACGCTCCATGCTCCACGCCTTGGTCAGATAGCCCGTTTCGATCCTTCTACCCGGAGCTTCCGTGTGTTCACGTCGGCCGACGGCCTTCCCGACATCGCATTTTTGACGGGCATCGCATCCCGAACCGACGGCACACTCTACTTTGGGGGCAGGGGAGGATTCGTCGCGTTCGACGCGGCATCGTTTGGCGAGCTGGCCCCGCCCGAAGTGGTCTTCACGGGTTTTCGCGTCTACAACGACCCGGTCGAGCCCGGTCCGGACGCCCCGCTTAAGGAGTCGATCCACCGCACAAAAAAGGTGGAGTTGTCGCACGAGCTGAACGACTTCACGATCGAATGGGCGGCGCTGGATTACCGGAGCAGGGCGCCGTTCCAGTACCAGTACATCCTCGAGCGTTACGATCAGGGTTGGGTGGAAGCGCGCAACCAGCGGAGCGCGCGCTACTCACGGCTTGCGCCGGGGCAATACGTTTTCCGCGTCCGCGCCGCCCGGCCGGGTGAGGGTTGGGCGGCTGAAGGTGCGGCCATCACCATCACGATCCTGCCGCCGTGGTGGCGCACCTGGTGGGCGTACAGCCTCTACGGTCTATTGATGGTCGGTTCGGTCCTGGGGGCGGGTCTGGCCTACCGCCGCCGGGTCATCCGGGCGGAGCAGGAGAAAGCGCGCGAACGGGAGCTCCAGCAGGCGCGAGAGATCGAACGCCTGAACGTCCAGCTCGAAGTGCAGAACCGGAAGCTCGTCAGACTCACGGAGATCCGGAGCCGGTTTTTTGCCAACATCTCGCACGAGTTTCGCACGCCGCTCACCCTGCTGCTCGGTCCCGTAGAGGATGCCCTGCACAGTGAGGAAGGCTTCGATCGCCTCCGGCACAACCTGCCGATCATGCAGCGCAACGCGCACCGTCTGCTCGAGCTGATCGACCAGCTGCTCGACCTGGCCAGGCTCGAATCCGGGTCGATGAAGCTGCGCGCCGGCCCACTCGACCTGATCACGTTCATGCGCGAGATGGTCGAATCGTTCGCCGCGCGTGCAGAAGCCGAGCGAATCGCATTGCAATTCGTAGCCGAAGCGGACGAGTGCGAGGTATACGCCGATCCGGATAAGGTGGAGAAAATCTTCTCGAACCTGCTCGCGAACGCCTTCAAGTTTACACCGGAGGGAGGCCGTATTCGTGTCCGCCTCCTGGTTGAAGACGGCTCGCACGCGCTCGTCGAGGTGCGCGACACCGGCCAGGGAATGACGCCCGAAGAGCTGACGCACATTTTCGACCGATTCTATCAGGCCGACTCCACGCTGACGAGGAAACATGGCGGCGCCGGTATCGGGCTTGCGCTTGCGAAAGAGCTCGTCGAGCTGCACGGCGGCACGATCGACGTCGAGAGCCAGCCCGGCTTCGGCGCGATATTCACCGTGCGCCTGCCGTTGGGCAGCGCGCACCTGCCGCCGGACAGCGTGATGGAAGCGGAAGCCCACCCAATCGCACGCAGGCCGGTCTCGGCATACGTGGAACCCGTTGATGACGGCGAAGCGAAGGAGCCCGGGCCCGCCGGGGCGCCGCTCGTGCTCGTCGTTGAGGACCATGCAGAGCTGAGGGCGTACATCCGGAAGCACCTCGCCCGGACCTACCGCGTAGCCGAAGCCGCCGACGGGGTGGAGGGCCTCGAGGCCGCTCACCAGGAGCTGCCGGACCTGGTCATTGCGGACGTCATGATGCCCGGAATGGACGGCATCGCGCTCTGCCGCGCGATCAAGCAGGACGACAGGCTCGCGCACGTGCCGGTGATCCTGCTCACGGCGAGGGCCGACGAAGAGAGCCGGCTCGAAGGACTCACGACTGGCGCCGACGATTACCTGACGAAGCCGTTCTCGATGGAGGAGCTGCTCGTGCGGGTGGAGAACCTGATCGAGCTGAGGCGTACGCTCCGGCAACGGTTCAGCGGGGAGTTGGTTATCCGGCCGACCGGCGTCTCGGTCCCGAGCGAAGAGGCCGCCTTCCTCGAACAGGTGCGCACCGTCGTTGAGCAGCGGCTGGGGGATAGTGGATTTGTCATCGACCAGCTTGCAGACGAGATGGGACTGAGCCGGCGACACTTTCACCGAAGGATCAAGGAGCTGACGGGGCTGACGCCCGGCGGCTACATTCGGATGATGCGCCTCGAACGGGCGGCGCAGCTCCTCGAGCAGCGTGCGGGAAACGTCTCAGAGATCGCGTACCGGGTGGGTTTCCAGGACCCCGACTATTTCTCCCGCCTCTTCAAACAGGCCTACGGCGTTTCTCCCTCGGGGTTTGCCGGCGAGCCCGCTAGCCCGGCTCAGGAGTGAGCCGACGTCTATCGGGACTAAAAACATTAAGGAAAACGGCAACCCGCCTTCTCGGAGATCCACATGTGGTTCCGTCAGACTATACGGTTATGCTTTGTTTTACCGTTGTATGGATTCCGGATCAAGTCCTGAATGACCTGTTTTTTAAGTATTAAGGTAGTATAGAATGTCCTGCCTTCGGATGGGTCCGGCATTGTGGAATCGAACAGCCCATACTTCAAAAGAACGTCATTCCGGCTCCCGAGCCGACAAGAGCGTAGCGACTGACGAAGTGAATCCATGCAACCGTGCGGCTCACCTATAAGTCAGTGCCATAGGCAATCGCCGCCTGGATTTCCGCCTTCGCGGAGATAAAGTATTGAGAAACGTCTATGTCAGCGATAAGCGTCCCGCCTACGGTTAACATCGAGTCGAAAAATCATATGTGGAAAATCGGTGGATAGACTTTCAAACACTCGCGCCCTCGCGTGAGCCGTCGATTCACCAGGCTTAAAAAAGCGAACACGGGAGCGTCGTGTGAGGAGAACTACGCGAACCGTGACAGATCAGCCCCCACTGATTAACCTGTCGGACGATTCTACCCGGCGCTAAACTCCAGCGCACTACCAGGCCTCTCCTCTAGACGCTCCCGTGTGTCACGATACCCGACGTCATCGGCGTCGAAGCCGGTTAGTCGGGATTTCGGTGTCAGTTGATGAAGAACCACTCTCTCGGGTTGCCGTCAGAATCCGTACGCGCCATGAACCGGCCGTTGCCTGTGAGGTCGGCGTAAGCGCCGGTGCCTTCCTGGATCCTGACGGTGCCTTCGGCTTTCACGCCGTCACCCTCCGGAATCGGGGTGACGACGGCATTGATCGTGAGCCGAATTTCTCCTTGCTCGCCTCTCAAGACGCGGGTGCCCTGCCATTCCATTTTGGCATTCTCGCACTGCTTGGGAAGCAGGTCACCCTCGATAAGGCCGGTATCCTGAATGATGCCCTCTGCTTTGAAGCTCAGGGCTGGCTTGCCGGTCTCCGTGAAGGTCATGATCTGGAGGCTGCTTTCGCTCGCACCGTTTATGGCGACTGTGTTACTCGACGACGCACAACCCGCAAGAAACACCACCAGCAACAACCAGGTCGCGGTCAAAAGTGACGTGATAGCTTTCATAGTCTTTTCCGTTAAGTCCGATTTGAGACTGTCGACGATTTTCAATGCAATGCCCGGTGGCTCCGGGGATCGCAACCGTCTCCCCATGTTCATGCGGGTATTCGGCCTCGATCTGCGTGCATTTTAAAGAGATGGCTCCCCCTCAATCTTGCAGAAAACCCGGAAAAGCGGGCAATGGCAAAGGCGTCCGCCATTAATGGCAGGATCATCAGGGTACTTGGTAGAGGGATTTCGGGGAAAAGCGGATGATTTTGGAATAGAGACGACTGAAGGCGGGCCGTTTTGTGATATTTGATGCGCTTAACAGTTACGTCATCTCCGCGAAGGCGGAGATCCAGGCATTGGCTCGTTCAAGGGAACCGC
>CBINFS010000073.1:0-10608 GCA_966250015.1 uncultured bacterium | reverse complement strand
GATCGACTCGTCGCCCGAGTAGTCGTAGAGCAGGTTCCACGACGAAAGCGCCATCTGGAGCTGATCGCCACCCAACCCGCGAGGGTCGTGATTCGGCTTCCAGACCTGATGATTCATGTAATAAGGGACGCCATTTGAGTCGATCTCCATGTTCTTCCAGAACTCCCATACCTTTGTGATGACGAAATCGTACGCCTCACCAGGATTGGGCGAATACCACGGAATGATGTTGCCGTTTTTGTCGACGTGAACGGCGTGGTATATGATCGTGTCGGCCACGATCGAATCGCCGGATGGGTGAATCAGATCGTCGGGGATGCCCGGTCTACCCGGATTCTGGAAGGCGCATCCGCTGAGCAGGACGAGGATGGGTAAGGCGGCGGGTAGTCTGTACATGATAAAAGTTGTCTGGTGAAAGCAAGGTATACCGGCATTCCCCCCCACACTTTCTTTTACTCTAATGGCGGGTTGGAATGCCGGTTCTTGCCTGAAGTACAGCTATACGTTCGGCTAAACCTCAACGGCTATCATACGGTCGAGAACGTTCCTCGTGATCTGCTGGACGCGCGGATCCTCCTTACTGAAATCCAGGTGTGGCGGATTGATGTAAGCAGGAGGCGTGGATATCGGCTTATTCCACCAGCAGGTCGCCGCGTTAAAAACGTAGTTGCCCTTTGGGGCCGTGTAGATGGTCGCGGCGTACCTTCTTTCGGTCGGTTCTCCCCCGTAGCGCGTTACGGGACCTTCTGCAAGGACAACCAGATCCTTGAAGTTCTCCGTCAGCGGCGGTCCGTGGAACTCCCAGCCCACCAGATGCGGAATACTGTCTCCCTGCTTCATACCCGAGCCCTCGAAGACCCAATGGTCCGGGGCTGCACACGTCCAGTCTGCAAGGCCGACGCCGTACGATCGCGACCCCATCAGCTCAATTTCATCGAAGCCCCGGTCGATCAGGTGCATCCCCCGATGCGGCCGGCCATCGGTGCTGGGCAACAATTCGAGCCTTCCCGACACCGAATTCCCGGAAAGGAAAGCGAGGTTGACCCCGGCATCCCGGGCTGCCGTGATGTTGTCGAACATCTCCTGCGTCCAGTACTCGTCGTGCCCGACCGACAGGAACACCTTGCTCCGTAGCAGCCCCGGTCCGTCGACGTGGGCGTCGAGGTTCGAGACGTACGTTACGTCGTAGCCTTCCCGTTCGAGCCAGTACGCCAGGGGGAACTCGGTCATCAGAAACTCGCCGGAACCATTGGTCAGGGGTTCGAACGCAGCCGGATATCCGTTCCAGAAAATGGAATAGGGACGGTCGAAGCCGGAGTCGTAGCTGTTCGGCCGTCCCGCGCCCCACGGACCGTCGGTAGTGTCGTATAGCGAGCGCCACTGGGGCCATCGGTTGTAGGCGATCCAGGTGAAGTCGGAAACCTGGAACATGACGTCCGCCTCGCGGTCGTCGCGCACCACAAACACGATGTACGCTTCCGATTCGGTTGCCCTCCACGTACTGAGCTTGCCCAGATACACGCCGCTCACCCAGTCCTGCGGAATCTCGAAGCTGATCGACTCTTCCCACTTACACTCGATGATGTGGTTCTTACCGTCGGCGGGTGTCGGCTGGGCTTTACCCGGCGCGAGACCCATCATCGGGCTGAACGTCTTCATCAGCCGACCGCCCTTCCCGCCGTAATAGCCCATCCGGTAGATGTCGAGCTGATAATTATCGGGAGGATCGGTGCTGACATAAACCTTCAGCGTTTCGCCCGGTTTGATGCTCAGGTGTGAGACGTACCCCTCGATCTCCTTTCTCCGGTGCCAGCCTTTTTCGTAAGGCTCGTCCTCGTGCCGTTTAACCTTCGTCAGGATCCAGTCGGTCGTGCCGGGCTTTTCGTTTTCTGCACGGATGATGTCGTTCCTCGGGGCGCGACGCCTCACGGAACGGACGATTTCCCGTCGAACCTCCTCGCGGCCTGCCGCCTCCGCAGTGGCAATCGTCGGGCCCAGCATACCGGCGCCCAGTATGGCTGCCCCGCTTTTCAGGATGGTACGACGACTCAGATTCCCTCCGGTTGTATTTGATTTCTCTCTGTCTGTCATGTCGCCTACCTCATGGGTTCGATGTGGTTTATTCATTTTCGTAACCGGGATTCTGGACCAAAACCACCTGCCCTCCCGACATGCTCTCCATCAGCTCGATTTCAGAGAGCGGGATCATGCCTATCTCGTTCACCCCGATCTCGAATTCCCAGCCGGGGTTGTAGTTGATGACGAGGTTGGGAATCTGTAGGCGCCGTTCCAGGTAGGAGTTCAGGGTATTGCCCATGTAGCCCGGCTGTAGCTGGTCGTAGCGCTGAAGATCAAACCACCGGTGATATTCGAGAGCAAGCTCGATCCTCCTCTCCAGCCGCACCGCCTCACGGGCAAACTCCTTCCCATACTGGGTGAACTGCCCGTTGTATAGCCCTATATGGTAGTTCGCAGCGGGCTCGTCAGAGAACCCACCGAGTGGATTGCTGTCGTCGAGGTATTTCTTCACCCATCCTTCCGGATTCGCGGCGCGGGCCCTGACCCGGTTCACGTACTCCTCCGCCCTGGTGAGGCTGCCGATCTCGACTTCAACTTCCGCCGCCATCAGCAACACGTCGGCGAAACGCATGAAGCTGTACGGGGTGTTGAACCACTCCTGCTCTTTCTGCGAATCGGCTCCCGCCTGAGAGGGGCTGTGCTTTTTGGACGAAAAGGACGTCACCGTCGGCCACCGGTGCCAGTTGGCCCCCGGGTGTACCCCCCAATCGATGTACGGAATGCCTCTCCTGCCCACGTTGTGGTCCAATCGCGGATCCAGCGGGCCTTCATGCGGAGTGAACGGATCTTCGCTTCGGAGCCCCTGGTCCGTCTTCACAGGCGTCTCGTTGAACAGGGGCGTTCCGTCCGGGTCGAGCAACGGCAATCCGGTTTCCGGATCGGTCTGGTGCGCATTGACGAGGTCCTCCGACGGCATCGTCCAACCACAGCAGGTGGCAACCGGACTGTTGTGTGGACCCGACCGGCTGTAGTCCAGCGGAGCCCCGGCCTCTCCACCAACGTAGGTCGCATACTGCGCCGCAAACACGACCTCCGGCCCGTGCTTGCTCACCGTGCTGAAATTGTCCCAGTAAAGCGGATTCAGGTCGTACTTGAGACCGTTTACGGTGACCCCGTTGGCGATGATGTCCTCGAAAAGCGGCTTTGCCTCGGCAAACTTGAGCTGAAACATGTAGGTTTTTGCCAGGAAGGCCTTTGCTGCCCATTTATTGGCTCGCCCTACTTCATCCTTGGTTTCCGTCAGGTTGTCCGCGGCAAACTGGAAGTCCGCTTCGATGTGAGGCCAGACCGGTTCGGTGTTGCTGACCAGAAAGTTGTTGTTCGTAAAACTGATGGTTTCGTCCAGGAAAGGAACGTTACGCCACCAGAGGGCGGCTTCGAGATGGTAAAAACCCCGGAGAAACTTTGCTTCCGCTTCTATCTGCAGTGCGGCTTCCGGAGAGATATTGCCGGCCTCGACGGTCATCGCCAGCACGCGCAACACCTCGTTTGAACGCTGGACGGCATCGTATATCGTGCTCCAGCTGCCCGAAACGCTGCCGTTGCCGTCGAACGTGCCGAATGCCGTCGAGCTTCCTGCGTTGCCCACGTCGTCGGAGGCATTTCCTGCAGGCCGCCTGCTCAGCGCCCTTAGCCTCGAATAGGCGCCCACGAGCAGGGCATTGACGCCTCTCTCATTCTGCAGGTTCGTTTGAGAAAGGCTTCCCTTCGGGTCCACTTCGAGGACGCTGTCGCAGCCGCCTGCTGACAACAATAGTAACAGGCACACTGCAAAGATTGAACAATAATAAAACGTTTTCATGTCGTCTATCTCGCAAGTTGGTATGGCAAATCGAGAATGGATAAACAGGTTTTTCTTCGTTCCGAACTAGAAGGAAACGTTGATCCCGAATAAGAATGTGCGTTCGTTATTCGGGTAGTTTCCGATGTCCGTACCAAAGCTAGCCTCCCCGCTTGCCACTCTTCCGATCTCAGGATCCAGCCCGCTGTAATTCGTGATGGTAAATAGATTGGTCGCCTGCACGTACAGCCGCAGGTTGTTCAACCTGAACTGTTGTGCCACATTGCGGGGCAAGGTGTAGCCCAGGATGAGGGACCGCAGCCTCATGAAGGAGCCGTCTTCGATCCTGAACGAGCTGAAGGTTGCAACGGACCCGAGACCACCCTGCGTGGTATTGATGGGAATGTTGGTATCCCTGTTTTCCGGTGTCCACGCGTTCAACAGGTCCCTGCTCACGTTCGTCGCGTACCCGCCCATGCGATGGGTATGAAGTTTCATCCAGTTGTTTACGTCGTTCCCGTGCGAACCATAGAAGTTTGCCGACAGGTCGAAGTTTTTGTAGGTCACGTCCAGCAGTAATCCGTACGTAAAGTCAGGGTGCGGATTACCGATGAAGGTGCGGTCGTCCGACGTGATCACACCATCTCCATCGACGTCTCGATACTTGAAACGCCCCGGATAGGCGCCGTCGTAGGAAGCCGAGCTGGCAATGTCCTCTTCGGATTGATAAATGCCGATCACTTCGTATCCGAAGAAGGCGCTTATCGGATGGCCCGGCTGGTTTCGGGTGTTCTGAGGTCCGTCGAAGAATTCACGTCCCGGAAGGTCGACCACCTTGTTTTTATAGGCGCCCACGTTAAGGCCGATCCGATACAACAGATCGTTGCCGATGCTACCGTTGAACTTGGTTTCCAGGTCGAACCCGGTATTCTGAATGTCCCCTGCGTTTACGGCCGGTCTGCTCGCACCGCCGACGGTCGCCGGCAGCTGAAGCGGGAAGAGGAGCCCATCGATCGTTTTTTTGTAGACGTCGAGGTTGATCGAAGCCCGGTTGAACAGGAACGTCTCGAAACCAATGTTGGCAACTTTATTCCGCTCCCAGCTCGTCGCCCGGTTGCCGATTCGGGTCTGGGCGAAACCCGGCACCACGCTGTTGCTGGTTCCGGCAAGATCGTAATATGAGTTCGCAATGCTGGCGGCATACAGGTCGAACTGGTTGAACGGGTTGACGTTGTTCTGCGAACCCAGTATGCCGTAGCTCCCCTTGATCCTGAGATCGTTGATCCAGGATACGTTTCGCAGGAAAGGCTCTTCAGACAACCGCCATCCCAGGGAGAACGCGGGGAAAACGCCGTATCGGCTCTCTTCGCCAAACCTGGACGAACCGTCCCTGCGCAGGGTGACTCCCAGCAGATACTTGTTTCGGAAGGCGTAATTCAGGTTGCCGAAAAACGACAGGAGCGCATCCTCGTAGACGGAGCCTCCGTTCAGGATGTTGGCGCTGCCGGCATCGAGCGTCAGGAACGAGAACTCGTCAGAGAAATAACCGTCCCGCTGGCCCCAGATATTCCTGCCGTAGTTTTTGACGGTTTCCGTGCCGATCAACAGATCGATCTTGTGCGCCCCGATGAGATTGTCGTAGTTGACGGTGTTAGTGAGGAGCAGCCTGTTGCTGTAGCTGTCACTTTCGTAAAAGCGCGTCGGCCCGTCGAAGAACTCGGATCGCTCCGGATGAGGCTCTTCGTATCGCTGCTGGTTGGCAAAGTTCAACGTCCCGCCAATGCTGGTACGAGCGGTGAAATGACGCAGGAAATCCACTTCGGCGAATATGTTACCGACCGCGTGCCACGATTTATTCCTGTCGTTTCGTTGCCGTTCGAAAAACGCTCTGACGTTTCGCTGCGTGCCCAGATCCGGCCCGATGCCCGTTCCTCCGTAGTTCCCTGCGATGTCGTACACCGGGATGGTGGGGATCAATAACCCGTGCATCGCGATAGGGCTGAATTCGCTGCCAAGAAGGTTGTTGCCAAGGGTGCCCGGATTATTGCGGTGATAGACGTTCAGGTTCTCACCGACGCGGAAGCGTCCTCTGAACGTGAACGAGGTATTGATGCGGGCGGAATAGCGCTGGAGCCGGTTCATCAACAGCGTCCCTTCCTGATCCAGGTATTCCAGGGCCAGAAGGTAGTTGGCATTGGCGGTGCCCCCGCTGGCGGAAAGATTGTGGCTCTGTTGCGGAGCGGGGCTAAAAACCTCGTCCCACCAGATGGTGCCTTCCTTGTTCACCTCCTGAATCAGGTAGTTATTCTCCTGGTTGATCGGATCGAGGTAATAGAGAGAAGGATCGACGGCGGGGTGCCCGGCCTTGACTGCGCCCACTTCCCCAGTCCTGTTATTCCGGTACGTAAAGTCGGGCATCCCGTCGGCGAACAGGGGATGGCCCGGATAGAGCTGCTGGTGGAGTTCCATAAACTCGTATGAGTTCATCAGATTGTAAGGATTGCCGGACAGCGGATACTTCATCCCGTAGTACCCTTCGTAGGAGAAGACCGGGGCGCCGGTCCGGCCCTTCTTAGTGGTCACCACCACGACGCCGTTCGCACCCCGCACACCGTAAATCGCCGCTGCACCGGCATCCTTGAGCACCTGAACGGATTCGATGTCGGTGGCGCTGATGTTGTTCAGGTCGGCTTCCACGCCGTCGACCAGGATCAGCGGTTGAGAATCACCAAAGGTGCTCAGACCCCGGACCCAGATCTCGGGCCGGTGACCAGCCATACCGGCGCTGATGATGGTGACGCCGGCAGCCTGCCCCTGAAGCGCCTCAGCCGCAGAACCGGTCGGAAGGGACTTCAGCGCCTTCATGTCGACGACGGCCACCGAACCGGTGATCGAACCCCGGGTCTGTTCGCCATACCCGGTAACCACCACCTCGTCGAGCTCATTGACGTCACTCTGCATCTCGACGTTGATGACCGATCGGCCTTCGATCGGGATCTCTTGCGTGGCATACCCTACGAACGAAAACACGAGCACGTCCGTAGGCTCCGGGGCGACGATGGTGTACTCCCCCTCGTCGTCAGTGATGACCCCAACGAGCGTGCCCTGAACCACTACGTTCACACCGGGCAGCGGCGCGCCATCCTCACGGTCAACCACCTGCCCGGTGACTTCGTGGGCAAGCACCGGATTCCTGGGTTCGAGAGGCAACGACAACGAGCTCGGGAGGGAGAAACCAAACCTCGAGAATCCGGGCCGCAGTGGCAGTCCGCCCGTGTTTTGTGCAGGCACATCGAAAAGGCTCCCGTCCCGCAGGTCGAACGCCGGCTTGGCCTGCCGCAATGAAAGCGCTTTCATTAGAATTGATGACGTTGCAGGTCCGGGATCGTCCGACGCAACCCGTTCCGGAATACCGTGCGTCGCTTCAGTCAAAAGTGCGGAACTGAATGATTCAGCGTAATCCTCCTGCGCAAATGCACTGTTGCCGGAGAAACCGCACAGACATAAGAAGGAAGCCAGGAAGCTCAGCGTCCTCCTTAGTCGATCCCCATACCTGAATCGGCATGCATGCATTTTCGGCTCCATTGTTACCACCGTTTTGTTGTTGATTCGTGGGTGAATCTGGCTGGAATCGATACAGAGATGCCTGGTAACTGAACCTGAAGCAAATGGCATTCTGTACGATTACGTGTAGGGGGGCCGTACGCACGCGTACGGGTTTGTGGCTTTTTTCAGAGACGAGTGATCGACTTATGGAGCAAATTCAGAAAAGCACTATCTTCTCCCTACCCCTACACACGCTCGCAATGAAATTGGCCGGGATTAATCTTTAAGTACCCTTCGGAAAGCGCCGGCCAGGTCGCTCCGCGCCCTTCGAAGCTCGAAATATCAACATGCCCGTTTCGAACCATCGGCACAGCATCCTGCCAGGATGATTCCACGCGCAGTACGGCGAACAAAACCAGAGAAATAATTGCGGCCACGCTGAGAACTGACGTAATAACCTTTCTTGTATGCCGCAGCGGTGACCGGTCGGTCAAGAATGGATCCCGTGCATACACCCGTGCTCTTTTTGCCACTTCCCTCCAGGCCGTCTCGACGTCAGGAATGTGCCGAGTCTCGTGTGCCAGGTCCCAGATCTGCTGCACCTCCGCCAGCAGCTTGCAGGCCGCTTCGGCTCTCATCCAGGAAATGACTTCTCCTGCTTGATCCTCTGAGTATTCACCCGCAAGAACTCTACCCAGCTTGTTCCAGTCGACGGGTTCAGTCATTCGTCTCCCCTCCACGGTAATGCTGGAACATGCCATGCGCACGCCGAACGCTGCACTGGACCACATCTCTTTTTAAGAACAACCCACTCGTCCGATACCCCTACACCTCGACGATTTTTTTGAACAAACTGTGAATCGTCTGTCGATGTGTTGACTGTTCTTTGTAGGCAGCGAATGGTTCGCTAAAGCAGAAAGGCCCGATCTTCGCTAAAAGTCGTTGAATTTCCCGTGTTCCTGGTACAGAATGGTAGGGATCGGCTTGATTAAGTTGTCATGTTAACTGACAGCCTCTTGCATCCTTACAGAAAAGATGGACCGAAGGGGGGCAACCACATTACGCACGGCCAGATTTCGGAGGTTTACTGATAAATGACAACGATACGTTTTGGGGTTATTGGGTGCGGATTGATGGGTCGCGAGTTCGCGAGCGCCGTCGCTCGCTGGGCTCATCTACCCGACATGGACGTACGGCCGGAGATCGTAGCGGTCTGCGATACGCAGGAATCGGCCCGAAAGTGGTTCACCGATAACTTTGCCAGTATCCGGCTATCCACGGCGGACTATAAAGAGCTTCTGGCAAACCCGGACGTAGACGCCGTTTACTGCGCCGTACCCCACAACTTGCACGAGCAGTTTTACGGCGACGTCATCCGCGCGGGAAAGCACCTGATGGGAGAAAAACCTTTCGGGATCGACAAAGCCGCCAACGACGCGCTGATGGCGTGCATCAGAGAGCACCCGGAAGTATTCGTGCGCTGCTCCTCCGAATACCCGTTCATTCCCGCCATGCAGCGGCTTTGCGACATGCTCGACCGGGACGAGTACGGCGAAATCATCGAGGTCCATACGGGCTTTCTCCACTCCAGTGACATGGATCCCAACAAGCCAATCAACTGGAAGCGGATAGGCAAATTCAACGGAGAGTACGGTTGCCTGGGCGACCTCGGCATGCACGTCTGCCACGTTCCCTTCAAGGCAGGATTCAAGCCGCTCAACGTCCGAGCCATTATGTCCGATCTCATCCCCGAACGGCCTGATGGCAAAGGCGGGATGGTCCCATGCGATACCTGGGACAATGCTACCCTCTTCATTGAAGCCCAGAATCCGCGCACGGGCAAGTCATTCCCCTGGACGATCAAGACGTTTCGTATCGCTCCTGGTGAAAAGGACACCTGGTACTGCGAGATCTACGGTATGAAGAAGAGCGCCCTCTACACGTCCAAGAATACGAACCTGATCCGGATCATGGATTATACGAAGGGCGGCGAGCAGATCTGGCAGCACATCGACATGGGCCACGAAACGGCCTTCAAAAGCATTACGGGGCCCATTTTCGAATTCGGTTTTTCCGACTCGATCCTCCAGATGTGGGCAGCCTTCCTGTATGAGCTGGTGCACGGTAAGCCGCTGAAAAAATTCGCCGGGTGCGTCACACCCGAAGAGGTGGCCCTCAGCCACACCCTGTTTACGGCTGCCCTCATCTCACAGAAAGAAAAGCGCACCGTCTCGCTTCAGGAAATCGAGCGTTCATAGCCCGCCTCCGTAAAACAAGCATCCCGGCCTTCTTAAATGAAAGCCGGGATGTTTGATTTAAAGTCTTATTGAGCATCGGTTATTTGGTAATTGTGACCTCGCGTCCGTTGGACCGCACGACCAGCACACCGCCCGTCGCAAGCGGCTCCCACGTCCAGCCGGCCCCGTCGCCTCCACGCTCCTCCAACGCCACGCCGTCCACCTGCACCTCCGTCGGCTTCGACGTCAAACGGAAAAGCTCTTCCGATTGCGCGTCGAACTTCCGATAGACGATCTCTGAGGGCTCGTAGCGTATGTTCTGCACGATCGAGGACGTGCGCAGCAGGTGGTCCGCGTCCTCAGGCGCCAGCTCGGGAGCGGCGGCCATCGCACGGAGATAGTGACGCACGTAATCCCCGTACCCGTCCGTCATCCAGATGGCATTGGTGGGATAAAAGTTCTTCCCGTCGTGGTCGACCATGTACGTCGCCCAGTTCAGCTGCCGGACGTTGTTTCGTATGGTGGTCGTGTCCCCGGTCAGCTCAGCGTATCGAAGCTCCATCGACGCCTGCCGGGCTGTGTGGCTGTTGCCCTCTACCCGGTAGCCGGTTTGTTCGTCGATGACCCTCACGCCGTAGTGCTCGTACGAATCGTTGCCGAGCTCGTCGTGAACCCAGTCGAAGATCCCCTTCACCGTCTGCTGCCAGTTCGCATCCAGCTCCGGGTGCTCCATCAAAAACATCGCATACGTGACCGCGTTGATCTGCGTGTCCGACCAGCGTGGCACGTCTTCGAAGAACGGTCCCCACTTGTTCGTCTTCACCGGGTAGTTCTGCATCCAGTCGAAGGCCACGTCGAACGCCCGCTGGTACGCCTCGGCGTTGCCCTCCCCAAGCTCGATCAGCTCCTCGAACAGACCCAGCGCTCCCGTCCAGTTCGTCGTGTAGGCGGAACGGGGAAGATTCG
>CBINFS010000072.1:0-11533 GCA_966250015.1 uncultured bacterium | reverse complement strand
CCGGAACGGCCCCTTCCACGCAGCCAACCCACAACGACATCCGGCACGGCTTCGTCTACGAGCGCGTACCGCACATCACGCTCAAGTCCATCGCCAACAACGCCGAGATCGACGTCATCTGGGAGAGCTACCAGGAAAAGCTCGAGCCGCTCCGGGCGAGGCTGAACGCGGCGCTGGGCAAGACGTGGGAAGAGTGGGAGATCCCTCGCGAGGCCATAAGCTCGTGGCCCGACGAGGCAAAAGCCGCCCACGCCGAGTGGTGGCGGCTCCGCATCGCCCGGCAGAAAGAGATCGACGCCTCCATCGCCGCAAAAGCCGAGTTCGAGTACCTCTACGACCGTCCCTACGAGGACAGGCGAAAGGTGCGCGTCGCCGGGCCGTTCACCGTTGAAAGCCTCTCGCCCCACCGCGTCCTCGCCGTGGGCGAGGACGACGAGCTGATCGACGAGGTCGCCGACCCCTCCGGCTCCTACGGCGAGCGCGACTTCGCCGCCATGATCCTCGAAAACCTCCGCATCGCCGGCGTCCAGCAGGCCCACAAAACCGACAAAATCACCTTCACGTCGCTCGTCCCGTGGCCGGGTAATTTCGTCTGTGCGGAAGGCCGCTACACGGAGAACGCCAACGGCCAGACCGTCGAAAAACGCGCTGCCATCTTCATCGGCCCGGAGTTTGGCACGGTCTCCCGCCCGGATCTCGTCGAGGCCGCCCGCGAAGCCGCCGACGCGGGCTTCGACGTCCTGATCGCCTGCGCTTTCAACTACGACGCCCACACCACCGAATTCAGCAAGCTCGGCCGCATCCCCGTCCTCAAGGCCCGCATGAACGCCGACCTCCACATGGCCGAAGACCTCAAAAACACCGGCAAGGGCAACCTGTTCGTCATCTTCGGCGAGCCGGACATTGAAGTGCACAGCGGCCAGTGGTTAGTGGATCGTCGCGGAAAGAAAATAGCCAGCTATGAGCTCGTTAAAGAGTTATCAGGACTTACTGGTCTGGAAGAAATCAATCGACTGGGTCGGGCAGATTTACAACGTTTCAAAGACGTTACCGCCGGAAGAACGCTTTGGGATCACGAGCCAGATTCGAAGAGCAGCCGTATCGGTGGCAGCGAACGTAGCGGAGGGAGCGGCTCGAACGTCAACGGGGGAGTTTCTCCAGGGCCTGAGCGTAGCCAGTGGCTCGCTGGCGGAAGTGGAGACCCTGCTGATCCTGACGGCCAGGCTGAAGATGCTCTCGGAACAGGAAGTGAAACGCCTGCTGGACCAGGCGGCAGAGATCGGCAAAATGCTCTCCGGGCTCAAGCGATCGCTGCGGTCGTAGCGCTTCAGCCCGAAAGCTTCCCCCTCTCACTGACCACTGACCACTACGTACAGGTCGCTATTCGCGGCGTTGACGTCTTTCACCCCAATACCGGTGAGGTACGTAGTGACGGCCCGGAAGGAATCGCCTGCTGGTTCATCGACACCGACTACAACCAGGAGAGCTTCTTCGTCCGCCACGCCTACTTTCTGGGCGCCGGCGACCCCTACAAGGCATTGAAAACGACGCTGAAGGCCGAGATCGACGAGGAAGCGTGGGCGTCCCTCCGCAGCGACACCTCCCGCCCCTTCGACCGCCCAGCAGGCGGCCGCATCGCCGTCAAAGTCATCAACCACCTGGGCGACGAGGTCATGAAGGTGTTCAAAATATCGTGAGGACTTCCCTCACGCCGAAACGTTACACGGGCGGTACGGGCGCCGCCGGGGGTACCGGAGGGAGTGGCGGCAACGGCGGAACGGGTGGAACCGGAGTCTCCACGCGGACGACCCGGATGCACCGCTGGGAAGCCTCGACCTTCGACGGACACGACGACCGGAACGGCAAGGCCACCGCGCCCACGAGCAAGATCAGCAACATGGCCATAAACACGCGCTCGAGCTTCGAACGGTCAATGAGTGGTCCCATGGCATTCCCCCGTTGATTGTGAAATGTCGTCCCCCACGCCTACGAAGCTTCAGCCCGGTGGTTACGCCCTTTCGCAAAAAAATTCCGGATGGGCTAAACCGGCACTGCGCCACCCTGAGCCGCCATTCAGTACGCCACCCATAGCCTGTCCGGTTAGGGAGCCTACCACTACAACGAAGAATAGCCATCCGTTCGAAACGTCACCCTATCTCCACGTCCTCGGCCACGTCTTCCTCCAGCACCACCGATATGGGCGTGGGGAAGTGGAGGTTGTCCGAGATTGGGCAGCGGCGGTCGATCTCTTCGAGCAGCTCGCGTTTTTCTTCCAGGGTCAGGTCGGCGTCGATCTCGGTGATGACCCGGATGCTTTCGAATCCGGCGCGGGATTCGGTCGATTTGCCCTTGAGCACGTCCGTGTCGAGCGTGCCCTCCACCCGCGCCCTAATCGAACGGATGGGCAGCTTCCGCTGGATCGCGATGATCCGGCCAATGGTGCATACACAGCCGCCCAGCGACACGAAGAGGTATTCGAGCGGCGTCGGACCCGTATCCGTACCCCTTACGGACACCGGCTGATCGATGCGGATTTTGTGCCCACGGATGGTGCTCTCGATGGCAAAGCCATCGTGCATCGTCATGTCGACCTGAACAAACTTTGGAGAAGCCATAAGGCACAGTCGCTCGGTTACGGACCATACTCCCCGCCGCACCGGCCATATAGCCTTCCGCCGCTCACGTACAATCCGGGTTATCGGGAATACTGCAACCCTAATAACTACAAAATCCTGGTTCCGTATGACGGTTAATCGTGCGAATTCCGCGAAATCGCACGTGTATCAGCCGAGGCGTTTCTGGAAGCGCCACACGCTCAGCACCATCGTCACGACGGCAAACACCAGCAGCGCCAGCGACTCGTCCCACAGCACCTCGAACCCCACCCCCTTCAACATGATGCCCCGGATGATGGTGAAGTAAAACCGCACGGGGATCAGGTAGGTGAACCACTGGAAGATCACCGGCATGTTTTCGATGGGGAATACGAACCCCGAAAGCAGCAGCATCGGCAGCATTGCAAAAAAGATCGCGGACATCATCGCCTGCTGCTGCGTGCGCGAGACCGTCGAGATGAAGAGGCCAAGCCCCTGGTTCGTCAGCAGAAATAATAGCGACAGCAGAAGTAAGAGGCCCAGGCTGCCCCTGATCGGCACGTGAAACAGAAACCGGACGACCGACAGCACGAGCAGGATCACGACGAACCCCACCAGCGCGTTTGGGACGAGCTTGCCGACGATCAGCTCGATCGGACGGATCGGCGTGACGATGAGCTGCTCCATCGTCCCCATCTCTTTCTCCCGTACGACCCCGATGGCCGTGCCGATCATCGAAATCACCATCACGACCAGCGCCAGGATGCCCGGCACGAAGAACCAGCGGCTGCTCAGCTCGGGGTTGAACCACACCCGCACCCGCGAGTCGAGCGTTACAGGCCGCACCGTAGCCCCGGACCGCATCATCCGCTCGACGATAACGCCCGACGCGTACTCGCGCACGATCATGCCCGCGTAGTTCACGCTTCGGGCGGCGAAGGCGGCGTCCGAGCCGTCGGCGATGGCCTGGAGGGGGGCTGGACGGCCACCGGCGAGGTCCGCCGCAAATCCCTTCGGGATCACGAGCGCCAGGGCGGCCTCGCCCGTCTCCAGGGCGTGGTTCACCTGCTCCGGCCGGTCGATCCGGCCTTCGAGGGTGAAGTAGCCCGAGCTGACGAAGTCGTCGACCAGCGCACGGCTCGCCGGGGTGTTGTCGAGGTCGTGGACGACCATCGGGATCCGGTTGACGTCCAGGTTGGCGGCGTACCCAAGGAGGATGAGCTGCAGCACCGGCGCCAGGAGCATCATGCGGAGCCGGATGGGGTCCCGCCTGAGCTGGAGCATCTCTTTGACGATGATGTTGCGTAGCCCGTGCATGTCAGCCCATGATCTTTTTTAGCCGGAGGGTGCCCGCCAGGAGGTTCAGCACCGCGAACCCGACGAGCATCAGCATCTGGTCGCCGAAGGCTTCGAGCCCCACGCCCTTCAACATGATGCCACGCAGCGCCACGAGGAAGTACCGCGCCGGCACGAGGTAGGTGAAAGCCTGCACCACGCCAGGCATGTTCGAAATCGGAAAGACGAACCCCGAGAGGACGAACGTCGGGAGCAGCGTCGCGAGCGACACCACCAGGAACGCCACCTCTTGCGACTTCACGAGCGTCGAGATCAGCAGCCCCATCCCGAGCGCGCTGCACAGGTAGAGGAACGCCGCAATAAAAAGCAGGAAGTAGCTTCCTTTCACGGGCATGTCGAACAGCACCTGGCTCACCGCAATCACCATCGTCGTCGAAAGCAGTGAGATCACCGCGTATGGAACCATCTTCCCGATGATGAGCTCGCCGGGCTTCAGCGGCGACACCATGAGCTGCTCCATCGACCCCAGCTCGCGCTCGCGGACGACCGAAAGCGTCGTCGCCACCGCCGTCATGATCATCAGGATGAATGCGATCAGGCCCGGGATCAGGAAGAGCTCGCTCCGCAGCTCGGGGTTGTACCAGAGGCGCGGCCGGTAGTCCACCGGGAGGCTTCGCATACCCGCCTCGACGAGCTGAATGCGGCTAGCGTAGTCCATCAGGAACGCCTCGACGTAGCCGATTGCGGTCGAGGCGGTGCTCGCCATGATGCCGTCCACCACCACCTGCACCTGCGCCGGCCGCCCCGCCTGGACATCCCGTGCAAAGCCGGCGGGGATCACGAGGGCGAGCTGCACCTTGCCGTCGAGCATCAGCGAGTCGAGCGACGCTGGATGCTCGACGTACGCCACAAAGTCGAAGTACTCTGACTCGCCGGCCTGGAAGAGGCGGTCGACGAGCGCCCGGCTCTCGGCGGTCCGGTCCGAATCCAGCACCGCCGTGCTGAGGTGCCGGACGTCGAGGTTCAGCGCGTAGCCGTAGAGGATCAGGAGGAGCGTCGGGATGAAGAACAGGATGCCGAGCGTCCGCTTGTCCCGCCTGATCTGCCGCAGCTCCTTTTTTCCGACGGCCCGGATTCTTTTGAACGTCATGACGCCGCCCCTCCCCCTTCGACCAGGGATATAAACACGTCTTCGAGCGAGGGGACGATCCGGTCGATCGCTCGGGCGCCCGTCCCTGCCTTTTCGAGGTATGCGGCGAGCTTCCTTCGTGCCGTCTCTTCGTCCGGTTCGTCCAGGGCAACGTGGAGGCGCGTGCCGAAGAGCGTCACTTCGCCGACGCCGGCTTCCCGCTGGAGCGCTTCCATCGCCGCCACGGGGTCGTCGCAGACCACCTCGAACAGTAGCGAGTGGATGTGGCGCGTCTTCAGGTCGGCCGGCGTGCCGTCCGCGACGATCTTCCCGGCCTGAATGAGCACGATGTGCTCGCAGTATTCAGCCTCGTCGAGGTAATGCGTGGTGACGAGCACCGTGACGCCCGCCGCCGACAGCTCGTGGATGAGGGCCCAGAACTGACGCCGGGCGAGCGGATCGACGCCGCCCGTCGGCTCGTCGAGGAAGAGGATCTGCGGCTCGTGCAACACGGCCGAGCCGAGCGCCAGCCGCTGCTTCCACCCCGTCGATAGCGTACCGGTCATACGGTCCTCGAAGCCCGTCAGGCCGGCCATGTCGAGCGCCCATCGGATCCGCTCCTGGAGGCGCTCGCCCCGAAGCCCGTACGCCTGCCCGAAGAACCGGAGGTTTTCGTACACCGTAAGGTCCTCGTAGAGCGAGAACCGCTGCGACATGTAGCCGATCACGCGCTTCACCTGCTCGGGCTGCGTACCGACGTCGAACCCGCCGACCGTCGCACGCCCCGCCGTAGGCGCCAGAAGCCCGCACAGCATCCGGATCGTCGTCGACTTCCCCGCCCCGTTCGCCCCGAGAAACCCGAAGATCTCGCCCTTCTTCACCCTGAACGAGACGTGGTCCACCGCCGTGAACTCCCCGAACGTCCGCACCAGCTCTTCCACCTCTATCGCCCACGTGCCCATATACTAACCGTACTATTTACGTATTCATTTACGTGTTTAAAGAATGTCTAATGCCCGACCACTCAAGCTCAGCCCATCACTACCACCTCACCCCCACAGCGTGGTCGAGGGCGGCGCGGGCGATGGCGTGGTCGGCGCGGGCCTGGGAGAGGCGGAAGCCGGCGTTCCGGAGAGCCATCTCGGCGTCGAGCACCTCGGCGCTCGTCGCCACACCCTGGGTAAACCGGTCCTGCGTCTCGCGGAAGAACTCCCTCGCCGCCTCCACCGCCTGCATTGCCGCCTCGATAGTCTCGGCGGCGTTTTCGACCTCCAGGCGGCGGCGCTCGACGTCCAGCGCAATCAGCTCACGAGCCTGGAGATACTGCTCCTCGGCCTGGTCGAGCCGGGCGCGCGCCTGGCCCGTCTTCGCCCGCGTCCGGCCCCAGTTCCACAGGTCGAACGATACCGACACCCCCGCGTCCCACGTCCCGGTGAACTTCGACTCGGGCGGGAAGACGTACGGGTTAGGGTTGGCGTACCGGAGGTTGCCGACGGCGTGGACCTGCGGGTACCGCGCGGCGCCAGCCGCTTTCACCCCCGCGTCGAGCGCCTGAAGCCGGCTCTCGAACGCCGACAGCTCAGGCCGCTGCGCCAGCGCCATACGGATGAGGTCGTCGGGCGACTCCGTGACCGGGCGCACCCGCACCGAGTCGACGGTTCTCACACGCTCATTTAGATCGAGCCCGATCAGGTGGTTCAGGTTCAGCGCGGCCATGCGGACGGCGTTTTGGGCCTCCACCAGTTGCAGGCGCACCTCGGACCTGCGGGTGAGCACGCCGGCGACGTCGCTGTTCGTTGCCATCCCCACCTCGCGCAGGTTCTGGACGTCCTTCAGGTGCGCCTCGACCTGTGCGACGGCCTCGTTCAGCACGTCAAGCCCGGCCTCGGCCTTGTGGAGCGTCCAGTAGGCTTCCTGCACGCGCAGAGCAAGGTCCGCTCGGGTTGCAGATGCGTCTTCGACGGCCGCCTCCGCCTGATATTCGGCGATACGAGTACCTTGCCGGATCCTCCCCCCTGTAAAGAGGGGCTGCTGGATGCTAACGACGGCCGAGTAGCGGTCGAGCACGGCGGGCGCAATCGTAAACGACCGCGCGTCCTGCCCGGGAATGATCCCGGCCGGAAACTGCACGGCGAAGTCCGGCACGTTCGAGCTGAGCCGAAGGTAGCTGCCCTGCCCGGCCACGACGGGCAACCGCATCGTCTTCGCCTCGTCGAGCCGGGCTTCGGCTTCGGCCACCTGTTGCCGGGCGGAGCCCACCACGTGGCTGTTCTCCAGGGCGAGCTGAATGGCCTCTTCTACCGTCAGCGGCCGCACGGCCTGGCCTTGCGCCCCGCCGGCCGCGAGCAAAAACAGTGTAATGAATACGAGTCGTCTCATAATTACCCCTTCCGGGCCTCACCGGCCGATGCCGGTTGGTCCCCTTTGAGCAGCACGATGAAGGCATTTTCGAGTGAAGGCGACGTCAAGCGCCACGAGGTGACGTCGATGCCCGCCTGGTCCAGCGTCGCGTGCAGGCGCGGCAACGTCCGGTCGACGTCGTCCACCAGCACGTGCAGGCGGTCCCCGAAAAGCTGGACGTCCGACACTCCTTCGACCGTCCCGAGCACCTGCGACGCCCGCCGAACGTCCGCCAGGACGAATTCCACCACCCTCCCGGGCACGAGTGCGCGCAGCTCCTGAGGCGTACCGACCACCATGACCTCTCCTTCGTTGACCAGCGCAACCCGCGTACACCGCTCCGCCTCGTCGAGGTACGGCGTCGACATCAGGATCGTCACACCCGACCGTCGCACGTCGGCAAGCAGCTTCCAGAAGTCCCGCCGGGCCACCGGATCGACGCCCGTCGTCGGCTCGTCGAGCAGGATCAGCGCCGGCCGGTGGATGAGCGTACACGCGAGTGCGAGCTTCTGCCGCATCCCACCCGACAGCTTCCCCGCGAGCCGTTTACGAAAGGGCGTGAGCCGTGTGAACTCGAGCAGCTCGTCCCGGCGGCGATGGTAGTCGGACACCCGGTGCATTTCGGCGAAAAACTCGATGTTTTCGTCGATGCTCAGGTCTTCGTAGAGGCTGAAGCGCTGCGAGAGGTAGCCGATGTGGTCGTGCAGGGCGTGGCGTTGGGCGGGGAGGTCGTATCCGAGCACGGCCAGTTCGCCTTCGTCCGGCTCGAGGATCCCGCACAGCAGCCGGATCACGGTCGTTTTGCCGGCGCCGTCGGGCCCAACGAGGCCGAACATCTCCCCCCGATCGATCTGCAGATCCATACCCCGGACGGCCTCTACCAGGCCGTACCGCTTCCACAGACCTTTGATATGGATTGCCGGCGTGTCAGGCATCGGGCGCTCCGTCGTTGATGGGCAGGACCGCGTCCGCGTACATCCCGGGCTTCAGCCGCCCGTCGGGATTCGGAAGCGTCACGTTGACCTCGTAGACGAGCTTCACCCGCTCGTCCCGCGTCTGCACGTTCTTCGGCGTGAACTCTGCCCGGGGCGAGACGTACGTCACGCGGCCACGGACCGGCTCGCCGGGGTGCGAGTCGGTGAAGACATCGACTTCTCGCCTCACGACGACGTGGCCGAGGGCGTCTTCGGGCACGTAGATGCGCAGGTAGACCTTTTCGAGGTTCGCCAGGGTCATCAGCGTCGCGCCCGGCCCGACGTTTTCGCCCTCTTCGGCCGATCTGACGGTCACGGTGCCGGATATGGGCGCGGTGATGAACGCGTCTTCGATCTGTCGCCGTAAGACGTTCGCCGTCGCGACCGCCTGGCGGTGCCGTGCTTCGGCCGCCCGTATCTCCTCCGGCCGCGCCAGGTTTTCGAGCTTACGCAGGTTTTCCACGGCCGCATCGTAGCCGGCCTGTGCCACCTGTAGCCGCGCTTCGGCGTCGTCGCGCATCTTCTGCGTCGTACTCCCTGCCTCGAAGAGCGTCCGGAAGCGTTCGGCGTCCTGCCTTGCCTGCTTCAGCTGCGCCTCAGCCTGCCGCACGGCGGCCTGAGCGGCCGCGATGTCCTCCGCCCGCGCCCCCTTCCGAAGCAGTGCGAGCTGGGCGGCGGCCGCCTCGGCGCCCGCCTCCGCCTGCGCGAGCTGGAGGACCATCAGGTCGTGGTCGATCACCGCCAGCGTGTCGCCCGCCGCGACCACGTCGCCTTCGTCGACCGCCATCCGAAGGATGATGCCGGGCGTCCTGGCCGTGATCCTCACCTCGTCCACCTCGATCGTCCCCGAGGCGCGGAGTTCATTTTCACGGTCGCCGCCGCACCCCGCCCCGAGGATCAGCGCCAGCATCAACAGTAAACCAGTGCTCGTACGGTTTTTCATGTCATTAATTTGCTTGCTGAGGATCGGACTCGCTCCCCTCGCGGGGTTTGAGCCCGTGAAACATCACATCGAAAACGTGCTTTTTCCGCTCCTCGACGAACGCCTCCAGATCGAGCTCTCGCCCCCCGAGTACCTGGATCACCGGAAATGCAAAAAAGACGAAAATGCACGACGAAAAGAGCGTGATGGTGGTTTGCAGAGGGTCAACCGGGCGGATTTCTCCCGCACGGGCCGCCCTTACGATCCACTCCATGAGAATACGAGGCGGCGCGTCCTCAACGTCCCGGATGATTTCTTGCACCATTTCTCTGAACACCGGTCCCCCTTCCCGCAGCTCTCCGAGGAAAAGGCTGATCAGGTCCGGGCTGGTGTAGACGAAGTCGATGTAGCCATCGATGCAGAGCCGGAGCACCTGCTCGAACGTTGTACCCTCGCGCATGGTGTGGCCGAACGTTCCGATCGCCCGATGGAAAACGTAGCGAAAAACCTCCCGGTAGAGCCGGTCCTTGCTGCGGAAGTAGTAGTGCAGCATCGCCTTGTTGATGCCGGCCTCGTCCGCGATGGCCTGCATCCGTGCGCCGTCCTTCCCCTTACGGCTGAAGATCTTCAGTGCGGCGCGGAAGATCCGGTCTTCCGTCTCGGTGTACGTTTTCGTCGTCGCCGTTTCCATCGTTTTCTCGCCATCCATTCCAGGTATTCCTCCACATTCTTCGCGGGACGAGGAGAGTATACGGAAAAATAACCATATTGTTCAACCATTTGGTTAATCCATTTGATTATTTTTTTGAGGACCGCGATATAGGTTCAAAATCACGAATGGACCGGATTTCTGCTTTGTATTGCGAGGTAATCCTTCTATCTTATCGCCGGTCGATCCAAAAGTAGAGTGGTCCGGAACGCCATTAGGAGTAGCGCCATGAAAAACATCCTCATCCCGATCAGCCTGTGGGAAACAGCCGACCGCGTGGCCGGTCAGGGTGTAAAAATCGCCGAAGCGTTCCAAAGCAACGTCCGGTTGCTTCACATCGTCAGAATCCCCACCAACATGGCCCGCTGGCCGGAAGAGCTGAAGGAGCAGCGTGAACGAGAGATCGAAAAAATCGATCAACAGCTAAAACAAAAAGCCGAAGAGTTTACGCGACCCGGCGTGACCGTCACGCACGAAGTCGTCGAAGCCGGCGGGGTCGTCGTGACGATCCTCGAAAAGGCAGAAGAGATGAATGCCGACCTGATCGTCATGGGCTCTCACGGCCGTGGCGCCCTCTTCGGGGCCATCCTGGGCGACGTGACGAGAGACGTACTGCGCAGCTCGCCCTGTCCGGTTCTCGTCGTACCCACCGTGAAACGAGAGACGGACGATAAGCCCAATCCAAATTCGTAACCCCGGTCACTCCTTCCCGGAACCCCGGGCAACGGATTGTGAAATCCGCGTCCGAGGCTTAAGCATTTTCGAATCGGGACGATCCTGCCAAATATCCGGCTCCCGGCGCAATCGTGTAGGGGCGTGCCGGAATTCTTTTTTGCAGGGTTAGTGTAGACGAACACGAGAATGCGCGTAGTAACCGCTTCGATCACCGCCGGGTCCCACGACACCTATTTGCCGATGTCCGTGCGGATATTCTACCAGGACACGGTCTACTGGATATCCGCGCGAGTGAGTCCCATCCTCTCCTGGATCAGCCTTTTAGAATACCTACTCCTCGAGCTCAACGAGCAGAAGAACGGCTGCCTGCCGCAGCAACCGTTCTCGTTCTACGCGCTCGACATGAACCGGAACAACCCGCTCCACCCGTTCGAGCCGGTTTATGGCGCCGCGTACCACGAGATCCTCTACATCCACGAGTCCGAGTTCGATAACGCCTTCAACAAGCATCGCCGCGCCATCCTGGTCTCGGACATGCTCAAGAGCTGCCGGATCGAGCGTAAAGTCCCGGAGCCGCCTCCCCCTCCCGAGCCGCCGCCGGCCGAGCCGGATCGTGAACAGGTCCTTCCCGGTTATTACCTGCGCCACAACGTCACGGACAAAGAACCGCTCTGAGCCGTTTCACACGCACCAGGCCGATTTTTTCTCACGCGAAGAGAAAAGGGAATAGGATGGCGTGACGTCAAGGCTCGACGCAAAGTCTCTGAAAGCATATCACCACCGTCCCCGTTAGGGGACCACAGGGGTGTAAAGACGGACTGGCACAGCCTTTCA
>CBINFS010000071.1:0-12122 GCA_966250015.1 uncultured bacterium | reverse complement strand
TCGTGCCAATGTTCACGTGCGGCTTCGAGCGAACGAATGTTTCCTTTGCCATGGCTCTCTGGTTGAGTCCCTAAGCTAGTGATGATTTAAGTTCTACCGCGGGGCATTCGGCGTCGAGTACGCCAACAACAAAGCGTATCCCGGCCTCTCCGACCGGGACACGCTTGGCGTATGAGCCGCTTCTCGGGATTGAACCGAGGACCCCTTCCTTACCATGGAAGTGCTCTACCTCTGAGCTAAAGCGGCCTATCGTACCACATTGCGGAATGTCTCTACCTGGATGCCTTCTACATCCAAGTGAGCGGGAGACGGGATTCGAACCCGCGACCCTTAGCTTGGAAGGCTAATGCTCTACCAACTGAGCTACTCCCGCATTGTGCTACCGACTGCTCCTTCACAGCCCTTGCGTGCTCGACGCCGACTTTCCCGGGGGTGGGCAGGGAAGGATTCGAACCTCCGAAGGCTTAGCCAGCAGATTTACAGTCTGCCCCCGTTGGCCGCTTGGGTACCTGCCCAAAAACACGAAATCATGCAATGCTAACGGCGCTTGAAAGTGCCCGCAGGTAAACAAGAATTTCGAGTTAAGAGCCGGCGAAGGGAATCGAACCCCCAACCTGCTCATTACAAGTGAGCTGCTCTACCTTTGAGCTACGCCGGCAATTTTGCACGTAGACATCAAAGATACTGACCCACTCGACTCATGTCAACCACTCAGCACGTCAAGGAGCCGTGAATGTGACGTCCACACGCAGACGTTTTTGCACGACACGAACGGACTATTGTTCCCTTTCTCTGACACGCTGCTTCCACGTACGAAACAGGTTCCAGCCCGACCATCCCAGTGCGACCGCGACGAGGATCGTTAGCGTCAGCTTGCCGTAGGCGTGCAGATATCGCGCGATGACGAGCCAGTTATCCCCCACGACGTAGCCGGCGTACGTGATCAGGCCGGTCCAAACCAGGGCGCTCAGCGTCGCCCAGGCGGCCGTCTTTGTGGGGTCCATCTTCGCCATGCCTACGGTGAGCGAGATGATCGACCGCGCACCGCTCAGGAACCGGTTTGCCGCCACCACGCCGTAGCCCCACCGGTGCAGCCAGTTCCTAGCCCGCTCGATCCGGTCCTTGGGTAACCACCTGAAGCGATGCTGCTCGAGGACCCTCTCCTCTATGCTCACCCCGATCCAGTACATCGTCATAAACCCGAGGGCGCCCCCGACCGTCGAAAGCAAGATCACGAGTACAAAGCTCAGCTTGCCGACACCGACCAGATATCCGCCCAGGACCACGATCATGTCCCCCGGAATCGGCGGGATGATGTTCTCCATGTACGAAACGACGATGATCGCAGCGTACGCCCAGATCGGCGCTACGAGCATCATCCAGTCGGCCAGGTTGGTCAGAAATTCGGCCATTTGGGCGTCAACAATCGGGTATCTACCAGATGAAATTCAGGGAATTCGGCACAAAACCAGATGATTCGCCTACAGTTCCGGGCTTTATTCACTGGCCGGAAAAATCGCACAAACGGCATAAGCCTCGGCGCCCTCTCCTGCCCCCACGTACCCCAGGCGCTCGGCAGTAGTGGCTTTTACGGATACGCGGTCGATGGTGACGTGGAGGGCCTGCGCGATGCGGCCGCGCATTTGATCGACGTAGGGACGGATCTTCGGCTCTTGCAGGACGAGCGTTGCGTCGACGTTCCCGACCTGGTAGCCGGCGTCGGCAATGGTCTGCCGGACGATGCCGAGCATCTCGAGGCTGTCGGCGCCACGCCACCGCTCGTCGGTATTGGGGAACAGGGTGCCGATGTCGCCCAGCGCGGCGGCGCCGAGCAGGGCGTCCGCAATGGCGTGGAGCAGCACGTCGGCGTCGGAATGGCCGTCGAGCCCTTTTTCAAACGGGATCCGGACGCCCCCGACGATCAGGGGCCGCCCCTCCACCAGACGGTGGACGTCATATCCGAATCCAAAACGTGTCATTTTTCAACTTCAGGATTTACCGTTCGGTGAGCCCACAGCCTGTCCGCCAGCTCCCAGTCGGCCGGGGTCGTGATTTTGAGATTGAAGATGCTGCCCGGAACGATCCGGACGGGATAGCCTGCACGCTGCACCAGGTCGACGTCGTCGGTGGCCTGGAAGCCCGATTTTGCTGCTTCGGCATGGGCACTCTCGAAGAGCGCTCGACGGAAGCCCTGCGGGGTCTGCATGGCAAAGAGTCCATCGCGAGAGACCGATGCACCGAACACACCACCCTCGCCGTAGCGCATGGTGTCGGAAACGGGAATGGCCACAGCCGCAGCCCCGTGTTCCTCGACGGCCTGAATTGTCGCCGAGATCGTTGCGTCGTCGATGAAGGGGCGGACGGCGTCGTGAACGAGCACCACGTCTGCCGACTCCGGCACGGCATCTAAGGCTCGGGCTACCGAATCCTGCCGCGTGGTGCCTCCCGCAACGACTTTGTGCAGCTTCGTGAGCCCGCATCTAAACAGCTCGGAAGCCACCTCGTCCCGGACGTCCGGCGGTACGGCCACAATGAGATGCGCAACGTCCGGATGCCGCTCGAAGACCAGCAGCGTCTGGAGCAGAAGAGGCTTACCGCCGAGAAGGCGAAACTGCTTGCGCTCGCCGCCCATCCGAACGCCCTGACCCGCCGCAGGGATCAGAACCGCAACCTCAGAACGCGCCATCAGAGAATGAGCATGGCGTCGCCGAAGGAGAACAGCCGGTACTTGTTCTCGACCGCCTCCTGGTATGCCTTCATGATGAACTCGTGACCCGCAAAGGCCGCGACGAGCATCAGTAGCGTACTCTTCGGCATGTGAAAGTTCGTGATGAGCCGTTCGGTGATCCGGAACTCGTACGGGGGGTAGATGAACTTGTCGGTCCACCCCTGGTCCGCCTTGAGGGTATTCGACGCCGAAAGGCTCGATTCGAGGGCTCGCACTACCGTCGTCCCGACGGCCGTGACGTGGCAGTCGCGCGACATGAGCGCCTGGTTGACCTTTTCGGCGGTTTCCGGCGTGATGATGTAGTTCTCCGAATCCATCCGATGCTTCGTCAGGTCCTCTACCTCGACCGGCCGGAAGGTGCCGAGGCCTACGTGCAGCGTGATCGGAACGATGCACACCCCTTTCTCCTTGAACCGTTCGACCATCTCAGGGGTGAAGTGCAGGCCGGCGGTTGGCGCCGCGACGGCGCCTCGATGCCGGGCAAACATCGTCTGGTACCGGTCGCGGTCCTCGTCCTCTACCTTGCGTTTGATGTAGGGAGGTAGGGGCGTCTGGCCGATTTCGTCGATCATCCGGTAGAGCTCTTCGTTGCTTCCCTCGAAGACGAACCGGATCGTACGGCCACGGGACGTCGTGTTGTCGATGACCTCGGCGACGAGGCCGTTGTCGAAGTACAGCTTGTTTCCTATACGGATCTTGCGGGCTGGATCGACGATGACGTCCCACAGGCGGCTCTCGGGATTGAGCTCCCGAAGCAGGAATACTTCAATCTTCGCGCCGGTTTTTTCCTTGTTTCCGTACAACCTTGCGGGGAACACCTTGGTATCGTTAACGACGAGGACGTCACCCGCGCTGAAATACTCCGGTAAATCGTAGACGTGGCGGTGTTCGATCTCTTTTGTGTCCCGATGGAGCACCATCAGGCGCGCGCTGTCGCGAGGCTCGGCGGGGTACCGGGCAATCAGGTTCTTGTTGTACTCGTATACAAAATCCGACAGCTTCATAAACGACCTTAAAAAAACGGCATCTAACTGTTTAACATAATCTTACAGGCCGGAAAACCGGTCTGACTACGTAGGGGAATACCACTATCCCCAGGCAGTCTGATTTTTTGATTCGAATCCGGGCGGCGCGTGCGCCGGCCCGCGAAGAAAGGCAGACTGCGCAATGAGCGGCGAGTCACACTTCCGAACGTTAAGAACCCGGGTATTGACGGGAAGCACGATCTCCTCGCCCCAATGACGCATCGCAAAAAAGAAAGGTGACTTGCACGTTTCAAAGATATTTGTTTAAATATAAGCTTGTTTTGCGCCTGCTCCAAACCTGCGGGCTCATCTGCCGTTTGCTTGGACGGCCCTTATCTCGTTTATTCACGAAGAACCCCCACTCCGTGAAGTTGCACTTCCTGCCGATTTCGGCAACCGGGACTTCGAATGACATCCGGAAGCAGGTTTTTGCTCGTTCTTCTCGTCACCATTCTGGCGGCGGGCTGCGACAGTGGGCTCGCTCCGCCGGATGAGCCGCCGGTCGGAACCCTCCACGCGGTGATCACCTACGAAGGTGCGTGGCCTCCTGCCGATTCCCTCCACGACCTGCGCCTCGTGGCGATGCGCTTCGTCCCTAAAGACACGTCGGATTTCCTCCAGCTCACCAACCTCGTCTTCAGCCCGAGATCGCTCAAGTACTTCGTCGAGCGCGACACGGTGGTCATTACCGACGTCGAACGAGGCACGTTCGTCTACACCGGAGTCGCCCAGCAATACGACGCAAACATCTTTTCCTGGCGTCCCGTGGGCCTTTACACTGACGACGATGGCGTCTTTCAGGTCAGGCCGGGCGACACCACCTTCATCCGGATCACCGTCGATTTTGCCCACCTCCCTCCCTTTCCACCCTGAGCAGCCACCGGCATGAAGCGATTGTTATTGATTTTCCTCCTGCTTGCCGTTGCCGCCCCGGCATTTGCACAGACCGGGACGATCGCAGGTACGGTTCGCGACTCGGATGGCGAGCCGTTGCCGGGGGTCAACGTGGTCGTGGCGGGCACCGTGATCGGCTCGGCGACGGACACCGGCGGCGCCTACGTGATCCATTCGGTTCCCATGGGCGAGCAGGAGGTCGTGGCAACCGCCGTCGGATACCGAACGGCCTCACAGACGGTATTCGTACCCGAGGGCGGCACGGTGACGGCCGACTTCGTGCTTGAGGAAACCACGATCGAGCAGGCCGAGGTCATCGTCACGGCCTCGCGCCGAGCGGAGTCGAGCATCAGGGCGCCCGCCAGCTTCAGCATTCTCACGCCCCGCGAGATCGAAACGCGCAACCTGCAAACCCTCGACGCGGCACTGCGATACGTGCCCGGCGTGCAGATGGCCGACAACCAGGTGAACGTCCGGGGGTCCTCGGGTTTTTCGTACAACGTGGGGAGCCGCGTGCTCCTGCTTGTGGACGGGGTGCCCATGCTCGGTCCGGAGACGGGAGGCATCCCGTTTGAGGCCCTGCCAATGTCGCAGGTCGAGCGGATCGAGGTACTGAAGGGTCCGGGATCGGCGCTCTACGGCGGAGGCGCCCTCGGCGGGGTGATCCACCTGATCACGAAGGACTATCCTCAAGCTCCCGAAACGACGATCCGTGCCTTCGGGGGCTTTTACGAACCCGTCCGATACGCCGAGTGGCGCAGGACCTGGAGCGACGCCGACTCGCCACGCCCGGTCGGCGGCGGTACGATCACCCACGCACGGCGGTGGAGCGACGAGGGCGGCACGTGGGTGAACCTCGCTTACCGGCACGACGCCGGGTACCTCCAGAACGGCGGCGTGTCCGCTTTTTTGGGCCACCTCAAAATCAGCCAGCAGCTTGGCCGGGGGACCAGGCTCGACATCCTCGGCGGTGCGACCATCCGTGAGGCGGACAACTTCTACTACTGGAACGGCCTCGACGACCCCCTCACACCGGGGCGAATCGACCTCTTCGGCTCGGGGATAACCGGCACCAACGACTTGCACACCCGCCAGATCAGCTTCCTCCCCACACTCCGGGGCATCATCGGGGACAATCTCGTCTACACCGTCCGCGGGCGCGTTTTCCGCGCGGTATTCCACCCGCTCGACGACGAAGGCAAGCTGAGAGAAAAATCGGAGCGGACGGCAGGCTACCGGTACGGCGGCGAGGTGCAGGCCGACTGGACGCCCGTCCCCGGCCGCGTCGTCGTGGCAGGCCTGACCGCCGACGATAACGCCGTCGAGTCGAAGTTCCTCACGGGCATAGACGGGCGCGTCGTGCGCGGGCAGCCCGAGGGCGCCGCCTACCTGCAATGGGAAGAAGCCCTCTCGGCGCGATGGACCGCCATTGCCGGCCTCCGGTTCGACGCCTACGCGATCGACACCACCGAGGTCGCCAGCAAGTTCAGCCCGAAGCTCAGCCTCTCATTTACGCCATCGGACAGGACGTCCTTTCGCCTGGCCTTCGGGCAGGGCTTCCGCGTGCCAAGCCTGGCTGAGCGGTTCACGAACAACCAGGATTTCCTGCCGATCCTGCCCAACCTGAGGCTCCGGCCTGAGGAGAGCACCGGGTTCGAGGTCGGAGCACGGAGCCTGCTCTCGCTGCCGAACGGCGGCAGCCTGCGCCTCGACGGAGCCCTCTTCTGGAACGAATACGAGCGGCTCGTCGAACCGAAGTTCGTAGTCGGCCAGTGCGGCGCCTCGTCGTCTGGAGCGGGGTTCCAGTTCGTCAACCTCACCCGCGCGCGAATTCGGGGCCTGGAGACGTCGGCGGACGTCGCGGGCTTGGACGGACGAATCACCGGTCGGCTGGCCTACACCCTGCTCGACGCCCGGGATCTGACCGAAGATCGCCCGCTCGTTTTCCGGTCGACGCACCTCTTCAAAGCCGCCGTCGACGTCGGCCTGCCGTACGATCTCTTCGCCGGGGCCGACTACCAGTTCTCGAGCAAGCCCGAACGCGTCGACACCGACTTTGCCCGGTTCGTGCCGGACGCCGACCTCCTCGTGCCGATCCACGTCCTCGACCTGCGCGCGGGGCTTCGCACGAGCCGCTTCGAGCTGGTCCTGCTCCTCAACAATGCGCTGGAGTACTACTACGTCGAGCGTCCCGCCATCCTGGCCCCTCCGCGCCATCTGATCGCCCACGCCGTGGTGCGCCTGTAGGACCTTTTCATCCGTTCGATTCCTCCGAATACTTGCTCGTAAGCTCCGCCGCTCGTTACTTGAGGATTCAGCAGGTTTTTTCTCGATACAGTCCAGCTTGTTTGCCATGAACCGTCGTGAATTTATCAGGACCACCGCGTCAGCCGGGGTAGCGTTTACAGCAGTTCCGATCCTGGACCGCCGTACGGCGCAGCGCTACCGCACGGCGCTCGTCGGCAGCGGGTGGTGGGGGATGAACATCCTGAGGACCGCCGTCGAAGCCGGTCGGAGCGACGTCGTCGCGCTCTGCGACGTCGACCGGAACCACCTCGACCCGGCCGTCGCGGAGATCGAGACGCTGACGGGGAAGAAGCCGAAGGCGTACGAGGACTACCGCGACCTTCTGGCGACTGAGAAGCCTGAGATCGTCATCGTCGGCACGCCGGACCACTGGCACCCGCTCATCACGATTGCCGCCGTCGAGGCCGGCGCGCACGTGTACGTCGAGAAACCGATCGGCCACACCATTCGGGAAGGCCGGGCGATGGTGCGCGCGGCACGCGAGCACGAGCGCGTCGTTCAGGTCGGCCTCCACCGGCGCGTTTCGCCGCACAACGTGTCCGCCATCGAGTTCCTCAAGGCCGGCAAGCTGGGCAAAATCGGGATGGTGCGCGCCTTTGTCCACTATCCGGGTGACGAAGGGGAAGTGACGCCGGACTCGGAGCCGCCGCCGGGGCTCAACTGGGACCTGTGGTGCGGACCGGCGCCGCTCCGGCCGTTCAACCGGCGCATCCACCCGCGCGGCTTCCGCAACTTCCTCGACTACGCCAACGGCACCCTCGGCGACTGGGGCATCCACTGGATGGACCAGATCCTCATGTGGACCGAAGAGCTGTATCCGAAAACGGTCCAGGCCGCCGGCGGGCGCTTCATCCGCCGCGACAACACCGACGCCCCCGACACGCAAGTCGTGAACTTCCAGTTCGAAAACTTCACGGCGGTCTGGGAGCACCGCCAGTACGCGGGCAATCCGGCTGAAAAACACAGCATCGGCTGCTACTTCTACGGCACCCGGGGCACCCTGCACCTGGGATGGAAGGACGGCTGGACGTTCTACCCCACCGGCCGCGGCGAGCAGGAAATCCACGTCGAACCGCAGCTCCACCAGCCCGACGACCAGAACATCCGTGAGCTGTGGGCAGACTTCCTTGACGCAATCGAAACCGGCCGCCGCCCGATTGCCGACATCGAGCGAGGCCACCGCTCGACGAATATGAGCCTGCTCGGCATGCTCTCGCTCAAGCTCGGCCGAAGCGTCCACTGGGACGGCGAACGAGAAGAAGTCCTAAACGACCCCGAAGCGAACAAACTGCTCTCCCGAGAATACCGCGCCCCGTTCGTTTACCCGACGTGAGAGTGGATTACAGGTCGTGACCTCGAAAAAATAGACTCACGCGAAGCCGCGAAGGCGCGAAGAGGGACTACACTATCAGTGAACGTGTTGCTGTACGTACCCTTACTGCCATTCTCGAAGGTTGCGTTTCATAAAGATCCCTCACCCGCTTCGCGGGATTCGGGATGACAACTTGGGGGTATGGTGAAAACCAATGAACTTGTCATTCCGAGCGGGAGCGAGGAATCTTCCCGAAGTGAGGCGTTTCTGACTAACTATTAAGGTGATTCAGACAAATTGCTCCCCTGGAGAGGGGAGCTGTCACGAAGTGAATGAGGGGTGGATTAGTTACTTTATCTAAGACATTGGATGTTAAGGCGCACGCTCACATGGATCCCGGCTCGGAGGTCGGGATGACGTAATTTTGGGGGTGTTCGGTATAATTATCACCTCCCGCCTTCTATCCTCGTCAATACAAAAAATCATCTGCGCTAATCGGCGTCTATCTGCGGATTATTCTTAATCATCCTTCGCGTCTTCGCGCCTTCGCGTGAGACTTTCTTATTCAAATCTGAGAATACCGCGTGGCGCGTAGCAGGACGTCTGAGATGTTCGATACGGTGTCGGCGTATTCGTCTTTGGCGCTCAGCTCCTTCCACGCCGGGCTGTTTACGAATGTGCTCCAGGCTGCGTCGCGCTCGGCCATGTCCCTGAACGAGAGCATGTAGGTCAGGTTCGGCATCTTCGGGCCGAAGAGCGTCTCGCCAAAAAAGACCGGGTTCATCCCCGACTCGCGGAAAATGGCGATCTCGCCGCCTTCGTTGAACATTTCGATCTTTTTCTTCGCCGCCTTCTCCGAGTGGCTCTCGTAGGTCCTCAGCTCGTACAGACGCGACACACCTTCTTCTTTGGCCGGGGGTTCCACCTTGGGTAAGTCTTTGAAGGCGAGCATCAACGATTTTTCCATCCGGATGTAGGCGGGGTCGCCAATCGGTACGTCCATATAGGCGCTCGCGTCCTTCCGATAGGTGTCGTCGTCTAGCAGACGCGTGCCGGCCGTGATGACCGATTCGAGCGTGTCGTGGGGAATGAGCACGTAAAGGGAGGGCGCCGTCTGGCCGTACTGCACGGTGAAGACGCCCACGGGCCCGATCCCGATGCGGTTCAATGCCGGGATCAGGACGTCGCGCAGGTAATCGCCCAGCACCTGCCGTTTTTCACCCGGCGCCTGGTGGTAGTGGATCCACTCGAGGTACTGCTGCCCGTCGTCGATACCCTGTCCGCTACCGGAGGCCAGTCCAACCATCGGCGCTGCGCCGGCCAGCACGGATGCCGATACAAAATCTCGTCTGTTCATCGTGTCGCTCGTCCTTTATCGTTGAAATGAATCACGTACAACGTACGGGAATCCCCGGCAAGACAGAACAGGCGGCAACGTGAAGAAAAAACAAAGGCAAACCGTAGCCAGAGCCGGTTGTATCAGGATCAACCGTAAAGGATATTCCCTTACCGTCTGTTTTTGACAACTCAGCCTCCCCCACGCAGCCCGTGTTTTCGAGCGCAGCGCCCTCTTTTGGCAGCCGATTATTGCTCCTGGCACTCGTGCTCCGGCTGTCGGCCGGAGTGGTGGGCTCGGTGTGGGCCCAGCCTGCCCATCCCGGTGCAAGGCTGGCGTTCCCTAATCGCGGCGTCGTCAATGCGTTCGTCATTTTCGTGCAGCACGCCGACGACCCCGACTATTCGGGCGAGTTCGGGAGCGATCCGGAGACGGAATGGCCGGTAGACCATAGCCTTGGACCTGACCGGTTGCTGCCGGCCTGGGCCGAAGGCAACAAGCTGCTCTCCCCTCCCGGTACGTCGCCCGAAGAGTTCGACGAAGGGTCGCTCAGCGCTTTTTACCACCAGATGTCGCACGGGCGGTTCACTATAACCGGGTACGTATACCCGAAGGTCTACATTCCCAAACATCCGATCGAGTGGTACCACGAAAACCGGGGCGCATTTCAGAACGGCGCCTCCCGAAGGTCCCACGAGATCCTGACGTCGGACGAGATCCAGGCCTATCTGAACGAAAACCCGGACGGGCTCGACCTCAGGGCGCTCGACACCTACCGAAACGGCACGTTCTCCTACATGAACGGCGGCGACGGCATCTTCGACCTGATCATCCTGATCGACCGGAACACGACCCTGCCCCGACTGCGCCGTGACGACGCGGGTAAGTCGATCGGGGGCTCGTCCATAACCTCATTGGGCATCGACAACGAGGTCCGGAAAGACTTCGTCGATTACACGAACACGCAATCGGACGGGTTTGCCTCCGATCCAGTCGTTCTGGGGGGCATGAGGGTGATCGACAACCTGACGAGCGGGTCGGGGGTGCTCACCTACGCCCAGACGCGAAAGCAGGCCGTCCGGATCATCGCGCACGAGATCGGGCACCGGCATTTCGGCTTCTACCACACCTGCACGAGCGACTTCTCACCCAACTCCGACTGCATCGGGATCATGGGCGGGGCGTACCTGACGATGTCCGCCGGCGACCGGATCAAGCTCGGCTGGACGGAGATCGTACCGATTGATATGGAGAACCACGAGTCGGTGGACGTCGTCTTTGAGGACGCCATTCGCTCGGGCAAGGTGTACCGCATCCGACAGGGCGAGGACCGGTGCGGCGACGTGATCGTCGAAGCCCGGCTCTGGACTAACTTCTGGGACGCCCCGCCAAACCCGCACGACCCCTCGGCGCCCTTTTACCTGAACGACGACGGGGACCAGGCCGACCTGTTCCTCCCTCAGGAAGGGCTGTACGTGTACAAAGCCCCGCAACCCGGCGCTTCGTGGTGCGGCGGCAATCGCAATCCAAGTTTCGAGTACGCCTACTTCTCGAGCATGGAGAACAGCGGGCTGTACGACAGGCTGGTCCCATTTCGTGCCGGTAGGTCGGAGGAGCTGCGCGCTTTCCGGCCGGGCGGCGCCTACCGGGTGGCCTACGAGCCCGGAGACGTCTACGCCCCCTATCGCCTGCCGCTGTTTTATTTCCACGAGAGCGCGCTCGACGAAAAGCTGACCATCTCGGACATCAAACGGGTCGAAAACGGCTTCTCCGCCCGGATCTGGACCGACTACCTGTCCGGACCGCCCGACCGGATGGGCCTGCACGTCGCCAACTACCCCAATCCGTTCGACGACGACACGATCATCGAGTACGAGCTGCCCCAAGAGGCTGAAGCCCGGGTGGAGGTATTCGACGTGCTCGGCCGACGCGTGGCCGTACTCGTCGAAGGGCGACACCAGCCCGGCGTCCACCGCACCTACTTCGACGCCTCTTCCCTCTCCCCCGGCTTTTACTATTGCCGCATCAACGCCAACGGCCAGACCACCACGCACCCGATGCAAGTGGTCCGGTAGAGGCCGTTTTTCACGCGAAGGTATAGACTTGATTATTTTTCACTCGAATAGAGACCACGCTATCAATAAGTGTGTGCTGTTCGTACCCCTTTCGGCATTTATGACGGTTGCGTTTCATAAAGATCCCTCTCCTGCTTCGCAGGATCGGGATGACAAATGAGGGGCATTGTCGGTGATGACAAGGCCAGATGATTACCGATACCTCACATAATGTCATCCCGAACGATAGTGAGGGATCTTTCCGAAGTGCGATCTATCTGGTTGGTTATAAGGGTTCCTACGTGCTGTGCGTACCCATAAAGTCTATACAGAAAGCTGCATTTCACAAAGATCCTTCGTCACTTCGTTCCTCAGGATGACAAGGTTTGGGTGGTGCTCATACCTTAAAAATGTCATTCCGACGAACCTTGTGAGGAGGAATCTTCCCGAAGTGCGGCCTTTCTGG
>CBINFS010000070.1:0-12210 GCA_966250015.1 uncultured bacterium | reverse complement strand
GTCGCTCCGCGACAGCTCCTCCCGCGTCGAGCGCGGGACAGGCCCGTCCAGGGGAGCAACCTGTTGTACCTTTCTCAACCGTTGGAGTCGGTCCGTAAGGCCGAACTTCGGGAAGATCCTTCCTCGCAAGGCTCGTCAGGATGACAATTTGAGAGGTACAGGCAACCGACAGGGTTTATCTCTACTGCCGCCAGCGTCCCATTCTGTCATCCCGAATCCCGCGAAGCGGGGGAGGGTTCTTCGTGAAACGCAACCATCAGAGAAGCCACAAACGGGTGCGCACAGCACATAGGAACCCTTATAGTCAACCGGAAAGGCAGCACTTTGGGAAGATTCCTCGCTGGCGCTCGGAATGACAAATGGGGGACTGCGCAACTCCTCTTACTTATCATCCCGTGGAGCCGTGCGACGAGGGATCTTTTTGAAACGCTACCATCTGAGAAGCCAGTTAGCGATTTAATAACCATTACATACCGCTCAAGCCAGTCCGAGAGGCCGCACTCTGAGAAAGCATCAAGTTTATTTGTAAAGCACACTTGACAAACTGTCAAGCACAGCGTACTTTAAAGTAAAGCAAGCTTTACAATATGACAAATGAGGTAGACAAATGAACGAGCCGGCATCAGCGGCGAGCAACTGGAAGACGCGTACGAACAGCAGCCTCCTCAACCTGGCCGGATGGACGGGCGCCTGGGTGTTGACCACGGCACTGGCCACCTTCGGGCCGGAGTTCTTGTGGAGCGCCAGGTGGCTAACCCTTACGGCGATACTCATAAACCTCGCTTTTGGACTGGGAATGATCCGGTCGAATATCCGGTATCTGAAGGTGATCGACGAGATGATGCAGAAGATCCAGCTCGAGGCGATGGGACTCGCCCTGGGGGTCGGGGTGGTTGCCGGCCTGAGCTACTCGATGCTGGATTCCACCGATCTCATATCCGGCCATGCGGAGATCGGGTTCGTGGTCCTCTTGATGGGCCTCATCTACCTCGTGAGCGTAATCATTGGAACGAAGAGGTACCAATGAAAAACCGGCTGAAAGTACTGCGCGCAGAGCGTAACTGGACCCAGGCCGACCTGGCGGAGGTCCTGGAGGTATCCCGGCAGACGGTCAACGCGATCGAGACCGAGAAGTACGATCCCAGCCTCCCCCTCGCGTTCAAAATCGCCCGGCTCTTCGAGAAACCGATTGAGGAGATTTTTCAGGACGATCACCAGAAGTGAGATGACCTCGTGGAGGATCGTTCTTTCCGGGAGAGAAAGTTTTCGTTATCGCGACACGTATTCCCATTTGCGCGCCAGATTTTTTTGTTTTCGCGACACGTTTTGCCGTTTGCGCGACATTTTCGGTGAATGCGCGACACGAGAGGAGCTTGTTTGATAGCTCCCTGATGAGTGCTTATCATGTGCCCGACGGCATCGAGCCCCGGCTACACTATGCCGAACCACCTTGATCTCACCAGGCATTGGCGCGTCTTTATGTATCGATATTTCTTCATGTTCTTCCTCCTGATCGCGCTTCCGGCGGCGGGACAGGACACGCTGATTTACCATGCCATCCGTACCGACTCGGAAGGTCATATCCTGCCGTGGTACGATGACGATCCGGGCACGTCTTACGACCACGTCATCCAGCTCGTGTGGAGCTTCTGGGACACGATGCGGGTGGACATGAACGGCCTTCCTTACTACATGAACCATCAGGTCTGGCGGCCGGATTTCAACGACCCGCGTGGTCTCGGTGGTGATCAGCTCCAGATGGCCCTCTCATCGTGGCGGCTGTTGTACGCCTATTCAGGAAATGAACGGGTGAAGGAAAACATGCGGTTCCTTGCGGATTATTACCTGACGCATAGCCTTTCTGCACCTGATGCCGAATGGCCGAATCTGCCTTATCCCTACAACACGCTCGTTTATTCCGGTTATTACGACGGGGACATGGTACTCGGCGAAGGCTACCTTCAACCCGACAAGGCAGGTTCATTTGGTCGCGAGCTGGTTCAGCTCTTCAAGATGATGAGTGCCGAGCGGTACCCGCATGCGACAGAGAAGCGCTACCTCGACGCTGCAGTCGACATCGCAAATACGCTCGCTGCGAAGGTGCAGACCGGAAATGCCGACGCTTCTCCACTTCCATTCAAGGTTAACGCCACAACCGGCGAAATCGGCAAACTGAAGAGCAACACGGGAGACCGGAGCGACGCGGGGCTGAGCAACTACACGACGAACTGGTCCGGCACCCTCGAGCTGTGGCTGGACCTGATCGAGCTCGGAACGGGCGACACCACGGCTTACCGCCACGCCTTCGATACCGTACTCGCGTGGATGAAAGAGTATCCCATGCAGAATAACAAGTGGGGTCCGTTCTTCGAAGATATCCCCGGCTGGAGCGACACCCAGATCAACGCCATGACGTGGGCTCGTTTCATCATGAACCATCCCGAGTATTTCCCGGAGTGGGAGGCCGACGTGCGACGCATCATCGACTGGGTCTACAGTATGCTGGGAAACGAGGAGTGGGCGGATTACGGAGTGACGGTGGTCAACGAACAGACGGTCTATCAGACACCCGGGAATAGCCACACCGCACGGCAGGCAGCCGACGAGCTGCTGCTCGCGGCTCTCACCGGTGACCTGTCCCGGAAAGAGCATGCCATAAGGCAGCTCAACTGGGCTACTTACATGGTGGACACGGACGGTAAGAATCGGTACCCGCGCGACGAGAACTGGCTAACGGATGGTTACGGGGATTACGTCCGGCACTATCTCAGGGCCATGGCGGCCGCGCCGGAGCTGGCGCCAAACGAGGAGCACCTTCTTTTTTCCACCTCGGTCGTGCAACACGTCGAGTACCCGGGGCAGATCAACAAATTTCTCACGCCGACCGTGCGTGGGGTAGATCCGGAAGACGTTGCCGTCACGTACCGTACGTTTGATCCGGAGGGCCGGGAGATCGTCCGCCTGCCCAACCGCCCAAGCGCTGTCCTGCTCGAAGGCCAACCGATTGCGGAGCGTGAGGGCGCCGGTTCGAGTGGCTGGTACTGGACTCCCCTGGAGAAGGGTGGGTACATCACGATCACCCGACACAACGGCAGCCGGGTGATCGTGATGTATTGATTGTTTTTGAGCAACGCTCCTGGAATAGGGAGCCTGCGGGCAGTCATTTCACGAGACTCATCGCCCGGGTCTCGACGAAGGAGCCTGCTTCGAGCCGGTAGAAGTAGATTCCACCAGCCACGATCAGTCCTGCGTTACTCTTCCCGTCCCACTCGGCCGCGTACGACCCGGCGGCCATCTCCTGATCGACGAGCCTTGCCACGGTGCGGCCCATCACGTCGTAGACGGTGAGCGTCACGTGTACCGGCTCGGCGATCTGGAAGCGGATGGTCGTCGAGGGGTTAAACGGGTTCGGGTAGTTGCCTTCGAGTGCGAAGGTGGAGGGCACCTCGGCGGCGAGGGTCGTCAGCACAGGATCGCACCGGGTGACGTTGCCGGCGACGTCGGTCACTTCGAGCTCGAGCACGGACGCCTTCTTTGGTTGGATCTTGGTGGCGGTGACGTAGACGGGGCTCGTTGTAAAGGGCAAGTGATCGCTGGTCGTGACGGTGGCGTTAGTGCTCTTTATGATCTTGATTTCCTTGATGCCGCTTTCCGGGTCCTGCACGCGCACCTTGATGTGGCTGTTTTTGACAGCTTCGACGAGCTCGCACTCGGGCGGAGTATTGTCGGATGACGCACAAGTTTCTCCGGTGCCCTCTACATGGGGAATATTTTCAAGCCAGGCCCGGAAGTCAGGATCATCCGGCTCGCACAAAGATGTTTCGAAATACTGAAAATCGGACAGAAAGGCCAGATTGGTAAAGCTTAACGGGATACTACCTTCAAATCCGTTATAGAAAAGGAAGAGCGTTCTCAAGTTGATGAGATTACCCAGCTCAGGCGGAAGGGTACCATCGAACAGATTATCATCCAAATAAAGGAATGACAGGTTGGCGAGGTTTCCCAGCTCGGGCGGGATGCTGCCCGAAAATCGATTGGTTGAAAGGTTCAAAATCTGCAGGCTGGTCAGATCGCCAAGCTCAGAAGGAATGGGGCCGCTGAGATCGTTCCACGACAGGTCAAGAATAAACAAAAAAGGCAGGTTACCCAGCTCGGACGGAATGCTGCCGGTGAGCTGATTTTCCTGCAGCTCGAGCGCTTCCAGGCCGCCGAGATCACCCAGTTCGGGGGGAATGCTGCCCGTTATCTGATTTCCGGACAGAAAAAGTGCTTGCAAATGAGATATCTGGCCCAGTTCAGCCGGTATACTCCCGGTGAGCTGGTTGTTGCTCAGATTGATGTAGTCCAGCTCTTCGGTCAGGTTGCCCAGTGCGGCAGGAATCTCACCGGAGAGGTTGTTGGATGCCAGGTCGAGGCGCCGCAGCAAGGAGAGCTGCCCCAGTTCGGAGGGGATGGAGCCCGTCAGGTTGTTGTTCGACAGGTTAAGTATCAGCAGGGCGGTAAGCTGCCCCAGCTCGGGGGGTATCGAGCCCGTGAGTTGATTACGTGACAGGTCAAGGCTTTCCAGTTTGGAGAACTGCCCCAGTTCCGGGGGTATGGGACCCGTCAGGTTATTGTCATACAGGTCGATCTGGACCAGCTCCGTTAGCTGGGCGATTTCGGGTGGAATGACCCCGCTAAGATTATTCTCCGTTAAGTCCAGCCAACTAACACGGTTGTTCGAGTTAATCAGTATGCCAGTCCACGTTGATACCGGGCCTGTAAGCCAGTTCTCATTCAAAACCCAGTTCGGGCCGTCGGTGGCGTTGTAGAGTGCGACGAGCGCCAGCGAGTCCTGCTCGGCCACCTGGGCACGAGCAGTGGGGACAAGGAGCAAGACGAGCAGTACGAGCGCGAGCATGCGCATAAGGGCACCGCTTGCGAGGCGGGATTCCTCGTGGTAGGGGGTTTTCATTAAATTCCTCCGCAGTATGGTAGGGTGAGACGGAAAGGAACCGTGAGCCGGTGGGGCACATGGATTCCCGGTGTTCGTGCGGGTGTGCGAGGTTGATGCCGGATAGTCCGGCACCAGGAGCAGGCGATCACCCCTCCGGCAGCTACCACCTACCAGAAAGAAGGGTCGGCGTGGGCCGGCCGGCCGCCGTGGATCCCTTATGCAGGCATTACCGAATGAAGTGAGCTTTTATTAACGGGAAGCAGCGTTCCGAATACACAGGCCGTTACTCCCTTTATACATGAGCCAATGGACCGGTAAGAAGGTGCGTCAACGGATTGCGCGGATAACCCAATAAAAATGGTGGGCGATGTTTTTCAACCGCCCGCCATACCTATCAAAAACGCTGCAAATAATTCTACTTCACCAGGCTCATCGCCCGCGTCTCGACATACGACCCTGCCTCGAGCCGGTAGAAGTAGATTCCACCAGCCACGATCAGGCCCGCGTCACTCTTCCCGTCCCACTCGGCCGCGTACGACCCGGCGGGCATCTCCTGGTCGACGAGCCTCGCCACCGTCCTACCCATCACGTCGAAAACCGTGAGGGTGACGTGCGAGGGTTCGGCGATGTGGAAGCGGATGGTCGTCGACGGGTTAAACGGGTTCGGGTAGTTGCCTTCGAGCGCGAAGGTGGAGGGCACCTCGGCCGCGAGGGTGGTCAGTACCGGGTCGCACCGGGTGACGTTGCCGGCCATGTCGGTCACTTCGAGCTCGAGCACGGAGGTCTTCGTCGGCTTGATCTTGGTGGCGGTGACGAAGACGGGGGCGGTAGAGCCGGTATTGAAGGTTTCCGTGACGACGGTGGAGTTCGTCTTTTTGAGGATCTTGACTTCTTTGAGCCCGCTGCCCGGGTCCTCGACGCGGACCTTGATGTGGCTGTTTTTGACGGCCTCGACGAGCTCGCACTCGGGCGCGGTGGTGTCGTCGACCAAATCGAACTCAGCGGAAAATAGTAGCACTTCATAACCTGAGTCCTTTGGACCGAACAGGTAAGAGTCAGTTACACGGATGGAAAAAACATTGAGTCCTTCCACGAGGAATGGCGATACGTCGACTTCTATCAGGGGGCCGCGGATGCTATTTGTATCCTCTTGCACGAAGGTCCCGTTGACGTAAAATGCGAAGTCGTCGTCGGCGTAAATACTTGCCGTCGCGCGGACGTATCCACCTGGTGGATTTTCAACTACAAAGACTCTCTTGAAAAAGACTTCCACAGGCCCGTTATACCCATTATAGATAGCCAGGGGGTTGTACCAAATGGGCAGAGCTTTGGGGTAGGGGAAGATCTCCTCCAACCGGTCCTCCGGAACGAGGCCGGGATAGGGGGCATCCGCAAAAAGGCCGAAGTTTGCGCGTGGATGTGTCCAGGCCCCGTCAATCAAGGTATCAACACGCCAGGAATTACCGCTGACAATGATCGCCTGATCGGCAACGGGACAATTACTTCTGCTGCTCCCGCGGACACTGTTGACCCAATTCTGAAAGTCGGGGTCTTCAGGGTTGCAAACAGGGACAAGGACTGTGGAGAAATAGTCCAGATTCTTGAGATTCGTAAAACTCAAAGGGATGGGGCCAGTAAGCGGATTTGAGTCAAGCAATAGCTCCTTCAGGTTTGTCAGGCTTCCGAGTTCGGGAGGTATGGGGCCACTCAGTTCGTTCCAGCTCTTCTGTGTCCAGGCATCGACAGTCTGAAAGTTCAGATACTCGAGGTTGGTGAGTTGGCCGAGTTCGGGAGGTATGGGTCCGGTAAGGATGTTACCTTCCAGGTCCAGATCTACGAGCGCAACGAGCTGTCCCAGTTCGGGCGGCAGGGGGCCGGGTATCTCGTTGTCCTGAAGTATTAAATACTTCAACGCAGTAAGCGCGCCAATTTCGGGCGGGAGTGGTCCGGCCAGGTTGTTGCCGAGGAGATTCAGTTCGCGGACGCGCAAGTCGGAAACGGTCACACCGTACCAGGTCGCAACCGGTCCGGTCAGCCAGTTGTAGGAATAGCTCCAGTTCGGACCATCTGTTGCATTATAAAGCGCTACGAGCGCCAGCGAGTCCGCTTCAAGAACGGGGATCGCCTGTGCCCGCACACTATCTACCTGTATCGATAAAAAAAGAAGAAAAAGGATCATTCCGGCAAAGGCAATCCGGTGCCGCTTGCCGGTTCGTTCCAAGAGGTAGGTTTTCATAATAGGACCTGTGTAATGAGGGGTGACACTTGCTGGATGGAGAAGTCAGGTCGGTTCGTTTAGGCCGGTGTTCGCGTCCTTATTGCTTTTTTTTAGCCGTGTAAGACCAATCCGATCGTTCCTTTACTTCACCAGGCTCATCGAGCGTGTCTCGACAAACGATCCCGCCTGGATCCGGTAGAAGTAAATGCCTCCAGCCACTACGGCGCCTACGTCGCTCTTTCCGTCCCACTCGGCGGCGTAGCTACCGGCATTCATATCCTGGTCGACGAGCCTCGCCACGGTGCGGCCCATCACGTCGTAGACCGTAAGCGAGACGTGCACCGGCTCGGCGATCTGGAAGCGGATGGTCGTCGACGGGTTAAACGGGTTCGGGTAGTTGCCTTCGAGCGCGAAGGTGGAGGGCACCTCGGCCGCGAGGGTGGTCAGCACCGGGTCGCAGCGGGTGACGTTGCCGGCCATGTCGGTCACTTCGAGCTCAAGGACCGAAGCCTTCTTCGGCTGGATCTTGGTGGCGGTGACGTAGACGGGGCTCGTTGTAAAGGGCAAGTGATCGCTGGTCGTGACGGTGGCGTTAGTGCTCTTTACGATCTTGATTTCCTCGAGGCCGCTCTCCGGGTCCTGGACGAGGACCTTTATGTGGCTGTTTTTTACCGACTCGACGAGCTTGCACTCGGGCGGGGTAGTGTCGAGCTCTGAGGCGTCGCAAACCCGTCCGGGACCAGCATCCACTTCTTCAGACCCGTCAAAAGCCCTGATTATATTGAGCTCATCGATGGTTGCGATCCAGTCGTGAAAGGCCTGAATGTCGGGACGGCAAAGATTCGTGAAGGCGAAATTGAAAAATTCAAGGTTGGATAAATTGATAAAACTCAACGGAATACTTCCTGACAATCCGGTGAAGCCAAGATCGAGAATCCAGAGGTTGGACAGGTTACCCAGCTCTGGTGGGACCGGTCCACTGAGGCTATTTTCAAGGAGCTCAAGCGTTTCAAGCTGCGTCAAATTGCCCAAATCAGGTGGTAATGGGCCAGTAAGGTTGTTACCTCGAAGGTCAAGTTCCTTCAGGTTTGTCAGGTTTCCGATCTCAGGCGGGATGGGTCCTTCGATATTGGTCTGTTCGATGTTCAGGATCTCGAGTTCCGTTAGATTTCCAATTTCAGGTGGTAGTGGTCCTTCCAGATCATCTTCAATAATGGTGAGCTCCTTCAAGGCAGTGAGCCTTCCAATTGCAGGTGGAATGACTCCGTCGGCGCCTGCCCTGAACATCCAGATGCCGACTACGCGACCATTTTCGATCGAGTGCCATGACGGCCAAGTGGAGACAGGTCCGCCACCGTTGAAGCCAAATGCAGCTCGATAGAACGCCAGCAACGCCAGCGAGTCCTGCTCGATGAGCGGGATGGACTGTGCGGCTTGAGCATGGTTGGCTCTGATTGGTTCACTTTGTTGGGCTGCTGCATCGACGGGGAGCAGCAGAGCCAGGGCGAGCAGGAACGCGACAAATGCCATGATAAGGCGGCCGGAACGGGGGAGGGTCCGGCTGCAATTCGGCGTCTTGACGGTTGTGAGAGTGGGTGAAGAGCGATACATGTCGAACCTCGAACGAAGCAGTTGGGACGAATTTACCAGCGAGGCGAGTGGGGCCAGGGCGCCTCGCAGACTCGGGCACGTCGTGATGCGGCGCCGGGCTGCCCGTACCAACCGATAAGAAGAATCGAGAAGGAGGGCGCAGGCATGCCGAAACGGACATGGCGGCGTGACCGGGTCTAGCTGATTCTTAAGTTGCGGAGCATTCAATTACTGTAATCATACCCCGCGTCTTGATATCGGGGAATGGTGGGGGTAAGCCTGAATAAAAAGCAGAGTTTAGGCATCAGGGAAATGCCTATACCCCATGCGTCAGTTGATCTCGGAGCTCCAATCCCACTCGGAGCGAGGCAGAGGGTCTTGCAAATCCGGGCGAGTTTTGTAGTATTCGGGTGGTAAAGTCTCAATAAACGGCAGAAACATGTGCTTCCGGTTGCCGCTCCTCGTGCTGATCCTCCTTTTGCCGATCTGGGCGGGGTGTGACGGCGAACAGCCAGTGTGGGAAGGTCAGACGACGGCAACCGATTGGCCGGAGATCAATCGGGAGCACCGCCCGTGGGCGTACTGGTGGTGGATGGGTAGCGCCGTCAACGAGGCCGACATCACGAGGCTTCTCGAGCAGTACCGTGCCGCCGGGTTCGGCGGGATGCACGTCATCCCCATCTACGGCGTGAAGGGTTACGAAGAGCAGTTCATCGACTTCCTGAGCCCGAGGTGGGTGGAGGTCCTCTCGCACGCGGCGAGAGAGGCCGAGCGGCTGGGCATGGGCCTCGACGTGACGACGGGCACCGGCTGGCCGTACGGCGGTCCGCATATCACCCCCGACCTGGCTGCCGCCCAAGTGTTTTTCAGCCGGTACACGCTGAAAGAAGGCCAGCGGCTGGCAGAGCCCATCGAGCACTTCCAGCCCGACACAGGCGATCGCCTGCCGTTGCAGGTCCTGACGGCGTACTCGGACCGGGATGACGTGCTGGACCTCACGTCGCGGGTCGACTCCACCGGCCGGCTCGACTGGCAGGCCCTGCCCGGATTGTGGGAGCTCGTCGCGGTCTTTCAGGGCTGGACCGCGCAGGCCGTGAAACGTGCAGCGCCGGGCGGTGAGGGTCCGGTGATGGACTACTTCTCGAAGGACGTCCTGCAGCGCTACCTCGAGCCGTTCGACTCGGCCCTCACCGCTCCGATTCCCATCCGGGCGTTTTACCACGACTCGTACGAGGTCTACGGTGCGAACTGGACGAGCCGCCTGTTCGACGAGTTCGAGCGACGCCGGGGCTACGACCTGCGGCTTCACGTCCGGGCGCTCGACGGCTCCGGTGACCCCGATTACGTCGCGCGGGTGAAGGGGGATTACCGCCACACGATGGCCGAGCTGCTGCTCGAGGGCTTCGCCGAGCCGTGGGTAGAGTGGGCGCACCGCCGGGGCGCGATCACCCGAAACGAGGCGCACGGGTCGCCGGGAAACCTGATCGACCTCTACGCCGCCGCCGACATCCCCGAAACCGAGTCGTTCGGACCGTCGGACTTCGACATCCCCGGCTTGCGGAACGACCCGGACTACCCGCGGGCCAGCGGTACGCCGAACGTCCTGCTCTTCAAGTTCGCCTCGTCCGCCGCGAACGTTGCGGGCAGGAAGCTGGTGTCGTCTGAGACCGCCACCTGGCTCGGTGAGCACTTCCGCGTCGCCCTTTCGCAGGTCAAACCCGAGGTGGACCACCTCTTTGTCGGCGGGATAAACCACATCTTCTACCACGGAGTCACGTACTCACCCCCGGACGAGGAGTGGCCTGGGTGGCTGTTTTACGCGTCGACGAACTTCGCCCCATCGAACCCCTTCTGGCGCGACCTGCCGGCGCTGAACGACTACGTGGCCCGCGTGCAGACCTTCCTCCAGACCGGCCGGTCCGACCACGACGTGCTGGTCTACTTCCCGATTCACGACCTCTGGCACACCCCCGAGGGCCTTCTCCAGCTACTCACTGTACACGACGCCGGGGCGTGGCTCGAAGGCACGAAGCTCCACGAGGTCGCCTCTCTGCTGAACCGGCGGGGCTACACGTTCGATTACATTTCGGACCGGTACCTCGACGCCGTGCAGCCGGTTGAAGACGGGCTTCTCGTGGGCGGCAATCGCTACTGCACGATCCTGGTGCCCGAAACGGAGCACGTGCCGGTCGAGACGTTCGAGCGCCTGATCGCCCTGGCCGAGGCAGGCGCTACGGTGCTCTTTCAGAACGAGCTTCCCGTCGACGTGCCGGGCCTCGGCGACCTCGAAGCGCGGCGCGCCCGGCTGCAGACGCTCATCGATGGGATTCGGTTCGAGCTCTCGGGTTCGGTCCGGGAGGCGAGGGTAGGGAAGGGGTGGTTCATAGTCGACGGGGACGTTGAGGCCCTCGTAGCCCGTGCGGGCGCGCGCCGGGAGGCTATGGCCGACCGCGGGCTATCGTTTACCCGGCGTGTGATGAATGGCGGCTACGTTTACTTCGTCGCCAACCTTGGGCCGGAGCCCGTGGAGGGTTGGGTGCCGCTGGGCGTACGGGCGGAATCGGCCGTCCTGTTCGACGCCGTCTTTGCCCGCAGCGGGATGGCTGCCATGCGCGTAAATAAGGAAGGGCAAACTGAGGTCTACCTCCAGCTTCTTCCCGGCGAGTCGCGCATCCTGCGGACCTACAATGACCGGCGGGTCGACGGCGATCCGTGGCCCTATCATCAGGAAGCGAGCCCCGTGATTTCCATAGAGGGAACCTGGCGCGTGACGTTTATCGAGGGCGGTCCGACGCTCCCGCCGGGCTTCACCTCCGATTCGCTCGGCTCGTGGACGGAATCGAGTGAGGAAGCCGCCCGGTTTGCCGGTACGGCACGTTACGAGATCCGCTTCCCGAAGCCGGAGGGGGCGGCAGAATGGCTGCTCGACCTTGGGACGGTCGCCGAGAGCGCTCGCGTACGGCTGAACGGGCAGGAGATCGGTACGGTGTGGAGCCTGCCTTTTCGTATACCGCTTGGGGAAGCCCTGCAAGACGGCGAGAACGTGCTCGAAGTGGAGGTGACCAACCTCGCGGCCAACCGGATTGCCGACCTCGACCGCCGGGGTGTCCCGTGGAAGAAGTTCTACGACGCCAATGTCGTCAACATCAACTACCGCCCCTTCGACGCCTCGTCGTGGCCCCCCATGCCCTCCGGCCTCCTCGGCCCGGTGCGACTGGTGGGGGTGGAGAGGATTACAAATATGTCCGCAGATGACGCAGATTTCCGCTGATGATTTTTAGGGAGGGATAGACCGAAGGCGGAACCTCAAGAGTGACGAAATACACTAACCAAATACGTCATCTCCGCGAAGGCGGTGATCCAGGCATGGGTAGTGCAGAGAAAAATGGCTGTAGTAGGTCGTGTGCTTACATCGATTTACTTCGTCAGTCGCGTTGCTCGTGTCGGCTCGAAGGCCGGAATGACG
>CBINFS010000069.1:0-13315 GCA_966250015.1 uncultured bacterium | reverse complement strand
GCTGATCGTGTTGTCGTCGGCCGTCATGATCCACAGAAGTGTCGCATCGAGGGCGGCCTTTTCGCCGCGGTTGACCCCGACGGCGGCAACACGCCCCCCTACCCATTGAATCTGGGGGGTATAGCTTTGGGTAACGTTAAGAAACTGGAGGGGCCTGTGGCCTTCATACGAGGCAACGGGGTTGGAATCTTCACTGCATGCGGTGATGGTCAGAGCCGTTGCCAGGACGGCAAGCGCGCATCCCACACCCGAGGCGAGGGTTGCGGGGCAACTGTACAATCGATTGCTCAAAGGGCGCCACATATGGTTACGGCATGTTGTACGTAATTGGGAGCGCTTCCGAAAATCTCTATTAGAAACGGCTGGAGTCCGATTTCACCTCAACGTATCGATACGATCCTAAGAAACAACAAAGTCGGTGTCAATGCAAACGTTTGTACAAATACGACTAATACACCATCAAAAGCGAACTCGCCGCAGTAATATTTCTACTTTTTCGAAGAGTACGCAGGCCGAAGGTTCTACCTGCCGCTCTTCGTACGTTTACTGCCCACTCTGGCGACCGACTCTCGGATGCGAAGGTGGGTCTTTAACAGGATCCGGTGGGGTTCCTGTCCGTCGAGCTGCAGCTGCCCTCTCAGCAGCTTCACCGCCATTTCGCCCATCATGTCTTTCGGCTGCCAGACGGCAGTGAGGGGGCAACGCAGGTACGGTGCAAAGTCGAAATCGTCGAACGTGAGCACCGAAATATCGTGGGGGATAGACAGCTTTTCTTCGTCCAGCGCTTTCAGGACACCGAGGGTGATCAGGTCGCTCGTAGCGAAGATGGCCGTCGGGGGATTTTCGCGATCGAGCAGCAGCTTCGTCTCGATGTACCCGTTCATTTCGCGGAAGTCGCTTCCAACGATGAGAGAGTCGTCCACGGGCAGGCCGTGAGCCTTGAGGGCATCGCGGTAGCCCCGCAACCTTTCGTTATTGGTGAAGGTGCCCGGGAGTCCCTGGATCATACCGATCCGCTCGTGGCCGTAGGAGATCAGGTGCTCGACTGCTTCGTAGGCGCCGGTGTAGTTGTCGACCACGACGGAGTGCGCATTAAACTCGTCGAAACAGCGGTCCAGGAGGACCAGGGGTAACTTGCGCTCCTGCCACTCGACGAAGTGGTCGTACTTCTGCCCGACGGGCATGGCGATCAGGCCGGCGACTCGATTCTCGTAGAGCAGGTTGATCTGCTCGACTTCGAGGTCGACGTTTTCGTCCGTGTTACAGACGAACAGGCTGTAGCCCATTTTATAGGCGATGCTCTGAACCCGTTTGATGATGGAGGCAAAAAACGGGTTCGAGATGTCGGGGGCGATGAGCCCGAGCGTATTCGACTTACTCAGGCGCAACCCACGCGCCAGGTAGTTTGGCCGATAGCCCAACTCTTCGGCCATGTTGCGGATCAGCTCGCGCTTAACCCGGCTGATCCGATACTTTTCCGCCTTTCCGTTGAGCACGCGCGACACCGTGGAGATGGAGACGCCGGCTTTTTCGGCAATATCGGCCAGTGTAGTAGGCATTCGGCAGAGAAAAAATCTACCCGGGTTATAATCAAACGTTTGTGCAATAATAGGAGGGTCCACAGCGAGAGTCAAGATCCGGCAAGCGCCGGCCCGGAACCCTACGCCTCGACCTCAGGAATCCGCCGGATCCGGGGATCGGTCCACACGTCGTATTCGTCACGGCTCGTACTGGAAAATTCCGACACGATTGCGCCTTCTTCGCCCGCCTGGAACCAGTGGAGCGTGTTTGGAGGGATGGTGTACTGCTCTCCCGGACGCAACGCGATCTCGTGGAAGACGGTGTAGTACGCCTCGTCGCCTTCGGGAATTTTCGCACGAATTTCGCGTGCTGGCTCCCCTTCCACGTACAGGTAGACGGTTCCCCACCGGCACCGGAAGGTCTCCTGTTTACCAGGTTCGCCGAACACGGGCGGATGACGGTGTTCGGGGCACGTCTGTCCTGGGAACAGGACGAGCTCTTTGGCACAGTACCGGTCCGTGTTGACGTAGACGACCAGCTCGAGGCCGGTTCGCTCCAGATCTTCCAACCCGAAATCGGCCACCTCGATGTTTTCGCGTTCTTCAGGTGTCAGGGCAATGCCGACCTTTTCCAGCATAGCGGCAGCCCGCTTCCGGGTCTGTTCGAGCTGACTGCGTGTGAGCATATCCTCCTCCGGTACTACTTGTGCGTCATGGGTGGTGTGATACGGTAGCGCTTCCGAGCACTCGTGCCTTAAAAGTAAGGCCGGTTACCATTCTGGGCACCCCCCGGCCGTGAGGAAAATCGGTGGATTATTTCCGCACGCGTTTCCCGTTTACGAGGAACTGCTCGGTAAGGCCCATGATCGAGCCGTCGGCTTCGTGTACGGGCTCTTCGGCGAATTGCAACGCGTAGGCACGGCGATACTTGTCCGTGACGTTTGGGCCCGAGCGGTGGAACGTCGTGCTCGAGAAGACAGCGATGGACCCTGCCGGGGCGATGACGGGGACGCCCGGATCGTCGCCGAAGTAGCCCACGCGGTCGCCGGTTTCTTCGTCCACGACGTGGTCGACCCGGGCTCTGGTACCGGCCTTCGAATACGAAAGGAGGTAGATCGTACCGTTATCCTCGTTCACGTCGTCGAGGGCGACCCAGGCGTTGACGTAATGCGGAACGGGCAGACCGTCGACGTATCCGGCGTCCTGGTGCCAGGAGAAAGCCGAACGGCTCGACTTGCTGGTTCCTTTCACGACGAACTGCTCCCAGAACAGCAGGGCGTTCTCGCCCACCGTAGCGCGGCAGATCTCCTCGAAGATGTCGCTGAAGACAAAATCGGCCAGCTCCGGGTGATCTCTGAACGCGTTAAAGATGAAGTACCGGCTGCCGCGACGGCTGAGGTTTAGCTCGTCGGTGCCGAGGCGGTCCATTTCGGCTTCCTGCTCGGCAACGAGCTCGTCGCACTTTTTCCGCACCAGCGCCAGGTCCTCTTCACCAAGCACAGATTCCAGGATGAAATATCCATCTTCCTGATACTGCCTCTTTTGATCCTCTGTAATGACGAGCTTCATCCTGGTTTCCATAACCAAACTCCTCCAAGGTAAGGGTGAACGGAAAAAAGCCGTCCGGGACTACCCGCGACAGGCCTTCAGAACGTGTCAAAAGCGGAAAATGCACAATCGATTGTGCCTCGGAGATCAAGATAATGTATTTTTTGTGAAGAAAGCAAGCTCGATTTTCGCCGCGTCAGCAAATCAATCCGAAAGAGCACCCGCTCGGCTCCGGGACCCGCATTCAGGCTGTTATCCGAGGTGGGCCCGCGTGCACCCCAGGCCGTGCAGGGTTGCGATCCACTGGTTCTGCTGGTCTTTTCCCACGGTGGGTATGTCTGCCAGGGGATTTGCGCGTCCGATCCGGGGGCCTTTATCGCGCCCCATGTTGTGAAATGGGAGGATGTGTATACCTTCGAGGGCCGGCATTTGCCTGGCGAGTGCGGCGATGCCTTCGAGGTGCTCTTCGGAATCGTTTACGCCGGGGACGAGCAGGCACCGCAGAATGATTCGAGCGCCGCGCTCGTAGAGGTACACCAGGTTGTCGAGCACGCGCCGGTTGGACGCACCGGTCAGCTGGCGGTGCGTCTCAGGCGAGGTTGCTTTGTAATCAAACAGGAAAAGGTCGACGTAGTCCGCCACGGCGGCGAGCCGCGACCGAGAGGCGATGCCGCTGGTGTCGAGGCAGGTGTGTAGGCCGCGGTTTCTGGCCTCCCGGAGCAGGGCGAGGGCAAAATCGAACTGCGCGAGCGGTTCGCCCCCTGAGATCGTGATTCCACCCCCGGAGCGCTCGTAGTACGGCCTGTCGCGCTCGACCTCGGCCAGCACCTCGTCCACACTCATCTCACGGCCGACGATCGAGAGCGCGCGCTCGTCGCAGGCTTCGACGCAGGCGCCACAGGTCAGGCACCGGTCGAAATGGACGACGTGCCGCCCGTCGATGATCTCGTGGACGCCCTGGGTGCACGCCGGCACGCAGTTCCCACACAGGCGGCACGCTTCGACATTGAAGGACAGCTGGGGTGCAAAGCGTTGCGACTCCGGGTTGTGGCACCAGATGCAACGTAGCGGACAGCCTTTCAGAAAAACCGTCGTGCGGATACCCGGCCCGTCGTGCAAGGCGAAACGCTGTATGTCGAAAACTATACCCATAGGCGGCGTAGCGCCATGCAACCGTCGGCGGTTTATCCGTGTGGTGGGGTTAGGTCAGCTAGCCGTGGTCCCCCGTGATTCAGTACAACGTGCGCTCGAGGATTTCGCGTTGCACGTCGCGCGGGAGGGTGACGAAGCGAGCACTGAAACCGCCGACACGCACGAAAATGTGCTGGTAGTGCTCGGGGTCTTCCATGGCGCGTTCCAGGTCGCCGCGGCTCACGACGGTAATCATTGCCTGCGCGCCGCCGAGGTCGAAGTATGTATCCAGAAGGGCCTCCAGCTCGGCACGCCGATTGGTGAAGAGCTCGGGGCTGAACTTCATGTTCTGTACGGCGCCGGCGTGAATCGCGGGCGACGGTTTGACGATGGAGTTGAGCATGGCGGTGACACCCGCCCGGTCATTCCCGCTGGAGGGTGCGTTGCCGTTGTTCATGGGGGTGCGGGCGCGTCGGCCGTCGGCCGAGGCAGCGGTCCAGCGCCCCATCAGGGTGTTGGCGCTGTTGTTGATGATGACCACGAGGTAGGAGTGGAGCGGGGTCCGTTCGCGCTGGCTGCGCGTGTAGTTGCACACGTGGTTGTGCACGCGTAGCAGCATCTCGTCGGCCCGGTCGTCGTCGTTGCCGTACTTGGGTGCGTCCTGTAGCAGGCGTCGGGTGTGGGCGTGGCCCTCAAAGTCGGCGTCCAGGGCAGCCAGCAGCTCGTCAGGCGTGAGCTTGCCGGTTTCGTAGACGAGCTTCTTGATCGCGGTAAGGCTGTCGGCGGTGTTGGTGTTGCCGTAAGTTTCGAGCGTCCCGCCAAGGTAGCGGATGCCGCCGGAGAAAATCGCCTTGCCGAGTTCCAGGCAATCGTCGTAGAGCATGCTCAGGTAGAGGTACGCGGCTTCCCGGCCTGCTACCTCGTACTCGATCGCCTCCTGCTGGGCCATGAGGTCGACGTAGTGCTCAACCTGCCGCGTGTAAGCCTGCCAGAGGTCCTCGAAGGTGTGGAAATCCTTGAGTTCGCCGAGCGCCAGGCCCATGGGCCGGCCGCTTAGTGGATCGACCCCGTTGTGGAGCGTGACTTCGAGCGCCTTGAGCAGGTTGATGACGCCGCTCGGGGTGCCGAAGCTGCGGTGCTCCAGGATGTACTCGCCGCAACCGTACGGCACGTACTGCTCAGCCTCTTCAGGACTGAAGCCGAACGCAAACTGGATGGCCGGCAAGTTGACGTCGTCGTTGTAGAGTATCGGGTAAGTCCTGCCCTCGCCGATGACCTCCAGCGCCTTTTGCATCAGCGCCGGATGCTGCCCTTTGTAGAAGCGCAGGGAGAGCTGGGGCTCGGCTTCGAGGACCGTACGGGTGGCCTCCATGGCTAGCAGGGCAAACCGGTCGGCGTCGGCCTCATTTGGCCGGCCTTTGCCGCCAATGATGACACGGTTGTGGACGCGGGTGGCCCGGTCGGCCATGAGGCGCCAGACCGATTGGAGGAGACGCAGGGCTTCGTCTTCGGTGATCTCCCGGTTGGCGAGATCGCGCGAGAGGAAATCGCCGAGGTAGACGTCCATGCGGCCGTGGTTGCGGACGTCCCCCACGATCGAATAGAGCCAGAAGAGCTGAATGGCTTCGTGGAACGTCTGTGGCGGCTCCCGGCGAATGTTGGCCAGCGTGTCCGCGAGCTTTTCGAGCTCGGAACGCCGCTGCGGATCGCTCGTGGCCTCTGCCTCGTGAAGTGCTTCGGCTTCGTAGTGGCGACAGGCGTCCTCGAGCACGTCGAGGGCAATCAGCATGCCGTCGAACAGATCTACCGGACTCCCTTCCGCTGCCGCGCGTTCACGACGCTCTGTGACCTCCCCGCGCAGACCCGGGATACCGAGACGCAGAAGCTTCCCGTAGTCGACGTTGGCGCCGGTCAGGCGGTAGAGAGGGAACGCAATGCCGTAGGTGTTCATCCAGTCGTCAGAAGGGAGGTACTTCGCCATTTCCGGCGGATAGGCAGCGCGCACCCTGGCGGCGGTGCTGTGCTCGTCCCAGAACGCAATCATCTCGTCGACCTTACGGCGGAAGGCAGGGTCGAGCGGCAATGAATCGGCCACCTCCCGGATGGCCTTCGGCAGGTGGTAGTAACCAAAGGCACACGATCCCCATTCGTCGGGCGAGAACCCGACGAGGCGCGGCTCGATCCGCCCGGCTACGAGGTCTTCCTCGTAGATGGGGCCCAGGATTTCGGGATAAAGGACCTGAAGGCACTTCGCTTCGCGCAACGCTACGGGTGCATCCTGATAGCGCTGGAAGGTCTCCGTAAAGCGCAGCTCCAGCTCGAGTGGATGGGTGGGTGACGTCGAAGGTGCGAGCTGGTCCACTTTGACCCGGCGGCGGGTCTGTTTGCTATCCTGTGTGATCAAGGCCGTACCTCGGGGATGGAAGTAAACTCAGTGTAATGTTAAGATAAACATTCTCGTGATGCTTGCAACCGCCCGGCCACCCGTCCGGATCCTACCTTTGCACCACATTCATTTACCGGCTCAACGGTTGGCGTTGTGGAGCGGCAGGGGACGCCGGTGCAGCGCTCTGCGAGCCGGCCGCGAGTCGGCTGTGTACGTTGGAGTAGAACGCCACTTCGAACAGGCGGGATACGACGCCGCGCCGGGTTTCGCCATGCGGGCCGCCAACAGGCGCAAGCTGTTGAAGACGACCAGGAGCAATGAACCCTGGTGGACCAGCATACCGCCCGTCATGTTCACACTACCGGCAAAAACGCCCGCCAGCAAGACGGCGACCGTCGCGACGGCGACGAAAAGGTTCTGGCGGATTATGCGGAGCGTTTTGCGGGAGAGCCGGATGGCCTCAGGGATCATGGAAAGATCGTCGCGCATGAGGGCGACGTCGGCGGATTCGACGGCCAGGTCGGCGCCGCCTGCTCCCATGGCGATGCCGACGTCGGCCGCTGCAAGAGCAGGAGCGTCGTTTATGCCGTCGCCGGCAAAGGCCACGACGTGTCCTTCCTGCTGGAGCGCACGGATGAGGGCCAGCTTATCTTCGGGCAACTGCCGTGCGTGCACCTCGGTGATGCCTGCCCGTCGTGCGACCACGCGGGCCACCCGGGCATCATCGCCAGTTGCCATCACGACGCGCTCGATGCCGACCTCCGGCAAGCGGCCGATCAGGGCGGGCGCCGCGTCGCACATCGCATCGGCCATCCCGATCGCACCTCGAACGGCGCCGTCTACCGCAACGAGCACGCCCGTCTTGCCCTCATCGTGGAGCTTCGAGACGGCGCGCGTAGCTTCGGTGGGAACCGTGATGCCCAGCGTATGCATCCAGTCTTCCTTACCGACGACGATTTCGTGCCCCTGCCAGTCAGCCCGGACGCCGCGTCCCGGAGCGGTCTCGGAGCGGCGGTCGGCCGGTAACTTGCCGAGCGCAAGTGCCTCTGACACAATGGGTTGCCCGAGGGGGTGCCCTGCGTCGGCCTCAGCAAGGGCGGCCCAGCACAGGACCCGCTGTTCGGGTGACGGCTCACGACCGGCAGGCGAGCAGGCGGCATCAATTCTGGCAGGCGGATCGAATGCGAGCAGGTTGGTTATGCGGGGCCGACCTTCGGTGATCGTGCCCGTTTTGTCGAGCACCAGCGCCGAGATACGCCCGACAGTCTCCAGGTGCGCGCCGCCTTTGATCAGCATGCCGCGGCGAGCGGCCTGCCCGATACCGGCGGCGATGGCAACGGGGGTAGCGATGACGAGTGCACCCGGACAGGCGATCACCAGCAGGGTCAACGCCATATGTACGTCAAGGGTCACCAGGAACGTGAAGCCGCTCAGGCCCATCATGGCGGGTGTATACCATCGTGCGAAGCGTTCGATGAAGCGCTGCACCGGCACCTGAGCCTCCTGCGCCTCTTCGACGCGTCGGATGATCCGGGCAAGCGCCGTCCCGGCTCCGACGCCGGTTGCGCGCACGTCGAGCACACCGGCGCGGTTGAGGGTGCCGGCATAGACCGTAGCGCCAGGCCCTTTCTCCGCAGGCAGGGCTTCCCCCGTAATCGTTGCTTCATCGACGGCGGAGTGCCCATCGACGACTACGCCGTCGACAGGAATTCGTGAACCCGTTCGCACGCGCACGATGGAACCGATCGGCACCGCATGCGCATCCACTTCTTCGATCTCCTTGCCTTTAACGAGGAATGCGCGTTCGGGAGCCGTGTGAAGCAAGGCTTCGAGGGCTTGTCTCGTTCGGCGCATCGTGCGCGTTTCGAGATAGGCACCGAGGAGAAACAGAAACGTGACGGCTGCAGCTTCGACGTACTCGCCAATGACGAGCGCACCCGCTGCCGCCACCGTGACGAGCAGCTCGATGCTGACGAGCCGGCCGAGGAGGGCGTGCCAGGCCCGCACAGCGATGTCGGAGCCGGCGACAAGGGCGCCGGAGACCAGCATCAAGTCGGCAACCATGCCTATTCCCAGGGCATGTTCGGCTACCAGGCCGCCTACCAGCAGAAAACCGCTGATTAGCATCAGCCACTTGCGGCGGGAAACCAGATTATTCGTCTTCATGTCGGTTCCATACCAGATGGTGAGGTTAGGCGTGCTGCCAGACCTCTTCGGTTCAGAAGGGTGAAACGCGGGCTTCGTAGCCTGCCTTGCGCACGGCTTCGATGAGGGCGGCAACATCGGCACGCGCCTCGTCGTGCTCGACCTCGATCCGGCCGGTGCTGAAGTGGACGGTCGCTTTCTCCACACCGTCGGTCAGGCGGAGCTGCTTCTGAATCTTTGCGATGCAGGAGGGGCAGGTTAGCTCGCTTCTAAGTATTGTCGTCATGGTCGTCACCTGTATTCTGGTTGAATTGATGGCACTTTGTCGTTGTTTGCCCGGATCAACAGCCTAGAGTAATGTCTAGGGTTTCGATTGTGCTCAATAATTCACAAAACCTTGACACCTGCCTCGTTCATGTAGAAATGGCTCAGATACACATCCGGCGTTGTGACGGTAGACAGCCGCGGTACAATCATCTCATGTCAGTCTGCGCAACCCTCGCAAAAGCCGGGTTCCTTGTCGAACTTGCCTCTATAGCCGTCGAACCCGAAACACTCGACCACCGCCATCATGGACATCCTCGACTTTTTCACCATCCTCGAGCGCTTCCACACGTTTCAGAACCCGACCAGCATCGAAAAGCTGGACCGGCTCATCGAGTACTGCGGAATCGAAGACGGTCAGCGCATCCTCGACGTCGGCTGCGGAAAAGGATTCTTGCTTCGGCGAATCGCAGTGAAATACGAAGTGAGCGCGGACGGTGTGGAGCTGTGTCAGGCATTCATCGATGAGGGCATAAGTGCAATGCGAGGTGTACGGCTAAAGGGGAAGGTGGCGTTTCACCGGATGCCTGCCTTCGAGTTTACCGCCGAGCCGGAGAGCTACGACGTGGGGATGTGCATAGGCGCGTCGTTTGCCATCGGGACGTTCGAGGAGATGATCCCCTGGTTGAAAAAGTTCGTCAAACCCGGAGGGGTGATGGCCGTAGGGGACGTCTATGCAAAGACCAGCGAAATGCCCCCGGAATCGGCGGCCAACTTCTCCGGTGGGAAAATACGCTCGCTTGCGGACACGGTGGACGTGCTGCGTGATGCCGGTCTGACGCTGATTGGCCTTATCGATGCATCGCTGGACGACTGGGATCAGTACGAGAGCAAACACTGGCGGGCGGCAGAGCTGTGGTTGCGAGAGAATCCGAATCATCCCGACCGCGCCGAATTTATCAAAATGATCGAGGAGTACAAGTATAACCACCTTCACTTCGACCGCGACGCCCTGGGGTGGGCGATGTTCGTCTGCCGCGTGCTATAGATGTTTTCTCACGCGAAGGCGCGAAGTATGACAAAGAATAATCCGCCGATGGACGCAGATTAGCGCAGATGATTTTTTGGGAGTGGGAGTAGACCGAAGGCGGGATATGATTTTCTGCTGAATACCCTCAAAACACGTCATTCCGCCCCCGAGCCGACAAGAGCAAAGCGACTGACAAAGTAAATCCATGCAAGGGTAATTCAAGGCAGAAAGGTGAAGGATCGCTGTACGTTTTCCTGGATCTCCGTCTTCGCGGAGATGACGTGTCAGTTAAAGGTATAGCAGGAGAACATGTCCCGCCTACGGTCGGCATCTACTCAAAAATTCAACCAAGCACATTTGCGGACTGTAGGTTTCCTTGAGAAGTTAATCAGCGGGAAAAAACGATAACGTCCCGGCCGGGCTGATAACGACCTGGCCGGGACGTACGGCGTTCAGTAACAGCGTTACAGTTAAGGCAAGTGGGTGTTAGGCGGTTGGATTGGTCTGGTATTGTACCCTCTCTTCCTTGCCGAGCACATAGTAGAGCCATCCACCGAGGGCGCCGCCAATGAGGGGCGCAACCCAGAACAACCATAGCTGTGCGAGGGCCCATCCGCCGGCAACTACGGCCGTCGCGGTGCTCCGCGCCGGATTCACCGAAAGGTTGGTCACCGGGATGCCGATCAGGTGGATGAGGGTGAGGCCGAGGCCGATGGCCACCGGCGCTAGCGCCGCCGGCGCCCGGCTGTCGGTGGCGCCCATGATGATGAACAGAAACATCGCGGTAAGCACGATCTCGGCAACCAGCGCCGAGAGCAATGAATAGCCGCCGGGTGAGTGCTCGCCGTAGCCGTTAGAGGCAAACCCGCCTTCCAGGCTAAACCCAGCCTGTCCGCTGGCGATGAGGTAGAGCACGAGGGCGCCAACCACACCACCGAGAACCTGGGCTACGACGTACCAGGGTAGCTCATTCGCAGGGAAACGCTTGCCCATCCACAGCCCGAGTGAGACGGCCGGATTGAGGTGGCAACCGGAGATGTGGCCGATGGCATAGGCCATCGTCATCACGGTCAGACCAAAGGCCAGGGCGACGCCGAGAAAACCGATGCCCAGATCGGGAAAGGCTGCTGCTAATACGGCACTTCCGCAGCCGCCAAAAACCAGCCAGAAGGTGCCAATGAATTCTGCCGCTGCGCGTTTTGAGATCGACATGGTAGGCCTCCTTTTGTTGAGAATGAACAGGTCCTCAGGACACTCCGCGTGAGGGTGATGCTGACGTTGCCTCTGAAGAATACAGGCTCAAAAACGATCCGTAACGCTGCCCCTTGGTTCATTGTACGATGCCCTATCCAGGCAAGCAAGACAGGTTCGACGGTCGTTGAATCGCCGTTAAAGTCCGTTACAATCCACCCGCCATCCTTGCCTTCTTCCGCCGTCGGACGAATCGCCACACGTACACACCCAGTAAGACGATGGCGAAAAGAGTGATCAAGGGTACGATCAACGCAAACACGGCGGTCAGCAACGAAAGCAAGCCTTCGAGGGTGGCGACTGAAAAATTGCCAAAGCCTCCGGTGAATGCGGACGAGGCGCCCCTGAGGAAGACCGTCGCGGCCTGAACGATCCCGGCCGATCCCGCCCCGGCCACGATGGCCAGCGTCCACTGAAAAATTGGCGGGAAGTCCCCCAGGACCGATGCGCTCGCCAGGGCGCCTGCGATCAGGGCGGCGGGCGTGGCGATCGAATCGAGGACGTTATCGATCCAGGGAATGTAATAGCCCAGGATCTCGACGATCGTGGCGACGCCGAACAGGGTGAGCGCCGGCCACGTGGCAACCCAGGACAGCTCTTCGGCGGGAGTGAAGTATCCCGCCAGGCCGGCCACGCTCATGACGAGGAGCGGGATAAAGACGCGAAAGCCGCAGGCGGCGCTGAGGCAGACCCCGAGGGCGACGCTCGAGACGAGATCCATGGACCCACCGGTTTGCGTTAAGATCCGGGCGAAAACCGATGAAAAGGTAAGGCCTCTGAACCTCCACCAATCGCCTGATTCGTGCAACTTTTGTAATACCGTGGCGCCTGGGATTCCAAAACCCGGCCCTGCTCCTGAGGCTCACTGCCCGACGGTGTAGTTCATCCATATCCTGATGTCCACAGCGGCATCGCTGGTTATCATATTCAGATGTGGAGAAGGGACCGTATGAGGAAACATCTGGCCTGGGGGTGATATCGATGAGCGAGATTAGAAAGGAAGACGTAAAGCAGGAAGTATTTGACCTGTACGACTACTACGTCCACAATGGAATCAGCCGGCGCGAGTTCGTGGACCGGCTTTCGCAGTACGCCGTAGGCGGACTCACCGTGGGGGCGTTGCTGGATTTTCTCATGCCCAAATATGCAACGGCGCAACAGGTGAGGGCGGACGATCCGCGGCTGGAATCGGAATACGTCGAATATGAATCGCCGAAGGGCGGAGGCACCATTCGCGGTCTGCTTTCGAGACCCGACGGCACGGAGACTCCCCTCCCCGGCATCGTGGTAGTACACGAAAATCGGGGCCTCAACCCGCACATCGAGGACGTATGCCGCAGGGCGGGGCTGGCGAACTTCATTGCGCTGGCGCCGGACGCCCTGACGCCCCTTGGAGGATACCCCGGCAACGACGACGACGGGCGCCAGCTCCAATCGCAGCGTGACCGGGACGAGATGCTAGAAGATTTCATAGCGGGATACGATCACCTGAAAGCCCACCCGGGCTGCACGGGAAACGTGGGGGTCGTCGGTTTTTGCTTCGGCGGCTGGATCGCGAACATGATGGCCGTGCGTATTCCTGACCTGAAGGCGGCGGTGCCTTTCTACGGAGGGCAACCGCCGGTGGAAGACGTGCCCAAGATTCAGGCACCGCTGCTCCTGCACTATGCGGAGCTCGACGAGCGGGTGAATGCCGGCTGGCCGGCATACGAAGAAGCCCTTAAGGAGCACAACAAGGAGTTCACCGTCTATTTCTATCCCGGCGTCAACCACGGCTTCCACAACGACACCACACCTCGGTACGACGAGGAGGCCGCCAAGCTCGCCTGGCAACGGACGATCGACTTCTTCAACGAGAAGCTGCGGTAGACACAACGCTTGATTCCGGACGTACAGGTTTTGCACGCGAAGAGAGGCTGGGGTATCGGTGGCGGGGTGCTGTTCGTACCCTTGCTGCCATTCTCGAACGCCTCATTTCATAAAGTTCCCTCACCCGCTTCGCGGGATTCGGGATGACAAGGTTAAGTAGCGCTCATACCC
>CBINFS010000068.1:0-15020 GCA_966250015.1 uncultured bacterium | reverse complement strand
GCTTCTCTTTTGACCCGGCAAAAGAGAAGTAATCATAAGTATCTACCCCTCAGTCACTCCGTGACAGCTCCCCTGTCCAGGGGAGCAATTTTGGTGCTTTCGACTACCATTGTTGCTATTCAGAAAGGCCGCTCTTCGTGAAGATCTTTCCTCGCAAGGCTCGTCAGGATGACATTTTGAGAGGTGCGGGCAACCATCCAGGCTTACTGCTGTCGCCAGCGTCCCACTTTGTCATCCCGAATCCCGCGAAGCGGGGGAGGGATCTTCGTGAAACGCAGCCTTTGAGAATGGTTGTCCGGGCACGCACAGCACATACGATCCCTTGTATCCAGCTGGGTAGGCCGCACTTCGGGAAGATTCCTCGCTCTCGCTCGGAATGACAACCCTGAAGGAGACCACCATACCCCACCCCTGTAATCCTGAGGAACGTAGTGACGGAGGATCTTCATGAAACGCATTTTCCAGAATTGCCTATGTGGGGACGAACGGCACATGGGGTCCGTAAAAAACAACCATCAAAGCTGCACTTCCAGAAGATCCCTCACAACTTGATTGTCGGGATGACACATTTGCGAGCGTCGGGCACATTCCCGTCACATCATTGACACCACCTCACTCGTGATAAGCAAGGATCGCCGCGTTCCAAAGCGTTACAAGGCCGTATCCTAACGATTACATCATCTTCAACAGTTCGAACACGCGGCACATTGTAAACGATTACATTCACCGGTGGGTGTATTTGAGGCTGAGGAGTGGCCGGAAGGCCGCCGCGCCGTAGATGCTTTTCCCGTGGCGGTCTGTCTGGTCCGAGTTGGTCGCGCCGGTAGTATGGGTATCACGATTAAAGACGTCGCCGGCCTTGCCGGTGTATCTACGGCGACCGTTTCACGTGTACTAAACCATAAAGGCCCGGTGCACGTCGAGACGCGGCGCCGGGTGGAGGAGGCGGTACGCCAGCTCCGCTTCCTGCCCAACAGCGCAGCCCGCATTCTGAGCACGAGCAAGACGAACGTCGTCGGTCTCCTGCTGCCGGATTCCTACGGCGAGTTTTACTCGGACGTGATCCGGGGGGTCGACCGGCAGGCGCGGAGCGGCGGCTACCAGCTGCTGGTCGCAAGCCTGCACGGCGAGCCGCATGAGGCGGAGACCGCACTGGCGGCTATGGTGGGGCGGATAGACGGGCTGATCGTGATGGCGCAAAACATCGACGTTGAGACGATCCTGGAGAACATCCTTCGCGACGTGCCAGTCGTGCTGTTGAATCACTCGGACGAAGATGGCCGGTTCGACGCCTTCCGGATCGACAATTACGGCGGGGCGCAGCGGATGGTCCGGCACCTTTGCCGGCGCGGGCACCAAAGAGTGGCGATCATTCACGGACCGCCGCACGACATCGATGCCCGCGAACGCCTAGCCGGTTACCGCGCCGCGCTCGCTGCTGAAAAGCTCGACGAAGACGGCCTCGTCGTCGAAGGCGACTTCACCGAGGCGAGCGGCTATGAAGCGGCGCTGCGGCTCCTTGAGCTGCCCGTCCGGCCGACGGCCGTGTTCGCCTCGAATGATTCGATGGCCATCGGGGCCATGCGCGCATTTCTTGAAACCGGCCTCAAGGTGCCCGACGACGTAGCCGTCGCCGGCTTCGACGACCTTCCCGTAGCGCGGTTCGTCACGCCTTCACTCAGCTCCGTACACGCACCCATCTGTGATCTTGGCGCAGAGGCCATGATCGCCCTGCACGACGCCATACGCTCCTGCGGCGGCCATGTCCGGCGCCACAGGGTGCTCCCCACGCACCTCGTCATTCGAGAATCCACCGGTGGATACCTCGCGAACGACGCGGAGGACGTCGCCGGCTCACCCCCCTAACCCCTTGTGTGCATGATAGTTAACGAATGGAAAGGAGGAATGCACCATGATCAAAAAACGGCTTCTATTCCTGTTTTCTCTACTTTTACCCGCGACGATAGCCTTCGCACAGACGGGCCAGATCGCGGGTGTCGTTACGGACGCGGATACCGGTGAACCGTTGCCCGGGGTCAACGTCGTCATCGACGGCACGACCCGGGGCGCAAGCAGCGACATCGATGGCAACTACGTCATCCAGAACGTATCACCGGGCACCTACTCGCTGACCGCCTCGTTCATCGGGTTCGTCAGCCAGCAGGTCACCGGCATCACGGTAACGCCCGGCGAAACCACCACGGTCAACTTCGAGCTCGGCCAGAGTGCGATCGGCCTCGAAGAGGTCGTGGTGATTGGCTACGGGACGCAGGAGCGACGCGACCTGACGGGGTCCGTATCGAGCGTCAGGGGCGACCAGATCGCCCAGATCCCGACCCCCACCGCGATCGAGGCACTCCAGGGCAAGGTGGCCGGGATGCAGATCACGCCGTCGTCGGGTGAACCGGGCGCGGACGCCGTCGTCCGCATCCGTGGCGTCGGCACGCTCAACAACGCGTCGCCTCTCTACGTCGTCGACGGCATGCTCACCGACGACATCTCGTTCCTCAACCCAAGCGACATCGAGACGGTCGACGTCCTCAAGGATGCCTCTGCGACGGCGATTTACGGCAGCCGCGGGGCAAACGGCGTCGTCATCATCACCACGCGACAGGGCGTCCGGAATGCCGGCACCATCTTCGGCTTCGAAGCCTATTACGGCCAGCAGCAGGTGATGAGCAAGATCGAGCTGGCAAACGCCCGTGAGTACGCGATGCTCGCCAACGAGCTGGCGCAGAACGAGGGGAATCCTCCGCCATTCGAAAACCCGGACGCCCTCGGAGAGGGCACCGATTGGCAGGACCAGGTCTTCCAGACCGCTCCCATCCAGAACTACCAGCTCTCGGCCTACGGCGGCACCGACCGGATCTCGTACAACTTCAGCGCCAACTACACCCGCGAGGAGGGCATCTTGCGCAACTCGGACTTCGAGCGCGCCTCCTTCAGGGCAAACAACAACTACAACCTGACCGAGGCCATCTCTTTCGGCCACAACCTCGCGTTCATCTACACTACGGGCACCTCGGCCGACAACGGACTCGTCACCGCGGCCTACCACGCCGACCCGACCCTCCCGCCTTTTAATCCCGACGGCAGCTTTACCGACGTGTCGGTGCGCAGCTCGGTCGGCAACCCGGAAGCGCGGATCTTCTACACGCGCAACGGGCGCTCTGGCGGTCGTTTGCTCGGCAACCTGTTCGTCGACGCCAGCTTCCTCGACCACTTCACCTTCCGGTCGAGCTTCGGCATCGACTACGACAGGGCGCGCAACCGGACGTTCGTCCCCCGCTACTTCGTCTCGCCCACTCAGCAGGCCGAGCAGAGCTCCCTCACCGTAAGGACCACCGAAAACTCGTCGTGGCTGTGGGAAAACACGCTTACGTACAACCAGACCTTCGGTGAGCACGAGATCGAAACCCTCGTCGGGATCACGGGGCAGGAGTTCCGGAGTGAAACGCTTGGCGGTAGGCGGGTGAACATCGTCGGCGAAAACAAGGCCCTCTGGTACCTGAACGCGGGTGACGCCGAAGGGCAATCGAACGAGAACACCGCCTTCGACTGGAGCATGCTCTCGTACCTCTTCCGGACGAACTACAGCTTCCTCGACCGGTACCTCTTCACCGTTTCGTTCCGCGCCGACGGGTCGTCACGTTTCGGTGAGGCAAACCGCTACGGCTACTTTCCGTCGTTCGCCGTCGGCTGGCGTATCTCAGAGGAGCCTTTCTTTTCGGGGATCGACGCCATCAGCAACCTCAAGCTCCGCGCGAGCTGGGGCCAGATCGGCAACGACAAGATCGGGTCTTACCCGGGTATTCCCATCGCGACGGGCAACCTGAACGCCGTGTTTGGACTCGAGGAAAACCTCGCGTTCGGCGCAAGCCTCATCGCCCTCGCCAACCCGAGTGTGCAGTGGGAAGAAGTGACGCAGACGGACATCGGCCTCGAGTTCGGGCTCCTCGACGACCAGCTACAGTTCGTGGTGGACTGGTACTCCCGCACCACCGACGGCATCCTCGTTCAGGTCCCGATCCCGAACTACGTAGGGGTGAACACGCAGCCGTTCGTCAACGCGGCGAAGGTGCGTAACAGGGGCTTCGACTTCAGCGTCAACTGGGGCGGCGCGGTGAGCCGATTCGACTACCGGCTGGGCCTCGTCGCGTCGACCATCGACAACGAGGTGCTCGAGCTCGGCGGCGGGCGTGAGGAGATCTTCGCCGGCGGCCTCGGCGCGTTCTCGCCAACCACGCGAACGGCGGTCGGCTTGCCCATCGGCGCCTTCTACGGCTACAAGGTGGCGGGCGTCTTCCAGAACGAAGAGGAGGTTGCCACCCTCCCGAAACGTGGCGTCGAGGTGCCGGGCGACATCCGGTACGCCGACATCAACGGCCGCGACCCCGAGACCGGCGAGCTCACCGGACAGCCCGACGGGGTGGTCAACGCCGACGACCGGACCTACCTCGGCTCGCCGATACCCGACTTCATCTACGGCATCAACCTCGACCTCGCTTACGGGGGCTTTGACCTGTCGGTAGCCTTCACCGGCCAGACGGGCAACATGGTGCTCAACGGCAAAAAGACGCAGCGCTTCGGCCTCGACAACTTCGAGGCGTCGTACCTCGATCGCTGGACCGGGCCGGGGACAAGCAACTTCGAGCCGCGTGTGACCAACGCAGGGCACAACTACCTGCCCTCCGAACGCTTCCTCGAAGACGGCTCCTTCTTCAAGCTGCGCAACGTCGCGCTCGGCTACTCGCTGCCGTACGAAATCAGCAGACGGATCGGCATGTCGCGCATGCGGGTGTACGTCAACGTCGCCAATGCCTTTACGATCACCGACTACTCCGGCTACACGCCTGAGATCGCGGGTACCTCGGTCATCGCAACGGGCATTGACACCGGGGTTTACCCGATCGCGCGAACGATCACGGTAGGCGTCACGACTTCGTTCTAATGAGTATCGAGGACCGGCAGGGCGACTGCCCTGCACATACGGATGACAATATGAAGACACGTAAACTAACACTCGGCGCCCTGATCCTCGCCGGACTCGTCATCGCCGGGCTTTCGGTGGCCGGCTGTGACGACTTCCTGGCGAGTGAGCCGTTGGGCGAGCTCACTTCGGAGAGCTTTTTCGAGACGCAGGACCACGCCCTCTGGGCGACCAACGCGACCTACGCCAAGCTCCGCGACTGGAACGTGCACGTCTTCGCCTGGATCGGCATGACCGACATCGCTGGCGACGACGCCCACAAGGGTAGCACGCCCACCGACGCGGACTTCCTCGGCGACCTCGACGACATGACGCACGACGCCGGCAACATCGCGTTCAACGATACCTGGCAAGGCTACTTCCAGGGCGTTCACCGCGCAAACACGGCAATCCGCGGCATCCCCAACGTTGAGATGGACGAACAGCTCAAAGCCCGGCTGATCGCCGAAAACAAGTTTCTCCGGGCTTACTTTTACTTCTTCCTCGTGCGGGCATTCGGCGGCGTGCCCCTGATCACGGAGCCGCTCGACGACGGCCCGTACCAGCTTCCCCGTGCGAGCGAGGAGGAGATCTACGACCTGATCGAGCAGGACCTCAAGGAAGCGATCGAGGTGCTGCCCGAAAAGTCGGCCTACAGCGCGTCGGACGTCGGGCGCGCGACCAAGGGCGCCGCACGCGGGCTGCTCGCAAAGGTGAATCTCTTCCGGGGCGACTATGCCGAAGCCGAGCTGTACGCACGCCAGGTAATCGACTCGGGCGAGTACAGCCTCGTGGACGATTACTGGGGCATCTTCCGGCAATCCGGGGAGCACGGACCGGAGTCGGTTTTTGAGGCGTCGACGGTGGCCCTCGAAGAAGGTGGAGCCGGGAGCCAGTATGCGCAGGTGCAGGGCGTCCGCGGCGAGCCGAACCTCGGGTGGGGCTTCAACGTCCCGACGACGGACCTCGAAGCGGCGTTCGAGCCGGGCGACCCGCGTCAGCAGGCGACAATCCTTTACGAGTGGGAGATGATCCCCGACGGCTCGGGCGCGTTCGTCCGGATCAACCAGCAGGTGCCCGTCAACCGGTACAACGAGAAAGCCCAGCCGCCGCTCGACTCGCCGGGCGGGAGCGGGAACAGCGGCGTCAACATCCGTCGGCTCCGTTACTCCGACGTGATCCTGATCGCTGCCGAAGCGGCCTTCCGAAACGGCAACGAGGGCGAGGCGAGGCGCTTACTGAACATGGTCCGCCAGGCTCGTCGTGAAGGGCGCCAGGCGACGCTCGGCATCCAGCCCGAACAGATGGCCGACGAGATCGCGACGGACCGGCTAGGCCTCACGACCGGCAACCGCGTTTTCGCGCGGTACGTCCACCCCGACAGCCCGGCCGCCGACGCCGGCCTCCAGTCCACTGTGATCTCGTTCTTTACAACCCCTGCCGTCGTCGAATACGCCGAAAACATGGACGTGATCACGTCGGTGGGCGGAACGCCAATCAATAACCTGAACGATTACAACAGCGCAACTGCGGGCCTTGCACCCGGCGAGCAGGTTCCGGTTACGATCCTGCGGGTCAGGCAAACCCGTGAGGGAGACGGCGTGGCGACGACCACCGAGACCATCCAGGCGACAATCACGGCGGCGCCGCTGCTTCCCGACGTGACGGCATCGGGACAGGACCTGCTTGAAGCCATCTGGCACGAGCGGCGTGTCGAGCTGGCCCTCGAGCAGCACCGCTTTTTCGACATCGTCCGCCAGGGCCGCGCCGCCCAGCTCCTGAACGCGCTCGGGATTCCCTTCGTCGAAGGGAAACACAATCGCTACCCGATCCCGACGAGCGAGATCGACCTGAGCGGCGGCCTGATCACGCAAAACCCCGGTTACTGACGTGCGGGCCAAAAAGGATTGTTTTTTTCCATTCGCTCACGTTAATCTGTCGGTTCGTACGTAGAGCGATATGTCCGTAACGGTGGGGAAGACGTGTTACTGAGGTATTCGTGGCGTATTTGGAGGTGCTTATTGTTTACTTAATACCTTAACAAACACGTCATTCCGGACTTGATCCGGAAACTATGGGGCGGTTGCGCCAGGCAGAACCGTATTAATTGTACGAGACTTCCTGGATCCCGGCTCGGGGGCCGGGATGACAAGGAGAGAGGGGAGTGGGTGAGTGAAATGGTTGCGCCAGGATATACTTATACTTAATAGAAATAAGTCATTCCCGCGAAAGCGGGAATCCAGGAAACGGACACGCGAGGCAGAATCGTGTAAGCCCGAGAATGCGTCACAAATAGATCCCGGCTCGGGGGCCGGGATGACGTAGTGTTAAAAAAGGCGGTAAAGAAAAGCGCAGTGCAATACCTACACAAAAACAAGAACAAACAATACTAAACCCATATATCCCGCAGCAGTGCGGGGACAGGCGAGGATTGTGCGTAGGCCGGACGCCGGGATCCCTGCAGTTGCCCGTAAAGGGCAAGTGATGCAGCGCCCGGAGTAAACCGCCCACGGAAAGGCCTGAACCGCGGGCGGTCCCACGATCAGTAAAACGAATAGCCATGGTACAACTCGGAAAGTTTGCCGGACGGGCGGCGCGAACTGCGCCTGTCGCGTTCTGTATTCTATTCGTCGCCGTGCAGCTTGCGGCGGCTCAGGGACGTTCAGAAGAGGCGTTCATCGATTCGCTCCTCGCCCAGATGACGGTGGAGGAGAAGCTGGGCCAGCTCACGCAGTACACCGGCTACGTCGACGTCACCGGTCCCACCGTGCAGCAGGCAGGAGAGGAGGCGATCCGGGCCGGGGCGGTCGGGTCGTTCCTCAACGTCGTCGGCGCCGAGGCGACGCACCGCATTCAACGGATCGCCGTCGAGGAGTCGCGACTGGGCATTCCGTTGATCTTCGGGCACGACGTCATTCACGGGCTCCGGACGATCTTCCCGGTGCCGCTGGCCGAGGCGGCGTCGTGGAATCCGGAGGCCGTCGAGCACGCCGCGCGTATTGCTGCCCGGGAGGCGGCGGCATCGGGCCTGCACTGGACGTTTGCGCCGATGGTCGACGTCGCGCGTGACGCCCGTTGGGGGCGCATCGTCGAGGGAAGCGGTGAGGATCCTTACCTGGGCAGCGTGATGGCCATCGCGCGTGTCCGCGGCTTCCAGGGGACGGATCTCAGCGCCGACACGACCATCCTCGCCACGGCCAAGCACTTCGCCGCCTACGGCGGGGCGGAGGCCGGTCGCGACTACAACATCGTCGAAGCCAACGACCGCACGATGCGCGAGACGTACCTGCCGCCGTTCAAGGCCGCCGTCGACGCCGGCGTGGCGACCCTGATGTCGTCCTTCAACGAGATCGGCGGTGTGCCGTCGACGGCCAATCACTGGCTCATGACCGATCTGCTGAGAGGGGAGTGGGGCTTCGACGGCTTCGTCGTGGCCGATTACACGGCCGTATGGGAGCTGCTTCATCACGGTGTGGCCGCCGACAGCGCCGATGCCGGCCGCCTCGCCCTGACCGCCGGCGTCGATATGAGCATGGTCGACGGTATCTACATACGGAACCTGCCGCCGCTGGTCGAGTCGGGCGTGCTGCCGATGGAGGTGGTGGACGAAGCCGTCAGGCGCGTGCTCCGATACAAGTACCGCGCCGGGCTGTTCGACGATCCGTACCGGTACGGGAGCCCTGAGAAGGAGGCTGCCGTGATCCGGGCGCCGGAGCACGTGGCGTTTGCCCGCGAAATGGCCCGGCAGTCGATCGTGCTTCTGAAGAACGAAGGGAACGTGCTGCCGCTCTCGAAGGACCTCGGCAGGGTGGCGGTCATCGGCGCCCTGGCGGCGGATTCCGTCTCGGCTTTAGGCTCCTGGGCCGCAATCGGACGTCCCGAGGAGACCATCCCGATCCTGCCCGCCATTCGCGAGGCGCTGCCGAACGCCGAGGTGACGTACGCGCCCGGTTATCCCGAGGCGCGCGGCGGCTTCCACGAGGTTGTGGCAGCCATGCTCAGCGAGGACACGTCGGGCCACGACGAGGCTGTCCGGCTCGCCACGGAGGCCGACGCCGTCGTGCTCGTGCTCGGGGAGCACCGGGAGCTAACTGGTGAGGCGGCCAGCCGCGCCGAAATCGATCTGCCCGGAGCGCAGCTCGAGCTTGCCCGTCGCGTGATCGAGGCGGCTGGGGACAAGCCGGTTGCCGTGGTTTTGACCAACGGCCGCCCCCTTGCCCTCGGAGAGCTCGACGAGATCGCCCCGGCGATCCTCGAAACCTGGCACCTCGGCAACGAGATGGGGCCTGCCGTCGCCGACGTGCTCTTTGGCGACTACAACCCTTCCGGCAAGCTGCCGGTCTCGTTCCCGTACGTCACGGGCCAGGAGCCGATGTACTACAATCGCCGTCCAACCGGCCGGCCGCACGACGCCCCCGGCGCCCACGACAAGTACGTCTCGCGTTACGTCGACGTGCCCGTCGAGGCGCTCTATCCCTTCGGCCACGGCCTGAGCTACTCGAGGTTCACTTACAGCGAGCCCCACCTTTCCGCGACGTCGGTGGCGCAGGGTGGAACGGTTGAGGTGAGCGTCGATGTGACGAATACGAGTGACCGTCCCGGCGTCGAGGTGGTGCAGGCGTACGTCCGCGACGAGGTGGCGTCGATGACGCGCCCGCTCATGGAGCTGAAGGCCTTTGAGCGCATCACGCTCGCCCCCGGCGAAACGCGCACCGTCACCTTCACGCTTGGCCCCAACGACCTCAAGTTCTGGGGTCCCGACGGCGGCTGGATCGTCGAACCCGGCTGGTTCACTGTCTACGTCGGCTCCAGCTCCCGCGACGTTCAGTCCGTCCGCTTCGAGGTGACCGGTGAGACGATGCGGGTGGAGGAGTGAGGAATTACGTTTTTACAGAGGTATTTGTGACTCGATAGCAAGAGTTATTTATTGCCTAATCCCTTAATAAAAACGTCATTCCGGTCTTGATCCGGAATCCAATCGACGGCCGCGTGAGGCAGATTCGTACTGCCTGGCAGAACCGTTGTATGGAACCCGGCTCGGAGGCCGGGATGACGTGATTGGTTAAGGTATTTGTGATACAAAAGAGCTGCTATTTATCAGCATAATACCTTATTTAAAATGTCGTTCCGGATTTGAGCCGAAAAGAGCGGAGCGACTGACGTAGTAAATCCATTCGACGGCTACGTAAGATAAAATGGCTAAGGACGAAGCGGTAACTCTGAAACGTCAATAAAACCGAATAACAGACCCATGAATCTCCTGACAAAACTCGCAATGGTGGTGTTGGGGGTGGCGATGGCGGGGAGTGCGGGGGCGCAGGACGTGCCGCAGAACGTGATCTTCATCCTCAGCGACGACCACCGGTACGACTTCATGGGGTTCATGGAGGGGGCGCCGGACTGGCTCGAGACGCCCTCGCTCGACCGCATGGCGGCCGAGGGGGCGCACATCGTAAACGCCTTCGTCACCACGTCGCTCTGCTCGCCGAGCCGCGCATCGATCCTGACAGGACAGTACGCCCACCGCCACCAGATCGTCGACAACACGAGCCCGATCCCGCCGGGTACGCGCTTCTTCCCTCAGGCGCTTCAAGACGCAGGCTATCGCACCGCCTACTTCGGCAAGTGGCACATGGGTGAGGACGACGACAGCCCGCAGCCGGGGTTCGACCATTGGGTCAGCTTCGAAGGGCAGGGCGTCTACTACAACCCCATGCTCAACGTCAACGGCGAGCGCGGCCGGCACGAGGGCTACATCACCGACCTCCTAACCGACATGACGCTCGAATGGCTCGAGAACCACCGCCGGCAGAGCGGCGACGAGCCGTTCTTCGTCTACCTTTCGCACAAGGCCGTCCACGCCGAGTTCGAGCCCGCGCCGCGCCACCGGGGCGTGTACGCAGACAAACCGATCCCGTACCCCCCGACGATGGCGAACACCGAGTCGAACTACCGGGGCAAGCCGGACTGGGTGCGCGCCCAGCGATACGGCTGGCATGGGGTGGATTACGCGTACCACGGCCAGTTCGACTTCGACACGTTTTATCGGCGATACCTCGAGACGCTGCTCGCCGTGGACGAAGGCATCGGGCGCATCCTGAGCTACCTCGACTCGACCGGTCTCGCCCGGAATACGCTGGTCATTTACATGGGCGACAACGGGTTCATGATGGGCGAGCACGGGTTGATAGACAAGCGGCAGGCGTACGAGGAGTCGATCCGTGTGCCGATGCTCGCGTGGGCACCCGGGTTCATTGCACCGGGGACGAAGATCTCGCAGCTCGTGCGCAACATCGACCTTGCCCCCACTTTTCTTGAGATCGCCCGTGCGTCGATGCCCGGCGACCACGTGATCGACGGCCGCTCGATCCTCTCCCTCTTCACTGACCCGCCCGACACCTGGGATAGCGAGCTGCTCTACGAGTACTACTGGGAGCACGCCTTTCCCCACACGCCCACCGTGTTTGCCCTGCGCGACGACCGGTACAAGTACATCTATTACCACGGCATCTGGGACCGAATGGAGTTCTACGACCTCCAGGCTGACCCCCGGGAACGCGTCAACCTGATCGACGTCCCGGCGCTTCAGCAGGAGATTCGCGCGCGGCGCGACAGGCTGTGGGAGCTGCTGCAATCGACCGGCGGCATGCAGATCCCGCTCAAGGTGCCCCCATACTTCCAGGCGAACGAGCGGCTTCAGGACTGACCGCCGCCAAAAAAACCAGTAGGGAGGAAGCGTGATGAAACCGATTGCATGTCTGCTGTTTGTTTGCGCCGGCTTGTTCGCGTCGGGCGGTTGCGCCCCGACCGTCACGGAGGGGGACGACGGGAGCCCGGCCGAAGAGCTGAGCGATGAGGCCTTCCTCGACGACGTCCAGGAGCGCACCTTCCGCTGGTTCTGGGAGACGACAAACCCGGAGAACGGCCTCGTGCCGGATCGCTGGCCGACCGAGTCGTTTTCGAGCATCGCGGCGGTCGGATTCGGCCTGACGGCGTACGGCGTCGGCGTCGAGCGCGGTTACGTCACGCGCGAGGAGGCGGCTGCGCGCACGCTCACGACGCTTCGGTTCTTCTGGAACGCTCCGCAGGGACCCGAGCCCACCGGTAAAGCGGGCCACAGGGGCTTCTTTTACCACTTCCTCGACATGCAAACCGGTGAGCGCTACCGGGACGTCGAGCTCTCCACCATCGACACCGCCCTTCTTCTGATGGGGGCGCTCTTCGCCCAACAGTACTTCGACGCCGACAACCCGGTGGAAGCCGAGATCCGCGCCCTCGCGGACTCGCTTTACCTGCGCGCCGAGTGGGACAAGTTCAACGTCGGCTCGCCGCTGATCACGATGGCATGGTACCCCGAGCGTGAGTACGGTGAGGCTCGGTACGAAGGTTACGACGAGGCGATGTTCCTCTACGTGCTTGGCCTGGCGTCGCCGACGCATCCCGTCGATCCTGCGGCGTGGGAGGCGTTCACGTCCACCTACAAATGGGCCACGTTCTACGACCAGCCGCACGTCAACTTCAGTCCACTCTTCGGCCACCAGTACGCGCACCTGTGGATCGACTTCCGCGGCATTCAGGACGCCTACATGCGCGAGAAAGGTATCGACTACTTCGAGAACTCACGCCGGGCCGTACTTTCGCAACGCGCTTATGCCATTGACAACCCGCAGCGGTGGAAGGATTACGGTGAGGATATATGGGGCCTCACCGCCAGCGATGGCCCCGCGGGCGTCGAGCGGCAGGTCGACGGCGAGATGCGGAGGTTCCACACCTACTGGGCCAGAGGGGCGAGCGCGGGCGACATCCGCGACGACGGCACCATCGCCCCGACCGCGGTGGGCGGGTCCGTTCCCTTCGCTCCAGAGGTGACGATCCCCGCCCTCAAGGCCATGCGCGAGCGCTACGGCGACGACCTCTACGGTGAGTACGGCTTCCGCGACGCCTTCAACCCGACCTTCACCTTCACCGACGTTCCTAACCTGAAGGGGTCCGTCGTGCCGGGCAAGGGGTGGTTCGACGTCGATTACCTGGGGATCGACCAGGGACCCATCATCTGCATGATCGAGAACTACCGCACCGGGATGATCTGGGAGAAGATGCGCGAGAGCCCCTACATCGTCACCGGCCTCTGTCGCGCCGGCTTCACCGGCGGATGGCTCGAAGGCAAGTACGAATGAATGCCGCCCTCTTGAAACCGTCACGCTCCCGGAGTATCCTGTGAGGCAAAACGGACTTTCAATCACAGATGGGAGCAACATGAGACGGATCATCCTCGCGGCGGTGCTGGTCGCGCTGGCCGTCGGTGCGTGTCAGCCTTCCGGCACGACGGCCTCGAACGACGAGAGCCCGCGCTGGTACCGGGGCAACCTGCACACCCACTCGCTCTGGAGCGACGGCGACGACTTCCCCGAGTCGATCGTCGGATGGTACAAGGGGCATGGGTACGACTTCATCGCCCTCTCGGACCACAACGTCCTCGCCGTGGGCGACAAGTGGATCGACGTCATTCAGGGCACCCCGCGTTTCGAAGCGTACCAGAAGTACCTCGCAGAATACGGCGACGCCTGGGTCGACTCCGAAGCCTCCGGCGAGACGCTCCGCGTCCGTCTGAAGACGCTCGAAGAGTACCGGACGCTCTTCGAGGATCCCGGCCGCTTCCTTATCATCAGCAGCGAGGAGATATCGGACCACTTCGAAGACAAGCCGATCCACGTCAATGCGACGAACGTTGCCGAGCTGATCGATCCGCAGGGCGGCGGCAGCGTGCAGGAGGTGCTCCAGAACAACATCGACGCCGTCCTCGAGCAGCGCGAGCGCACCGGCCGGCCGATGTTCCCGCACATCAACCACCCCAACTTTATGTGGGCGCTCACCGCCGAGGACCTGATCGCCGTCGAGGGCGAGCGCTTCTTCGAGGTCTACAACGGCCACCCGCTCGTCCATAATCTCGGCGACGACCAGCGCCCGGGGATGGACCGTCTGTGGGACATCGTCCTGACCGAGCGCCTGGCACGCGGCGGCGAGATCCTCTACGGCCTCGCCACCGACGACGCCCACAACTATCACGAGACCCGCCCAAACCTCGCGAATCCCGGCCGCGGTTGGGTGATGGTCCGTGCTTCGGCGCTCACGCCCGAAGCGCTCATCGAAGCGCTTGAAGCGGGCGATTTCTACGCGGCGACCGGCGTCGAGCTGGAGGACGTCTCTCGTCAGGACCAGACGCTGACCGTTCAGATTCGCCCGAAAGAAGGCGTCACCTACAGAACGCTGTTCATCGGCACCCGGCGCGGGTACACGCCGCCGCAGGAAATCGCCGGCGGCACCGACCAGGCTGCCGTGACGCGCCTCTACAGCGACGAGATTGGTGAAGTCCTCGCAGAGGTCGAAGGCACGTCGCCGTCGTACACTTTCACTGGCGACGAGCTGTACGTCCGAGCCAAGATCGTCTCGTCGCGTCTGAAGGACAACGAACCCGATGGGGAATACGAGACCGCCTGGACGCAGCCGGTGGTACCGTGAGAGTGATACGACATTTTACCCGGGTTACTCCACGCGCACCCGCTTCTAATACCGTCATCCCGACAGACGTGTGAGGAGGGATCATCCCGAGGTGAGGCCATTCTGGTTGGCTACGAGGGTTTCTACGTGCTGCGCGCATCCGGACTGGCATTCTTGAAAGCCGCGTTTCATAAAGATCCCTCACCCGCTGTGCGGGATTCGGGATGACAGAGTGGGGCGCTGGCGGTAGCAGTAGGCCCGAATGGTTGCCGTTGCCTCTCTCCTTGTCATTCCGAGCGACAGCGAGGAATCTTCCCAAAGTGCGGCGTTACTGGTTGGTTCAAACGGATCCCTGTTGCTGGACCTACCCGCACTACCGTTCACAATAGCCGCGTTTCATAAAGATCCTTCGTCACTGCGTTCCTCAGGATGACAAAGTGGGGGATTTGCGGAACACCTCAAACCATGTCATTCCGAACAAAGTGAGGAATCTTCCCAAAGTGCGGCTTTTCTGGCTGGTTCTGATGGTCGTGAAGTGCTGTGCGCGCCCTTG
>CBINFS010000067.1:0-15347 GCA_966250015.1 uncultured bacterium | reverse complement strand
TCATGGTGATGAACAGCATGAATACCGCTACTGCGTATGACTCGACGTTAACCATGGAGAAACGCTCTTTTTGCTTGTGTTATGGCGACCGAAAATGCACCCCCGCCCTTCATCGCCCCTCCGGAATCTACGTGTTCAAGTGATTGATTAGTAGGACGGATCAAAGAAATCGTGTGAACTCAAAAGGTCTTCGCCAACCGGCAGCGTTTCAATCGACCGGCTTGAGGTCGAGATCGTGGAAGTCGAAGCTGAAGTCGGTGGCGGGCGATACGGCTTCCATCCGGACGGAGACGATGCGGCCTTCGGGGTTTAGGGAGAAAGTCACGAAGGCGTCGGCGCGGACGGCGCGGTCGTACCAGCGCGCGATGAAGGTGTCGTGCTGCCAGTGTGACAGGGTTCCCACGAGCCAGGGCGTGTGCTCGAAGCGAATTTCTAGCCCCTCGCCTGCCTGCGTGACGACCACGTCGCCGTACCAGGGGTCACGATAGGTGCCGACGTAACGTGCGAGTGGAAGGGAAGGCGAAGCGGTGCTGTCGCGCCGGGCGGCGATTTCGGCCTCGATCGCCGCGATCCGTTCCTGGCTCGCCTGCACACGCCCGTGGTAAACACGGAGCCAGTCGACGTCCGAGTAGCCCATGTAGGCATCGAGGATGTGCTGGGTGAGTACCGTGAAAGCGGCGCCGGACTCCTGGTTCGTGAGCACGGCGATGCCGAGCTTCACGTCCGGAATCATGGTGACCTGGGAAACGAAACCGGGGAGCCCTCCGGTGTGGGTAACGACCTTGTGGCCGCGATAGTCCTTCACGACGAAACCGAGCGCGTAACCGTTGAAGTTCGGCTCGAGCACTTTCAGCTCGGGCGGGAAAGGCCGGATGGGGATAGGATTGACGAGCCCCCAGAGCTGCCGGGTGGTTTCGGGCGTAAAGATGCGGTCGGCAGGGCGGGTACGGCCGGAGTCGAGCTGAACGACGAGCCACCGCGCCATGTCTACGGCATTCGAGTACAAACCGGCTGCCGCGTTTGCGTTTTCGCCCATGTAGGGCGGGACGGGCCGGACGACGCCGTCGACGGGAGCGTGAGGCGTGGCGTGATCCTCAACCTCGAACGCAGCGTGAGGGCCGATCTTCGTCCCGCGCATCCCGACGGGCGTGAGGATATGCTCGGCCACGAACTCCTCCCACGTCTTTCCGGTCACCTCTTTGATGAGCTCGCCGGCAGTGATGAAGAGCACGTTGTCGTAGTCGGTGCTATTCCGGAAGCTCGTGGCGAGGGGGAGATGACGCAGGCGGCGGACGATCTCGCCTGATTCGAAGTCGGTCTCGGGCCACCAGAGCAGGTCACCCGCGCCGAGGCTCATACCGCTGCGGTGCACCATCAGGTCGCGTACGGTCAGGTTGGCCGTCGCGTAGGGATCAGAGAGGCGGAACCAGGGCACGTAGTCGACGACCGGCTTGTCCCATGCGAGCTTGCCCTGCTCGACGAGGATGCCGAGCGCGGTAGCCGTGAAGGCCTTCGAGTTCGAGGCGATGCCAAAGAGCGTTTCGGCGGTCACTGGCTCACGAGTTTCCATCGACCGGAGGCCATAACCCTTCGTGAGCACGACGTCACCGTCCTTGACCACGGCAATCGAAACGCCGGGCACCTCGAAGGCGTCGAGGACCTCTCCCACGAATGAATCAAGGTCTTCGAGCGGTTGTGCGGGCGCCGGAAGGGCAAACGTCAGGAACGACAGAAGCAGGATCAGGCGGGCGGAAAGAAGTCGGGTCAGCATCGGTTTGCAAATAAGAGTCAACGGTGGACGGGCAAACGCCTGAAAAGATAAATCCAAGAACCGGATAATGCCCGGCTTCCTCCGACAGAGTTTTGACGTGAAGTGCACCCGCGCTACCTTTCAAGCACTGGCACAGGGCATTTTCATCAGCTTTTGAAACGTATGGATCTGGGTTTGTCCGGAAAAACGGCGGTCGTAACGGGAGGAAGCACCGGCATCGGGCTTGCGACGGCGCGTGCGCTGGCGCGTGAGGGCGTGCGGGTGGTGCTGTGCGCACGGGATCGCGAGATGGTCCAGGCGCGTGCGCGGGAGATCAGCGCGGAGTTCGGCGTGGAAGTGCGAGGCGTGGCGGCGGACGTCACCCGTCCTGATGACCTTGCGCGACTCGTCGACGAGGTGGAGAGCACATTCGGGAGCGCGGACATCCTGATCAGCAACGCCGGAGAGGGAACGGAGGAAACGATCCTCGACGCTCCGGACGAGAAGTGGCAGTATTTCTGGGACCTGCACGTGATGGCGGCGGTGCGCCTGGCGCGGGGATTCGTGCCGGGTATGCGTCGGCGGGGCGGCGGTGCGATCGTCCACAACGCCTCGATCTGTGCGAGGCAGCCGCTCCCGCACGAGCCCATCTACAACGTGACGAAGGCGGCGCTGGCAATGTTTTCGAAGTGCCTGGCCAACGAGCTCGCAAAAGACGGCATCCGGGTGAATTGCATCAATCCCGGCCTCATCCTCACCCGTGGCTGGACGGACTACGCCGACGTCCAGGCGCCGCTCGAAGGCGTAACGCCGGAGGTTTTCCTCGAGCGCATCGCAAGGGAAAAGGCTCCGATCGGGCGGTTCGGGACGCCCGAGGAGCTGGCGGACTTCATCGCCTTCCTGTGCTCGCCGCGTGCGAGCTACTGCACGGGCTCGACGTATTACGTGGACGGCGGGTGGCTCAATGTAGTCACCTGACTGTGCCGCGCGATCAGCCTAACTGTTGCAGGAGGAACGTGTAAATGACGGCCCACATGCGCGCCTGCTGTTCGGCCGTCGTACCCGTGCCGTGCCCGCCTTCAGTGTTCTCGTAGTAAAAAACCGGATGGCCCATCTCTTCCATCTTCGCCGCCATCTTCCGGGCGTGGCCGGGATGGACGCGGTCGTCGCGGGTGGTCGTCGAGAAGAGTACCGGCGGGTACTTGCGGTCCTTGGAAACGTTCTGATACGGGGAATACCGGCTGATGTACGCCCACTCTTCGGGGACGTCGGGGTTACCGTACTCGGCCATCCAGCTCGCGCCCGCAAGCAGCTTGTTGTACCGCCGCATGTCGAGGAGCGGAACCGTGGAAACGACCGCGCCGAACAGGTCGGGGCGTTGCGTGAGAGCGACGCCGACGAGCAGCCCGCCGTTGCTTCCTCCGATGATGCCTAAATGTTCGGGTGAGGTGATCTTCCGGGCGATCAAATCTTCGGCAACGGCGATGAAGTCGTCGAAGGCGCGCTGCCGGTTCTCCTTCAGGGCGGCACGGTGCCAGGCGGGACCAAACTCACCCCCGCCGCGGATGTTGGCGACGACGTACACCCCGCCGCGCTCGAGCCAGTCTTTGCCGACGATGGGGCTGTACGAAGGTGTCATCGAAATCTGGAAACCACCGTATCCGTACAGGAGGGCCGGGTTGCTGCCATCCAGCGTGTCTCCCTCGCGGTGCACGACGAAATACGGAATCTTCGTCCCGTCGGCGGAGGTCGCTTCGAATTGCTCGACGGCCAGGCCGGCAGCGTCGAAAAGGGCAGGAAGATGTTTGACGGGAACCACTGCACCGCTCTCGTCTGCCAGGTAAAGGGTGGTTGGCTGAACGAAACTGCTGTAGGTGAAGAAGAAGCTGTTCGAGCCTTCTGAGGTGCTCGTGACGCTCAGGTTGCCAAAGTCGGGTGCGGGAATGCGCTCGCCGGTCCACCGGCCGTCCTCGTTCCGGTACCGATAAAGAGCGCCGCGGACGTTATCTAGCATGCTGACGAGCAGGTAATCCTTCGTCGTATAGAAGCCTTCGATGGTCTGACGCTCGGAGGGAGCCACGACGACCTCGAACGATCGATTACCGGAGATAAAATCCTCCAGGCCCGTGGCGATGAGCGAGCCCTGCGGATAGGTCGCATCGCCGACGTTCCAATCGGAACGGAGATAAACGACGAGCCGGTCGCCGAGCAGGGTGGGGTCGGCGTCGAGAGGCAGGTCGAGAGTGGAGAGCTTCCCGTCGTTGAAGATGTGGTAGGATCCTTCATAAAAGTTGATCCGGTGCGCGATGAGCGAGACGAGGCGGCCATCGTTGTAGGTGGAATACGCCCACACACCCATGTCCGACGGCTGCGCCTCGTACACGAGGTCCGCGCTGTCGAGGGGCGTGCCCCGCTTCCACAGCCTGACGATGCGGGGGTAGCCCGAGGTCGTGAGCGACCCTTCACCTTCGTCTGTCGAGACGAGCAGCGTGTTGGCGTCGACCCATGCGGCGCTGCTTTTGGCTTCGGGGAGGAAGAAGCCACCCTTTACGAAGCTGCGGGTGTTCATGTCGAACTCGCGGATCTCGGCGGCGTCGGCGCCGCCCCGGGAAAGGTGGATCAGGCACGAGGTATACTCGGGCGGCAGGCAGCTGGAGCCCCCGTAGGCCCAATTGACCCCTTCATCAGCGGCCAGGCGGTCTATGTCGAGCACGACCTCCCATTCGGGATTGTCGGTCAGGTACGACTCGATGGTCGTCCGGCGGAGGATACCCCGTTTGTGCTCGTCGTCCTGCCAGAAGTTGTAGAGGTAGTCACCTTGGATGGAAGGATAGGCGATCCGTTCGTCCGAGTTGAGAATCTCGAGGTTGCGAGCATATAGCTCGTCGTAGGTTTTTGCGTCGAGCCTGTCGAGCGTGGCCTTGTTTCGGGATTCGACCCATTCGAGCGCCTTCTCGCCCTCGACGTCTTCAAGCCAGAGGTAAGGGTCGTCGGTGTCCTGGGCGAGGGAAGGGGCCGTTGTATTCATGCAAAGCAAGGCTAGGGCGAGGAGAAAGGGAGACTTCTTCATCGGATAACGGGGTTACCGGCGCCTTAATGCTGGATCGTGAACCCCGTTTTTACCGGTAATCCGGATTCGGGTTCGCTGCTGCATGGAACCAGTCCGGGGGTAGGCGTGCACATTGGGCTCGCGTCGTCGGGGAAGATCACGTGCGCCGAGTCATCGGACTTGAACGAGCCCCTGACGGCGACCAGAAGCGTCACGAACAACAGCCCCACGAAGAGTGCCACGATGGCGTAGGCCTGCCAGACGGTCAGCCGGTCGGCGACCCACCCGAGCAGGAGCGGGACGCTGATGAGAGCGAGCCCGACGCCGAGCGAGAGCCGCGCACTGGCCACTTCCGGACGGCCGGGCATCAGGCCGATGGCTATCGAGCATATCAACGGATAGAGGTTGGCGATACCGAGGCCCATGATGAAGAGGCCGAGCAGGCGCACCTGAATGAAAACGCCGAGCCAGAAAAGGGGGAAGCCGATGGCGGCGATCAGAACGGCGGCCAGGAGTAGCTGCTCACTTCGGTACTTCGTGGCCAGCCGGCTCCCGGCGATACGGCCGGCCAGCATGGCGGCGAGGAAGATGCTCATGCTCGTGGCGGCCACGGTTTTGCTCACGCCTCCCACTTCCTCCAGGAACGAGGCTCCCCAGTAGATCATGCTCCACTCGATCGAGACCCCGAGTATGTTCGCTGCCCAGAAGGGCCAGAAAGCAGAGGGGATACGACCCTTAATGGGACGGGAGACGCGCGTGGCGCGTTCCCGTTGCGATGATCCGTTACGGAAGAAACGGACGCCAAGGACGGCCGGCAGCAGAATCGCCATCCAGAGCGCCAGTCGCCAGCCCAGGCCCGTCCCCTGCCAGAAGCCAACTGCGAGCGGAGCCATGAAGGCAAATATGCTCGCGATGATACACGACTCGATGAGGGCGACCGCACGGGCGCCGTGATGCCGATCGGCGAGCATGGACTGGACCGTCGTGCCGAGCAGGCTCCCCGAGTAGCCCATAAACAGGGTGCTGAAAAGGGAGACGGCGACGTGCGGGCTGAGAGTGAGCATTATCGCACCGACGGCAACTCCTGTTGCCCCGCCGCGGGAAGCCGCTTTACGGCCGATCCGCCCGATCACGCGGTCGGCCGACGACCCGTTGATGACGGTTCCGAGGGCGAGGGCGCTGAAGTGAAGGCCTGCGGTGGTGTAGTCGAAGCCAACCTCGTCCCTCAAGAAGGGCATCAAGGGTCCCAGCGAGGCTTGAAGATAGGCGTAGTATCCAATGAGCAGATAACCGATCCAGGTAGCCGAATCGCGCACGAGCGCCGGCCCCCGGGCAACAGAAATGGTTTCCAATCTATTTTCAGAACGTCTGATAATGCGCTACCGAAAATCCACCGGAGCAGCGAAACGAAGTGAGTGCCCCGATGGATTCACCGGATCAGACGAATATTTTCGGAAGCGGGAGGTTTCGGACCTTTTAAAGGGCAAGCGCTTCCGTTTCCGGAAGGTCACAAGTGGCCAGTCCACTGATGGACGCGAAGTGACGTAGATGATATTTGAAGGGAGAGAGTTTTGCACGTAAAGGTGCTGTTTGTGCCGTATTCCTCTCGAAATGAGGAAGCATCATTCAGCTACCTCTGACTCTAAGACGCCGCTCATCGAGGACCCACAACAACCCTTCCGGCGTCTGAGACGACAGAAACTTCAACAGACTTCTCCCTAGGTCCATGATGCTGGCAATATCCTGTCGACCGGGTCTTAGTACAACAATGCCTGGATAGTGCCAGGTATATATCTGCGAATATCAGCAAACCCCAAATCGAGCGTTATCAGGATTCGATTTTCCATTTTACATTCGCCGATCAAGGCCAAATCCTCGCATCCCCCCATTCCCTGCTCAATAACCGTCTCCGCTTCATACCCATGCTCGTTTAGCATCAACGTTAGCGCTTGTGGAAGATTTTCGTCGACCTTGAAACGCATACGTATTTAAGCAGGGACTGAAAACACGCGCTCTCTTGTCAACTCGGCCGCATAGGCCAACGAGGCGCGAATCGACTCCTTATCCAGGGAATTGTAATTCTCAATAATCTCCTCGGGTGATAGGCCTGCTGCAAGACTATCGAGCACAACTGAAACCGGTATACGCGTACCCTTGATGCAAGCCTGTCCGTGGCAAACAGCGGGATCGACGGTTATGTAGTCGCGCCAGTTCATGGTTTATCCTGAGATGATTGTGGATACTCATACGCAGTTGGCAGAGTGTTGTGCCAAATACAAACTCTTTGGTCCGGCTATCGTGAAAGTCACTTTCTTGCTTGGCAGGATCGAGGTGATTGGTTCTGAGGAATGTGCATCACCCTAACGGCGTCATCTCAATAGAATTGATGAGGGATCATTAATGAAACGAGGATGTCAGAAATGCTAAAACGGTCCGCACTGCGCTTATCTACCAACTAACTCTCAGCGCCCTCGCGTGCAAGGGCAGACTACTCTAATAAAAGGAGCCGATTAAGCCTGATAGCAGACCTGTGATTTATCATCTTGTAGCGCCAGCGAAGATGCGAGCTTTCGAAGATAACCACGGTGCATAGCATGACTCCTTCCCGCGATGACGTCTGGCCGGAACTTCCGCTTGACGAATGGCAGGACACCTACGCCACCCTGCACCTGTGGACGCAGGTGGTCGGGAAGATCCGGCTGGCGTGCGCACCGATGGTCAATCACTGGTGGCAGGTGCCGTTATACGTTTCGACACGCGGGTTGACCACCTCCCCGATCCCTTACGAAAACCGCACCTTTCAGATCGACTTCGACTTCCTCGACCACCGGCTCTGCGTCGAAACGAACGAGGGCGCAAGGCGGTCGTTTGCACTCCGCCCCATGTCCGTGGCCGAATTCTACAGGAAGACGATGAAGATGCTGGACCGTGTGGGCATCGACGTGTCCATCTGGCCGGTGCCGGTTGAAATCGAGGCTGCGATTCCCTTTGAAGAAGACACGATCCATTCGTCCTATGATCCAGAGTACGTACGGCGGTTCTTTCGAATCCTCGTACAGGCGGAGCGGGTCCTCACACGCTTCCGGGGCGGATTTATCGGTAAAGTCAGCCCCGTCCACTTTTTCTGGGGTGCATTCGACCTGGCAGTTTCCCGCTTTTCCGGGCGAAGGGCGCCACTCCACCCGGGCGGAATGCCCGGCGTGGGAGACCACGTCATGCACGAAGCCTATTCGCACGAGGTGTGCAGCTGTGGTTTCTGGCCGGGCGGCGGAGCCATCGACGGTCCGGCCTTTTACTCCTACGTTTACCCAGAGCCGGAGGGTTACAGCACCCACGCCGTTCAGCCGGAATCAGCCTACTATCACGAAACGCTCCGGGAGTTCATCCTGCCCTACGACGCCGTCCGTACGTCCGGGGACCCGGACGAAGTGCTGCTATCCTTTCTTCAGAGCACCTACGAGGCCGCTGCCGATACTGGACGATGGGACCGTTCCGCACTGGAATGGCAGCCCGCCGGATAGCCGGCTTACGCCAGGTTGTGAAAGACTTTTTGCACGTCCTCGTCCTGCTCGAGCTTGTCGACGAGCATCAGCACCTCCCGTTCCTGATCTTCGGAAAGCTCGACGGTGGTGTTCGGGATCCATTCGGTTTCGGCTGAGATCACCGCCAGGCCTCTATCCTCGAGGACTTTCTGCATCGTGCCGAAATCGTTGAAGGCGCAGTGGACGACGATGACCTCTTCACCTTTTTCGGTCGTAGAGGTGCCCATGTCTTCGAGGCCGTAGTCGATGAGATCGAGCTCGAGCGCTTCGGGGTCGAAGTTGCCGGGTTTCAGGGTGAAGACGCCGAGCTTTTTAAACTGGAAGCTCACGCTTCCCGTTGTGCCGAGGTTGCCGTGACCGCGGGCGAAGATGGCGCGCAGGTTGGCGACGGTGCGGGTGGGGTTGTCGGTTGCGGTTTCGATCAGGAGGGGGACGCCGTGGGGACCGTAGCCTTCGTAGAGCACCTCTTCATAGTCGTTCATTTCCTTTCCCATCGCACGTTTGATGGCCGCTTCGACGCGATCCTTCGGCATGTTGACGCTTTTGGCATTCTGAATGCAGCGACGCAGGGCGGGGTTGTTGTCGGGGTCGGGGCCACCCTTCTTCACAGCGATGGCGATTTCCTTACCAATGCGGGTAAACTGCTTGGCCATGCGGTCCCATCGGGCGAACATGGTGGCCTTACGAACTTCGAAAATGCGTCCCATATAGAAGTGTCGGGCTGAGTGGTAATTCAAATTGGGTTCCGGCGGTCTCCGGTGGACAAGGCCAGAAGGTACAAAAAGATAGGCGTATCCCGATATGGACTTCCTTCGTTTTCGATGGATTCCATTTGAGGAAGAGGGCGTGCGGGCGTGTTGTGGTTTTTCTGCGGCTTATTCCCTTTATTTGACGAGGCCTTGCCGTTCCAGCGCAGGCCACGACCCGGGCAATTCGCAACTCGTATGGCAGATTCCACGAAGTACAACTCGGCGACGTACCGCGTCGCGTTCGTCGTCGTTACGACGCTGTTTTTCATGTGGGGGTTCATCACGGTACTCGTCGATGCCCTCATTCCGCGCCTGCGGGCGGTTTTCGAGCTGAGTTACTTCGAGGCAGGGCTCGTCCAGTTCGCCTTTTTCACGGCGTATCTGGTGATTTCCATCCCGGGCGGGTTTCTCATTTCAAAGATCGGGTACAAGCGAGGGGTGGTAGTCGGTTTGATCACGATGGGTGTGGGGTGCCTGCTGTTTTACCCGGCGGCGGTCCTGCGTGTGTTCGGCATTTTCCTGGTAGCAATGTTCGTACTGGCTGGGGGCATCACGACGTTGCAGGTTGCCGCCAACCCGTACGTGGCAGCGCTTGGGCCGCCGCGGACGGCTTCGAGCAGGCTGAACCTGTCGCAGGCGTTCAACTCACTGGGAACGACGATCGCCCCACTTGTGAGTGCGGCGCTGATCCTCGGCACCGCGGTCCTGAGCTCGTCCGACATCGCGGCGCTTTCGGAAGCGGAGCGGGCGGCATATTACGAGACGGAGGCTGCGGCGGTGCAGGTGCCTTTCATCGGGCTGGCGGTGGTGCTTTTTATTCTGGCCGGGCTCTTTGCAATGTTTCGCCTGCCGCGCATTCTCGAAACCGACGATCACAAGAGTGGAAGCTACAGGCAAGCGCTACAAATCCCTCACCTGATGCTCGGTGCGATCGGCATTTTCCTGTACGTCGGGGCCGAGGTCGCGATCGGCAGCTACCTGGTCAACTACTTTCTCACGCTCAACGTCGAATCGCTCGTAATGCTGAATCCCTGGATGCGCGCCATCGTGCAGACGCTGTCGGGCAGCGACATCGGCGAGCTGAGTGCTACCCGCATCGCCGGGACGTTCGTGTTTTTCTACTGGGGCGGCGCCATGGTCGGCCGGTTCGTGGGGTCGGGACTGGTGACGTACTTCACGCCCCGGTACGTGCTGGCGGTGTTTGGTCTCGTGGCGATGGCTCTGCTGGGGCTCACGATCACGACGAGCGGCCTCGCGGCGATGTGGACGGTGCTGGCGGTTGGGTTGTTCAATTCGATCATGTTCCCCACGATCTTCACGCTGGCGATCGACGGGATCGGGGAAAACACGGCGCAGGGGTCGGGTATCCTCTGCACGGCGATCGTCGGCGGGGCAATCATTCCGCCGCTTTACGGTGCGCTGGCCGACGTGATCGGGTTACAGCCGGCGTTTATCCTGCTGATCGCGTGTTACGGCTACATCGTGTTTTACGGCCTGAAGGGAGCCACGATGAGGGGTGCGGTCGGGCGGCGCCCACAGAGCGTCGAGAACGTACGCAGCCACGCAGCCTGAACCGGTTGTGGCTGCGGAAGATCAAAGGCTTGACAAACGAATACTGCTTTTCCACGATATAACGTGCCGGACATGTCTATGCGTCGCCCGTATATGGTCGTGCTGGTTCTCGCGACCTTTTTCGTCATTTCCTTTCTCACGAACATCATCGGGCCGCTGGTGCCGGAGATCATCGAAGCGTTCGACCTGAGCCTGACGCTCGTAGCCGTGCTGCCCTTCTCGTTTTTCATTGCGTACGGGGTGTTCTCGATCCCGGCCGGTTTGCTGGTGGAGCGATTCGGGGAGAAGCGAATGATGGCGGCGGCGTTCGGCGTGGCGTTTGTTGGTGCGCTTTTGTTGGCCGTGGCGCCACAGTACGGGACGGCGATCGTCTCGCTCTTCCTCATCGGGGCCGGGATGGCGGCGCTTCAGGTCGTGATCAACCCGCTCCTTCGGACGGCCGGCGGGGAGGAGCACTTCGCGTTCAATTCGGTCCTCGGACAGCTCTTTTTCGGGGTGGCGTCGTTTCTGAGCCCGCTGGTGTACTCGGCGCTGGTGCTTCGCCTGCGACAGCCGGCGACGGAATCCGAGGGGATCATCGGCATTTTCCGGGAGATCGTACCAGCCGAGCTCCCGTGGGTGTCGCTGTACTGGATCTTTGCGCTGGTCGCGCTGGCCATGGTGGTGATCATCGTGCTGGTCCGGTTCCCGGTGGTGGAGCTGAAGGAGGAGGAACGAATGGGCAGCGTGGCGACGAACAAGCTCCTGCTCAAGAACCCGACGGTCTGGCTCTTCTTTCTTGGGATCGCCTCGTACGTGGGCTCCGAACAGGGAGTCACGAACTGGATTTCATCGTTCCTATCGACCTATCACGGGTACGACCCCCAGACGGTTGGGGCGCAGACGATCTCGTGGTTCTGGGGGCTGATGACGGCGGGGACGCTGCTCGGGCTCGTGTTTCTGAAGCTCGTCGACAGCCGGAAGGTCCTGATTGGCTTCACGCTTGCAGCCCTCGTCTGCCTTACGGCCGGGCTTTTCGGTCCGGGGTCGGTGGCGCGTTTCGCGTTCCCGCTGATCGGATTTTTCGCGTCGGTGATGTGGCCGATCATCATCTCGCTCGGCCTCAATTCGGTGGCGGCGCACCACGGGTCGGTGTCGGGGATCTTCATCACCGGGATCGCGGGTGGGGCCGTGGCGCCGCTCATCATCGGCGTCCTGGGCGACCAGTTCGGGTTGCGCGCCGGGATGCTCTTCCTCTACGTGACGCTCGGCTACATCCTGAGCATCGGAGTCTGGGCGCGGCCGCTGGTCACGAATCAGACGGTCGACCTCCGGAAAAAGCGGGCGGCCACCTGACGGTAGGGAACGTTCAGGATTCGGTTGCCGGTGCTGCCTGGGATTTCGTCGTGATCGTCTCGAGGCCGTGGGCGTGGGGACCGGTCTCGGCGCGGCGGAGCAGGAACGCAAACAGGACCGCGGAGATGCCCAGGACCGAGAAGATCCACATGCCGGGAATGTATCCTTCGGGGTTCGCCTCGCCGGCGGCGGCAAGGTCGTTCGTGCGTCCAATCAGCCAGGTCATGCCGGCGACGCCAATCTGCTGGACGAGTGTCATCACGGCGTAGGCGGTCCCAAGGCGGTGCTGGGAGACGATGTACGCGACGGAAGGCCACATGACGGCGGGGATCAGCGAGAAGGCGATGCCGAGCATGCCGATCGGGATCCACAGGGGAAGGGTGGTATAGGCCATCATGAGGTAAACCGGCATCATCAGGAAGGCGCCCCCCATCATAAAGAGGGCGCGCTTGCCGACGCGGTCCACGAGCAGGCCGAAGAGGGGCGTGGCGAAAAGGGCGGCGGTCGGGAGCACGCTTTGGAGAGCGCCCGCGAACTCACGGGTCACGCCGTGCGCTTCGATGAAGAACTTCGGTGCGAATGCGCGAAAGGGGAAGACGGCCGCGTAGAAGGTAACGCACAGGGCGACGATGAACCAGAAGGTGCGGTCGAACCGGAAGAGGTCGGAGAGGACGAGACGGTCCATCTCGCCGGCTTCGCCGAGCGTGTAGCGGCGGGAAGCGAAGTACTCGAGGATCCAGTATCCCAGCGCGCCGATGACGCAGCAGGCCGAGATCACCGCGGCGACCGTGAGGGGTCCCTGCCAGCTTCCGAAGTACGGGGCGGCCCAGGAGGGTGAATTGTCCGCGGCGACCGATCCGAGGCGGGCAATGGTCAGGTTGATGCCGAAGGCGAAGCTGAGCTCCTTCCCTTTGAACCACTTCGCGAGCGCGGTCGTGACGGCGACGATCAACGGCTCGGCGCCGACGCCAAGGAGAAAGCGGGCGGCGAGCATGACAGTGAAGTCGTCGGTCACGGCCATCAGTATCCCCGAGACCGTACAGATCGCACCGAAGAGCATCGTCGAGGGCGCCGTGCCGATGCGGTCGATGATGACGCCGCCGATGAGCAGGACGATGACGGCGGCGATACTGTAGGCGGTGTAGAGGAGTCCGTACTGCTCGTCACTGAGGCCGATCCCTTCCTTGAGCAGATCCGCAATCGGCGCGATGCTGTCGTACACGTAATAGTTGCCGAACATCGCGATGCTGATGATGACCAGCACCGTCCACCGGTAAAAGGATGACGGCTGATTGGCGCGAGCAGTGTTCATGCTGAGAATCAGAGGATGGGGTTAAAACGTCTTGTCCACGAGGGTGCCAAAATAGAAACGGGGCGGTTAGGAATCGACAGCCCCGCTCACGTTCAGGAATCGAGGCTAGTGGGTCTGCTTTTTCCTTAAAATTGATTGCCCATACTGCATGCCATTGGTAGATTCCTCTCAATGGGAAGCACCTGCCGGCTTGAATGCAGGCAATCATGCTGTTAGCGCTTCCACTCCCTACGAATCAACCTCAAACGGAGGAGTTACCATGAAACTCGGATTTGTCAGTGCCATTCTACCCGACCTGTCACTGGAGGAGGTCTTCAAATTTGCTGCGGAAGAGGGGTACGACTGCGTCGAAGTGATGTGCTGGCCGGTCGGGAAAGCCGAGCGGCGGTATGCGGGCGTCACGCACATCGACGTGACCAATTTCAGCGAAGCAGACGCCGCGAAAGTGCACGAGCTCGAAGAAAAGACGGGCGTCAAGGTCAGCGCACTCGGGTACTACCCGAACCCGCTCTCGCCCAATCGGGAAGAGTCCGAGACGGCAATCGAGCACATCAAAAAGGTGATCCGCGCGACGAAGATCCTCGGCCTGCCGGGCATGAACACGTTCGTCGGGCGCGACTGGTCGAAGTCGGTGGACGAAAACTGGCCGCGTTTTCTGGAGGTGTGGAAACCGCTGATCGCGTACGCGGAGGAGCAGGGCGTTCGGGTGGGCATCGAGAACTGCCCGATGTCGTTCACCAACGACGAGTGGCCGGGCGGGAAGAACCTGGCGACGACGCCCGCGATCTGGCGGCGCATGTACGAGGACATCCCGAGCGACTACTTCGGGCTGAACTACGACCCGTCGCACATGATCTGGCAGCACATGGACTACCTCAAGCCGATGCGTGCGTTTGCTCACAAGCTCTTCCACATCCACGCGAAGGACGTCCGGATCGACCGTGAGAAACTGGACGACGTCGGCATCATGGCCACTCCCCTCTCCTACCACACTCCGAAGCTTCCGGGCTTCGGTGAGGTGAACTGGGGCAAGTTCTTCTCGGTGCTGACCGACGTGGGATACGACGGCCCGGTGTGCGTGGAGGTTGAGGACCGTGCGTACGAGAAGTCACTGGAGACCCGCAAGGCGTCGCTGCGCCAGAGCGTGACGTACCTGCGGCAGTTCGTCCCGCGCGTCGACGAGTAAGAGCAGGAAAAATCCGATCACGGATTGACTATTTTGAGCCGCTCCACGGGCGAGAACCCGGTGGAGCGGTTCCGTTTCGTACCTTCGACGATCCCAATTCTTCTAAACGCTGCCGTCGTATAAAGTGATGGACTATACCTATTCGGACATTGCCAAGATGATCGACCATTCCCTGCTGAACCCCGCTTTGACGGTGGACGAGCTCGAGCAGGGTATACGCCTCGCGCTCGAATACGACGTCGCGAGCGTGTGCATTATGCCGTTCTACCTCAAACGCTGTGCGGAGCTGCTGGCAGGGACCGGCGTGCGGGCGAGCACGACGATCGGTTTCCCACACGGTGGGCACACGACGGCGATCAAGGTGGCGGAGACCGCCCGCGCACTCGACGACGGAGGCGAGGAGCTCGACATGGTAGTGAACGTCAGCAAGGTGCGGAGTGGAGATTGGGATTACGTGCGAGACGACGTCGGCGCCGTCATCGCGCTCGTACACGACCGGGGGCAGAAGGTGAAGGTCATTTTCGAGAACGCGTACCTGGACGACAGCCAGAAGATCAGGCTCTGTGAGATCTGTGGGGAGCTCGGGGCAGACTGGGTCAAGACGAGTACGGGGTACGCTCGGGGCGGTGCGACGCTCGACGACCTCCGCCTCATGCGTCGCCACAGCCCGCCCCACGTGCAGGTGAAGGCCGCCGGCGGCGTACGGACGCTCGACGTGCTGCTTGAGGTGCGGGCGCTCGGTGTAACACGCGTCGGCGCCACCCGCACGCGCGAAATCCTCGAAGAGGTGAAGCGCCACGTGGGGGCATAATTTTTTCGCACGCGAAGGCGCGAAGAAGGGCTATGCTAATT
>CBINFS010000066.1:0-15368 GCA_966250015.1 uncultured bacterium | reverse complement strand
GCGGTTCCCTTGAACGAGCCAATGCCTGGATCTCCGCCTTCGCGGAGATGACGTATATGTTTAAGCTGTTAATATCTTTAAGCGCCCCGCCTTTGGTTTGCCTCCTCTCAATAAAACATCTCTGGAAATCTGTGGCCATCAGCGGGCGGAGTGGCTTCGAAACTGCGGGTGGATGATATGAAACCGTTAAATCGGGTCGCGGAGCGGGATAGGGTGGTGCGGATTGCTTACTTTGAGGCTTCACGCATTTAAATGAACCAGTCTGAAGAAAATAGATGGAAAAGGTTCGTTGGGGGACGCTCAGCACGGCGAGGATAGCCCGGTTGAAGGTTCTTCCCGGTATGCAACGTGGCAAATACTGCGACGTCACAGCGATTGCGTCGCGGGACCTCGCCAAGGCTCGCGAGGCGGCGGCGGAGCTGGGAATCCCGAAGGCGTACGGAAGCTACGAAGAGCTACTGGCCGATCCGGACGTCGACGCGATTTACAATCCGCTTCCGAACCACATGCACGTGCCGTGGTCCATTCGAGCGCTCGAGGCAGGGAAGCACGTACTCTGCGAGAAGCCGATCGGGCTTTCCGTGGATGAGGCCGAGCAGCTCCTCGAAGCCTCGCGGAGACATCCGGACCTCAAGGTGATGGAGGCCTTCATGTACCGGTTCCACCCGCAGTGGCAGGAGGCGTACCGGCTGGTCAATGAAGGGCGAATCGGCACGCTGACGACCATCCACACGATCTTCTCGTACTTCAAGCTCGACCCCACGAACATCCGGAACAAGCCCGACATGGGCGGCGGCGGGCTGATGGACATTGGGTGCTACGCGATCTCGCTGTCGCGCTGGCTGTTCGGCGCCGAGCCGGAGCGCGTGTTCGCCACGCTCGATTACGACCCGGTGATGGGCATTGACCGCCTCGGTTCGGGCATTCTCGACTTCGGCCGGGGCACGGCCACCTTCACCTACGGGACGCAGATCGCGCCGTTCCAGCGGGTGCAGATCTTCGGAACGGAGGGACGCATCGAAATCGAGATCCCGTTCAACGCACCTCCGGACCAGCCCTGCCGGATGACCTTCCAGCACGACGACGAAACCGAGGAGATCCTGTTCGACACCGCCGACCAGTACGAGATCCAGGGCGATCTCTTCTCTCTCGCCGTTCTAAACGATACCCCCGTGCCGACGCCGCTGGAGGACGCCGTGGCCAACATGCGCGTCATCGAGGCCGTCGTCCGGAGTGCGCGCATCGGGACCTGGGCGTAAACGGATCGGACGTTTTCTATGGAAACACGCAACCCGGCAGGCAAGCTGTACTGCAACCGGACGCTGAACATGCGCCGTATCCGCGCGATCGGGTACGACATGGACTACACCCTCATCCATTACCTGATGCGGGCTTGGGAGGAGAATGCCTACCAGCACCTCAAACGCCGGCTCGAAGCTGAAGGGTGGCCGGTGGGGCACCTGACGTTCGATCCCGACCTCGTCATGCGCGGGCTCATCATCGACAAACAGCTCGGCAACGTCGTCAAGGCGAACCGTTTCGGCTACGTCAAGCAGGCCTTCCACGGCACGCAGCCGATACCGTTCGAGCAGTTGCGCCGGATCTATGAACGCACGCTCGTCGACCTCAACGAGCCACGCTGGTACTTCCTGAACACACTCTTTTCGATATCCGAAGCGTGCATGTACATGCAGCTCGTCGATCTGCTCGACGAGGGGAAGCTCGGCCAGAAGATCGGTTATGAGGATCTGGCGCGGTTTGTCCGCCGGTCGATCGACGAGGCGCACATGGAAGGGCGGCTGAAGGCCGAAATCATTGCTGACCCCGAGCGGTTCGTCGACCGCGACCCGGACATGCCGCTGGCCCTGCTCGACCAGAAAGAGGCGGGCAAAAAGCTCCTGCTCATCACAAACTCCGAGTACTCATACGCAGCCCCGATGCTGAGCTACGTCTTCGACCCGTTTCTGCCGGGTGGCATGACGTGGCGTGACCTGTTCGACATCGCGATCATCGCCGCGCGGAAGCCCGAGTTTTTCACGGTGCGGATGCCGGCATTCGAGGTCGTCACGGAAGACGGCTTGCTGCGCGAGCACTTCGGGCACCTCGAGAGCGGACACGTTTACGCAGGGGGGAACGCGAAGCTCGTCGAGGAAAGCCTCGGGCTTAAGGGGGAGGAGATCCTCTACGTTGGAGATCACATCTTCGTCGACGTCAACGTGTCGAAGAACGTGCTGCGCTGGCGGACGGCCCTGATCATCCGCGAGATTGAGGACGAAATTGCAGCCGAACGCTCCTTCGCGACGAGCCAGCAGGAACTAACCCGGCTGATGGCGCAAAAGGAGGAGCTCGAAGCCGAGTACTCGGCGATCCGGCTCCAGATCCAGCGCCTCAAGCACCGGTACGGCCCGCAGCCGGACCGCACCGAGGCCGAGCTCGAAAAGGATCTGAACGAAGTGCGCGCCCGGGTGCTTGCGCTCGACCAGCAGATCGCACCTCTGGCGCAGGCCGTCGGCCGCCTGCTCAATCCGAACTGGGGCCTGCTCATGCGCACGGGGAACGACAAGAGCCACCTCGCAAGGCAGGTCGAACGCTACGCCGACATCTACATGGCACGCGTGTCGGACTTTCTCCACCAGACCCCCTTCGTCTACCTCCGCTCCCACCGCGGCAGCCTCGCCCACGACCCCGACGTCGTCGGCGTGGTGCAGAACGACTGAGGGTTGGCGGGGCTTTTTTCTCCATGATTATTCCGCTCGCTGGTTGTACTTTCTCTGAAAACCTCCCCTTTTCAGCAGATCGTCATGAAAAAAAGCGATTATTCCCGGCGCGAGTTCATTGAATTGATGGCCCTGGGGGCGGCGGCTTCGGCGGCTCCCGTCTGGTTCGGCGGATGCGACCGGCCGGCTGCGACGCCGGAGGGTTTGCAGACCGTTACGCCGGTGCCGTTTACCGACGTCCGGTTCACCGATACCTTCTGGGCGAGGCGCGTAGAGGTCAATCGGACGGTGACGATCCCCTACGACTTCAAGAAGTGCGAGGAGACCGGCCGCATCGACAACTTCTCGAAGGCCGCCGGTCTGCTGGAAGGTCCGTTCCGAGGCATCCGATACGACGACTCGGACGTGTTCAAGGTGATGGAGGGCGCTGCCTATTCGCTTTCCCTCCACCCGGATCCGGAGCTTGAAAAGTACCTGGAGGACCTGATCGAAAAAGTTGCGGCGGCTCAAGAGGAGGATGGCTACCTCTACACGGCACGCACGGCGCCGTCGCCCGAGCCTGTTCGCGACATTGGACCCGAGCGGTGGTCGTTCCTCGCGCAAAGCCACGAGCTCTACAACGTCGGGCACCTCTACGAAGCCGCCGTGGCGCACTATCAGGCGACCGGTCGCCGGTCGCTGCTCGACGTCGCGTTAAAAAACGCCGACCTGATCGATACCGTCTTTGGTCCCGACGGCTTGCACGATATTCCGGGCCATCAGGAGATCGAAATTGGCCTCACACGCCTTTACCGCGTGACGGGCGAGCGGCGCTACCTCGACCTCGCGAAGTTTTTCCTCGACCAGCGCGGCAGGGCCGATCGAAGGGAGCTGTACGGCGAGTACTTTCAGGACCACCTGCCCGTTACCGAACAGACTGAAGCGGTGGGACACGCCGTCCGGGCCGGCTACATGTACACTGCGATGGCTGACGTCGCGACACTCACGGGCGAGCGGTCCTACGTGGACGCCATCGACCGGCTGTGGGAGGACGTCGTTTCAACGAAGCTCTACATCACGGGCGGCATCGGGGCGTCCCGCAGGGGAGAAGCCTTCGGTGAGGCGTACGATCTGCCGAACCGGTCGGCGTACGCCGAGACGTGCGCCGCCATCGCGAACGCGATGTGGAACCACCGCATGTTCCTCCTGCACGCCGACGCCCGGTACATCGACGTCCTCGAACGCGTGATCTACAACGGCTTCCTCTCGGGCATCTCGATGGAGGGCAACCGGTTCTTCTATCCGAACCCGCTCGAGTCGAACGGGAAGTACCTGTTCAACCACGGCGCAGCCGAACGCCAGCCGTGGTTCGGCACGTCGTGCTGCCCGGTCAACGTCGCGCGGTTCGTCCCATCGATTGCCGGGTACGTGTACGGTGTAAGGGGCAGCGACGTATACGTCAACCTCTTTGTAGGCGGCGAGGCTGCGGTTCAAACCGAGAGCGGCGGCCTCATAATCACGCAGGAGACGAACTACCCGTGGGACGGCCACGTGCGCCTCACGCTCGAACCCGAGGCGGAGGGCCGATTCGCGCTGCACGTCCGTATTCCCGGTTGGGCAATGAACCAGCCGGTCCCGAGCGACCTCTACCGGTTCCTCGAAACGTCGCAGGAAGACGTGATTCTCAAGGTCAACGGTGAATCCGAACCGCTGGAGATAGAGAAGGGCTATGCGGTCATTACGAGAGAATGGACCGCAGGTGATACGATTGACCTCGAGCTGCCGATGCCCGTCAGGAAGATCGTCGCACACGAGAATGTGAAAGCGGACGCCGGGCGCGTGGCGCTCCAGCGTGGGCCGCTCGTCTATTGTGTCGAAGGCGTCGACCATGGGGGCCAGGCACTCAACCTTTTCCTCCCCGACGACGTGCCGGTGCTTATCGAGGATCGGCCGGATCTGCTTGGTGGGGTGGTAGTCCTCAGGGCAAATGCAGGCGCGGTGCGGCGGAGCGAAAACGGGGGAGAACCCGAAGTCGTGCCGGCCGCGATCACTGCGATCCCGTACTATGCATGGAACCACCGGGGTGTCGGCGAGATGGCGGTATGGATACCCCGCACGCCCGAAGCAGTCGTGCTCCCGCCGCTCCCCACGCTCGCGTCCATGAGCACGGCGACGGCCTCACACGTCTACGGCTCCGACTCGCCGGCAGCCTTGAACGACCAGGAAGAGCCTGCCTCATCGAACGACCACACCATTCCGCGCTTCACCTGGTGGGACCACAAAGGCACCACCGAGTGGGTCCAGTACGACTTTCCGAAGTCTGCCCGGGTATCTGCTGTCGAGGTCTACTGGTTCGACGACGCCCCGAGCGGGGGATGCCGTCTCCCCGCGTCGTGGCGGGTCCTCTACCGCAAGGGAGAAGCGTGGGAGCCCGTCACCGTAGTCCAGGCCGACGCCATATCAAAGGACCGCTACAACCGCCTCACCTTCGAACCCGTAGAAACCGACGCTCTCCGCCTGGAAGTCCAGCTCCAGCCGGATTATTCGGCGGGGATTCTGGAGTGGCTGGTGGAGGAGTGAAGTGGTGTAATAATTCAAAAATTGAAACATGACTACGCCACTGGCGTATCGTGCATGTACCCACACCTTGTGCAGACCACATGCCCGTATTTATTGAATTCAGGGCATTCAGTCGCCGACGTGCAGAACTATTGGAAGACTAAGAATACAGGGCGCTACAGAATGCAATTTTAAAGTCGGAAACCCGAATTGATTTGATTCCAGGGACGAATGGACTGCTCAAAGCTCGCTGGGGAGGGCAAGGAAAAGGAAAAAGAGGCGGAATACGTGTTATCTATTATCACGTGATCGATTCTGATAGATATTTAATGCTTTTGATCTATCCGAAGAGTGAAAAGGACGACCTTACACCCGATCAGAAGAAAGTGCTACGGGATCTTGTAGAAAAGGAATTAATAAAGGGGATTTGATATGAAGGACGAACTTTTTAATGATCTCGTAGATGGAATAAAAGAAGCCGGTGCATGGCTCCGGGGGGAGAAGGACCTTCCTGGCGAGCGTATCTCTTTTGTATCCGAACCTGATCCTCGGGCTATTAGAAAACGATTAAATCTCTCGCAGGATGACTTTGCTGAACTGTTGGGGATAAGTGTTCGGACACTTCAAAATTGGGAGCAGGGACGCCGTAGCCCTACAGGACCAGCTGTCAAGTTGCTCAAAATCGCTGACCGGTATCCAAATATCCTGCTGAAATCTGCGTGAGTGAAAGCATCCAATTTTCAGCATTTTCCTGTAATTCTATGTTAGGATAGTTAACCAACCAGAAGAAAGTCCTCACCGCTCCCCGGCGTTGTTCCACACCTTGAACGTAAAGCCTCGTGGGGTGGGGGTGATGTCGGTGATGGCGAGGCGGGCGTCGAGGGTGGGGTTTTTGTGGTAGCGGAATTTGAAAGTCGTGGCGGGACCGTAGGTATCGCCTTGAGCGAAGGCGGCGCGGTAGGGCTCGCCGTGGCGGAATCCACGAGTCGGGTCGCGGCGCTCGCCGTTGCTTTCGAGGCTCGAGTACCGACGGGTTCTGCCGCCGCAGGTGGCCCCGTCAGCGGATTTGTAGAGGTATAGCCCTTCCTGCGGCAGGTAGAAGTCACCGTGGTCGCCGTCGTCGTTTTTCCCATCGGGTGGGCTGTCCCAGAAGTTTGACCATCGGCGCGCCTCGACGATCACGTCGCCACATCCGGGTTCTGGACCATCCGTCAGGCGCAGGACCTCGCCGCTCTGCAAGGCATCCCGCAGCTCAACCTCGACGGACGACCGGATCGACGAGACGTCGATCGTCCTGACGCCGGTCCAGTCGAGCTTCATGCGTTCGGGGGCGCTCATCGTCAGGTACGGGCCGCCCATGATCCCGATACAATCCGATCCGGCCGAAACTGCATTTCCCTCGCACGTGTGCTCGTAGTAGAGCTGGCGGTGGCCGATTTCGTGGGCGATCACCCGGACGGCACGCTTCAGGGTGTACCCTTCGGCGATGATGCCCGAGCCGCTCCGGATGTTGTCGATCACGTCGAGACCTCCGAGAGTGATAGGCTGGTCGAAGTCGGAGAACGAATCGCCAGTCTTACCAGAGAACTCGCCGAGGGAGGTGATCGAGGTGTACCCCGAGCCTTTGCCGATCAGCTCCGGCAGCCCGCTCAGGCGGAAGACGAGGATGATCAGGTCGAACTTGCCGTCAGGTTCCTTTCGGTCGGTGCCGTTGGTATAACGGTCGAATAGACTTGCCGCCTGCTCGCGCGTGTACTTACGGTTGAAGTAGTCCTGAACCTCGCGTGACGTCAGGATCTCGTGGGAGAGGCGGAGCGCCCCGTTTTTGAAACGGCCGTGGTTCCTGGCGTAGAACGATTTGTCGTGCTCGGGAATGTAGACGCGCGGGTATACGTCGCCCGTCAGGATGAACCGGCCGCCGGACATCACGTCGTAGAACCGGCTGATCGATCCTTCGGGGAAGCGTGCCGGATCGGTACCGGGCGGTGCGATCAGGTCAGACCCGTCATCTCCCGCCCAGGCGGGAAGCGCCCGTGCGCGGGAGCGGCTTCTTTCGGCAGGCCACTCGGTTGCCCGGTCGGTGGTCAGCTCGTTGTCGTACCGGTCGTCGCGGTGTTGGACGAAGATGACGAAAGCGTTGAACCGGCCTTCCGTCGGGAAGTATCGCTGGGCGCCGCCTTCCACAGGCTGCGCGGTAACCGGCCGCACCCCGATGAACGCCAGCATGAGCAACAGGCAAAAACGAACTCCGTATCTCATCGATTCCTCACACGTTTTGCCTGATTAAAGCATCAATCGTGCCGGAGAGTTCAGGACCTCCTGAATCGGCCGAAAAGCCGGTCGAGGAATCCGCGGAGGGGAGTCGGATCGAGGTCGTCGGTGTCCGGCGTCAGGTCGGCCACTTCACAGTCGAAAACCTTGATGTGGTCTTCGAAGTGGTGTGCGCGGATCAACCGCCGAACGTGTGAGCAAAACTGGGCGATTTCGCGGCGTTCGATTTTCTCCCATCGGTTCTCGCCGCGTGTGCGGGGCGCCCCGATGTGTTCGGAGATGATCGGCTCTAGGGCAGACAGGATACGTGGAACGTCGTAGGCGATCCAGTGGCTATCCCGGTGAAGTATCGCGACGGTGCGTTTGCCGGAAGGCGTCTGGACGGCTACCTCCTCGATCGGTTCACCCCGCTTTTCGAGGTGTCTTCGTATGGCGTTCAGGCGGTCGGCAGACACGTCGGCGAGGGTTTTCGGCATCCGGATGAAGATTCGGTCGATCTGAGCCCCTTCGTCTGTTAAAGGTTCACCCGAGACGAGCCGACCATGCAGCGGTGTGATGTAATTCTCGAAGTACGAATAGGCGTAGGCGAGGGCCGGTGAAAATGCGATCTCCCTTTTCAGCGCCCGGTTGTAGAAAACGGCGAGCCCCGGTACACCGAAGACCCCCATCAGCGTACCGACGACACCAAGCACCTCGTACGTGCTTCCCAGAAATTCCGCTACGTTCATACCCCACCCATCTTGCTGGTAGTAAATTAGGGGCAGTCAAATATTCCCGCTCCGCTCAAAGGTCGTTTAATTCTTCGCCGAAAGTGACGGTGTGGCGCCGCTCCTGGACCGTCAGGCTGCCGAAATGCCTCCTCGGATTACCGCAGCACGGCCTCGAACAGACGTGTGGCGTGGAGACGACCATTCCAGGCTGCCGTCTTCCACTTCCGGCGTGTCCTGCCCAGTACTTGGCCCGGTCGCGTTGCAGGCGAAGCCTGTGGTGCCGGCGCATGGCTCGCCGCATCGATTTGTCCGTACTGGGGTTCATCCTTACCTCTCTCTAACAGGTTCTTGAGTCTATCGTCCCTGTGCCGGACACGAAAGATATTCTAGATGGCCGTTTTTAGATTTTGAGAGGCAGCCTTACCACGTGCGTGTTTTAGCTCGCAGAAGCATGCGCCGGAGGTGCATTTTTATGTACGCTAAAGGAATCGGCTGAATTATGCGCTGAACTCGTGACAGCATCGCCAGGGTAATGGTGTCAACGCAGCGCAATCCCCAGGGTGACCGGGACGTGGCCGAGCTCGTCGCCTAGCCGGTCGCTGACGCCGTGGACGTAACGCACCTCGAACGACACCCCGAAGCGGGGATGGAGCCAGTAGATCAGCCCGCCTCCTGCCGTCAGGCCAAAGAGAGGACCTGTGTATTCCTGAAAGAGTAGCGTGGCAGGATTGTTGCCGCCAGGAGCTCGGCTCATGATGACCTCTTCGATGTTGGGTTTGTAGTAGCCGAGTGCAATCACGAAATAGGGAAGAAGCGGGCTTTCTTCGAGGACGACGAAGTACTGGACGCCACCCATCACCGTCAGCACCTCGGCCGTGCCGTGAAAAAAGCCGGTGGCAGCCGGGATGAGGTCGGCTGTGATGTCCTTTGCGCCGTCTTCGTCGAAGGAAAATTCGGTATACCCGCCACGTACCGTTATCGCGAGGTTGGGCTTGATCCGGTAAGACAGGCCTCCCTGAAGGGTGTACGACGGCCCCCAAACGTCCGAGAGCGGACTATTTGCGGGGAATTCGGTTCCTGCGGAGAGCTGGAGGAGTGGTTGCGCCGCGGCGGGAATCGTGAGACAGAGTGTGAGGAGGATGAGGAGCCGTTTCATCTTTTCGGGGCGGTCAGCCCAATGAGTTTTGATTTCAGAGTCTGCCAGCGTGAGGTATCCATCGAAACGTCGTCCGGCAATTTGAGGCGGACGTCGTGTTTGCTGCCCGGTCGGACGTCCGGCTTACGCCGGCGCGCGAGCTCGAAAACCGACGTGCGCACGCCGGCAATGTGCAGGGTATCATACGGGATCGACTCGACGTTTTCGATGGCGAGCGCGATGTCCGGAGCGATGCGGTCCACGTAGTCCTGGCTCGTATAGACGTCGGTGAAGGCCGTGGGGTACGGCCATTCGCGGGGGCGAAAGCTCGTTCTGATGACGAGGTGACGGGGGACGAAGCGGGCCAACTCTTCGGCGACGAGCTTACTCAACGCGTAGTAATTCATCGGCGGCCCGAGAGGGTCGTCCTCACGGTAATTCCCCGTTTTGCCTTCAAAGACGTAATCCGTGGAGATGTGTACGAGCAGGACGTCCCGTTCAGTGCAGGCGCGGGCGACGTTTCGCGTGCCCTCCACGTTGACCTTCCAGCATGCCTTCCGGTTGGTCTCGGCGCCCGAAACGTCGGTGTATGCGGCGGCGTGGACGAAGATGGCGGGGTCGTACCGGTCCATGGCCGCCCGGATTGATCCGGGGTCCGTGATGTCCATTTCGTTTTCGTCGGGCGCCGCCACGTCCGGGAGCAAGGCACGCAGCTCGGTTCCGAGCCGCCCGCTGCCTCCCGACAGCAAAATTCGCGACATGTAATTGCAACTAAAATGAGGAACGCCCTAAGAAACGTGCAAATCCGGCAGATTGCAATACCGGGGAAATGGGTGATGGCGGCGTCGTTGACGAAAACCCACGTGTTTTCCCTGGCATGTAGTAGGGTTAAACGCATGGGTTTAACCCTACGTGCCAATTCCCGCAATGACCAGCCCGCAACCTAAACCGGGTAATGGCCGCTGATGTAATGGGTCAGGTGCTGCACGACGCCGGCACTGGCAGCGTGAAGCTCTCTGACGCAGTCGCCAATCGATACGATCCCGACCAGTTTGCCGTCGTGTACCACCGGCAGGTGGCGGCACTTGTGCTCGGTCATGATCGCCAGGCAGTCCTCGACGGAGTAAGATTTGTCAATCGTGATTACCCGGTTCGTCATCACTTCCTCGACGTTCGTCGTCTTGGACGTCCTACCCTGGATCACGATTCGGCGCAGGTAATCGCGTTCGGTGAAGATGCCGACGATCTCGTCGTCCTGTGTGACGACGATAGCCCCCACGTTGGCCTCGACCATTCGTTGAATCGCTTCGAATACGGTAGCGGTCGGCTCGATCGTAACGACCTTCGCGCCCTTGCGCCGAAGAATGTTGGTTACGGGTGTCTTCATCTCTCGGGTGTTTAGAGGTGAAATTCCTATAAAGACCCTTATAACCAACCGGGGCTTTTGGTTCCGGAGTTCTTGCTCCTAAACCCTAAGTTTTTTTACTCCGGATTCGAAGGGACCTCCGGAGCTTCGGTTGTCGACGGTTTTGGCTCTGTATTCGGGGCAGGCTCAACAGTGGGTGGATAATTCATCGAGACGTTCCTACCGTACTGCGGAGGCTGGATGCGGGCGTTCGATCGCGTCTCCTCGATCGTGATTTCACGCTTGATGTCGTTCATGGCCCCTTTAAACTCGCGGATGCCCTGCCCCAGGCCACGGGCGATCTCGGGTATCCGCTTCGCCCCAAAAAGGAGGAGGGCTACGAGAAAGATGAGCATCAGCTCACCGGCACCAATGTTGCCCATATCTTTTTTTCCTTAAATGCTTGTGTGTTATACCTTAAAGGGAGGGTGTTGCTGACCTGGAAGTTAACGTCTATTTTCGCGGTTTGGCAGGGCAGCCATATGAATAATCGGACATTTAGGCCGGTTTTCCGCGTGCCGCCACACCGTTTGACGAAACATTCGGTAGTCGAGTCGTTATAGCTGACACGTAGTGAGAGGTTTCATCTGGATTCCATGCGCTCCATAACCAGACATACAGCCCCTGTCGTAAAAGCCACGCAGGTCGTCTGCGTCGGCTGGCTGCTGTTTGTACTGGCGATGGCGCTTCCGGCCCATGCGACGCCGCCGGGCGGGGGACCTGACGCTTTCGACGAGCAGGAAACTCTTGTCGAGGGCACCATCCCTGCGATGCCGGCCAACCTTCCGCAGCAGGTCTTCGAGTATCTGTCGGTGAACGCCTCCGGTCCTGCGGCACCAACGTTAAGGGTCGTGATGCCCGTGGTGGTCCGGCCGGTCCCGTTCGTACCCACGAGCTTCAGGCTCTTCGAGTCTACCTCTCTTTCGGTTCCCATCTATCGTTTTCTCATGGTACTTCGGCGTTGAGATGGCTGCGGACCGGTCCGAAGCGCCGTTCCGCGCATCATGCTCTCCGGCAATCCCGGCGTCTCGTTTCGTAATGGATGCCGGAGCTGCCACGTTGCCATACACCATGTATTCCGTCAAGGAGAATCTATCCCTTTTGGGCTCCAGCATCGAGAGGTGAAAAGTGAGTTCGAGGCGGAATCCGGTCGTGTGGTATCGCAACGCGGGCTATCGGCTGACGCTTTACAGCCGGCTCGTGTAATCCCACCTAGTTGATGCGGTGCCCATCACGCCGCTCGTATTCGAACGTAAACAACGCGAGAAGTATCATGGCTAATACCACCATTCAGGAACCTTCAGTCAAAACCAGGAAGAAAAGAAAGGCGCAAGGTAACGCTGCTACGCAGGGGAAACATTCAGATGCGTCGAACCGCACATTTATGATTGTCCTCTACGCCGTGCTGACGATCGGCGTCCTCCTGGTCGCGGGTCTCGTGTATGCCGTTTTACAGATGTAAATTGTGCGGAGCCCCGTCTGGGGGGATCTCCGTCGGAGCATTGTGGCCGGTTATCCGGCCACAATGCCTTTAGATCATCTGTTGCCATCCCTTCCTGCCTCCAAATGAATTATGCCAGACTCCTGAAACGCGGGAAATGGACGGGGGTGTACTGGCGAGGGTGCTCAGGGTAAAACCGCCTGGAGCTACGGGCAGGCACGGAGCCGGTTCGTGTAAGAATATATTTTTTATATAGATCAAAATATATGATAACCATCCTCCAGCTCGTGGCGGGACTGGCGCTGTTGTACGTGGGGGCGGAAGGGCTCGTAAGGGGGAGTGCTCAGCTGGCCTTGCGACTGGGACTGTCACCGCTCGTCATCGGCCTGACCGTGGTCGCATTTGGGACGAGCAGTCCGGAGTTGGTTGTCAGCGTAAAGGCCGCCCTGGCTGGAAACGGGGACATCTCCTTCGGGAACGTCGTCGGATCGAACATTTGCAACATCGCGCTCATTCTCGGGCTTGCGTCCGTGATGCGTCCGATGAAGGTCAACCTGCAGCTCTTGCGGCTGGACGTGCCGATCATGATCGGGGTGTCGGTGCTGCTTACGCTGCTCCTGCTCGACGGAGGCCTCAACCGCCTTGAAGGCTTCCTTCTTTTCGCCGGAATCATAGGCTATATGACGGTCAGTTATATAGTCGCGACGCGCGATCGCATCAACATCGTAGCCGACGACGTCGAATATGTCCCGAAGCCCGTTCATTCGGTCTGGCGCGATCTCTTCTTTGTCGTGGTGGGCTTGGCGGCGCTGGTTTTTGGCGCAGACCTTCTCGTGAAAGGAGCGGTCTCCGTTGCGCAGTTCTTCGGCATCAGTGACGCCGTGATCGGCTTGACGATCGTGGCAGTGGGCACGAGCCTGCCGGAGCTCGCCACATCTGTCGTAGCCGCAATCAAGGGAGAGGGCGACATTGCCGTGGGCAATGTGGTCGGCTCGAACATCTTCAACATTCTCTCGATTCTGGGTCTCACCGCCCTCATTCAGCCCATCAATGCCGAGGGAATCGAGCTCTTCGACCTCCTGACCATGACGTTTATGGCCGTCATCATGATTCCCGTCATGCGGACGGGCCTTCGCGTCAACCGGTGGGAGGGGGCGTTTCTTCTCGTGCTTTACGGCGGATACATACGAACGCTCATGGAGTGAACCGGTGCGTGTGAGGAGGTAGAAGAATACAACCTGCCGGTGTATACTGGCTCTCGAGACTCCGTCCACACGTCGAAATCCGTCCATGCATCCTCTCGTCGAAGACCTGCGGGCAGGGCTTGCCGGTGCGGCCGATCCCGAAAAAGCACGCCCCATGCAAGCGTACATGAAGACCGATCAGCCGTTTTATGGCGTGCAATCGGGGCTGAGAAGGACTCTATTCAAGGAAGCCGTCCGCAGGCACGAGGTGTCCTCGCGTACGGAATACGAGGAGATCGTCCTGACGCTCTGGGAAGGGGTTTACCGCGAGGAAATGTACCAGGCACTCGAAGTGGCTGAGCACTTCAAGAGATTCAGGGATGCGGACGCCTGGCCGCTCTTCGAGCATCTCGTCCACACGGCCGACTGGTGGGACACGCTCGACTGGATCGCGGGGAAGCTCGTCAGCCCGCTCGTGCTGAAGCACCGTAAGTTCGAAGCGCGACTGGTCGAGTGGGCGCGGTCGGATCACCTGTGGACGCGCCGGGCATCGCTTCTTGCCCACCTGCATCACAAAAATCGCCTGAATATGGATCTGCTGGCCTCCACTATCCTACAGCTGGCCGGCGAGCGTGAGTTCTTTATCCGGAAGGCGATAGGCTGGATCCTGCGTGACTATTCGTACGCCAATCCGGATTGGGTGGAGGCCTTCGTGTCGGAACACGCCTCCGAACTGTCCGCCCTCTCTCGCAGGGAAGCCCTCAAACAAATCGAGCGGATGAGGGCAGAGAGAAGCTGATCCATAAAGAGTATCGCGTAAGAGTCAATTCAAGGCGGAACCACGAGGAAGAAAGCGGGATCATACATTTCTTAAAGCCCGAACTATTTCCGGACGAAACGTCATGAAATCCGTCATCTTCTTCCCGTTTGTGCTGGCGTTTTCAGCCGCGTGTGCGGTCGCTCAGGAATCGGCCTATCGCGCCGCCTTCATCACCCTGTTGGGTACGGACACGCTGGCCGTCGAACGGTTCGTGCGTGTTCCCGACGGCATGGAGGCCACAGTAGTGCTACGGACGCCGCAAACAACCGTCCAGCACTACCGGCTCGGACTTGACGACTTCGGCAATCTGACGCGGTACGAGGCGGTGATCAACGTGCCGGGCTCGCCGGCAGGTACGCCTCCGTTGCGGCAGGAGGTCTACGTTCCGGCGGGAGACAGTCTGGAGGTGACGTTGACGGAAGAGGGTAGGACGGAGACCCGGCGGATTCCCTGGACGCCGAAGGCGTTGCCGTTCATCGACATGGTTCACTGGCCGTTCGAGCTGATGCTCGTGCAAGCCAGGGCGTCCGGCCTCGACAGCCTCTCGCAGCCCCTGTTCACTGCCCGGAACCCCATCAATTTTGTGATTCGAAAAGCTGGCGACGGCCGTATGACAGTTACGCACCCGTTTCGCGGAAGCATGGACGTCACGGTAGACGGCGAAGGGCGGCTGCTTAAGCTTGACGCCGGTGCGACCACGCGGGCGCTCGTCGTAAACCGGGTGGAAGAAGCGGACGTCGAAGCGATCGCGGAGCGTTTTGCCGCGCAAGACGCGGCCGGACGGTCTTTCGGCCCGCTCTCCGGAAGGGCGGGAACGACCCGGCAGGTGGACGGCGCGACGATCACGATCGATTACGGCCAGCCGGCCAAACGCGGACGGACGATCTTCGGCGACCTCGTGCCGTGGGGGAAACTCTGGCGCGCCGGCGCCAACAGGGCTACCCACCTCGAAACCGACCACGCGCTGGTTATGGGCGACCTGGTCGTTCCGGCGAGCCAGTATACGCTCTTCATCATTCCGGAGCCGGAAGGCGGCTACCTCGTCATCAACAAGCAAACCGGCCAGAACGGGAATGCCTACGACCCACAATACGACCTCGGACGAGTCCCCCTCTCGATCTCGTCACTCGTCGATCCCGTCGAGCTT
>CBINFS010000065.1:0-16224 GCA_966250015.1 uncultured bacterium | reverse complement strand
TGTCATTCCGACGAACCTTGTGAGGAGGAATCTTCCCGAAGTGCGGCCTTTCTGGTTAGCGCTATCAGTGATTGCGACAAATTGGTCACCTGGACAGGCCAACACCGTAATCGTTACGGGGGAGCTGTCACGGAGTGACTGAGGGGTAGATTGAGGCTTTTTATATCAACATTTAGGCTGGCTGCCTGATTTCCTGGATCTCCGCCTTCGCGGAGATGACGTAATTGGGTTGTGTATTGGTAGCCCTGACGTCCCGCCTTCGGTCTACCCCTTTCAAAAAAACATCCGCTGGCATCAGCACCATCAGCGCACTGTCGTTTATCCTCTCTTCGCGTCTTCGCGCCTTCGCGTGATGCCATTATCATCCCTTAAAGCGCAGCCGTTTAGCGGGCGAAGACCTCGTCGAGGAGTGCGAACTGTTGCTCCATGCGTGGAGTTGTGGACGCGGCGACGTGGGCGATGAAGGCGTCGAGCGGTTCGCGGATCAGGGGGCAGGTGGCATCCGGTGAGGTGTCGGGGCGGCTGCCCTTTTTCGTGTCGCCCTCGCCGACGACTGCCGGGGCAGTGTCCTCGGGGGTAGCGAGCTGGATCGCCCGCTCGTAGTACTCGCCGGCGCGGCTTCGGTCGCCGAGCTTCCACGCGGCGTACGACGCGAAGAAGAAAGCCTCGATGCTGGTGAAGTTGGAGCGGCTTGCATCCTCGAAGTGCCCGATTGCACGTGCCCAGTCGCCACGGAGCAGCTCGGTTTCGCCCAGGCGGTGCATCGGTCCGGTCTCCTCCCGGTTGATCTGTAAGGCGCGATCGAAAGCGGCGACGGCTTCGTCAGTCTCAGGCGAGCGGCCCGGTCCGAAGCACAGCTTCAGGTCGCCCAACCGGGAGTGGGCGCGGGCGCTCCGGGGATTGACCTCGATCAGGCGCTCGAGGGTGGCCTCGGCCTCGTCCCACCGCCGGAGCTCGATGAAGACGTTGCTCAGATAATAGAGCGCGTCCTGGTGCTCCGGATCGTAGGACAACGCCTGCTGATAAACCGGCACCGCTTCCTCCAGCTTTCCTTCGAGCCGAAGTGCGGTCGCCTCACGGTAAGCGCTCCAGAAACGAGTGACTGCCTCCCGCCGCGCGTCTTTATCTGCGCCCGCGCTAACGGCGGCCTGGTCGGCCGGCTCCGGCCGCTGGGCTGCCAGGAAGAAAAAGAGGGCCAGGCATCCGGCGGCCAGTAGCAAAAAGATCGTTCTCATGACTCCTCGTGGTTACGCCGGGTTCAAAGCGGCTGGTCGCGGGTGACGACGATTCGCCGGCCGGGTGAAAGATCCGTCAGCACCTTCTTCGAGCCGTCCGGCCAGGTTATCTCGAGCGTGTCCACGTGCGTGGCGTCGCCCAGACCGAAGTGCTCGACGGGGCTGTTCTGCGAAGCGTAGGAGGCCTGCGCGCCGACCTGGCGGACCTGCGTCGTGGCGCCGGCAACCAGCCTCAACCTGGCCCCGTGCGCATCGGGGTTGCCCGGCTCGTACTTCAGCGCCACCTGGAGCCAGTTCCGCTGGTTGCCCCCGTCGTTGCGCAGCAGCACGGCCTTGCCGCCGTGGTTCACGACGAAGACGTCCACGTCGCCGTCGTTGTCGTAGTCGGCAAACGCTGCGCCGCGCCCCACGTACTCCTCGTTGAAATAGTCACCTGCGACAGGTGAGACGTTGAAAAAGCCCTCGGTCCGCCCGCGATTCCAGAAGAGTTGCGAGCGCATGACGCCGAGCTCCGTCTCGTCGTCGGGCTCCTGGAGCGTGTTTCCATTCACGACGAAGAGGTCGAGGCGGCCGTCGTTGTCGTAGTCGAAAAAGGAGGTGCCCCACCCGACGTAGTCGAGCGCGATCTGGCCGAGGCCGTACTGGTCCGCCTCGTCGAGGAAGCGTAGTGCTGGTGCGCCGGCCTGCCGGGTCTGGGCGAGCTGGTTCGTGTAAAGCGCGTTCTCCTGTGCGATCCAGTGCGTGACGAAGATGTCCAAGTCGGCATCGTTGTCCCAGTCCCCCACCGCAAGGCCCATCGCCCCGCGGTGATCCGCCACCCAGGCGGGATGGCTGACGTCCTCAAACGTTCCGTTGCCCAGGTTTCGGTAGAAGACGTTGTCGGAGACGTCGTTTGCGACGTAGAGGTCGAGCCAGCCGTCCTCGTCGAAGTCAGCCCACGCTGCCGCCAGGCTTTTCCCTGCTTCGTTCGCCACGCCCGCCTTCAGCGCCATTTCGGTGAACGTCCCGTTGCCGTTGTTCCGGAAGAGCAGGTTTCGCTGCGGCGCAAACGACGAAGGGTTGATCGCGGCGGGGTTCTCGATGTCATACTGCAACGTCATCGTGTTTTCCTTCGGCTTGACGTACTGCACGTAGCCGGTGACGTAGAGGTCGAGCCGGCCGTCCCGGTCGTAGTCGGCCCAGGCAGCCCCCGACCAGAACCCCTTCTCTTTGCCGATACCCGAGGCTTCGGATACGTCGGTAAACGTCCCGTCGCCGTTGTTCCGGTACAGCACGTTGTAGCCGTGGGTCGTCACGACGAGGTCGAGGCGGCCGTCACCGTCGTAATCACCCCACGCCGCACCCATGGCCCACCCCCGATAATCGACACCCGCCTGCGAGGTGACGTCGGTGAACGTTCCGTCACCGTTGTTCCGGTACAGCTTGCATGAGGCCGGCGACCGTTCGACCTCTTCGGGGCTCATGGTGATTGGCCCCACCTCGTTTGCAACGAAGAGGTCGACCCAACCGTCTCCGTCGAAGTCACCCCACGCGGCGCCCGACCCCATGTCCTCCGGGAGCTGTGACGTGCGCGTGCCGGGGAAGTGGTGGAAGTCGATGCCGGCGGCTTCGGCTACGTCCGTAAACGTTACGCGCGGATAGTCCTCGGGCAAGTCCCGTGCGAGTGTGTTGGTGATCCCCTCGAGCTCCTGCCCGGGCTGGTACGGAGCCTCAGCGTCCGACGTCAGGGCCATGACGAATACAACCAGGACTACAAATACGGCACTGGACACGGAGGTGAGCAGGATCTGTCGCTTACGGCGAGGAAGATTCTTCAGCATATTGGTGCTTTCGGGTGACAGGTTGAACCTTACCGATCGTTCAAGGCCAGCGGCGTCGAGTCGGCGCCTGACGAACGCTTTTCACGGACCACACGGATCGTCAGGCTGTCGGAAGACAGGTCAGTTATCCGTGAGGTGTTCTCGGGCGATTCCCCGAACATCTGGTTCAGCAGGAACTGGCTGATCTTCCGGTAACGAAGTGTGGCCTTGACGTTGAGGGACGTGACTTCAGACGGGGCGTGGAACGAGAACTCGTTCCGCTCAGGGATCTGGCCGTCTCCGGAAAGCGTCGATACGGGGCAGGCGAAGTCGTACTGCGCCTTGTCCGAAAAGCCAGGGAAAAGCGACCGGCGGTAGCGCACGCCGACCATCTCCCACAGGTTGTGACGGTCGATGAGCTTACCGTACTGGTCGACCGGCTCAGCCTTGAAGAGGAAGGCGCCCGGCTCGATGAAGTTACGCTGATCCAGCCCGCCGGAGACGAACACCGGCTTCCCATTCTGATCGGTCACCTCGATCTCGAGCCACGACTGGATGATGTCGAGCGGACCCGTCGGGAAGTCGTGCCCGACCTTGTTATTGGTGATCACGACCTCGACGTGGACGTTCTCTCCCGGGCTGACCTCTTCCGGCGCCAGGATCTCGATCGGGACGGCGGGACCCGTACGCCACTTGTCGGCAATTTCAGGGATTTCGATCTCACCCCGTAGCCATTTTTCGGTCAGAGCAACGTGCTCTTCGGCGCCGGGGAGATCGAGGAGGGCCGGGATGTACTGGTTGGCGCCGAGGAATCGGTGGCTGCGGTGCTTGCCGTCGTCCGGCGTACGGTTGTAATCGAGGGCGTCGCCGCTGGCCGGATCGAACGAATCGACGAGCGGCATGTGGCACTCGCGGCACTCGATCGTCTTCTGCGGGTTGTCGGGGTGGTTCCACCGGCTCTTCCGCCAGTTGTCGTACTGGTTCTGAAGCTGCACCCAGCCGACCTGGTTGATCTCTTCGTCGATGAACTGCTTGTGACACGCGGCGCAGAACTCGGGGCTCTTGAACCGGCGGTGCTGTAGCGTCTCGACGTGCTGCGCCGGATAGGCGCGGATGAGGAAGTTGCTGACCAGCCGGGCCGCCTCTCCCTCACTCAATTCAAACATGTACCGCTCAGGCTGCGAGATCGTGTAGTCAGCGTTGCCCTTCACGTCCGTTTCCGTGATCGAATGGCAGGCGATACACGAGACGCCCTCGTCGAGGCCCATCGGGTTCGTCAGCTCGTCCTGGAACAGGTTCTTGGTGCCGGAGAAGAGCGAGATCGGGTCGTGGCATCCGCCGCAGTAACGAGTCGATTCGGCGCCGTTCTGCTCGCCCATCACCTGCTGGATCGACCTGAATGCCGGGTCCATCGCCGCGTATCGGTGCGCGCTCACCTCCCACTCCTCCACGATCTGCGTGTGGCACCCATCCACACCACACGACTTCGATCCGCCCATCGATCGCGCGTCGAAGGCGCCGCCGGTTGACGTCTTCGCCAGGCTCGGGGCAAACGGCCGGTCCTCACCGTAGAGGTAGTTGTAGTCTTCCGGCAGGGTGTTGTTGAGCTCCACCGGTTGGTAGGCGTACACCGCCATGAGCACGACGGCCAGCGAAGTCCCGAGGAAGACGCCCACATGGCGGCCGAAACGGCGCTCGGCCTGGAGAATGGCCGCCATCGCCGCATTCGCTCGTGCCTTGTAATCCCTGAAAAGAATCAGCACGATGTGCGGCACCACGGAGGCGACGAGGGCAAACGTCGAGATGATGTGGACGGTCCGCCACGTGTAGTTAATACGGGTACCCAGGGCTGCCTGATAGGTCAGCACCAAGCCCGAAACCAGGGCGACCGTCGTCACGGCAAGCCCCAGATAGCCCAGCAGCTTCACGTGCGTCATACCCGCCTTCCGGTAAACCAGCCAGTGCCGGAGCTGATACCAGAAGGCGGGCACGAGAAAGATGACACCGCCGACGGTGTGTATGAGCACCAAAACCTGGTTCGTCACGCTGAACGGCAGCAGGTAGATCGACAAACCTGAAAGCGTCTCGAACAGCAGGAATCCCACGACGAGCCCCGCGAGCGGGCGCTGCCACTCGGCACTGCGGGAAGTTGGTTTCGACGGCGTCTTCATGTGTGTAGATGAGGGTTCGATAGTGTTAGGTGCGCGGACGGCGGGGGCTCCGTATTTAGTATTTAATACTATTTAGTACGAATACAGGCGATTATACTACCTCGCACGGGATAATGCAATACCGAAATCATCGCCTTCCTTATCGCCGCTTCACTTTCCCGGTAGTTACACCCTCCTCACATCGCCCGAAAAGGACGTGGTGTATGTTAGTAGGACTCCATGAAATAATCCAAATTGAATAAATAGGTGAACCTATGCCAAACGCCCAACCCATGCTGGAAAACCATCCCATCGGGCCGGGAATCGACGCCCGGTTGCTGGCGGAGTGTATCGAGCGATGCTTCGATTGCGCACAGGTGTGTACGGCCTGTGCCGACGCCTGCCTGGGAGAGAGTAAGGTGGACTCGCTCGTCCGGTGCATCCGGTTGAACCTGGACTGTGCGGACGTATGCCTGACGACGGGCAAGCTGCTCTCCCGCCTCACCGGTCCGAATCCCAAGCTCATACCCGTGCAGCTTCAGGTGTGTGCGGCGGCCTGCCGGCTCTGTGGTGAAGAGTGTGCCATGCACGCCCTGCACCACGAGCACTGCCGGATCTGCGCAGAGGTATGCCGTGCCTGTGAGGAGAGCTGCAATCAGGTTCTCTCGGCCTTCAAGCAGGTCTGACGGATTTGAAGAATCAGTGCGTTGGAGAAAACCTGCTGCAAACGAGCCCACCCCGGCCAGGGGCAGCACGAAACGGCAGCCTACCGGCCGGGGGCCAGCCGCCGTCAATTGCCATAATGTTATCCCCTTTCATTTCAGCAACATATTCAATATTTGTACGTTTGTGCTGCAAATGTAACGGCAGGGTGATACCTTTCTTTTTTCTCCACACACGACTGGCCATATGCGTTCGCGCTCCCTTTTTCTTACTGTTTTCGCCGTCTTTTCGTTCGTTGGATCTGCTTTCGCGCAGGCATCCCTACCCGTCCGGATCGATCTGAACCACGCCTCTTTTGCCTACGACGATTCGTCCTCCCTCGTCGAGTTCTACCTGGCGTTTGCGATTGCGCCGGATGCGTTTGAAGCCACCGATCAGGGGTTCAGGGCGCGCCTTCCCATCGCGCTGGCGTTGTACCCGGGCGCCGGAACCGAGCCGGTCTGGCAGGACGAGAACGCCATCAACTTCGTCATCGCCGACACGGCGGCGCTCTCGGAAGGCTCTTTCTTCGTGCATCAGGTGAGGGCGCAGGTCACGCCGGGATCGTACGAGCTGCACCTGGAGATCCCTGCCGACGAGCAGACGGGGCGACGGGAGTTCGAGATGCGGTACGAGCTGTCCGTGCCGAACCTTGGCGGCGCCGAAAAGGCCATGCTCTCCGACGTTACGCTCGCCACGAGCATCCAGCCCACCGAAGACCGGAACGACCCGTTCTACAAAAATGGCCTGTCGGTGAGGCCGAGCGCAAACCACGTCTTCGGCAACGGCGTCCGGCGGCTATTCTATTACGGCGAAGCCTACAATACCGGCGCCGCAGCCGGTCCGAGCGGCAAGTACACCGCCCGCATCTACGTGTCGGCCGCCAACAGCAAATCACCGATCCAGGGGATGATAAAAAGCTTTCAGCGTGAGCCCCGCTCACCGGATGTGCTCGTCGGATCGTTCGACCTCGACGAGCTGGGGAGTGGATCGTACGAGCTGCACGTCGCCATGCTCGACGAAAACAATCGGGAGGTAGCCACGCAAACACGCAAGTTTTTCGTCTACAATCCCGGCGTGGCGCCCCTTGCCGTGGACGATGCCCCCATCACGTTCGACAACAGCCAGTATGCCACGATGACGGAGGAGGAGGTCGAGCTGGCCATCGAGCAGATCTCGATCATTGCAACTACGGCAGAGCGCCGGAAAGCCCGCAGCATTCGCGACCTCGACGAATCGCGCCGCTTCCTGATGGAGTTCTGGGAGAAGCGTAATCCCAACCCGGGTTCGGCGGTCAACACGTTCCGCGACGAGTTTTACCGGCGGCTCCAGATCGCTTCCGAACGCTACTCCGAGGGCATGCTGGAAGGCTGGCAGACCGACCGGGGACGCGTGCTCATCAAATACGGCGCACCGGCTGCGATCGAACCCCATCTGTTCGATCAGGAAACCACACCCCACGAAATCTGGCAGTATGAAAACATCCCCGGCGCTGGCCAGTCCATCTTCGTGTTTGCCGACCGGAGAGGCTACGGGCAGTTCGAGCTCATCCATTCGAACGTGCCGGGCGAGCGCTCACTTTCGGGCTGGCAGGACGAGCTGCAACGGTAACCATACTTTTTTCGACATTGAAAGGCGAGGCCTGCGGTGATTGCCGCCGACCTCGCCTTTGTGTTTTTTGTATCGAGGCTACGGAGTCGGGATTTTTCACACGCCGCTCACGTTTGCCGTCGTAAGTTAGCGCGCGAACGACCGCTCCACTCTCCAATCGAGTACGTGACCAACGTCATGCAGCACCAACACGTCTACATAGATCATCTTTCCGAACACGCCGGCGAAGTCGTAACCCTCAAAGGCTGGCTGTACAACAAGCGAAGCTCGAAAGGGCTGCACTTCCTCATCTTACGCGACGGCACGGGGATCGTGCAATGCGTGGTAACCCAGGAGACGATCGATCCCGACTCGTGGCAGGCGGCCGAAGACGCCTCGCAGGAGAGCGCCCTCGAAGTGACCGGAACGGTCGTCGCCGACGAGCGGCAGGTGGGCGGGTACGAGATCCAGGCCACATCCGTTACCCTCATCAGCAAGGCCGAGGATTATCCGATCACGCCCAAGGAGCACGGCATCGAGTTCCTGATGAACAACCGGCACCTCTGGCTGCGCAGCCGGCGGCAATGGGCCATCATGCGCATCCGCAACCGCGTCGCCATGTCGATCCACGCGTTCTTCCAGGAGCGGGGTTTCCTCCAACTGGACGCGCCGATCCTGACGGGCAACGCGGTGGAAGGCACCTCCACCCTTTTCGAGATCGATTACTTTGGCGAGCCTGCGTACCTGACCCAGAGCGGACAGCTCTACGGCGAGGCGATGGCGATGGCCTTCGGCAAGATCTACACCTTCGGCCCCACCTTCCGCGCCGAAAAGTCGAAGACCCGCCGCCACCTGACCGAGTTCTGGATGATCGAGCCCGAAATGGCCTTCTACGACCTGGACATGAACATGGACCTGGTCGAGGACTTCCTGGTGCGGATCGTCGGAGACGTGCTGCGCGACTGCAAGCTCGAGCTCGAAACGCTCGGCCGTGACCTGGCGCCCCTCGAACGGATCCAGAAACCGTTCCCGCGCATCAGCTATTCGGAGGCCGTCGACCTGCTCAAAAGCGACAGGACGGCATCGATGTTACAGGAGCGGATCGAGCGAATCAAACTGGAGAAAGAATCGCTGCTGGCTGAGCAAAAAGACATCGCGAAAAAGTACGGGCAGGCAAAAAAGCACGAAAAACGCCGCTACGACGCCCGGAACATCGAAATCAACCAGCGCCTCGAGGACATCGAGGAGGAGCTTCGCAACCTGCCGCAGTGGATGGAATCCGCCCGCAACTTCGAATGGGGCAACGACCTCGGCGGCAGCGACGAAACCGTGCTAACCTGGCATTTCGACCGGCCGATCATCGTCCACCGGTACCCTGCCGAAGCCAAGGCCTTCTACATGAAGCGCGACCCCGAGGACGACCGGCTTGCACTGGCCATGGACGTGCTTGCCCCCGAAGGATACGGCGAGATCGTTGGAGGTGGCGAACGGGCTACCGACCTCGAGTTCCTGAAAAAGCAGGTCCAGACCCACGGGCTCCCGGAGGAAGTGTTCCAGTGGTACTTCGACCTGCGCCGCTACGGCTCGGTCCCCCACAGCGGCTTCGGCCTCGGCCTCGAACGAACGGTCACCTGGATCTGTGGCATCCGCCACCTCCGCGAGGCCATCCCCTTCCCCCGCCTCCTCGGCCGGCTCAACCCGTGAGATTCAGTTATTCGCAGTTGGTTTATTGAGGGGACGTAGACCGAAGGCGGGACGTATAGGGCTAACCGAACACTGTCCAATTACGTCATCTCCGCGAAGGCGGAGATCCAGGGAACGGTACTATTTGCCTTCACGGTTTGGCCTCGCGCAGCCCCCAAGTGGATTTACTTCGTCAGTCACTTCGTTCGTGTCGGATCAAGTCCGGAATGACGTATTTATTAAGGTATTTAGTTAACAAATAGCAACCTCTATTTAGTGACGTATCCCTATACAATAACGTCATCCAGGCCCCCGAGCCTTGATCCATGTGAGCTTGCGGCCTACCTCAATAAAGGAATCAGTGCAACAGCTCGGCGGCCATCCAGAGGATCGGCTTCAGCCCCTTCTCGTCGACGACTTCGAGGGCCTGTTTGATCGGCATCCATTGCCGTTCGCGCTCGTGGGCTTCTGGCCATACGGAGAGCTCGCGCTCTACCTTCATGAGAAAGACTTCAACGCGATGTTTGTCCGACGATTCGGAGTACTCGTAGTGGCCGATGGGAACAAGGTGCAGATGCCCTCGAACACCCGCCTCTTCGTAGGCTTCTCTTCGGGCTGATCCGCGGGAGCCAAGCTCGGCTTCGATGTTGCCTTTCGGAATGATCCAACGCCCTTTCGTCCTCGTCGTGACCAGCAATACCTCTAATACCCCACCATGAACCCTGTAGGCAACAACCCCCGATTGATCGCACTTCCGTTCCAACGCTCCGAACTCCAGCCTTTAGTCCGTTATTTGTCTCGATTCATTAAGAGCCTCTATTAAACCCCGAATACTCAACGGGTTCGACCTGTGATGGGTCAAATCGGAAGAAATCCGTTACAACAACCGGTTTCCGGCCGTCACCGAAACCCGAGCTCGTCTGCGTACATAGATCGATCGTGCGGATCTTGAAAAAGAGAGGTCCGAGTCATGCCCGAAAAGCGCCCGTTCGACATCGATCAGATGATAAAAGCAGTCGAGCGGGCTGTCAAGCCATTCCCGAAGGCCGCGCTTTTCGAGCTGGCAGAAGAGGGGTATAGCTCGACATTCGAGATTCTCGTCGCGTGTATCGTCTCGATCCGCACTCGCGACGAGACGACGCTGGTCTGCGCGCGGCAGCTGTTCGAAAAGGCCAGAACGCCGGAACAGATGATCCGGCTCGGCGAAGCCGAGCTCGACGAAACCATCCGCGCCAGCACGTTCCACGAGGGCAAGACGCGCCAGATCCTCTCCATTGCCCGTCAGGCCGTCGAGTCGTGGAGTGGGGTCGTGCCCTGTGACGAGAAGGTTCTGCTCTCTTTCGACGGTGTCGGTCCCAAATGTGCGAACCTCGTGCTCGGCATCGCGTGTGGACAGCCGCGCATCGCCGTGGACATTCACGTCCACCGGGTCGTCAACCGGTGGGGCTACGTCTCGGCAAAGACTCCGGAAAAAACGATGGCCGCCTTACAGGACGTACTACCCGATAAGTACCATGTCGAAATCAATCGTCTGCTCGTCCCCTTCGGCAAACACATCTGCACCGGCGTCCGCCCAAAGTGCTCGACGTGCCCCGTCCTCCCATGGTGCCGCCAGGTGGGCGTAACGGAACATCGATGAAGGTCGGGGAAGGAAGGTACTTTTTGAATTGCCGCCTTCTGAATGGACTGTATGTGGCACGCAGGGCACTCGCCCACCAACAGTGTCGTTTTTTCGCGCCTTCGCGTGAGTATCCCCCACAGTAGCCTTAAGCCCTCGGCGGTGGCGGGACGCGGGTGGCGAGCACGTCGAGCATCTTCGTCCAGGCATCCTCGGTCTGGGCGACGTACGCAGCCCAGGCGGGGTCGAGCTCGTGTACCAGGGTGAGGCGGCATCCGGCGCCTTCGCGATCGATCGTGATGGTGACGACGCTATCCTCGTCCGACTCCCCTGCAATCCCCCACGTGAAGACGAGCTTATTCGGCCGCTCGATCACCCGATAGGTTCCAACGTGGTCGATCTCCTCCCCCTCCCGGCGAACGAGAAACGAAAAGGCCCCGCCCACGCGCGGATCGACCTTTATGTGCAGGACCTCGTCCGGTAGCACCTGCCCGAACATCCATCGCTCGATCAACTCCGGTACGAGCCACGCGTCAAAAACAATTTCTGCTGACAGGTCGAAACTCCGCGTCACGGTGGCGGAAGGTGGTCCGACGTCCGAAGTCTCTTCTAAAGGTCCGACGTTTCCGGTCATGCTGTTCCCTCGCTCTTCAATGATTTCAGTGCGGACCAATGTACGAGGCTGCAGTCATCATTTTTACGGAACATCACGATAATTTTTACATTCAGCGGGACCCGTGCCCCTACTGACGGGTCATGAGAAGATATACCGTCTGATGTTCAGACGACCTGCAAAAATGTCAGGTATCGGATCCGGCCTGATTATTGATTACCCTGGGCTTAGAATGAGTCCAAACTTTGCATTTGAAGACCAACCCGATTTTATGTTCTCTAACGAATACATGTTCATGACCGAAGAAGACCCGGAGCAGAGCATTCCGCTCCCGACTGCGGCCGAGGAGAAAGAGATGAGCACGTCGGACGTTCCCGCCGTGCTGCCGATCCTCGCTCTGCGTAATACGGTCCTCTTCCCCGGTGTGGTACTCCCGATCACCGTCGGACGCGATGCGTCGCTGAAGCTCGTTAGAGACGCCTTCGCCGACGACCGGCTCATCGGAGTGATCACACAAAAGAGTAGCGATATCGAGAATCCGGCGCCTTCGGACCTCTACGAAGTCGGCACCGTCGCGACGATCTTGAAGCTCATCAAGATGCCCGACGGCTCCAAGTCGATCGTCATCCAGGGTAAACGCCGGTTCCGCGTGAAGGAATACATCCAGACCGACCCGTATTTCAAAGCACGGGTGGAACCGATCGAGGAAGACCTTGAGGAAGACCGCGTCGAGCTCGCCGCTCGCATCCGGTCGATCAAAGAGCTGGCGATACAGATCGTCAACCTGTCGCCGAACTTGCCGAGTGAGGCGGCTTATGCGATCCAGAACATCGAATCGCCGACGTTCCTGATCCACTTCATCGCCTCGAACCTGCAAATAGAGGTATCCGAGAAGCAGAAGCTGCTCGAGACGATTTCGCTGGTCGAGCGGGCCGAGCTCGCCATGCAACACCTGAACCGCGAGCTCCAGGTGCTCCAGCTCTCCGAAGAGATCCGCTCGCGCGTCAAAACCGACGTCGATCAGCAGCAGCGCGAGTACCTGCTTCGCCAGCAGATGAAGGCAATCCAGGACGAGCTGGGTGAAGGCGAAGGCAGCTCGCCCGAGGTGGCCGAGCTGCGCAAACGCGCCGAGCAGAAGAAGCTCCCCGAGCACGTCAAAAAAACGGTCGATAAGGAACTCGAAAAACTGGGGCGTACCAACCCGGCTGCTCCGGATTACGCCGTCACACGTAACTATCTCGACTGGATCCTCGAGCTCCCCTGGCTCGACTATTCGGAGGACCACCTCGACATCAAAAGGGCCGAGGAGATCCTCGACGAAGACCACTACGGTCTCGAACAGGTAAAAAAACGAATCGTCGAGCACCTGGCCGTCCTGAAGCTCAAAGGCGACATGAAGGCGCCGATCCTGTGCTTCTACGGCCCTCCCGGTGTGGGCAAGACGAGCCTCGGCCGGAGCATCGCACGCGCAATGGGCCGCGAGTTCGTCCGCATGAGCCTCGGCGGCGTCCGCGACGAGGCCGAGATCCGCGGGCACCGGCGTACGTACGTCGGCGCGCTCCCCGGCCGCATCATTCAGGGCATGAAGAAGGCCGGCACCGCCAACCCGGTCTTCATGCTCGACGAGATCGACAAGCTCGGCGCCGACTTCCGCGGCGACCCGTCGAGCGCCTTGCTCGAAGTGCTCGACCCCGAGCAAAACTTCGCCTTCAACGACCACTACCTCGAGCTCGACTACGACCTGTCGAAGGTGCTCTTCATCGCCACGGCGAACTTCTACGAGATGATCCCGGGACCCCTCCGCGACCGTATGGAGATGATCGAGATCACCGGCTATACGCAGGATGAAAAGCTCCAGATAGCCCGGCGGTACCTCGTCCCGAGGCAAACCGAGCGCAACGGCCTTACGGAGGAGCAGTTCAAGATCACCGACGATGCACTGAAGCTCATCATCGACGGGTACACGCGTGAATCCGGTGTACGCCAGCTCGAACGGACGATCGGCGCGGTAGCCCGTGGCGTCGCGAAGAAGGTTGCCACAGGCGACGTCGAGTCGGCCGTCGTTGATGAAGGCGACATCGAGGAGTACCTGCAGGCCAGGAAGTTCTTCTCCGAGGTGGCCGAGCGCACCGAGGTCCCCGGAGTAGCGACGGGTCTTGCCTGGACGCCGGTCGGCGGCGACATCCTCTTCATCGAAGCCTCGGCTTCAAGAGGCTCCGGGCGGCTGATCCTTACCGGCCAGCTCGGCGAGGTGATGAAGGAGTCGGCCCAGGCTGCACTGTCGTACGTCAAGGCGCACGCAAACGAGCTTAACATCCCGCTCGACGCGTTCCGGTACTGGGACATTCACGTCCACGTCCCGGCGGGCGCCGTACCCAAGGACGGCCCCTCGGCGGGCATCGCGTTGATGTCGGCGCTGGTTTCGATCTACACGCAGCGCAGGGTGAAGCACACGGTGGCCATGACCGGCGAAATCACGCTACGTGGCCTGGCGCTCCCGGTGGGCGGCATCAAGGAAAAGGTGCTCGCCGCCAAACGCGCCGGCATCAAAACGGTCATCCTGCCAGAGCGAAACCGGAAAGACGTCGAAGAGATCAAAAACAACACGCTCGACGGCCTGGAGGTCCTCTACATCAAGCGTATGGAAGAGGTGATGGACCTCGTACTCGAGGAGGAGCCCGTCACGGACCCGGTCGCCTACTTCACGATCCCTGAGGTTGAAAAGAAAGAAGGCGTGACCAACGGCGCCACCACCGTCGAACAGACCGTATCGACCGTCTGAGGTTGGTGGTGTTAAAATAGGGATGCGCGCAAAAGAAAGTGATCGACTAATACGCTGATGGCCGAAGATGTATTTATTTAAGGCGTAGACCAAAGGCGGGACACATAGGGCTACCAGCACGAGACGTCCCGCCTTCGATCTAGCCCTCAGAAAAAATCATCAGCGCTTATCAGCGGCCATCTGCGGATTATTCTTTGAACTCTTTAGCGTTAATAGAATCGTCCTGAGCTAATAGTAATTCGGCTGAAAAAACGAGAGGTCCCGGGGTGTCGCCTGAAGTAGCGGCAGGCCGGGACCTCTATGTATAAATCAGGCTCGTATAGCCTCAAGGGCGTTCTATTCGTTCCTCCAGGATCTTCGCGTCGTCCACGTTGGGGTCTTTTCCTTCGAGAAATGCCTTCTCCGTTTCGGCGATCAATCGGGCAGTGCGGTCGAGTGCAAAGTCGATGAGCGTCGAGGTCAGCTTGACGGCTGCCCCGGCAATGAACACCGTCTTCCCGAGCAGGTTGAGCTGCTCAAACTTGATGATTTTGTTTTCGTTTTCGGGCATTACGACCCTCCAGTACGTCCAACAGACGAGGCGCCAACGGACACGGCTGTGCCCCAGGCCTCAGGCCAATATACGTCCCGGAACGCTACCTAGGAGCCTCAGTTGACCGACGGTTCGGCAGGGGGTACGGTTTCGGAGCCCGGTGGCGTATCGCCCGGTTGTGGACGTTCTTCGCCAAACGGTGGCGTTTTGAACAGGTCGTCGAGCTGCCGGGCCACGAGCCGCCCCAGCTCGTCCAGGCCTCGTGCTACGGTCGCCACGGTTGCTTCCAGAAGGAAAACCGCGCGGTCCTCCAATTCGAGGCTTTCAAACTCGGTGCGTGCGCGACGGTACTGCTCACTGTGCGTATCTTGCTGCGTACTCATAACTCACCTGTGGATCTGTGTGCTCGTGGAAGATGTAAATTGTTGGACCACAGTGAGAAGTAGACGCAAGAATATCCGGCAGGTTTCATTCGTGTAGCGGACCCACCCCGATGGATGTAGATAATCATACGAGAGGCTCAACTAAGGATGAAAACACGTACTTGGAGGGTACCGTCGTCAGCTCGACCGGGAGTTGGTACGAGGTGATGTCCGGTGAACGGGTCATTCCCTCCAAGGTAAGAGGGAAGTTCCGGCTTTCCGGCGAAGGCGTGACCAATCCCGTGGCGGTGGGCGACGTAGTGACCATCCGTCTCGCGCCGGACGATACGGGGCTCATAACGGAGATCCACCCTCGTAAGAATCGGCTCAGCCGCCGGGCCGCCGGCCGCAAAGTCGGGCAGGAGCACGTCATTGCGGCGAACGTCGACAAGGCGTGGCTCATCCAATCGGTCCGCCTTCCCAAGATCAATCCGGGTCTCGTCGACCGCTTCCTGGTGATCGCCGGCTCCTTCGAGATCCCGGCGGGGATCGTGTTCAACAAGATGGACCTGATGCAGGAGGCCGACCGGGATGCCGTCGAGTACCTGCGAGACCTGTACACGTCGATCGGGTACGAGGTGCTGCCGATGAGCGCCATAACCGGAGAGGGCGTCGACGAATTCCGCAAAGCCCTCATCGGCCAGACAAGCGTGCTTAGCGGACCCTCGGGTGTGGGAAAATCGACGCTGCTGAATGCCATCGAACCGGGTCTCAACCTGAAGACCGGCGAGGTGAGCGAAAAGACGCAAAAAGGCCGGCATACGACGACCAGCGTCACCCTCCATCCCCTCACGGGCGGGGGATTCGTCATCGATACACCGGGCATTCGCGAGTTCGGCATCGTCGACCTGGAACCCGACGAGCTCGACTACTACTTCGTCGAGTTCCGTCCGTACCTGTCCGAATGTCACTACCCCAACTGCTCGCACGACCACGAGCCGGGCTGCGCCGTGGCGGCGGCCGTCGAGGAGGGGAAAATCAATGAAGAGCGCTACTACAGCTACCTGAACATCCTCGCGTCACTCCGGCTTGGCGAAAAGGACGTCGGGCGGTAAAGAAACGCAGCCCAACACCACGTACTCATTTTTTCTTCGACGC
>CBINFS010000064.1:0-16727 GCA_966250015.1 uncultured bacterium | reverse complement strand
GTGAGCGAGGATCGTCCCTATCCCCGCACCCGTGGGGATGAACCGGATTATTAGACGCTGAAAACGAGGAATAATGGCCTATCCCCGCACCCGTGGGGATGAACCGGTGATGAACCGGCCGGCCTCGCGCGAGGGGAACCTATCCCCGCACCCGTGGGGATGAACCGGAGCTGCGGCGGTCGCAATTACCGCGTCTGCCCATATCCCCGCACCCGTGGGGATGAACCGTACCGGTACAACGTCTGGCGGCCGCTCCTGCGTCCTTTGCCCCGAGCTGGTTCTTCGTGGGCACCTCTTGTGTCCATCCTGCATGGACTTGTTGACGGGAAGCGCATCGAAAGGAAACGGTGGGCGGTATTGGTACTACCACTGTCACCACTGCGGGCAGTCTCGTTTCCGTGCCGAGACTGCTAACATCAAGCTGGCACACTACCTGAACCAGATCAAGATTTCACCCGAAGTAGCCACGTTGTACGAGCACATCATCGAAGATCTGGCGCACGAAGAGAAGTCTGCACGGTCTCGTAAGGTGGCTCAATTGCGTGAAAGCATCTCCTCGCTCGAGAAAAGGCTCGTACGGGCTACCGATATGTTCGTCGAGGGGGAGCTGGACAGGGAGTCCTATCAGCGTTACCGGAGCAGATGCCAGGAAGAACTTGGTAGGTTGAGGCTTGATCTGGAACAGGCGGAAGAGCCTGAACAAGGGTTCGCTGAGCAGCTACGGTATGCCGTTGAGCTGCTCTCAAGACTCGGCGACGTGTACGCTGCCGCCGACTATCGGGTTAAGCACATCTTGCTTGGTTCGATCTTCCCCAAGAAGCTGATCTACAAAGATGGAAGTTTTCGAACCAGCCCGAAGAGTGACATAATCGCCCTTCTGAGCGGAAAAACGCAGAAAACAAACGATGCCGACCCCCTTTTGGAGACCGGCATCCTATCAGGCTGCCCTGTCAGGATTCGAACCTGAAACCCCCTGATCCAGAGTCAGGTGCTCTGCCAATTGAGCTACAGGGCAGTGTTGTGTGCAGCACGTAGAACTGTAAGGTAAGGCGAATGAATGCAGATTTCAATGAAGGGTTCCAGAGTGGCGGGGAGGGGAACGTCTATTTATAGAGTCTTTATGTTTTTACGGGGCCTCGGTTTTTCCGGGATGGGGGACGAGGTGTGTACGACACTTGTCCTTCTGAGCCCGAAATGACGTGGGCGCAGGGATAATCAGGCGTCAGTTTGCTTCTGGGTGGCTTGGATGGGGGAAGTGGCGGTGCTGTCGACCAGTTCGGGGGTGACGCCGCGCCAGGCGGCGAGCTGGTCGAGGATCATGTTCCGCACGCGGTCGCGGAGCGCCGGCACGTCGTCGGACTTCATGCCTTCGGTTTCGATCGGCGGGAGCACCTTCAGCCGGAAGACGTCCGTCTTGCCGAACTTCCAGCTATTCTTGGGCAGGGCGTTGCTGGTGCCGTCGATCACGAGGGGCAGCACGGGCACGCCGGCGGATACGGCGAGCCGGAAGGCGCCGTCGGTAAAGGGAAGCAGGCGGCCGTCCTTCGAGCGGGTGCCCTCGGGGAAGAACATCACGGAGCATTTTTTCCGCAGGTACTCCTTCGCGTGGACGAGCACCTTGGCGCGGCTCATACGGTCCTGCCGATTCACGGGGATGTCGCCCGCGAGCTGCATCATCCAGCCCACGATGGGGATCTTGAGCAGCTCGATCTTCGCGACCCACTTCATCTCCCAGGGCAGGAGGCTGATGATCGGGATGTCGGCGAACGACTGGTGATTGCTCACCACGACGTAGGGACGGCGCGGGTTCTCGATCTTCTCGCCCGACACCTCGATGGTCCAGAACGGGTTCACCTTGGTCATCATGACGCCGAGCCTGCGAAACCACCGGCCCGTCGTGTACCGGGCGGGGTCCCGGTCGAAGAGGCGGACGACGACAAGCAGCGGCAGCCACACGAGAATCAGCACCGAAATGGCGGCCCATACCCAGATCGAACGAAGCGCTGTAGACATATTCCTCGGCATCCGTTTTTGTTGATAGAGAAAAGAACGCCGCCCCGGGCGCTCCGTTCTGAATTCAAGATAAAGTTAGTCAATTTGTCGGAAGTACGGGAAGGCAGGATCGTAGCCGGGGCAATTTCGTTCGAACAGGGTGTCTGTACCAGGTGGATGCCCGGATGGAAGAGTTTTCGAACATGCCAGCCCGTCGGGGGCGCGCTGCGGCTACGAACCCCGCCACGCGTTTCGATCGCCTCCACGTGGTCGAGGACCCGTCTGCGCTCGACGACGATTCGCTCCGCCAGGTGCCGACGCTGTTCTTCCGCGACTCGTCCAGGTCGGCGCTGGCCCGTAACGACAGCCCGGACATCCCCTTCACCTACAGCCTGAATCCGTACCGTGGGTGCGAGCACGGATGCATCTACTGTTACGCCCGCCCCTCGCACGAATACCTCGGGTTCTCGGCGGGGCTCGACTTCGAGACGCGGATCCTCGTAAAGGAAGATGCGCCGGAGCTGCTGGAGCAGACGTTCAGGCGTGCGTCGTGGGAGCCGCAACTGGTGGCGCTCTCCGGCAACACCGATCCCTACCAGCCGGTCGAGCGGCGGTTGGGGCTGACGAGGCGATGCCTGGAGGTCTTTCTGAAGTACCGGAATCCCGTCTCGGTGGTCACGAAGAACCGGCTCGTCCTGCGCGACCTCGACCTGCTGACGGAGCTGGCGGCGATGAACCTGGTGAGGGTGACGGTGTCGATCACCACGCTCGACCCGTCGATCACGGCCGTGATGGAGCCCCGGACGGCGCGCCCGGAGCTCCGGCTCAAAACGATCGAGCAGCTTGCCGGCGCGGGCATCCCGGTTGGCGTCAACGTGGCGCCGGTCATTCCCGGCCTGACCGACGAGGAGATGCCTGCAATCCTGAAGCAGGCGGCCGCGAGCGGGGCGACGTCGGCCTACTATCAGATCGTCCGGCTGCCGCTGGTCGTAAAGGTGCTCTTCGTGGACTGGCTGCACCGGAACTTCCCTGACCGGGCGGACAAGATCGTGCGGCGCCTTCTGGAGCTGCACGGCGGACGCCTGAACGAGTCGGAGTTCGTCCTGCGAATGCGAGGCCGTGGAGAATGGGCGGAGACGATCGACAGGCTGTTCAAGATCACGTGCAAAAAGCTCGGGATCGGCCGGAAGCAGGTGCCCCTCGCCACCCATCATTTCCGACGCGATCCGGGGCCGCAGCTCGACCTGTTCGGGCCCGAATCAGGCCGGTGATCCTACCCGAAACAGGGTGTTTTCGGCCAGGCACCGGGCGAGGGGTCTGTAGACCGAACGGATCCGCTCGATCGAGCAGTCGCCGTCCAGCGCGCGCAGAATACGGGTCGAGAGCGTGCCTTCGTCGAGGATGACGCTCAGGCAATCCGTGACGCGCTCGGGCAGGCCGTTCCCGACCTCATTCAGCAGGTGACGCCAGAGGTTTCCGGCGGTCCGCAGCCCACCCTTCGCACCAAAAAGCCTGAGGTAGCCTTCATCGGTGATCAGGGCGTCCTCTCCGTCGCGGATGACGTCGAGCAGGATGGCCGAGAGATCGGCCTCACTCCATTCGCGGAGCGCGGCGGGATCGACCCACGTTCCGGCGACGAGGTGCTTGAGCACGGCTACCAGGCCGGTGAGGATCGCGACGTCGGCGGCGGGGCACTCCTGGATGTCGATGGTCCGGATCTCGATCGAATGGCGGTCGAACCGGGCAATGGCCCCCCTCGAGTTGAGGAAGTGGCGGTCGAGGATGCCGTCCGGGTCGTAGGGGCCGACGTCGCGGAGCATCGGCTCGAAGATCAGCGCCTCGTACTCGGCCTCGGTAAACGCGGCTTCGGGGACGACCTTTCCGGTGATCGAAGGAATCCGGTCCTGGTTGTGGCGGTAGGTCTCGAGGCGGGCGTCTCTGAACGGCATGACGGCTCCATCCAGGAGCGGCGTGCTCGCGCTCAGGGCGGGGATGACGGGCAGGAGCACCCGGATGGCGGCGTGGAGGCGGCCGAACTCGTCGTCGTCCCGGAAGGGTAGGTTCAGGTGTGTGCTCTGGAGGTTCGACCACCCGTGCCCGCGGCAGTCGAATATCTGGTCGTACAGGGTGTAGATCTCGTTCTGCTCGTTCGGCCAGAGCTGCGTCTCGAGCAGGGGGTTCATCCAGGGATGCGCGCCGGTGGGGAGCAGGATGGCTCCGTACCGCGAAAGCGCCTCGTTGACCCGGCGGACGTTCTCGTGCAGCGGGACGTCCAGGCCGTCGAGCGTCGCGACCGGCCTGTCGACCTTCAGCTCGACGACGTGGTTTACGAGCTCGTTCGACCAGGTTATGAGGCCGTTCTCCACCTCGGACGTGGGCGCTCCCGTGACGTCACGGAAAAGGCGGTCGACGAGAGGCCGGACGTCGAGCGTGTCCCGATCGACGACCATGTACTCGAGCTCGACGCCGTATTGCTCGAAGAGTCCGGCGGGGCGGTCAGGCTCCATGGCGAATGTCCCGCACTTTTTCGAGGCGTTGTTTGAGCGTCCGTATGATCGTTGTGTACAGCTCTTCACCGAGCACCCGATCTTCGACGTCCGATTCGATGCTCGGGTTGTCGTTGACCTCGATGAGGTATACCTGGCCGTCGACCTCTTTCAGGTCCACACCGTAGAGCCCGTTCCCGATGAGGTGTGCGGCCTTGAGGGCGGTTTCGATGACGGTGGGTGGCACGTCTTCCACCGGCAGCACGTCGTACGCGCCGGTGTTGTCGGCCGGGCGGGCGCCCCAGTTGTAGATCTGCCAGTGCCCTTTCGCCATGTAGTACTTGCAGGCAAAGAGGGGTTGCCCGTTCAGAATGCCGATGCGCCAGTCAAAGTCGGTCGGCATGTATTCCTGTGCGATGACGAGGTCGGAAGCCGACAGCATCTCCTTTATCTTGTGGTAGAACTCCTCGGGCGTCTCGGCCTTCATGACGCCCCGGGAAGAGGATCCGTCGGGGAGCTTGAGCACGCACGGCAGGCCGAGCTGGGAGAGCACCTGCCTGCGGTTGTCGGCGTGTACGATGACCGTTTTCGGCGTGGGCAGCTTCGCCCGCTGGAGGAGCTCGGCAAGGTACACTTTGTTCGTACAGCGCAGGATCGAGTCCGGATCGTCGATCACGGCAAGGCCCTCGGACTGCGCCCGGCGAGCGAAACGGTAGGTGTGATGGTTGACCGCGGTGGTTTCGCGGATGAAGAGGGCGTCGAACTCCGCCACGCGGGGGTAATCGTCGCGCGTGATGAACTCGACGCTGAAGCCCTCCTTCTGGGCCGCCTCGGCGAAGCGCGTGAGGGCCTTTTTGTCGGACGGGGGCACCGGCTCCTCGGGGTTCACGAGGATGGCCAGGTCGTAAGCCGACGTGTTGTTCCGGGCAGTGTCGTAGCGGGTTTTGTTGAAGTACCGTACGGCAGCCGCCTGAAGGAATGAGAGGTGGTCTTCGGGGATTTCGCTCATACCAATGGCTCGTACACCCTGCAGGATCCAGCGTTTCTGAAAGACGAATCGTGCGCGCAAGAGCGGCGCCTGAAACTGGCGATACAACGCCTGGCTGAGCTTCAGGTAGTGCTTGGCAACGTTTTCACCGAAATAGATGCTGAGCTGAAACTCGTCCGACCGTATCCGGTGCAGCGACTGTTGGATCAGATCGTCGAGGTCTTCCGAAAGCACCCGCACGAGGGCAGGAGCTTTGATATCCTGCAGGGTTTTGACGTTGGGGATCACTTTGTGCTTTCTGGCTTCCGCCAGCAAGGAGACGTAGTACCCTTTGGACAGGTAGGTGTACTCACGGCAGAGGTTAAAGACACGCACGTTCGTAAGACGGGCGTAATCAGGTGTGGTTAGATAATTCTTGGCGGATATTATATCTGCTCCTTCGACATCCAGTTTGATTTTTCGCGGGTTGTCGACAACGATCAACTTCTTCATGACCCGGTCCTGGGACTCACGATAAGCAGGTTTGCATCGTAGGTAATGACCCCCAACATGATGGCGTTGAGGAGTCGGAAAATGTCGACCTCATAACGATGCCCGCCGTTGAAGGGGTGGTCGCGGTAGGGGTCCGCGACCAGCACGCCCCGTTCGGAGAAGCCGTAGAGGACAACAAAGTGGCCGCTTGGTTCGCCCCGCACGTCGTCGTACTCGGTGCGGAAGGAATCAGTCGGTATTTCACGGCGGTTCCGATAGAGATACGTGGCGCTGAGGCCGGCCAGTACCGGTAATCCACGGTCGAAGTATGATCGTAGAAGATCGGGCGTGAGATCGGCAAAGGTGATCTCGCCGCCTTCTTTGAGGTACCGGATGTATGCTTCTGTCGTTATTCGGAGTTTGGGCTCCGTCTTGTGTACGAGCTGTTCGCGCAGTTTTGCGATCAGAGCCTGAGAATCCAGGCCTGCCCAGCTCGGGTCGAAGACACGGAGGTTGTAGGAATGGATCCGCGTTTTGAAGCCACGACGGAGGGCATCGGCCCCGAGAAATGCGGCAAGTGTCCCGCCTTCTTCGAGATAGTTGACGGAGCGGATGACGTCTTCAAGCTCGACGGAATATCCCAGGTATCGGTAGACGGCATGAAGGCTGGTAGGCCCACAGGTCACATCGTCGGGCTGCGCGGCAATCTGGAATCCCATGGAAGCGAGAATCGAGACAGGTAAGACGTAACGTGCGCGCTGATACAGTATGGTGCGCCCGTATGTCACATAGTTAAACGAAGGGAAATACACGATCTACGTCTTACAAGGATCCGGTCGGTTGTGTTGAGATTGCGCTAAGGCGACGGTGGAACCGTCGCCCTTTTTCCAACACGTCTCATCTGTTCGATATCTCGAAACGGAAAGATCCGCCCTTCACCGCGACGTAACATCAAAGAAAGATTAAAAAGGCTTTCTTCACCGTCATGCTTTCCAATAGCGGCGAGTTTCGATATCACTGCCGTTGTGGGAACACCACCGGCCAAAAGCTATTCCCACGAACGTCACCGCCTTGCCGATGGTCTGATTGTTGATGCTTGAAACGAGTTATTGCCTTGATAAGAAGTCTCACCCGTCTCGTCTGCCTTTCCTGCGTGCTATTCTGGCATTACACCGCGATCGGCCAGGGCGTTGAGCCGGACACGTCGGAGGTTGTTCCGCTCGGTCCGATCGTCGTGACGGCGCTCCGCACGCCGTTTCTTCTCACCGAAGCGCCGTATGCCGTAGCCGTAAACGGACCGGACGAAATCCGCCGCGGGAAGGCGGGGCTCGGGTTGAATGAGGCGCTGTTTGCCGTACCGGGCGTCCAGGTCGACAACCGGTTCAACTACGCGCAGGGTGAGCGGGTGATGATCCGGGGTTTCGGCGCCCGCGCCCAGTTTGGCGTCCGGGGCGTCCGGTTGCTGCTCGACGGGATCCCGGCGACGCTTCCCGACGGGCAGACCGCGCTCAACAACATCGACGTCAGGGCGCTCGAGCGGGCGGAGGTCATCCGGGGTCCGGCGTCGGCCCTTTACGGCAACGCCGCGGGGGGCGTCATCCTGCTCGAGAGCAAGCGGCCGCCCTACGTCCCGTTCAGCCAGGAGTTTTCGGTGACCGGCGGTCGGCACGGGATGCTCCGGATGGAAAGCACGACTGCCGGGCGCAAGGGAGACACCTGGTATTCACTCAACCTGTCACGGCTCGCGTACGATGGCTACCGATCGTTCAACGAGTCGAAAAACTTCTACTTGAACGCACGCGTCGGGCGGGAGCACAGTAGCGGCGCCTGGAACGTGACGGCAAACATCGTCGATTACGACGCGCAGAACCCGGGCGCCCTTTCGGACTCTCTGCTTCGGATCGATCGAACCCGCGCGTATGCCTTCAACGTGGTCCAGAAGACGGGAGAAAAGGGCAGGCAGGGACAGATCGGCGGCCGCTGGAGCCACAATTTCAAGCCAGGCAGTCTGGAGCTTTCCGGATACGGAATTGGCCGGCGCATCGACAACCCGATCCCACCCCGAATCATCGATCTGGAGCGGCTGGCCGGAGGCATCAGGGCGCGATTTGCCGCGAACCCGCTCCGCCGGCTGCTGGATCTGCGCTGGACGGCGGGCGTCGAGCTCGACCTCCAGCGGGACGACCGCCAGAACTACGCTAACCTGGAAGGCGCCCGGGGTGAGCTGGTGCTGGACCAGGTGGAAACGGTGCGGAACGCTGCTGTCTATGCGCAGGTAACGACCCAACCGGCGAGCCGGCTGCTCCTTGTCGGGGGATTGCGATACGATTATTTTGAGTTCGCGGCTGACGACCGGTTTGTGAACGCCGGCGATCCGGACGATTCCGGTTCGCGCAGAATGGATGCCTTCAGTCCCTCCGCCGGCTTCACGTACAGCTTCTCCGAGGCGCTGAACATTTACGGCAACGTCTCGACGTCGTTTGAGACGCCTACGACCACCGAGCTGGCCAACCGCCCGTCCGGAGCGGGCGGATTCAACCCGGAGCTCGAGCCTCAGGAAACCCTCTCGTTCGAATTAGGGGCCAAAGGCCAGGTAGGAGGCGCGCTTGCTTTCCAGGTTGCCGCTTTTCACGCGGCCATCGACCACTCGCTCATCCCGTTCGAGGTCCCCGACGTTCCCGGAAGGCAGTTCTTCCGGAACGCTGGGTCGGCCGTTCACCGGGGCTTCGAAGCCGGGGTGGGATGGGCTCCGGTGGACGGGCTAAAGACGCGGTTCGCCTATACCTTCGTCGACGCCCGGTTCGATTCGTACCGGGTAGAAGACGCCGTTTATGACGGCCACGAGGTGCCCGGGATTGCGCCGCACCGCCTGGAGGCAGGCGTCACGTACGAGGGACCGGGCGGCTGGTTCGTGAGCGCAGAAGGCCGGTACTCGGGGAAAATGGCCGTCAACGATGAGAACACCGCGTACGCCGAAGCTTACGCCGTGCTCGACCTTACGGGAGGCATCGAGGATTTAGAAGTGGGCGGGGTGCGCCTGGCCCTATTTGCCGGTGTAACCAACGCCTTGGACACCACGTACAACACCTCCGTTGTCATCAACGCATTTGGCGGGCGATTCTACGAGCCGGGTCCGGGGCGTGCGTTCTACCTGGGGATCAAGCTTGGCCTCTAACAGGATCGATAGGTGGTATTACGGGATCCCAAATGATGGTCTCGGTGGTCCACGTGTGTAGCCACGCACCTTGCAGGGACCGGCGAATCGCGCTATACTCGACTCGTTCCTCCCTCCAACCCATGGACCCCGACCATGAGCACCACACAGCTTTTCTCCCTGACGTCGTTGTTTTTCCTGCTGACCGGCCTTTTACTGACCCCACCCGAAATCCACGCGCAGAACACGCCCAACCTTGCCGAGCGGCTCGGCTACGGACCCGATGCCAAGCTTCTCATCGTCCACGCCGACGACATCGGCATGTCCCATTCGGTGAATGAGGCGTCGTTCGATGCGCTTCTTTCGGGTGCCGTCAGCTCGGGCAGTGTGATGGTTCCGTGCCCGTGGTTCCCTGATGCGGCGGAGCGGGCGCGACAGCACCCGGAGCTTGACCTCGGCATCCACGTCACACTCACAGCCGAATGGAAGAATTACCGTTGGGATTCGGTTCTGCCCCGGAGCGAGGTGCCCACGCTCCACGATTCGCTCGGATTTCTGCATGCAACAGGCGAACCTTTTGCTCGGGTGGATCCCGGTGAGGTTGAGCGAGAAGTAAGGGCGCAGATCGATCGAGCCATCGAGCTGGGCATCAAGCCGACCCACCTGGACACCCACATGGGGACGCTCTTCGCCAGCCAAGAGCTGATCGAGCTTTACATCAGGCTCGGGAAAGAGTACAACGTGCCGGTATTCCTCCCACGCCAGTGGGCCGCGATGGCTCCGCAAATGGCCTCGATACTTGGGGAGGACGCCATCCTCATCGACCAATACTTCATCCTGTACGATGGAATACCTGCAGAAGAGTGGCCGTCGTTCTATTCGAACATCATTGAAAAACTTCCGCCAGGTGTATCGCAAATCATCGTACACCTTGCTTACGACACGCCCGAGATGCAGGCCATAACCGTCGATCACGACGACTTCGGATCGGCCTGGCGCCAGCGGGACTACGACTTCTTCACGAGCGACACCTTCCGCGAGCTGCTCGAAAAGCACGACGTCAAGCTGATCACCTGGCGCGAGATCGGCAAGCTGCTCAAAAAGTGACTCTCGCTTCGCCCGGGCTCATTCCGAAAAGGCGATGGTCGTGAACAGCGCGTTTTCGGCCTGGCGCGAGTCCAGGCGTGAGTGCTGAACGACGATCGGAACGTCCGACTCGATCAGGATGGCGTACTCGGTCGCCACAGGAATGGGCTCGGGGTCGTCGAGCTTGTCTAGACGGACGTGGCGGGTGCGCCTCGCCGGTAAGACGACCTTGTAGGGGCCTGCCGGGTCCCGGTCGGTGAAGTATATCGTTATTTCGACGTTGGCGTCCCGATCGCCCGTGTTGAGCATACTTACGGTTTCGTGGCTCTTCATGTCCGGATCGTCAGTCGCGCTCGTCGCAGGGATGTAGCCGTCCGGGATAGCCCATCTCTTTCGTCCAATTGCAGCCGCCATTTTTGTACTCGTCTAATCGTTCGACTTTGTCTCTTTTCGTCTCGGAATGTAAGGAGGCGGAGGCGAGGGTTGCACTTCGGGTATCGTATCTTCACGCAACCTGAACGACGGGAAGCCTGTTAGTGAGGCGCCTCCATTGACTCATCCGCTTTCACTTCGGGGATTCCCAAGGCCAGCCATCCATGTCGACACGTTTCACCGCAGGCGTCCGGTACATGATTGCGGCTGCATTCATGTTCAGCCTGATGAGTCTTTTCGTAAAGCTGGCCGGCCAACGCCTCCCGAGCCAGGAGATCGTCCTGGTCCGAAGTATCGTCACGCTCGTATTCAGCTATGCAGGCGTACGGCTTGCGGGGGCGCCGCTGTGGGGAAACGACAAGAAGTGGTTGATTCTGAGAGGATTGGCGGGGTTTGCGGCGCTGAGCTGCTTTTACTATGCCCTCACCCGGCTACCTTTGGCCGATGCCAACGTCATTCAATACACCAACCCGGCGTTTACGGCGGTGCTTGCGGCAGTCTTTCTTCGGGAGCGGGTCGGATGGATGGAGATGGCCGGCATGTTTCTTAGCCTCGCCGGCGTAGCGATGATCGCCCGACCGTCTTTCCTGTTCGGGGGTTTCGCGGGCTCGATCGACGTGGTGGCGGTCGGTGTGGGACTGACCGGGGCCTTGCTGGCCGCATCGGCGTACGTAATCGTGCGCAAGCTTCGGACCACCGAAAATCCCTACGTCATCATTTTCTACTTCCCCCTGATATCGACGTTCGGCTCCATTCCGACGGCGTTGCCGGTGGCCGTATGGCCGACCCCGGCCGAATGGCTGATGCTCGTGGTGGGAGTCGGCCTTACTGCCCAGCTGGGGCAGATTTTTATGACGAAGGGGCTTCACCTCGAACGCGCCGGGCGGGCGACGGCCATCAGTTACCTTCAGGTGCTGTTTGCCGCCATCCTGGGCATCGTCGTGTTCGGAGAGTACCCGGACGTGTTGACGCTGGGCGGCGCCCTGCTCGTCGTGGTCGGTACGCTCCTGGCTTCCTATCGCCCGTAACCGCCTTCTGCCTACCGGATACGCAGGCGCTGGCCTGGCCGGATCGTCGTCCGGCCGCCGTTGAGCCGCTGGATCTGCTCGACCGAAACCCCATACTGTCTGGAAATGGCCCAGAGCGTCTCGCCTGGCCTGACCGTATGAATCGTTTCTGTACCGGCCGTCTTTGGCGGAGCAGCGGGCGCCGGGGCTGGATGAAGCGGTATCGGTTCTTCGGTTAGCTCCGGAGCTTCGGTGACGGTGATCTGATTCGAGACCTCGCGGACGCCCGGTACGGCTCGCACGACCTCCCCCGCCAGCTCGCGCTGTTCCGGCGTTTGCACCACCCCTTTGAGCGCTACCCGTCCGTCCCGCACTTCGGGTGCAAAGTCGAAGCGCCGGAGGCCGTCGTGATTGGCGAGCGCCATCCGGATGCGGGTGGCGGTGGAGGCGTCGTCCAGCCGTTGCGCAACGGTACGGCCGTCATTCGTGGTGTCGAAGACCAGCACTTCCTCCGCATAGGCCGCCAGCTCCAACGTCGTATCGGGCTGCACGTCAACGTCGACGGGTGGAACGTCGGCCTGGGTGGCTTCCTGCGTTTCTGAGCGGCACGACATCCCGATCGTCAACGTAATGCCCAGCGCAACCAGCAAGGACAGCTTATGAAAGAACGCTCTGGGACTACTGAACTTCATTCGACCGATCCTGCCGGATTCATCCGACGTTGCCTGCCGCCTGGGGGATTACCGATTGGTGTGTTTCGCTGTCCACGGCGGGCGAGACGTGGTATTCCGTCTCCGTACGGACGGCGTCGATCTCGCCCTGTTCGGCAAGCCAGCGTTCCGCGTCGATCGCCGCCATACAGCCTGTCCCCGCCGCCGTCACGGCCTGACGATAGACGTGATCCTGGGCGTCGCCACAGGCAAATACGCCGGGAATGTTGGTATAGGTGGAATCTGGGTGTGTGATCAGGTATCCCTGCGGGTCCATGTCGAGCCAACCCTTGAAGATGTCGGTATTCGGCTTGTGGCCGATGGCGACGAAAAAGCCGCTGACGGGGAGCTCGGATTCCTCGCCAGTCTTTCTGTTTCTCAGCTTAAGCCCGGTAACCTGGCTTTCACCCAGCACGTCGATCACCTCGGTGTTCCAGATGAACTCGATTTTCGGGTTCTTGAACGCGCGATCCTGCATGATCTTCGAGGCCCGGAGCTCATCACGACGGTGGATGACGTACACTTTGGTGGCGAAACGCGTGAGGAAGAGCGCTTCTTCCATGGCCGTATCCCCACCTCCCACGATCGCCACTTCCTGGTTGCGGAAAAAGGCGCCGTCGCAGGTGGCACAAGCCGAAACACCCCTTCCGAGCAGTCGCTTCTCGTTCTTCAAACCCAGATACTTCGCCGATGCGCCCGTGGAGATGATGACCGCGTGCGCCAGAATCGGGGTTTCCTCGTCGACGATCAACCGGAACGGCCGCCGCGAGAAGTCGACCGCCGTGACGGTGCCGTAGCGGATGTCCGCACCAAAGCGCCGGGCCTGTTCCTCAAATCGCTGCATCAGCTCCGGACCCAGGATGCCCTCCGGAAAGCCAGGGTAGTTTTCAACGTCCGTGGTGGTGATCAGCTGTCCACCCGGCTCGAGGCCCTGGTACACGATGGGTTGAAGATTGGCCCGCGCCGTGTAAAGTGCCGCCGTCAGACCCGCCGGGCCCGTCCCGATAATGACAATTTGCGCTTCTTCCGCTTTTGAGAAGTCGAGGTGCTCGAAGGCGGATAGGTCGGTCGTAGCCATGTGGTTGTCCGGCTCCATCTGTTGATCCTATTACTATTTAGTTATATATAAATCGATACAATCCGGATTCGATTACACGAAAAACACGTTTACGGCCTTAACTAACGGGGCTCACACGTCCACATCCTGCAACCGCGGTGTCGTTTTTTACGATTACTGAGAGGGGATGTGGAAAAAAACCCTGGAGGAAGAGCCGGACCGCACAACAGGCTTACTTCCCCCAGGGAACCCCGTTCAGACCGATGGGCAGCCCTGTCGGGATCGGTACATTGGCCCACAATGCCGGCGTCAGACCGGCTCGCTTGCCAGGGCTTCGAGCTTGCTCGCCAGCACTTTCTTGGATGCCGCGCCGATCAGCTGATCGACCACCTGCCCGTCCTTGAAGTACAGGAGGGTAGGGATGGAGCGAATGCCGTACTGCATCGCAACTCTCGGATTATTATCGACATCCAGCTTGCCAACCTTGGCTCTGCCTTCAAATTCGTGCGCCAGCTCTTCTATCACGGGTGCGATCATCCGGCACGGACCGCACCATACAGCCGTAAAGTCAACCAGTACGGCGCCACTTGCATTCAGTACTTCTTCTTCGAAATTGCTATCCGTCAGGGTTACATACTTCCCGTTATTTGCCATTATCAAGACCTCCCTTATCACTTACTGGTGTTTCCAGAACGATTGTTGTATGCAACAGTATTTTTAAAGCCCGGGTTTCAACGTCATCCTTCAGCCGGGAACTGAGCAATATTCATTCCAACACAGGAATATACTATAGACCTGTCATACGGTTCCCGGTCCCGTTCGCTGCATCATTTCAGGGATGACGTCTTCATACTGTCGCCTCATTGACGCGCTATCCAGGTCGACGAGCAGGCGCCCGTTGAGACGAATTTTCAGTCCTCCCCTTACAACCGTACCGATCTGGACGACCTGCACGGGCCTGTTGGTTACCGCCGAGAGGACCTTCTGAATGTTTTCAGCCTTGATCGAAAAAACTATCCTCGATTGGGCTTCGCCGAAGAGCACTGCGTCAAGACGGAAGGTCTCGGGCGCGGTTAACTCAATATCAGCACCCAGCGCATCGGAAAAAAGTACCTTCTCGGCAAGGCAAACGGCCAGCCCCCCATCCGACACGTCGTGCGCACTCTCGACCAGTCCGGCACGGATCAGGTCGAGCATGGCCGACTGGACAGCGTACTCTTCCTCCAGATCGAAATGTGGCGCATTGCCTGCCACTGTGTCATGCACGTGCGCCAGATATTCAGAGCCGTCAATGTCGTTCTGATGTAGCCATCCGACGGGAGTCAGCAAGAAAATGAGATCGCCTTCCTCCTTGAAGGAGGCAGTGGTAGCGTGCGCTTCGACGTTTTCGACGAGGCCAAGCATGCCGATCGTTGGGGTCGGATAAACGGCGCCGTCGGGATTTTCGTTATAGAAGGATACGTTTCCACCGGTGACGGGCGTACCGAACACCCGGCACGCATCGCCCATTCCACCGACCGCCTCCTTGAAGACCCAGTACTGTTCGGGTTTGTACGGATTGCCGAAATTGAGGCAGTTGGTGATGGCGAGGGGTTTGCCGCCCGCACATACGACGTTTCGAGCGGCCTCGGCTACCGCGATCTGCCCGCCTACACGCGGGTTCAGATAGACGTAACGCCCGTTGCAGTCGGTCTTTACGGCCAGCCCCTTGGGCGTATCCTTCACCCGTACCACCGCTGCATCACTTGGTCCCGGTCCGACGACGGTATTCGTCCGAACCATCGTATCGTACTGCTCGAAGATCCAACGTTTCGAAGCGATGTTGGGTGCGCCGAGCAGCTCGAGGAGCACATTGCCTGCTTCGTTGGGGCGAACGTCCGGGATGGTGTCGCTGGAGAAAGCGGCCGTTTGGTCCAGGTAAGCCGGCCGTGAGGTTTCCCGGTAATAGACCGGCGCCCCGCCGCCGAGGACCAGGTGCTCGGCCGGGACGTCCGCAACGAGGTTGCCCTTGAAGTAGACCTGGACGCGCCCGTCGTTGGTCACTTCCCCGATTTGTTTGACGTGGAGGTCCCACTTGTCAAAAATCGCGATCAGGTCCCGTTCGCGCCCTTTCTCGCAGACGATGAGCATTCGCTCCTGGCTCTCGGAGAGCATGATCTCATAGGGAGTCATGCCTTCCTCCCGGATCGGCACCTCGTCCAGGTTGAGCCTCATCCCGCTGTTACCTTTGGCGCTCATCTCGCTCGACGAGCACGTGAGGCCGGCAGCGCCCATGTCCTGTATACCGACAACCGCTCCGCTGCGTATGGCTTCGAGCGTGGCTTCGAGCAGGAGTTTTTCGGTGAAGGGGTCGCCCACCTGAACGCTGGGACGTTTCGATTCGCTCTTCTCGGTTATCTCTTCCGATGCAAACGTGGCCCCGTGAATACCGTCGCGTCCGGTTGACGAGCCTACGATAAAAACGGGATTCCCGACGCCCTTCGCCGTGGCAGAGGCCGTTTCCCCGACCTTGACGATGCCGACGCTCATGGCGTTTACGAGAGGATTGCCCTCGTACGACTTGTCGAAGTAGACGTCGCCGGCGACGGTAGGAACACCAAACGAATTGCCGTAGTCGCCGATTCCACGGACAACGCCGTCGAGCAGATATCGAACGCGGGGCTCGTCGAGAGAACCAAACCGAAGCGAGTTGAGCGAGCAGATGGGTCGAGCGCCCATCGTGAAGATGTCTCGCTGGATGCCGCCCACACCCGTTGCTGCCCCCTGATAGGGTTCGACGGCGGACGGGTGGTTGTGAGATTCGATTTTGAACGCGACGGCGAGGCCGTCTCCGATGTCGACGAGACCGGCGTTTTCCTCGCCGGCGCCGACCAGGAGTGATTCCCCTTCACGGGGGAGCGTTTTCAGAACGGCGATCGAATTTTTGTAGGAGCAGTGCTCGCTCCACATCACCGAATAGATGCCCAGCTCGGTAAAGGTGGGTGTGCGGCCCAGCTTGTCGACTATCCAGCCGTACTCTTCATCCGTCAAACCGTGCTCTCGTGCGAGCTCTATTGTGACCTCCGGCTCACCCGGCAGGTTTACGGGTGTCTCTCGTGCCATATATCTCTATCAGTTCTTTCAGGTTATGTACGATCGAAATGCGTCCGTTCAGAAAGGGCTTAAAGGTTTTTTATAAGTCGTGACAGCGGACACGTTTCTCCGGAAAAAAGAAAGGTACGAAAAGGAGGGGGTTCGAACCCACAATCCGGCAGAACTTCGTGAGGGTTGGCGGCGGTTAAGGGTGGTAGAAAAAAGCGAAGAGGGGTCCGGCTCAAACGAACCGGACCCCTCTCGAGAGTGTG
>CBINFS010000063.1:0-17318 GCA_966250015.1 uncultured bacterium | reverse complement strand
CGCGGAGATGACGTATTTGTGTTGTGTCTTTAGTAGCGATAGACGTCCCGCCTCTGGCCTGCATCTCATTTAGAAAATCATCTGCGTCATCTGCGGACATATCCACTTTTCCAAAAGGCAATTCGCGTAATCCTGACTCTACAAGGCTAAAGTAATCCGGCGGGCGGTCGATTTACAGCTAATAGGGATTGTTACGCCGCCTTGTTTGGGTATAACTATGCGATCTGGTCCTACGGAGACCCGCAAGTCCATGACCACGAAAAAAACCGCTGTCTTTTCGGGTACGCGCCAAGTGCGCCGTATCGTAGCGCTCATATTGCTTTGTGTTGGGTTTGTTTTTGGGGTGAGGATAGAAACGCAGGCACAGGGTTTACAATTCAAGCAGCTGACGCCCAACGAGGGCCTCTCGCAGTCCAACGTCTCTGCGATTACACAGGACGCCTTCGGCTTCATGTGGATCGGCACGGAGAACGGGCTGAACCGTTACGACGGCTACCAGGTGAAGATCTACCGGAACGACCGGGACGACCCGACGAGCATTCCATCCAACAACATCCGATCGCTCTTTTCGGACCGCCAGGGACACCTCTGGATCGGAACGAGCGCCGGCCTTAGCCGCTACGACCGGGCAACCGATACCTTCATTAACATTCCCCGAGGCACCGAGCAACCCGTCAACCGGGGCGCGGGATTCACGGGCAGCGGCGTCAACGCATTTTTCGAGGACAGCAAAGGGAATTTGTGGATCGGGACTGAACGCGGCCTGAACAGGCTCAGCCCCGACCGCGAATCATTCACGCATTTCGTCCGCGACGAGCAGAACCCGGCCAGTATCAGCGCCAATTCGGTCAGCTCGATTGTCGAGGACAGCCAGGGGCGCCTCTGGGTGGGTACAGGCAACGGACTGAACCTTTTTGACCCCGTGTCGGAGTCCTTCCAGGTGTTCCAGAACAACCCGGACGACCCGAACAGCCTCCCCGGCAACTACATTAGCGCCCTCGCCATCGACGGCGTCGGAAACCTCTGGATCGCCCTCAACGAAAACGGACTGTGCAAGACGTCATCAACTCAGCTCATCCCCGAGAGCTTCACCTGCTACCGGCACGATCCGAACGACCCGGGCAGCCTCGCCATCAACATGGCGTTCCGGCTGCTGGTCGACAACGAGGGGACACTCTGGGTAGGCACCGAAAACGGCGGCCTCGACCGGTACGATCCGCTCACCGACAGCTTCATCCACCACCGGAACGACCCGAACGACCCGGGAAGCCTTACCAACGACTCGATCAAGTCCCTCTTCCAGGACCGTACAGGCGATCTGTGGGTGGGAACGTTTTCGGGCGGCGTGAACATCACGAAAAAGAACGGCGACGCCATCCGCGTCTTCCGCAGCATCCCCGGTAACACGAAAAGCCTCACCTACAACGTCGTCAAGCGGTTCGATGAAGATGCACATGGCTACATCTGGATCACGACGGACGGCGGCGGCTTCAACCGGTTCGATCCAAGAACCAACGAGTTCAAACGGTACACCGTCGAAAACTCGGGGCTGAACCGGAATGCGACCATCGGCATCGACGTCGGACGCGACGGCTACATCTGGATCGCCACCTGGGCCGGAGGCCTCAACCGGTTCAACCCGCGGACGGGCTCGTTCAAAGCGTATACCACCCAGAACAGCGGCATCGACAGCAACAACCTGCTCTCCGTGGTCGAGGACCTGGACGGGTACATCTGGTTTGGTAACCAGAACCTCTCGCGCTTCGACCCGAGGACCGAAAGGTTCGAAATCTTTGGTGGGGACAGCGTCCAGGTCGGCAACCGCGGGTTCATCCCGAGGCTCCAGCTGGACCGTCAGGGCAACGTGCTCGTCATGGGCGCGGCGGGGCTCGACGTAATCGATCCACGGACCGGATTCCTGACGACCTACCGAACGGTCGATAACGGCGGCCCGCTCAGCGGAGGCGTCAACGCGGTCGCCGAAGACACCGACGGGACCTACTGGCTCGGCGCCGGAGGGTCGCTGGACCACCTCGACCCGCTTTCCGGAACGGTCACCCGTTACGGAGCCGAACACGGCATCCCGGGCACGGCGGTGCAGGGCGTCGTGTTCGACCTGTCCGGAACGATCTGGGTCAGCACCGACCGCGGGATCTGCCGGTTCGACGTCAAGAAGGAAACGTGCAAAACCTACGCGATTGCCGACGGCCTCCAGGGGATGGAGTTCATGCAGTCGTCCTATTTCCGCTCGAGCGATGGCACGATCTACCTGGGAGGCCCCAACGGCTTCAACGTGATCCGCCCCGAGCGCATCAAGCAGAACCAGGTGGCGCCGCCGATCGTACTGACGGACTTCCTGCTCTCCGGCGAGTCGGTCGAAATCGGAAAAGGCCCGCTCTCGCAGCACGTGAGCGTCACCGAAGAGATCGTGCTGTCGTACGACCAGGCCAACTTCACCTTCCAGTTTGCCGCCCTCGACTTCACTGCCCCCACGCAGAACCAGTACGCCTACAAGCTCGAAGGCTTCGACGAGGACTGGATCGCCGCCGGATCAAAGCGGGAGGCCACCTACACCAACCTCGACCCCGGTGAATACGTCTTCCGTGTTCGGGCCTCGAACAACGACGGCGTCTGGAATGACGAGGGCATCTCGATCCGGGTGCGGATCAGGCCACCCTTCTGGGCGACGTGGTGGTTCCGGCTGCTCGTGGTGACGGTGGTCGTGTGGGCTTCGGTCTCGATCACGCGGAGCGTTCGCCTCCGCCGGCTGAAGCTCGAAAAGATGAACGCCGAGCTCCAGATGCAGATCGAGCACGTCAAGCGATCCGAGGAGGAAAAGCAGCGCGTTGCAGCCGAAGCCGCGGAGAAGGACCGGCAAGCCACGCTGGCCATCAAGGAGCAACAAGAGTACCTGGAAAAAAGCGTCGAGCAGATCCTGCGTGAGGTAGACAAATTCGCAGAGGGCGACCTGACTGTCCGCTTCACGGCCGGTAAAAACGACGCGATAGGCGACCTCTGCAAGGGGCTCAACAAGGCGGTCGGCAACATTCGGGACATGGTCTTACGGGTCACCGAGGCCGTGGCCTCGACGGCAGGTGCGAGCCGCCAGATCTACGCGAGCACCGAAGAGGTCGCGCGGGGCGCACAGGCGCAGACCCGGCAGGCCGACGAAGTGGCCAGCGCCGTCGAAGAAATGACCGGTACCCTCGCCGAGAGCACACGCCACATCAACATGGCGGCCGACATGGCACGGAAGTCCGGCGAGGACGCGCAGAAAGGCGGCCAGGTCGTGCAGGAATCGATCGCGAGCATGAACAACATCGCGGCGGTCGTGCACGAGTCGGCGCAGACCGTCGAGAAGCTCGGGCACAGCTCCCAGCAGATCGGCGACATCACGCAGGTGATCGACGAGATCGCCGACCAGACGAACCTGCTCGCCCTCAACGCCGCGATCGAAGCCGCCAGGGCTGGCGACCAGGGACGCGGCTTCGCCGTCGTGGCCGACGAGGTGCGCAAGCTCGCCGAGCGTACCACCGCGTCGACGAAGCAGATAGCCCTCAAGATCCGGCAGGTTCAGCAGGAGACAAGCCTCGCGGTGAAGTCGATGGAGCAGGTGACGAACGAGGTCGAGGCAGGCAAACGCCTCGTCGATAAGGCTGGCGAGGCGCTGGACTCGATCATTCGGAACACCCAGCACGTTCTCGACAGCATCACGCAGGTGGCGAGAGCGAGCGAGGAGCAGGCCTCTACGAGCGCACACATCAGCGAAAACATCGAGCAGATCACGGGCTTCTCGAAGAGCGCCGCTGCGAGCAACCTGGAGATCGCCCGCGCCACCGAAGAGCTGACCCGCCTGATGGAAAACCTCCAGGCGCTCGTCGCCCAGTTCGAAGTAGAACGGGAGCGACACGACGTTGAGGAAATACATTACTTGTAACGCCAATACCCCGACAAATAGCGGTGTAGGTGAAGTCCCCGGTTTCGCGTCAGCGGAACCGGGGATTTTTATTCCACTGCTCTCATTAATCCCCCCTTGATCCGTTTCACCGTTTGCACGATTGTTCGAGGAAGAACTGCTAATACAATCTCGACGGGGGTACGGAATTGAAACAGAAAAACGTCTTGCTCGCCGTGGCGCTGGCCGTTGTGGCCGTGCTCGTGGCATTTTACCTGATCCCCATACGGACTGTTGAAGGAGACGAACAGGTGCGGGCATTCATCGACGCCACGGAGCCGGGGTGGCGGGCGCTCGGGGAGGGCGACTATGTTGTCGTTAACGGGGACTCGAACACGTGGGTGTGGGAGGGCGATCTGCTGAAAACGACGGGAAATCCCATCGGGGTGATGCGGAGCCGCGAGCCGTTTACGAACTTCGAGCTGGTCGTCACGTGGCGGCACCTGGAGTCGGGTGGCAACTCGGGCGTGTTCGTCTGGGTGCCCGCCGAAGCCCTCGATGGTCTGCCGCCGGGCGAGCTGCCCTCGCTCGGAATCGAGGTCCAGATGCTCGACCACGGCTTCCGCGACCTCTACGAGCGCAATTCTGGCCGGAAGGGGGACTGGTTCACGACGCACGGCGACGTCTTCGCCGTCGGCCAGTCCGCGTTGGAGCCCTTCCCGCCGCTCTCTCCCGACGGCTCGCGCAGCTTCCCGCGCAAGGAGCTCAGCCGCGGCGCTGGCGAGTGGAACCACTACTACGTCCGGGCCATCAACGGCGAGGTGCGGCTGTGGGTGAACGGTGAGGAGGTATCCGGCGGCCGGAGCGCCGTGCCACGGACGGGCTACCTCTGCCTCGAGGCTGAAGGCGCCCCCGTAGAGTTCCGCGAGATCCGCATTCGGGAGCTGCCCTGAAAGGTCTCCCCTGCTCAGCCCGGATTCTTTTCCTTCGTCGGGTTCAGGTTGTACGTCTTCGACTGGCCTTTCGGGATGCTGATCCACGCCCAATCCCGTTGACGGATGCTCCGTCCGATCAGGACCATCTGCCCGACGTGATAGGCGAGGTGCGACACCGAGCGCGAGAGCGCATCGTGAACCGTCAGCTCCTGCCCGCGAATCCGGACCGTGCGCTCAAGGTCCGCATCGGTCAGGCCATCCAGGGCCTCATTCACGGCGCGCCACCCCTCCTGCCACATTTCGTCGACTTCTTCTCGCGAATAGGCGCGCTCTTCGAACTCTGCATCCCGGTCGCGCCAGGGCTTCTCCCCGTCGGACGTGAGAAAACTGGTGAACCGTGAGCGGAAGTTGCCCGTAAGGTGCCGCACGAGCATGGCGAGGGAGTTCCCGTCCGGCACGAGAATCGCGTTCAAAGCCTCGTCGGGTACCTGCTCCAGCGTCTTCTCCGCGATGGTTTTGTATCGGTTGAATTCGGTCTTGAAGGAATCAAGCATCTCCGCGTCGTTTTCTTTTCCAAAGGGATCGTTCGAAAAATGGACTTCATCCGCCCGTTCGGGTTCCTTCCTAAAGGGGCATGGAGTGAAAACAACGGTCCGCAAGTGGCGCGGATTCGTGTGGATGATGTTTTTTGGTGCTGGTGTTCCGCAGGACGTTTAATGCTAGTAAAACACCATACAACACGTCATCTCCGCGAAGGCGGAGATCCAGGCAACGACTTGTTCAAGAGAGCAGTTTCTTGATATCACCTCTGTCATCAATCAGGAACGACGGACTCCGGGAAGATCCCTCCTCACAAGTTCGTCGGAATGACAAGTTTTACGGGATTTGCCAAACCCTCACTTTGTCATCCCGAATCCCGCGATGCGGGTGAGGGATCTTTATGAAATGAGGCCTTCGAGAATGGTAATTAGGGCACGAACAGCATACCACCGATAATTCAGCCCCTCTTCACGTGCAAAAATACTCAGCGGGAATGAGCAACCCTGGATGGTGGAAACCGTAGACCGTTTACCCTACTTTACGATCATGACGAAACCCTCGTCATTCCGGAATTCGAGATCGACGGAACGATTGGAGAAACGCCTCAACGAAGATGGAACCATCCCCTACCCGCGCCCGGGCACAAAACGGATCGCTTCCGATCATCCGCGTCAAGACTGAAGCCACTCGCCCGGGGCGGCCGGGTGAGAAGCCGGTTGGTGGAAACCTGCCGATTCGTAAGTATGAAGTAGCGAAAGAAAGGAAGAAAAGGGCAGCGTATACGGTTCTCGCGCTCATTATCGCCTTTATGACGTTCCCGCTCATACCGGCGTACTTCATCGCGTGGCTGCTCTGGGCCAATCGTCCGAAGCAGAAGTCGAAGCGGCTCGTCCGGAAGTCCGTCCGGTCGCTCATCGACGGAAAGACGGGGATCGCTGTGAAGGATTTGCAGGAGGCGCACCTGCTCGATCCCCACAACACCGACGCCCTGTACTGGCTCGGGCTCGTGCTCGCCGAGCAAGGCCGCCACGAAGACGCACGCGACGCGCTGAACGTCGTACACGAACGAACTTCGACCATCCCTGAAGTGGAGGCTGCGCTGCTCGAATCGTGCTTAGCCACCGGACGCTACGACGAAGCCATCCTCCACGCCCAACGCCTCCTCAACCTTGAGCCGGGCAACCTGGACGCCCTCCTCATGCTCGCCAACGCATTCGAAGCGACGGGTGACGTCGACGCCGCCATCGAAACCCTCCAGCATGCCCCCCTCTACATGCAAACGCTCAACGACCAGCTCAAACAGATCCTCTACCGCCTCGCCGAGCTGCACGAACGCCGTGGCGACCACGAAACCGCCCTCAAACACTTCCTCCGCCTCTACACCACCGACGTCACCTTCCGCGACGTCCACCAACGCGTCGAAGCGCTGAAGGCGAGTGAGTGAGATTTCTTTTGCTGCCTGCATTACTCTCACCACGTGCGGGTTCGTTTTTTCTCACGCGAAGACGCGAAGGCGCGAAGAAGGGCTAAGAAAAATCCGCAAATGGCCGCAGATTAGAGCGGGCGATTTTTGGATGAGAATTAAACCGAAGGCTACGGCACGTCTTTTATTGCTTAATTGCATAAAGAACGGTCATTCCAGCCCCCGAGGCGACACGAGCCCGCGACTGACGAAGTGAATTCATGCGAGGGTTATATGGGGCAGAAAGATGGTGGAACGCCATAGGTTTTCCTAGATCTCCGCCTTCGCGGAGATGACCATTTGAGAAAGGTTTAGTAGTTCAAGTTCCGCCTCCAGTCCGTATCGACCCAAAAATCATCTGCGCACATCTGCGGATCGTGGTTCAATCTCTTCTTCGCGTCTTCGCGCCTTCGCGTGAGATCCAAATTCTCCGCGTAATCCGTTAACTGAAAGGGCGTACCTATGCATCCCTTCCATAGGAAGGTCTGGAAATAGACGGTTTAGTCGCAATGGTTACGGGGTGGCTGGGGTGGCGGTGAAGTAGCCGGTGACGCCAAAGGGATCCACCGTGACGTCTCCCTGTAGCTTGCCTGGCTCGGCAAGCGTAGCCGAATAGACGAGCGTCAGCGCCTGTCCCGAGTAGTCACCCCCGCTGTGCTCAAACGTCACCTTCCCGTCTTTCACCTCGCCTTTGAGCGCGTATTCGCCGCCGCCCATGAGGCAGATTCCGCCAAGTGTCGCACCGTCCTGCTCGAACGTGCATACCGCCTCCAGCGGGTTACCCATGATGTCACCCTTGATATTCCAGGCGCCGGCAACGTTTACTCCAGGCTTGCGTGCGGCTTCCGCCTCGAGATCTCCGTACGTAGACGAGAACCACCCGATGAGGGTGTCCATCTGCACCGCCATTCGCGCGAGCATGTAGCCGTGGTCGGGCGTGGTGAACTCAAACGTCAGCGTATCGCCGGCCAGCGAAACACTCTGCAGTGGGACGCTCGGTCCATTCGGGTATCCGATGGTGCCGGCGAGCGTGTCGGCCTGGTCGTACAGGGTCAAAACGGCCGGATACTCTCCGCCGCCCGCGTAAACGGTCAGGTCCCACGTGCCCGCGACGGATTGGGCGTGAGCGGTGGTTGAAAGCGCTGCCACGAGGGCAACTGATACGGCGATTGAAAACAGTCTGGACAGCATAAAGGGCTCACCGGGTTTGTTGATGGGTCAGTCTTCCAGCGCGCGACGCACGCGCCGGTACGTTTCTTCGAGTAATTGATCCGTTATGGGCACCTCCCTTTTGTCCCGCAATTGCGCCAGCACGAGGATAGGCCCCACGATTAAGGCATACTGCACCTGCTTTAGAAGCGGCACGGAATGGATGACGGCCGAATCTGGCAAAAACATTCTGTATATGGCGTCGTCGAGCGCCTCACGGACCGCGATGCTATCCTCCGTAAGTAGCGTAGACACCTCGAACTGCTGGATCACCTGCGTGACCTCGGGCTCGTCCAGATACCACCGAGCCCAGGTGAACCAGAACGTCCTGAATTTTTCTGCAGTGGTACCCTCCAGGCCGGCCGTGATCCGCTCGAAGCGCCTGCGGATGAGGCTGACGTAGAGGGCGTTTAGGAGCGCCTCCTTCGTCGGGAAATAGAGGAACAGCGTGCCGGCAGCGATGCCTGCCTCACGCGAAACGGCGGCGGTCGTCACCTGGTGCAGACCTTTCCGTACCACCAGGCGAAAGGCGGCGTTCAGGATGGATTCACGCCGGTCTTCGGCAGATTTGCGGCCGGCCCCTGCTTTTGGTGCGTTCAATGCGATAACCCGACAATAATGAGCGAGCACTCAGTCAGAGAAATATTATGTACGTACCGTCGAAAATACAAGAGACCGTGGATGGATTTAGACTACAGTATGCTGATGACGCGGATGAATTTCGATACGAGGCTGACCGAAGGTTGGACGCAAAGTGCCACCATATCCCACAAAATGACGTCATCCCGGCCTCCGGGCCGTGATCCATGTAACCGTACGGCATGCCTCATAGTCAGGGTAATCGGTATTCATCTCCTGGATCTCCGCCTTCGCGGAGATGACGTAATTGAGTAGTGTTTTGATATCCCTAATAGCCCCGCCTTCGGTCTACCCCTATCTAAAAATCATCTGCGCAAATCCGCGTCATCGGCGGATTATTCTAAGTCATTTTTAGCGCCTTCGCGTCTTCGCGTGATATAGACCTACCATCGATCGTCTGTTTGCGGATTTCAAGTATTGAGTCTTCGTTACATGTCAGTGGAGGATTTCCTTCTTATGCAACATGCGCTTTTTGCACCGAACAACCTGTAACCTGAGCGTTTACACCTATCTGTGATCCGGTAATGAAGGAAAGTGGAGATTCGATAACGTGTATCCGGAGGAAGGTTATGATGCGACTCAGCAATCCCAAACAGTACAAGGCACTCTCAGAGATGAGCGACGAGGACCTGATGATCCAGCTGCAGGAGGGCAGCATCGACTCCTTCGACATACTGGTCAACCGGTATTCCGACAGGCTCTCGACCTTCCTCTTCCGCATCGTGGGCGATACGGAGCTCAGTGCCGACCTGTTGCAGGAAACGTACATGCGGGTGTTCAGAAACCGGCACTCATACCGCAACATAGCCAAGTTCAGCACCTGGATGTACACGATCGCGCGTAACCTTGCGTTTTCGGAATACCGGAAAGGCAAGAGCCGCCAGCTACGGAATCTCCACGAGATCTCGCGCGACCAGGAGGAGATCTCATTCGACATTCCCGACGACACCCATTCTCCGGAGGATCACACAGAGTACGTTCTCCAGGAACGGCACCTTCAGGCTGCACTCGAGCAGCTTCCGGAGCAGTTCCGAGAGGTCGTCGTATTGTGCGACATCCAGCAGCTCACGTACGACGAGATTGCGGAAATCACGGCGTTGCCACTCGGCACCGTAAAAAGCCGCATCCACCGGGGCCGCGTGGCCTTGCAAAGGATGCTACAGGGCGTCTACACGCCGGAAGCGGCCGGATAAGGCAGGTCCTACTGCGGCATGTAGTTCCAGCCGTTGAACCGGTTGAGCAGTGGCTGATTGTTCTCGAAGTCGAAATAGGTGAGCTGCTGTATCCTGAGAATGGCCTGCCGGTAGCCGAGGTAGGCATCGAGGAAATTTTCAGCCGTGTCGGCCTGCCTGCGGAAGCTCTGGAGCAGGTCAAGCACCGACACGATGCCGCCCTCGTAGCGGTCCAGGCTCTGTTCGGATATCTGCTCGGCCAGGCGGAGGTTGACGCGCATGGCGAGGGCCCGGCTCTCGTACTCCTCCAGGTTTTTGACGGCATTGATGATTTCGGATTCGATCTCCTGCTCGGCCTGTTGCCAGTTGAGCTCGACGCGTTCGAGGCTGAGCATCTCGGCCTGGATGCGTGCCTTGCGCTGACCCCAGTCCCAGATCGGCACGTGTGCACGCAGGGCAACCGAGTAGCTGTTGACCGGCTCGTCCCAGAGGTCGGCCATCCGCGGTTCCTCCATTTCCCGCCCGTAGGTCAGCTCGAGGTTGGCGCGGAAGCCGCCCCACCCCTTCGTATTTTCGAGATCGATCTGCTCCCTGTCCCGCGTTATTTCCAGCTTTTGCAGCCTCGGGTGAAGGTTCTTGCCGTACTCGATCGCCTGATCGACGTCGACCTCGATGGGCACTACCTCGAGGACGGGCCGGACAATGAGCGAGTCACGCTCGTTGAGGCGGAGCCGCTGCTTGATGCGGGAGGCTTCGAGCCGGAAGTTGCTTTCCGACTGTTTGAGCTGCTCGCGGGCGTTGGTGAGCTCCACCTGCACCTGGCTCAGCTCGATCTCCCGCGTGGAGTCCCTTTCCACGATCCTCCGGGCGACCTGCTCGGCCTCCGATAGCTGATCGACGAGCGTCCGCTGGATGACCTGACGGTAAGCATGTTCAAAGAGGTCGTAGTAGTCGTCGGCAATGGAATCCATGAGATTGACCACGTCCTCCTGGAAGTTCAGCTCGGCCTCGTTCAAACGCAGCTCGGCCCCCTTGAGGTTGTTTTTGAGGTGGTTTGGCTGGAACAGGGGTTGCTCGAATCGGATGAAGTACCGGTTGTAGTAATTGGTCACTCTCCCGCCGTTGAGCTGATCGTACCGGTACATCTGGTTGTTTAGGGAGAGGTACCCGTTGGTCGGGTAGCCGAAAAGGATGACGGGCTGCCGGATGGAAAAGTCCATCTGCCACATCCGCGTGTTTTCGCGGATGGTCTCGTTCCGGTGGAGATCGGCGTTCCACTTCTGGTCCGACAGGGCGGCGATCTGCGGCGTAAGGAGCTCCATGTACACCCTCGACTTCAGCCCCGCGCGTTCGGCTTCGAGGTATTTGCGCGTTTGCTCGATCCCGATCTGGAGCTGTTTCACGCGGTAGCTGTTTTCCATCGCCAGGTCTACCGCCGTCTCCAGGGTCAGGTCGATCACCTGCTGCGCTCGGGCTTCGCCGATCGGTGTAAAGGTAAACGTGGTCAGAAAAAGCAACAGGACAAAAAGCGCTTGCATCCTGTCATCGGCATACACGCCGACCACCGGGCGCACCGGCGCCCGGCCAGCCCTCTCTACGAGAACGGTCTTTGCTCCAAACGTCATGAAAACCTTCATCAACAACGTGCATCCGGCGTGAGTGGTCGTATGGCCGGAAGGAACTACCTTGGATACCGAAATAAACGAAACAGGATACTTATTATTTATTAATAATTGAACCGAAATATCAACCTGACGTCGGTTACGAGCAAATATCGGGCTATTTTTCAAAAGGTGAAGTTTAAAAAGAAAGGAACCCGGCATTCCTCCTCCCTCGCCCTTTCGATCAAATGATCGTGCCGTCCGGGATGGTGGTGTTTTCGGTGATCACGATGAGCTTGTCGCGAATGAACCAGCCGTCGCCGTCGGCTTCCACCAGGTTCTCGCGGTTGGAGAGGATGCAGCGCGCGCCGATGCTCACGTTGCGGTCGATGATCGCCCCTTCGATGTACGTTTCTTCGCCAATCCCCGGCCATTCGGGGTGGCCGGTGTGCCCGTACTGGCTCGCATCGTGCCAGGGGAAAAAGCTCGATCCGACGATGATCGAATTTTTGATGGTGGTATTGTATCCGATGAACGCCCTCAGTCCGATGACCGAGCCTGCGATGTGGCTGTTGATGACGATGCTACCCTCCCCGATCATCGAATCCTGGACGTATGAGCTCTGGATCTTGGCCGGCGGTAGCATGCGGGCGCGCGTGTAGAGCGGCATCGTCGGGCTATACAGGTTAAACTCTGGCCCCGGCCTGGCAAGCGCCATGTGGACGTCGTAGTACGATCGAATCGTCCCAATGTCCGACCAGTAACCGGTGAAGGGATAGCTCACGACCTTCAGGCTTTGAATGGCACGGGGAATGATCTGCCGCCCGAAGTCATGCTCGTCGGGGCAGTCGTCGAGCAGATCCTCCAGGCCTTTCCGTTCAAATATGTAGATGCCCATCGAGGCAAGGTAGATGCGCCCCGAGCGGTTCATCTCGTCACTTACCGGGCTATTCATGCCTTCAAGCTCGTCGAATGGCGGCTTCTCGTGGAACTCCGTGACGCGGTTCGATTCGTCCGTCTTGAGAATGCCGTAAGCTGGCGCATCCAGCGCCGGCACCGGAATCGTGGCGAGTGTGACGTCGGCCCCGTGCGACTCGTGGAAGGCCAGCATCTCGCCGTAGTTCATGAGGTAGAGCTGGTCGCCCGAAAGTACGAGCACGTGGCGGTGGCCGAACGCGTTGATGTGCGGCCGGCTCTGCCTGACGGCGTCTGCCGTTCCCTGGTACCATTCGTTTGAGGCGGGCGTCTGCTCGGCTGCCAGTACGGTCACGAATCCGCTCCGGAAACGATCGAACTTGTAGGTGCGCGCGATGTGGTCGTTCAGCGTCGCCGAGTTGTACTGCGTCAGGACGAAGATCCGGTTGATCCCCGAGTTGATGCAGTTCGAGACGGGGACGTCGATCAACCGGTATTTGCCGGCGAGGGGTACGGCTGGTTTAGCCCTGTGCAGGGTGAGCGGGAAAAGCCTGGTTCCGGCGCCTCCCCCAAGGATTACGGCGATGACGTCATTCATACGGGTAGAAACAAATGAGGTCGCCCGTCCTGTACCCAACTTCACGTGGAGAGTGTAAGATAGCGCCGGGGTCTGACCGCCTGTTGTGGCCGCTTGTGCCGGTAACGTAACGAAATGTCACCGGCCCCCGAGGCCTCCGCCTACGGGAACCGGTGACACAGCCATTTACCCGATTCAGAAACGAACCAGCAGCCCGCCCATCACCCCGAGGGGATCGGCGCCGGACTGCAACGTGTACCGCGCCTGCACGTACGGCGACAGGATCTGAAAGATCGGCCGAAACTCGATGCCGGCCACGATATTGATCCCGAAATTGGTCTCGGTGTCGTCGTTTTCGTCTTCCGCAAAAGTCAGTGCGATCCCCGGGCCGACGTAAGGCGTGAAGCTGGTCGTGTAGTCTTCTCCGATCAAGTAGAGGCCGTTGACCTCGATCCGCCAGTAGGGGTCGTCCTCGTTGAGCCCGTAATCGAGCCCCGGCTGGATCCGTATGGGGAGCGAAGCGCCGCCAAACCGTGCCTGCGCTCCGATGAACGTGGCGTCCTGGTCGAGGTCGATGCCAAAGTGAGCTCCGACGGCCATGGTATTCTGAGCCCGGACGGTCTCCGTTGACAACACAAACAGCGCTAATAAAAACAGAACAGTAATTGAAGTTTTTCTCATCACTTGAATGTCCTTTTGTTGGTCGTGTTACCGGACTCACCTGACGCGGCCCGGCGTTCTATTAACCAGACCTTTTACACCGTTTTTCTGAGCCGGAGCCTCTCTGCGCATCGTTCGTTGTAACAGTAGTGTAAGTAAACGGTTACCTGGAGGTAATGATTGCATAAATTGGGAGGTGTATTCCTGCACGTTCACTTTAGCATCGTGGCCGGTTGATCTTTTACCCGCTCCTCCCCGGCCCGTCCTGAGCCCCTTTAACCGGACGAGGTATCCTTGCCGATGGACGCCCAACGTATTCTGCGGCTGTACTACCGCAACGCCCTGAACGGGGAAGCCCTCTTTGTGGTCGATGGGAGCGGCGGCGACCCGGCCGTTTTCAGCGCCGGGCTCGACGGAGACCAGATTCGAGAGGACGCCGTGTTGTGCCGGTTCGTAATGAAGACCGGGCGACGCCTGTTCGTCGAAAACACTGCGCGGGAGCCCGCCCTGTCCGGATCCCATGTGGCTGGAGCAGGCGGCACGGTGAAGACGCTGTCGATCCTCCCCATTGGCGAGCGGCGGGTGCTCTGCGTGGCAAACGGTATTCGTCCGGTATGGGAAACGGATCCGGAAGGCATCGCCGACCTGGCCTCGCTGCTCGGGGACGATGCGGGAAAAAACGACGCACCGGGTAGCGTGTGGGCTTCGCTATTCGAGAACAGCGCCGGCAACATGCTGCTCGTCGAGCCCGAAACAGGCCGTGTGCTCGACGCCAACCCCGCCGCCCGTGCCTTTTTTGGATACGACCGCGACACCTTCAGGCGGCTGACCGTATCCGATCTGTTCGTCGATACCGCAAGCAATGGTACTCACAACACCGATCCTCTGGCCGGCATCAGCACCCACCGTCACATCCGGACCCGCCACCGGCCTGCCCGGGGCCCGGCAAAGCTGGTCGAGGTCTTCGCCACGAGCATAAAGACGGACGGCCGGGAACTGCTACACGTGACCGTCTGCGACCTCGACGAGTTCAGCCGGGGCGAAGACCTCCTGAGACTCTTCGAGACCGCCGTCGACGTGGCCGTCGAATCGATCATCATCACCGACGCCGAACTCGACGAGCCGGGTCCCCGCATGATATACGTCAACCCTGCTTTTGAGCGGATGACCGGCTACCGGAAGGACGAGGTGATCGGGCGTTCACCCCGCATCCTCCAGGGTCCCCAGACCGATCCCGCCGTGATACGAAGGTTACGCCGGGCGCTGGATGCCGGAGAACCGTTCACCGGTGAGGTGATCAACTACAAAAAAGACGGGACGCCCTACCACGTTCGGTGGTCCGTGAGCCCCGTGCGCGACCGTAACGGCCACACGACCCACTACGTGTCCGTTCAACGGGACATCACGGCCGAACAGCAATCCGCACGGGCGCTCCGTGAGAGCGAAGAGCGGTGGCACGCTCTCGTCCAGAATCACCCGGACGCGATGCTGATCTCCATCGGAGGCCACGTGGTGTATGCCAATCCCGCCTGCGCCCGTCTTCTCGGGCTCGACTCGCCCGACGAGATGCTCGGGCACCACCTGCTCAAATGGATAGAGCCCGCGTACCACGCCGATACCATCCTGCGCCTCCAGGCGATCGAACGCGGCGAATCCCCTCCCCTTCGCGACATCCGGCTCATCAACAAGCAGGGAAAGGTCGCCTACGTCGAGGCAAAGTCGGTATTGGTTACCTACAACGGCCGTCCGGCGGTACAGACCGTCGTGCGCGACGTAACCGAGTGGAAAATCACCGAGCAGCAGCTCAGGGAACGGGAGGCCTATTACCGGCTACTGGCCGAGAGTATCAGCGACGTCATCATGAAACACGACCTGAACGGCTTCTGCCGCTACGTTTCACCGTCGTGCTTCGGACAGAGCGGCTACTCGCCGCGTGAGATCGCAAATGCCAGCTTCCGCGATCTGGTACACCCCGACGACCTCGACGTGGCGCTCGAAGCCTACCAGAAGCTGCTTCACGACGGGTGGGCTACGATCACCGTGCGCGTCCGGCACCGGGACGGGCACTACTTCTGGGCGGAATCAACCGCCCGCGTGATCGCTAACCCGGCCACGGGCAAGCCTGCAGAAATCGTCACCGTGACCCGCAACGTCAACGACCGCGTCGAGGCCATGCAACGCCTCGAAAAATCGGAGGAGCTCGTATCGAGCATATTTGCCTCGTCGCTCGACGGCATCCTGGCGCTCGAAGCCGTCCGCAACGCGAAGGGTAAGATCGTCGACTTCCGCTATCTGCTCATCAACCCCGCCGCCGAAAAAATGATCGATCGGCCCGCAAGCGACCTCTTGGGTGAGCGGATGCTCGAGCACTATCCGAGCTTTCGCACGACCGGGTTGTTCGACCGATACGCCAGGGTAGTCGAAACCGGCGAACCTTACCACGACGAAATCGAACACCGGGGGGATAACCTCGACGGGTGGTATCAGGTGACGGCCGTCAAGAGAGGCGACGGCATCGCCATCAATTTCAGGGACATCTCGGAACGCAAACAGATCGAGGAACAGATCTACGTCAGTCTCCAGAAGGAGCGGGAGCTGAGCGAGCTCAAGTCACGGTTCGTCGCCATGGCGTCCCACGAGCTTCGCACGCCGCTGTCGACCATCCTGTCGTCGGCCGAGCTGCTCGAGCAGTTCGCCCATAAATGGACTGCTGACAAGATCAAAAAACCGCTTCAGCGTATCCGGAACAACGTGAACCAGATGACCGAGCTGCTCGACGACGTGCTGCTCATCGGCCGGTCGGAGTCGGGCGTGATCACCTTCCAGCCCATCCCCGTTAAGATTCCGGATGCTACCAATAGCCTGCTCGATGAAATCTGCGAGGTCGTGTGCACGCGAGGCCACGTCATCGAGACCCACTGCGACGAATCGTTCGAAGCTCACGTGGACCCCAGGCTGCTCCGGATGATCCTGATGAACCTGTTCTCCAATGCCTGCAAGTACTCGACCGACGGGAGCGTCATCCACTTTTTCGTCGAAAAAGCCGGAGACTTCTTCCATATGCGGGTCCAGGATTCGGGCATCGGCATCTCCGAGCGGGATCTCGGCCACATTTTCGAGCCCTTCCACCGGGGCGGCAACGTGGGCGCCGTTCGCGGGACCGGGCTCGGCCTCTCGCTCGTATCGCGCGCCGTCGAGGTCCACAACGGGCGCATCTCGGTGGACAGCGTCGAAGGCCAGGGCACCATCGTTACGGTAACACTTCCCCTTTACCAGGCAGTCGCCACCACGCCCGTATAGTGTAAAAAAGGGGTTCCGCCGCAGCGGAACCCCCTAAAAAACCTGTATTGACTTAAAAAATTTCTTTCAATCCTGATTCACATAAAAGCCAGGATGGTTGCGATTCCGGCCATAAAAACCACGATCACAAACCATGCGGCCAGTCGATTCGGATTCCCCATATTCAACGCGGTGCAAGACCGCGAAGGTGAATAAAAACAAAAGGCAGGCTTCGGTACAGGACGTCCGAAACCTGCCGTTAAATCATTGACGTGTGGAAAGGTTTCTCGTGGTAAAGAGAGGGTTGATGAGGCCTGGTGGGGCGTCACCTTCTCGAAGCGAGCCTTGCTTGCAAGAGCGGGTGCACAGAGAACAGGAGGGGTTAAGCCACACGGGTAATTAGTACGGCTCGGCTGAGCGTGTTGCCACGCGTA
>CBINFS010000062.1:0-17618 GCA_966250015.1 uncultured bacterium | reverse complement strand
GCACATCCATGTCTCCTCTGTTTTTGCTCCGGGCGGTGAAGGTGGTGCATACGGTAGTGTGGGCGTTTTTTGCGGGATGTATCCTGGCGATTCCGGTCTTTGCGTGGCGCGGGGAGCTCGCAGTGGCGTGGATTCTTATCGGGATCGTGTTCGTGGAGGTGTTCGTCATTCTCTATAACCGGTGGCGCTGTCCGCTGACGGACGTGGCAGCGCGGTATACGGACGAGCGCCAGGACAACTTCGACATCTACCTGCCTCTCTGCCTGGCCCGGTACAACAAACAGATATTCGGTGGGCTCTTCGTCGCCGGGCTTTTCTATACAGTGGCGCGGTGGTGGATGGGGTGATTCCGGATTGCCTTTCTTGGGCATCATACTTCCACCTTCTTCCTCGCGGGCTTACAGGGCTTTTACAATCGGCTGATTGAACGGGGCGCTGCGTGTGTGTACTTATAGGTATAGCTTAGGTATAGCTCGGGTGGAAGTACTATAGGGCGTGTTGTGAGCCGCCCCTCCGGTGGCGATCGTGCACGAGGCTAAAGGCGGTAATACTAGGACGGATTTACCTACTTTCCTTTGAGGGTTCAGCCGTCCCGAAAATACACCCCTGTGATCCCCTCAAGGGAATAGTTTCTGCAGTGCCTATGATAATGTTAATAATACACTTGTAAGTGTCAGCGATATGGTCGTATAGGGCTAAGATTTGCTCCTCCATTGCCCTTCCCGGCATGGATATACAACTTCATTTGACTGGAGACTGAATATGATACGGCGAGAATTCATCAGGACGGCGGCGATGGCGGCGCCGATGCTCGGGGTATTTCCCGCTTCGCTGGAGGGGATCGTACGGCACAGGGCGCCGGGACAGCTCGAGCGGCGGTCTCTCGGGCGGACGGGTGAGTCGCTTTCGATCATCGGCTTCGGCGGGGTCGTGGTGATGGATGCGACACCGTCAGAGGCTTCGGAACGGGTCAGCCAGGCGGTCGACTACGGAGTGAACTACTTCGACGTGGCGCCTTCGTACGGGGACGCGGAGCTGAAGCTGGGTCCGGCGCTGGAACCGTACCGGCAGGGCGTCTTTCTTGCCTGCAAAACGCAGGAGCGAAAGAAGGAGGGTGCGCTGGCGGAGCTGGAACGGTCGCTCCAGAACCTGAGGACGGACCACTTCGACCTGTATCAGCTACATGCGGTGACGACGCCGGAAGAGGTGGAGACGATCCTGGGGCCGGGCGGGGCGCTCGAGGCGTTCGTGCAGGCGCGGGAAGAAGGCAAGATCCGTTTCATTGGTTTTTCGGCGCACTCGGTGGAAGCGGCGACGGCGCTGATGGACGGCTTCGACTTCGACACGATCCTCTTCCCCATCAACTTCGCGACGTGGCACGCGGGCAACTTCGGTCCGCAAGTGCTCGCCCGGGCGCAGGAGAAAGGGATGGGTATCCTGGCGATCAAGTCGATGGCGAGGCGACCGTGGCCGCGAGGAGCCGAACGGATACCCAAGTGCTGGTACGAGCCGCTGACAGATCCGGAGGAGGCGCTAAGGGGGTTGCGATTCACGCTTTCGCACCCGGTAACGGCGGCCATTCCGCCGGGAAACGAGAACCTGTTCAGGATGGCACTCGACCTCGGCCTGCGGTTCGAGCCCCTCAGCGAAGAGGAAGCAGAGGCGATCAAGGAAACCGGCACGGCAACCACTCCCCTCTTCAGCTACCCGATGGATTGAGAGGGCGTAATGGACCCAAAAAGGAAAGCAGAGCTTAAGCGAGCTTACAAAGAAACGCCGCTTCGGAAGGGTATATTCAAGGTACAGGATGGCAAGACGGGGCAGACGTGGGTCGGGGCGTCGACCCACGTCGATAGCTTCAAAAACCGGATCTGGTTTACGCTCGAGCTGGGGAATCATCCCAACAAGGAAATCCAAAGGGCGTGGAACGAGTCGGGGCCGGAGGCGCTTTCCTACGCGATCGTGGAGGTCTTCAGGGATGACGTGACGGGGTACGAGCTGGAGCGGTTGATGAAGGAACGGGAGCGGCACTGGATCGAAAAGTTAGGGGCGGAACCGTTCAAGTAGGCCTTCCCTATCGGGAGAAAACTGTCAAACAAGGCGAAATTCGAGCGGGCGTCACAGGATTATTCACCAGCCAGATCGGCCTGGTCAAATGGCGGGTTTCTTTCAACATTTTCGCTCCCTTCAACACCCGGACCCCAGTCTGGACGAAGCCATAGAAGCGATCGCGCGACACGAGCTGTCGGAAGGAACGGTTGCAGAGGACGTATTGCGACGAGCCCGGAAGCGGGCTGCTGACGAAAGCGAGGTTGAAAGCATTTACGTGCAGCTCCGTACGAAGCAGCTCAGGCGAAAAGCCGAAAAAACGCTCCACGAAGCGCTCGACCAGCTCGATCGAGACGTGTTTCGCCGACGAGCAGCTTTGATGTCGACGCCCGGAAAGCACGGAAGCGCGTGGGACGACCTGACGCATCAGGTCCGCCTGCAAGACAGCTACCGGACGAACGAGGAGAAAACGCTGATCGACACGATCATCATGGGGAGTGTGGCCGGCGGGTTTTTCGTCGTCGTCCTGATCGCCGGCCTGGTGATTGCGTCGAGGGATCCGATCCTGGGCGTTCTGATGATCGGGTTCTTCACGCTCTTCTTCTGGATCATGTTCGGGTTTTTCCAGGAGTGGTGGAAGCGGTAGCGTCCCCGGCGTAAGGAGTGTGGTACTAAAAAGGGGATAGAGTGCGCGTGCCCTCTATCCCCTTTTTTCAAAGGTCCGGACTTAGACTTACCAGCCCGGATTCTGCCTGAGGTTGGGGTTGGTGTTCAGCTCGTCAGAGGGGATCGCCCACAGCATGTACTTGGGTGTAAACTGAGTACCCTGGACGTTGGTGTAGCTGAAGGCATCGACGAAGCGGTTTGCTCCGAGGTCGTAGACCATGTGGGTGCGCTGGATGTCGAAGTAGGCCTTGTTTTCGTAGGCCAGCTCGTGGTAGCGCTCGCGCCATACGGCCTGGCGGAACTCTTCCTGCGACAGCCCGGAGAGCGGTTCGAGCTCGGCGCGTGCCCTGATGGCATTGATCTGATCGTAAGCCTTCTGAGTGGGCCCGTTGAGCTCGTTGACGGCTTCCGCGTAGATCAACATGATCTCGGGCAGGCGGAAGATGGTCCAGTTCATGTCGTTCTGCTGGTCGCCGTTGAGGCCGGCGGCTTCGTCGAGCCAGAACTTGTAGAGGGCGTACTCCCCGAACTCCTTGACGGTGCCGTCTGCCAGAGTGTACCGGGTGAAGAAGAACTCGCGCTCGTTGGTCCGCTTGTCGCCTTCTTCATAGCTCTCGACGAACTGCGGGACGGGGCGCAGGGAGCCGTACTCGTCACCGAAGGGCGAGATGCCCTCGTTTTCGGGGATGATGAGCTGGGTGATGCTGTTGGTGGCAATACCCTTTTCGTACTGGACCTGGAAGATGAACTCTCCCTGGTTTCTGTGCGCCCGATCGTGGAGGAAATGGTAGTCGTCGAAGAGGGTGAACTGGCCGGAGTCAATGACCTCCTCGGCTTTCTGTGCGGCCTTCGCGTAGGAGTCGGCGCCCTTGTTGAGCGGGTGGCCGGCCATGGTGAGGTGCACACTGGCGAGGAGGGACTTGACGGCGGCGGTGGAGACGCGCCCGGTCCGGTCGACGAACGGCAGCCCGGCGTTTTCGGCGAACTCGAGGTCTGCGAGGATCTGGTCGTAGACGGCCTCGATGGACGCCTGCTGTGGATAGAGGTCCGGGCTGGTGGCGTTGACGGGTTCGGTGATGAGGGGGATCTCGCCGAAGAGCCGTACGAGGTAATAGTAGTAGAGCGCTCTCAGGAACCGGGCTTCGCCGAGAAGCTGGTTCTTGAGGGTTTCGTCCATTTCGATGTTCGGGATGTTGTGGATGGCCACGTTGGCATTCGAGATGCCGTAGTAGAAGTTGTCCCAGTAGCTGTTGAAGACCGGGTGTTCGGACCCGGCCGCGTGGGCGATGAGCTGACGGTTCCGGTCGCTCTGCCCGTTCGTAAAGGCATGTCCGACGAGGAGCTCGAGTGCGAGCCAGTTGGACTCGCCATAGCCCGTGGACGACGTCAGGGAGCGCAGGGACGGATAGATGCCGTTGACGGCTGACCGGGCCTGCTCGGCGGTCTGGTAGTAGTTCTCCTGCGTAATCGCCGATTTGTTGTTTTCGGTCAGGAAGTCGTCGCACCCGGTGGTGAAGACGATCAACGCGAGCGCCGAAAGAATCAGCAGGCCTCTATTGCAACGTATGTATTTCATTATGTTTAGCGTCAATTGGATTCCGGAGGACGTTTAGAAGGTCAGGTTTACACCCATCTGGAACGTTCTGGCCTTCGGATAATCGTGGAACTGGATGCCCTGAGAGAAGGCGTTGCCGTAGGTGGTCGTTTCAGGGTCGTATCCTTCATACTTGGTCAGGATGAAGAAATTCTGCGAAGCGACGTAGATACGAGCGTTGGAGACACCAGCCCGCTGGGCTATCGAGGCAGGAAAGGTATAGCCGAGGACTATGTTTTTCCCGCGGAGGAAGGATCCGTCCTTGACCTTGTAGGAGTCGAGGAAGGAGTCGTAGCCGGCGGAGGTTGGCCGCCATTGCGCGAGCATGGTGTTCTGGTTCTCGGGCGTCCAGGCGTTCAGGACGTCGGAGTAGCTGTTGGCAATGCCGGTACGATCGAGCGACGAGTGCTCGGTTAGCTGGTAAACGTCGTGCCCGAGCATGTACTGGAGCTCGAGGGAGAAGTCGAAGTTTTTGTAGGTGATGGCGTTGTAGAGCGTCCCGAAGACGTCCGGTGTACCGTTGCCAATGATGGTATAGTCGTTTTCGTTGATCGCCCCATCGTTGTTGAGGTCGCGGAACTTGAGGTCGCCGGGGAGGCGGCCGTATCGTGCGGCTTCCTCGGCTTCGTCTGTGCCCCAGGTGCCTTCGCGAATGAGCCCCCAGAAGGACCCAACAGGTTCACCGACGCGGAGGACGTTGGTCTGGTTGAGGAACCAGGGCCCGGGGAAGATGTCCTCGTTGTTGACCCCGAGGGCGGTGACTTCATTCCTGATGTGGGTCAGGTTGAAGCTGGTGGACCAGGAGAAGTCGTTGGTTTGCAGGTTGAGCGTATTGACGGCGAGCTCGATGCCGCTATTACGGATGCTGCCAATGTTACGGGTCATCGAGCTGTACCCGCTCGTGTTGGGTACGGGTGCGCCGAGCAGCAGGTCTCGGGTGTTCCGGATGAAGTAGTCGGCCGTGACCTCGACGCGGTCGTCGAAGAGGCCGAGGTCGACGCCAACGTCGAGCTGGCCGCTTTTCTCCCAGCGCAGGTCCGGGTTGGCGAGCGTGCTGATGACGGTACCCGCCGCACGTGTGCCTTCGAAGATGGCGGTGTTGGTCGCGAGGTTGGCGAGCGAGAGGTACTGGCCGATCTCGGAGTTGCCCGTCAGACCGTAGCTGAGGCGGAGCTTCAGGTTGCTGAGGGTCGGGTTGTCCCTGAGGAAGCTCTCTTCGGAGACGCGCCACGCGAGGGCCGCCGACGGGAAGAAAGCGTATTTGTTATCGGCGCCGAAGCGCGAGGAGCCGTCCTGGCGTCCGGTAACGGTGAGCAGGTACCGATTGTCGTAGGCGTAGTTAATCCGGGCGAAGAAGGAAGCCATTCGCCAGGCGGTCGAGGCGGACGACGGTGCAGACGGGGTAGCGCCCGCGCCGAGGTTGTACCAGCGGTAGTAGTCGTCGGACATGTCACGCGTGCCGGCGTACCACTGGAGGTAGTCGAAGCCCTGAAGCTCGGTACCCAGGGTGGTGTAGAAGTCGTGCCTGTCCTGGAGGTTAAAGGTATAGTTCAGGTGGTTTGACCACTGCCACGACTGGGAGTCGTAGCTCCATATTTCGGCGTAGTTACGGCCGAGGCCTTCGAGGTTGGAGAAGCGGCCGTTGAAGTACGGGTTGTACTGGCTCCTGAGGTTGGCGCCGAAGCGGGAGGTAAACTCGAGCCCCGCTGCCGGCCGGATGAGAGCGTAGACGTTGCCGTTGAAGGTATTGTACCGGAAGCCCCGGGTATCCTGCTCGATTTGAGCGAGCGGGTTATCGCCGGTTTCCATGTTCGGATAGTCTTCACGGCGCCCGTACGTGCCATCAGGGTAGCGATAAGGGATGATGGGGATCATTTCGATCATCATCCGCGGTACGTTGTTGGCGCCGACGCGTTCGTCTTCCCGTTGCTCTTCGTTATGGGCAAAGGCGATGGTGCCGCCGACCCGAAGCCAGCTCTTGACGTCGCTGTCGATGGCGGCGCGCATGTTGGCCCGACGGAGGTACGTGTCCTTGATGATGCCGTTCTCTTCGTTGTAGCCAAGGAAGAGGCCATAAGTGGTGGAGCCGGTGCCGCCCGTATAGGCGAGGCTATGGGCCTGGCTGATGGCTGTACGGGTGACGAGATCCTGCCAGTCGGTGTCGTATAGCGGGTTGAGGTTCTCGTCGAACAGCTCGGGATTGCCCAGCGTATTGCCGACCATGAACTCCCTGCGGTATTCGCGCGGGTCGCGGTACCTGCCACTCGCCCAGCCCTCGGGGTCGAACTTCTGGGCGTTGAGGTAGGCCTGCTCTTCGATGTAGAGGAATTCCTCGGAAGTCAGTACGTCCTGCTTCCGGGCCATTCTGCCGGCGGTGGTGTAGCCGTGGTAGGTGATCTGGTTGGTATTACGGGCGCCGCGTTTGGTGGTGATGATGATCACACCATTGGAGCCGCGTGTACCGTAGATCGCGGTAGAGGACGCATCCTTGAGCACCTCGATGGATTCGATGTCGTTCGGGTCGATGGTATTGATGGCATTGGTAAGCACGACGCCGTCGACGATGTAGAGCGGTTCGTTGGAGGCGTTGATCGAGCCGCTGCCACGGATGCGGATCCGGGTGCGTCCACCGGGCCGGCCGGAGTTGGTCGTGATGTCGACGCCGGCGACTTTACCGGCCAGCGCCTGCTCGACGGTTATGGCCGGGCGAGCCACGAGGTCTTCGCCCCGGACCGAAGAGACCGCGCCGGTGAGGTCTTCCTCGGCCATCGAGCCGTAGCCGACGACCACGATTTCGCCGCTCGACAAGACGGCAACGTCCATAAAAACGGTGAGCTCGGAGCGCCCCGCAAGCGGGACTTCGAGCGTTTCGTAGCCGATGAACGAGAAAACGAGGGTATCCTGGAGGCTTGTGGTCGTGATTTGGAAACGCCCATCCGCATTGGAGCTGGTGCCGATGGTGGTCCCTTTGACGACGATGTTGACGCCGGGGAGCGGTTCGTTATTGTCCCGGCTGAGAACGGTACCGGTTACCGTTTCCTGAGGTTGGTCCGCCCGGTCTGGTGTTGCGGCCTTAACGGTGGTGGAGTCTATGGCTCCCCATATCCCCCACACGAACAAGAAGAGCACACCGAGTGCCCTGATGTTCCGGCTGCGTCCGGTAAACGAGCCATTGAATCCCTTGAAATATTGCATTACTCCTGTGGTTGAATGGATTGGTTAGACGAAGACGACCCGAACTTTTTTGCAGGCGGACGCGCTGATCCATCGTGCAGTCGAAAGGTCGTGGACAGGCTTCTTGAGCGCTTTTGGTGGCGGCTAAATAATCCCGGAGGGTTTGGGTTTTCAATATGGGCACGCGAATTGCACTATGAAGTTACCTTTCCTGCAAACTTGTTATTTTCTTATCCTTAAGCATTTTTTCATCAACAGGTCTTGATTTAGTCTTCGTCTTTGCGAAAAGAAAAAACCCAACTTACAGTCAGGAACAATGTATGTGATTAATACACAATATCTTAGACCTTATTATATTTTGATTTATGTCGTAAAGTGCGTGGCGAAAGCTCACAAAAAATGGCTAAAATGAGCAGATTTTGGCCTTTTTGGCATATATGTGCGAAATGGGCGACCAGAAAAAGAGGCGGCCTATTACGCAAAAATTTTTGAGATTTGCGCACCTCTTTTTTATAAAATGCATTATTCACGTATAATTCATTCATATCAAACGGCGGCCGTAGCGATCAACAAAAAAATGCTGGGCAAGGAATCATCCCGGAACCAAACCTGTCTATAACGTCGGTCAAAGGTTGAATGGATACAGACAGGAAACGGGAGATGACCATTACGGAGACGCTATACGTGACGAGCCGCGAGGCGTGGCGCGAATGGCTGGCGGCGAACCATCGGGACAAGCAGGAGATCTGGCTCGTCTCGTACCGGAAGTCGGCTGGCCGGCCGGGTATTCCCTATCACGAAGCCGTCGAGGAGGCGTTGTGCTTCGGTTGGATCGACGGCATCCGAAAAACGTTCGGTACAGAGGCCAGCGCACAGCGGTTCACCCCGAGGAGGAAGGGCAGCGGCTTTTCGCAGATCAACAAGGAGCGGCTGGCCCGGCTCATCGAGCAAGGTAAGGTGATTCCAGAGGTTCTCGCCAGTATCGGAGCCCTGGAGCTCGATTCCTTTGCGTTCCCTAACGACATCGTGCGTGCGCTGAAGGCGGACGAGAAGGCGTGGGCTTTCTTCCACCAGACGCCTCCCCCCTACCAGCGGATCCGTGTGGCATACGTCGACTCCGCCCGCAGCAGGCCGGAAGAGTTCGAGAAACGGCTGCGAAATCTGGTAGAGAAGTCCGCACGAGAAACGTATTTTGGGTACGGGATCGACGACTTTTTCGGGACGGAGCGTCGTTAGGAAAAGCCCGGGGACTGGGATGCGGTAATCGAGCGGAGGAATCTCCGGCTACGGCTCCTTCCTCCCACCGGCCCTCCTCGGGAAATCCGGGCACCTCTTATGACAGACGTTTCGGATCAAACCTTCTGGTCCGTCACATGGCGGACGATCGTGAGCCACACGGTCACGTATTTTTTTGCCGGCATCCTGGCGCTCGTGCTCCTCGATTACGATACGCGGTTTTCGGAGCCTCCGCTCAACGTGCTGATGCGTCCGACGGATGATCCGCTGGTCCTGGCGGGCGTTCTCTTCCAGCCGCTACGGGGCCTTCTTTTCGGGGTCGTGTTTTACCTGTTCCGTGACCGACTGTTCGGGCAGCCGAACGGCTGGCTTTTGACGTGGACGATGCTCGTATTCGTCGGGATCCTCTCGACGTTCGGACCGACGCCCGGATCGATCGAGGGGATGATTTACACGCAGATTCCCATCCTGACGCAGCTCGGCGGCCTCATCGAGATCCTGTTCCAGTCCTTACTCCTTTCCGTGCTTACCGTCTACTGGGTTCGGCATCCACAGGCAAAGTGGCTGAGCTGGGTGCTCGTGGTCATTTTCGCCGTGATCGTGCTCCTGCCGACGCTCGGCTTGCTGACGGGTCAGGCGCGTTCGTAGGTGGCGGTGACGGCGAGGATTTCTTCCCCTGACGGTGGGATGTTGTACATGGTGACGGTCAGGGCCTCGCTGCCGGCCGTCACGACGATCCGCCAGCCCCAATCGGGTCCTTCCGGAGCAGCCCACGAACCCAGGACGTTGACCGCGTTGCCCTCGATGGCGCCCCTCAGGGTCATGATGTCGTAGCCCATGTGCCAGGTATCGATCCAGGCAATGACGGCGCGTTGCGCTTCGGGGTCGAACCCGATCCACATCGAGCCTTCCTGCGGTTCGTCCTTGTAGCTCCACGTGTAGTCGAGGCGGACGAAACGGTTATGCGATATGGGGGTGAGGGTGAGCGTCGCGGCGGATTGGTCGTAGATGTTGTACACCGGGATCTCAAGCACATTCGTGCCGGTCCATTTTCCGGCGCAGGCAAGGAGTGGATCGAGGCTCATGGGTAAACACGTGTTTTATTAGACGGGCGGATACGCCGTCAAGGTAGCAACTTTTCCGGACTAACCCTTGGGGCGGGAAGTGTTATTTCGCGAGTGACGTGGATGTCGTCGAGGAACGTCCGGTCGTGGCTGACGACAACGAGTGCGCCGCGGTACGCGTTGAGGACGGCAGTGAGCTCTTCGAGGCTGTGGAGGTCGAGGTTGTTGGTCGGCTCGTCGAGCAGCAGGAGGTCGGGCGACTGATCGCGGCAGAGGATGCAGGCGAGCCCCGCTCTCATGCGTTCACCCCCGCTGAGCACAGAGACGGGCTTTTCGGCTTCATCGTTTCGGAAAAGAAAACGAGCCAAAAGGAGGCGGAGCTCATTTTCAGGCCGGGAGGGTGCCGCGCGCCGTGCATTTTCGAGCAGGGTAGCCGTGGGATCGAGGTTGGCCACCTGCTGGTCGAGAAGGGCGATGCTTCCGGCGCCAACGATGCGGGTACCGATCGTGGGGATGAGTGAACCCGCAACGATGTGCAGGAGGGTCGACTTCCCGGCGCCGTTCGGTCCGGCTATGACGACGCGCTCGGGGCCGGTGACGGCGAGGTCGACGGGCTCTGGCCAGAGCCAGGCGTCGCGTCCGGGGAAGCGCACGTTGACGCCGCGCAGGGTCACCATCCGCTTACGGGCGGGCACCTCGGTGAAGGAGAGGTCAATCGAGATCGTACGGTCGTTGAGGACGGATTCTTTGGCCTCCCGAAGGGTGGCAGTGGCGGCTTCGACCTTCTTTTCGTGCCGGCGTGCAAGTCGTGTGGCGGTTACCTGGGCGGAGCGGGCGAGGTTGCCGGCAGCCATCTTACCGAGCCCCGACCGGCGGCCTGCGCGTTTGCCCGAGGCCTGCCGCTGTTCCTGGCGCTCGCGCATGCGCTGGGCCTGCTCGCGGGCGAGGCGCGCCGCTTTCTGCGCGTCGGAGAGCGCACGTTCGGCAGCGGCGCGTTCGAGGGCCGCCTGCTCGAGGTAGAACGAGTAGGGCCCGCCATACAGGTGAAGGCCACGGGCGTCGAGGACGGCGGTCTGCTCCATTCGTTCGAGGAGCTCGCGGTCGTGCCCGGCGACGACGAGACCGCCCTTCCAGGCGTCGACCCAGGACAGGACGAAGTCGCGCCCTTCGCGGTCGAGGTGGTTGGTGGGCTCGTCGAGGAGGACGATGGCGGGGCGCTCGAGCATCAAACGTGCAAAACGGACGCGCGCCTGCTCACCGCCGGAGAGGGACGTATAAGGGTGGTCTGGTTTGACTCCGCCTAGGCCGACGCGATCGAGCGCTTCCTCTACCCTGTCGATCAGGTCCCATCGGCCATCGAGGTATTCGACGTCGGCGGGGGTGCCTTTTCCTTCGAGCAAGCGGTGCAGGACGGCGAGGGCACTTTCGACACCCAGGGCCTCTGCGACCGTGCCATAGGTGAGACCGTGAGCGTCCTGCTCGAGCATGACGACCGGGCCGGCGGTCGTGACGACGCCCCGTGACGGCGTCAGACGCCCGGCAAGCAAGTAAAGGAGGGTGGATTTGCCCGCGCCGTTTCGGCCGATGAGGCCGGTGCGGAGATCGCCCAGGTTGAAGTTGAGTCCTTCGAAAAGCGGGATGCCGTCAGGCAGATGGTACGAGAGGTCGATGCCTCCAAGGGAGTAAGACATAACGCAGTACTTCCGTCTAGAAACGAAGACAGGGCACAGGCATCACTAAGGATGCGGTGCAGGGATTCTATGACGTAGTTAGCTGCGCATAATCGCCCGATTTCCGGGAAGGAAACCAGGCTTAACCTCCCTTTCGTACGGCTTTAGTGTTATTCTGTATACTGCTGCTCCGTCAACTTCCCCAGAGACGGGGGGTTCCGTGGATTTGGGCTTCCTGCTGTTTTGTGCCGTTCGAAAATGGTGAAGTGCTGTGCGTACCGCCATTGCCATTTTCGAAGGTCGCGTTTCACAAAGATCCCTCACCCGCTTTGCGGGATTCGGGATGACAAAATGAGGCGTCGGCGGTAGCGGTATACCCAAATGATTGCCTGTACCTTTCAAAATGTCATCCCGACGAGCCCTGCGAAGAGGGATCTTCCCAGTGTGCGGCCTTTCCTGGATCTCCGCCTTCGCGGAGATGACGTATTTGTTTAGTGTTTTGGTAGTATTAGACGTGCTACCTTTGCTCTGCATTCATGCAAAAAATCATCAGCGGAAATCTGCGTCATCTGGGGACTCTTGTTCACACCAATCAGCAATTATTACTATAACCTCATGAGTGTTCGATGCGTCAGGAAATACCGGGAATCCGACAGGGACGCCGTGCGGGACATCTGCTACCGGACGGGGCTGATGGGCGAGTCGGCGGAGTCATATTGGCCGCACAAAGAGTCGTTCGTGGAGCTCTGGACCTCTTATTACACGGATGAGGAGCCGGAGTCGTTGTACGTTGCGACGATAAACGACGTCGTCGTGGGGTACCTGACGGGCTGCATGGACACCGCCTCGGCGCCGCGACCGGCGGAGCGCTTTGCCGCCATCCTCGAACGCTACGAGCTGTGGAATCAGCCGGGCGTTGCTGAATATCTGATACGGGCTAAACAGGACAGCGCCAACGACACAGAGCACCCGAAGGGTGAGCTGCTCGATCCGAGGTGGCCGGCGCATTTGCACATCAACCTTTTGCCCGAGGCGCGCGGTACGGGTCTGGGAGCCTTGCTGATGAAACAGTGGCAGGACCATCTGAGGCAGGCCGGTGTGCCTGGATGCCACCTGGGGACCATCGCGGAAAACACCAGGGCGATCGGTTTTTTTGAGCGGATGGGGTTCGAAAAATACGGACGCCCCGTTTTGATACCAGGTCTGCGGGGTCCCGTGGGTGAATGGCTCCACGAGCAGCTCATGGTGTGGAGCACCTGATCCAGGGCTAAACGAGAAGCGTGTTATTCTCTTGACTGTTTCCGGGCAAGTTCCAGCGTATGGGTGAGGAGGGTCGCGTCGCCGAGTGGGCCGTGGGAGGTGACGACGACCTCTGCGCCGCCGTAGCGGTCGATCAGGCGCTGCATGGAGGCGGGCCACTCCGAAACGACGGCGTCGGCGAGGTTGCCGAGCGAAGCCGAGCCTTTCTCCTTGACCAGGCACCCGCCGAAGAGCAGCTTCTCCGACGGCAGCCAGACCACGACATTGTCCGGCGTGTGCCCTGCTCCCGGATAGTAGACGTCAACCGTAAGGCTACCGATGCTGAGCATGAGACTGTCGGAGAAAAGCGAGTCAGGCCGGAGAAAGCCCGCGTCCACTGCAAGGCGGCTGGTGAGTTCGCTTGCGAACGTGGTTACCCCTGCTCTTTTGAGGGCGCCGATTCCGCCTATCCGGTCGTCGTGGGCGTGGGTCACGACGGCGCGGCTGACCGAAACGCCTAGCGCAGACCTGATCCAGGCGAGGAGTGAATCCGTTGGAGCGTCACCCCAGGCGGTGTCGATGAGGAGTGCTTCGTTTCCAGAGACCAGGATGAGGCCATTAGACTGGATACGCCCCCAGTCGGGGACTTCCTTCCACGTGGTGTGCATCCACACGTTTTCGGAAAGCCTTGACACTTCAAGATCTGTTGCAACCGGGATGGCTTCGGGTACCGGCTGCGCCTGAAGCCCGAACGGCAGAAAAAACGCGACCAGAAAGGCACTGAGAAACGGTCGTTTAAACATGGGTTTCGCGTGTGACGTTTTCGAGTGCTATCCGAGGTAGCCCAGCGATCTCCAGAGCTCCAGCTCGGCGGCGTAGCGATCGTAGAGAACTTCGCAGCGCTCGGCGATGCGCATCATGGGACGGCTGACGAGGTCAAAGGGGGGCCAGTCGGGTTGGCCGGCGGCAGCGGGCGTACCGGTGCGGGCGAACGTGGTCCAGAGCTCAGCCATGTTGTCGGAGGCGACGAAGCGTTCGGGCCGCTGCCCCGCGAGCCAGTTGGACCTATCGAGGTTGTTGAACTTGAAGGCGATGTCCAAGGCGTGCGCGGCGCCGACAGGGTAATCGGTGCCCGGGATTGTCTCTTCCGACTTATACCCGAAGTTGTACAGGTAAACCGGTGCGCCTTGCTGGGCGGCCTTTTTCTCGGCAATCCCGATCGAGCCGAGCCCCATCCTCGTGATGGACATGATGGCGACGTAGAGGTCGACGTCCGACACGCCGGGTCTACTCTTCCGGTAGGTCTCGAGGATGCGTTCGGCATCGCCGCCGAACTGCGACTCGAGCTTTTCCAGGACGCTTGGGCCGCCGGGCTGAAACACGTCGACGTCGCCGCTCGCCCTGGCAAAGAAGGTGTGCTCGTCCTCGTTCCACCCCACCATGAGGGGTTTCGAACGTGAGATCTCGGGCGCGACGGGATTAAAGGGGTGCGCGGGCAGGGCACAGCCGTCGACGACGGGACTAAAATCCCCAAAGCCGTACACTGGTGAGGGAGGGCCCGGACTGCGAAGGGACACAGCCATGCGGGGAAGCTCGGCCTGGGCCTGTAACAGGGCCGAAACGGGTAGTTCGAGCAGCTTTCGCCAGTTCCGGGGCTCGACGTCGAGGTACTTCAGGAGAAGGTTGGTCGTTTCGGCCGCAAGCTCGCGGTTTTTCATACGGACGCCCGGTCCGCTCTCGATCGAGGCCTTGTTGAAGAGCGGTGCTGCGTCGGGCATGGCGTAGAGGCAGGACGTTTTCCTTCCGCCGCCAGACTCTCCAAAGATCATCACGTTGCCGGGGTCGCCGCCGAAGGCTTCGATGTTCTCCCGAACCCACTTCAGTCCGTCGACGATGTCGAGTAAGCCGTTATTCCCGGAGCCTGCGTATTCTTCGCCCGCGATTTCGTCGAGGAACAGAAAGCCCATAAGGCCGAGGCGGTGGTTGGTTTGCACGACGACCACGTCGTACTTCCGGGCGAGGTTGGCGCCGTCCTGGGCGAGGCTGCCCCCGGAGCCGGTGACGAAGCCTCCGCCGTGGTTGTAGAACATCACCGGGCGTTTGCCGTGGCCGGTCGCGGGGGTCCAGACGTTGAGGAACAGGCAGTCCTCAGCGGGGTCGGGCTCGTCGATGCCGTAGGTCTGTCGCGGCGGCTGGATGGCCGGTGGGCCAAGGCGAAGGGCGTCACGGACGCCGGTCCAGGGCTCAAGCGGCGCCGGCCTGCGGAAGCGTCGATCACCAGAAACCTTCCCCGCATAGGGCACGCCCCTGAACACGCAGACGCCGTTTTCCCTGATCCCCCTGAGCCTGCCGTATGCGGTTTCCACCTCGACATAATCGGACCGTTTCGGGTAGCGGTAACCCGAAGTGACCGTCAGACCAGCCGCTGCCAGGGATAAACGGAAAAGAAAATGCCTTCTCGAATGAGCTGCCATGGATCGATGCTAGAGGTGTTGTCGAGAGGTGGAATATACGTGATCGTGATCGGAAAGGTGTGAGATTGTTGCGCCGGGCGGAACCGTGGATAGGGTTTGGCTCGTGGGTAATGGAAGTCTCACGCGAAGACGCGAAGTAAGGAGCTTTTTTTACATATTCTTACAGGTGCATTATTTACAACACTGTAAGCACAGTCTGACCATCTCCTTGAGGGGATCAATGGGTGTAATGAAGGACTGGCACGGCCTTTCTTCGAGCTACGTACTCCTTCGCGTGCACAGTGAAATCATTCGAAGGAGCGCTTGAACATAGAGGTAATAGAGATGGGACGTGAGAAAGGGAGAAGCGTGGCAGTGGCGGTGGTGAAGGGGGCCGTTGCCGGCGCGGTGGGGACGTGGGTGATGGACCGGGTGACGTGGTTCATCCTGAACCGCGAGGACGAAGAGACCAAAAAGCGGGAGGAGCAGGCGAGGCCAGGAGGAGAAGGCTCCGCAACGATACTGGCGAGCCGCGCGGCGAAAGCGGTAGGCCGTCCACTCAAGCCGGAAGAGAAGGAGAATGCGGGTATGGCGATGCATTTCCTGTTGGGGATCATGCCTGCTGCCCTATTCGGGGCGGTACGCCATCAGATGAAGGGGTTGGGGCTGAGCCGAGGGGTATTGTTTGGGGCGAGTGTGTTTCTGTTGATGGATGAGCTGGCGAACTGGTGGTCGGGTGCGGCGAACGCACCGTGGGATTACCCCTGGCAGGCTCATGCGAGGGGATTGGCGGGTCATATTACTTACGGAGCAACAACGGACGCCACACTGGAGCTGCTCGATCGGATCACGTGAGGCGGGTCCGGCGGCAGAATTGCCGGAACCGTTGCGACTATATATCCTCATCGTTACTCCAGGCGGCCGCCCGGCAGATCCGTGACTCCGGAAAAGTGGTTTCATACTTGTTTTCCTTTACGTTAACTACTGCCCCGGAGGACAAATATGGATCCATTTTTCTGGGTACTCATTGCCGGAGCGTTCATTCTGGGCGTGGCGCTCGGAGCGGCGTTCATGTGGTATTCGAGCACCCGTAGATCACGACAGCTCAAGAGCCACTTCGGACCGGAGTACGACCGAACGGTCGCGATGACGGGCGACCGTGAGCTTGCGGAAGCCGAGCTTCACCAGCGCGAGCAGCGCGTCAGGTCGTTCGACATCACGCCGCTTCACGAATCCGAACGGGTCGCCTTCGGGGATCGGTGGCGCCTGGTTCAGTCCCGATTCGTGGACGAACCCGAGCAGGCAGTTGCAGAAGCAGACGGCCTGATCAAAGAGGTGATGCACACGCGCGGTTACCCGGTAGAGCACTTCGAGCAGCAGGCCGCGGATCTTTCCGTGGATCACCCGAGGGTCGTAGAGCACTACCGCGCCGCACACGACATCGCGATGCGCAGCGCGCGTGGAGAAGCCTCGACCGAAGACCTGCGGCAGGCGATGGTCCACTACCGGGCCTTGTTTGCCGACCTGGTCGGAGCATCCGACGATGACCGACTGCGAACAACCCAAGAAATCAGAGAGGACAGGCATGTTAGAGAGAATGCACCCAGAAGATCGACCCTACCGCGAGGAGAGCGTGAGCAGCGATGACTACCGGCGTGACGCCGCACCCGGCGATTACGACCGTGACGTATCGCTCTCCGGCGACTCGTATGACTATCGAGAAGGGCCCGGCGAGCGAGTATCGACGGATGGAGCCGCGGCTCCCCTGTTCGTGCGGGAAGAGGCGGATCGGTTCCGGTCCAGATGGCTGGACGTCCAGACGGGATTCGTCGACGAGCCGCGGCAGGCGGTTGAGCAGGCCGACGAGCTGGTTCGTGAAGTGACCGACCGACTCGTGGACACCTTCACGCGAGGACGGGACGATCTCGAGCGCCAGTGGAGGGCGGGCGAGGACGTTTCGACGGAGGACCTGCGGCAGTCGATGCAGCGGTACCGATCGTTCTTCGAGCGCTTGCTTTCGCTATAAACACACAATGCGGCCCGGTTGAGGAAAACAACCGGGCCGCATTGTTTTTGCCAGGGCTACGCGGCCTCCCCTCTCCTTGTGATCAGGGAGGATGAACGACATCCGCTGATGACGCAGATATTTCGCAGACATTATTATTGGGGGTAGACCGAAGGAAGGACGTCTGATGCAACAATAGCCCAATCAAACACGTCATCTCCGCGAAGGCGGAGATCCAGGCATTGGCTCGTTCAAGGGAACCGCTTCTTGCTATCACCTCTGCCGTCAAACAGAAACGCCGCACTTCGGGAAGATCCCTCCTCACAAGTTCGTCGGGATGACAAGTTTTAGGGTATATACCAAACCCTAATCATGTCATCCCGAATCCCGCGAAGCGGGTGAGGGATCTTTATGAATTGCAACCGGACGAATTGACGTCAAGGGTGTGTACAAAACCCGTCCAGCCTT
>CBINFS010000061.1:0-18512 GCA_966250015.1 uncultured bacterium | reverse complement strand
CGGCACGCGTTCGGCCAGCTCGCTGAGGGTTTCGACGATGGCAGCCAGCATCTCCGGCTCGTCTACGTTCGACGGCCGGTGCAGCGTCACGAGCCCGAACGCGCCGTCCGGGAGGTCGTACCGCGCCGACAGCTCGTCCCAGAGCCGCTCGGCGCGGGGCAGGAGCCGCACCAGTGTGTCGATCATGACGTTGCCGACAAAGTGGATCTTCTCTCGGGCCACACCCTCCCGCAGCAGGTTTTCATCCCCGTCCCTCGACGGCGTAAACAGGAGGTCCGCAATCTGGTCGGTTACGAGCCGGTTGATCTCCTCGGGCATCGTCCGGTCGTTCGACCGGAGACCGGCCTCGACGTGCCCGACCGGTACGTAGATCTTCGCGCAGACCAGCGTCGCCGCCATGGTTGAGTTGACGTCCCCGTACACGAGCACCAGGTCTGGCCGGTCCTCGAGCAGATGTTCCTCCAACCGCACCATGATCTGAGCCGTCTGCACCGCGTGTGAGCCAGAACCCACGCCCAGGTTGACGTCCGGGCGAGGCAGGCCTAGCTGCCGGAAGAAAATGTCCGACATGTTCTCGTCGTAGTGCTGTCCGGTGTGGACGAGGGTCTGCGACAGGCCGGAATATGCGGAGAGCGCCGCCATCACCGGCGCCGCCTTCATAAAATTCGGCCGTGCGCCGACGATATGTACAATTTTCATGTGCCGGGATTAAAAAAATGAGCTACGTAGCAATTGGGCGGCAATATAGGCATTTCAGATCTGGCGTACCGAAAGAAAGCGCATGAATCGTGCGTAAGAAATGGCTCACCGCATCCTTCCGCTTTGCATCTGATGGTGTGTCGTTAGTTGGGAAAAAGGGGCTCACGCGAAGTCACGAAGACGCGAAGAAGGATTGAAAGAAAGACCGCTGATGGCGTAGACGTGCGCGGATGATTTTTGGGTCGATGCGGACCGAAGGCGAGACCTAAAAAATACGATCAACAACCGTATCCAATACGTCATCTCCGCGAAAGCGGAGATCCAGGAAAAGTAACGGACGGCAACATCTAGCAAGGAAGGTCGAATCTTGATCAAGGACGCCTTTTTTGGAGTCTACCCCTCAGTCGCTCCGCGTCAGCTCTTTCCGCATCAAGTGCGGAACAAGCCCGTCCAGATGAGCAGCTTTTAGCCCGCCTCGCCCTATATTAGGGGCGGCTTTGGTACCTACATAAGTACAAAAACATGCGGATCCTGGTACACGACTTCGGCGGCTACCCATTCCCTCCCCAGCTCAGCCGCGAGCTGGCCCGGCGCGGGCACGCCGTCCGGCACGTCTACTGCGCCTCGATCCCGACAACGCCTCTCGGCAATTTTGAACGCCGGGAAAATACGCCCCCAACGTTGGAGTTCAGTCCCATCACGCTGAAAAAGCCCCTCGACAAGTTCTCGTTCTTCAAACGCTGGCTGCAGGAAAACGAATACGGGCGCCTCGCTGCGAAAGAGGTCGAGCAGTTCCGCCCCGACGTGGTGCTGTCCGCCAACACGCCGCTCGATGCGCAACGAACCCTGCTCGAAACGTGCCGGAAACGGAACGTCCGGTTCGTCTTCTGGCTCCAGGACCTGATCGGCGTCGCAAGCGAGCGCATCCTGTCGCGCAAGATACCCGTCGTCGGGCGCCTGGCCGGATCCCATTACCTTCGCCTCGAGCAGCGGCTGCTCGAGCGGAGCGACAGGATCGTGCTGATCACTGAGGACTTCGGCCCCCTGCTCCAGCAATGGGGCATCAGCCGCAAAAAGATGCACGTCATCCGAAACTGGGCGCCGCTCGACGAGATCCCGCTGCGCCCGAAGGTGAACGGCTGGTCGCAGGAGATGGAGCTGTCGGACAAAATCTGCCTGGTCTACACCGGCACGCTCGGTATGAAGCACAACCCCGACCTGCTCCGCCGTCTCGCGCTCCATTTCCGCGACGACGAAAACGTCCGCGTGGTCGTCGTCTCCCAGGGTCTTGGCGCTGAATGGCTCTCCCGGGCCAAAACCGACGAGGGACTCGACAACCTGGTGATCGCCGGCTACCAGCCGTTCGAGCGCGTGCCGGACGTGCTCGCCACAGCCGACGTGCTCGTCGGACTGCTCGAACCCGAAGCCGGACAGTTCTCGGTTCCGTCGAAGGTCCTTTCCTATCTCTGTGCAGGGCGCCCGCTTCTCCTCGCCGTACCCCCCGAAAACCTCGCTGCTCGGACCGTCATCTCGGCGCAGGCAGGCCTCGTCGTCCCACCGGCGGACGTGGACGGCTTCCTCGCCGCAGCCTCCGACCTCCTGTCCAACCCGGACCGCCTAACTGAGATGGGCCGAAACGCACGGGCGTACGCCGAAGAGATGTTCGACATTTCGCGAATTACCGACGACTTCGAGCACGTCTTGCTCAGCGATTAGCACTTTATTCGCCCACGTTGTAACCATTCGAGACGCCGGTTCGTATTTCAGGCGTACCCGTGCGCTGGCACTCCTGTCCTGACTTTGTACATGATCCATTGATCCATCATGAGCCGTTTCTACCACCTCACCGTTGTTTTTTCCATCCTGCTCTTGCTCGTCGCGACACCGCTATACGCCCAGGAACGTCCCGAACGCAAGGGGCTCATCGAGAACCTGCTCGGCCCGATCGTAGACCTCGTCCGTGAGGCGGCCACGCTCGATGAAGACGGACCATCGGGCGATCGCCTGCGTGAGATCGTCGACGAGATCAGGTCGACGACCTTGAGGGAGGGAGACACCGTCCTGCAGCTTGAAGGCCTCGAAGAGGTGCCCGACCGGGATCGTTTGAGCGAAGAGGACCTCGCACGGCTCGAAGCGTCGCTCCGAGACCTCAACGAACAGGTCGCCGCGTTGAGAGCCGAACGGGAACAGGAAGCTGAATCGGTTTCTTCTCCCGATCTCGAGGAAGTCGAGGCGCAGCTGGAGGAAGCACTCGCTCTCACGCGAAGGCTCCGCTACGAGTCAGCCGCTGATGAAGCCTATTACGGGCCGTCCGAGGAAATCGTTGACGCTCCGGACTCGGATTTATGGGCCGAAAACGAGGAAAAAGACGACGACCACCCGTCCAGGCGCCGGTGGCGCTCGAGCTCGTTCGACCGTCGTTACGACGCCGGTGTGTTTGTGGGGGACTTCCCGTACCGCTGGCCTTTTGCGGAAACGGCTCTGTATCGTACCATCCCGGCCGTGAGGTACAATCGCGTCGAAGGCTTCGTGCTCGGCGTCGGAAGCCGCCCGCTCGAATGGGACGACTTCGAGCGCAGCCGGATCGTGGGGCAGGTCGGCTATGCCTTTTCCCTCAACGAGTGGCGGTACGAGGCCGGTCTCGAAACTCGCGTCGGCAGCCGCTACAGCGACTTCGCCACGAAGCTGGGTGGCGCCTACCGCCGCAACACCGCGACGAACGACCTCTGGAAATCGAACTGGATCGAAAACTCCCTCGCCGCCTTCTTCTTCGAAAACGACTTCTTCGACTACTACCAGGTAGAAGGTTGGACGTTCTACGGAGTCCAGCGTCTCACCCCCTACGCCCAGCTTAGCGCCGGTTACCGCTCCGAGGAGTACAGCAGCCTGGAACGGAACACCCGATGGTCAGTCTTTGGCGGCAACGGGTTCCGGTTTAATCCCCCGGTCGACGAAGCCCGCATCAACGCCTTCGTGATTGCCCTCGAAGGGGGTCGCGTGTATGGCTATCGCACCATCCCGCGCGGCACCGCCTTCCGTGCGGAGGTCGAGCTGGCAGGCCTCGGCGGAGACTTCACGTACACCCGATACTTGGCCGACGCCCGCTTCTACATTCCGACGACCCGCCACAGCAGCTACGGCTTCCGCCTTCGCGGCGGGCTCGTCAACGGCGACGTGCCACTCCAGAAGGAGTTCGTGCTCGGCGGCATCGGCTCCGTCCGGGGTTATCCACAGAACGCCTTTGCCGGGACGAAAATGCTGCTCGCAAACGTCGAGTACGTGGTGGACAACCTCAGCCTTTTCGACGACCTCTTCGAGGACCTGCAGGTCTTCGGGTTCGCCGACGCGGGCTGGGCCGGTACGGACGAGAGCTCGTTCGACTTCGACGACGTCCTCCCCTCCGCCGGGTTCGGCGTCGGTCTTGACGACCGCAACGTGCGCCTCGAGCTCGCCTTTCCGCTCAAAGACGTGGGCACCGGCATGAGCCCGAGCCTCTGGCTGCGACTCAGCCCGAGCTTCTGATCAGATCACGCGCCGACGTTTTGCCTAAGCCGCGTACCAGCTCCACCATTTCCTCTGCGCCACGTCCGCGCCTTCACACGTGGACGTGGCGCAGAGCTATCGCTCGATTCCCCTCGAGCCACCGGTCACCAGCACCTTCTTCTTCCCGCGCAGCATTCCCCTCAACCCGCACAAAAGGTCAGCGTCCTGTATGGCCGAACCCTCCTTCTCCACGTCCGGTCGAATCGAGTGAATCGACCTCTTCCCATTGAATCCGCTCGTGACGGGCGACGACGAGCTGGGCAATTCGTTCTCCACGCCTGACGATGAATGGTTCCCGCCCCAGGTTGATCAGGATCACGCCAACCTCGCCCCGGTAGTCCGCGTCGATAGTGCCCGGGCTGTTGAGCACGGTAATACCGTACTTGGCCGCAAGCCCGCTTCGAGGCCGCACCTGACCCTCATAGCCGGGCGGCAGGGCTATCTGGATACCGGTAGGCACGATCGCCCGGTCGCCCGGATTGAGTGTGAGCGGGGCCTCCTCCGGCACCGCAGCCAGCAGGTCTACCCCCGCGCTGTAAGCAGTAGCGTGTGTTGCAAGCGGCAGGCCTTCCGCATGGGGAAGCCGCCGGATGGGAATTCGAAGTGGTGTCATACCGATTAAGATAAAAAGGGCGTGACCACACGCTGCGATCACGCCCTTGAATTCAAAGCTGGAAAGACTGGATCGGTTATTCGATGTGGCCCATCAGCTTGCGGACGAACGGGCTCGCCACGAGTGCGACGATACCTGTTGCGCCGGTGAACAGCGCCACGTTGAAGAAGAGCGCCTCCATCGAAAGCGACTCGAGGCGGCCTGCCACCACGCCCGCGAAAAGGTTGCCCAGCGACGCTGCGATGAACCAGATACCCATCATCTGTCCCACGCGGTCGCGCGGTGCGAGCTTGGTGATCGACGACAGCCCCACCGGCGACAGGCTCAATTCGCCTACCGTGAAGAGGAAGTACATCACCACGAGCCAGGCCGGCGACGCCTTATCCGTCTCCGTTGCGTTCGAGGCGCCCCACATGATCACGAAGAAAGCCGTGGCCAGCAAGATGAGCCCAAGCGCAAATTTGACCGGAATCGAGGGGTTGGCCTTGCGACGGGCCAACCAGACCCACAACCATCCAAAAATCGGCGCAAACGTGATGATGAAGATCGGATTTATCGATTGCAGCCAGCTCGCCGGCATCTCGAACCCGAAGAACGTGCGTTGCGTGAGATCGCGCGCGAAAATGTTCAGCGAAGAACCGGCCTGCTCGAAACCTGCCCAGAACATCGCCGCGAGGATGAAAAGCCACATGATCACGCCGATCCGCCGCTTCTCCATCTTGTTGTAGTGCTTGTTGGCAAGCAGGTAGGCAAAGTAGATGAATACGATGACGATGATCGAATAGCCCAGATACGTCGCAACCACCTGAAGCGGGACGGAGAACACACCCAGAACGGCCATTGTAACGATGAGCACAACCACGAGCGTAACGACGCCGGCGATCGTGAAGAAGCGGCGTGCCTGCGCTTTGATCAACTCGGCCGACTCCGTGTTCTTTAGGGTACCGGCGTCCCCAAGGTGCCTACCCCCGACTTTGTATTGAATCAGGCCAAGCGTCATACCGATGCCGGAGGCAGCAAAACCCAGGTGCCAGTTGATGTTCTCACCAAAAAATCCCACGATGAGCGGAGCGATCAACGCGCCGATGTTGATGCCCATGTAGAAGATCGAGAAGCCGGCGTCCCGACGCGCACCGCCCTCCGGGTAGAGGTCCCCGACCATTGTGCTGACGTTCGGCTTCAGCAATCCGGTCCCAATGATGATTCCCAACAGGCCCAGGTAGAAGAAGGTTGTCCCGGGAATGGCCAGACAGAAGTTACCCGCCGCGATGAAGATACCGCCGACGAAAACGGCGCGGCGCTGGCCCCACAGCTTGTCCGCCACCCAACCGCCCGGCAGCGCCAGCAGGTAAACGAGTGACGTGAAAAGGCCGTATATAGCGGTAGCCTTACCGACGTCAAATCCGAGCCCGGGGTTTTCACCCATCGCCGCGGCCGTCATGAAAAGGACCAGCAGCGCGCGCATACCGTAGTAGCTGAAACGCTCCCACATCTCCGTGAAGAAAAGCGTCGCCAGCCCGCGAGGATGGCCAAAAAAACCACGGCCTTCCATCGCAACGGTCTCCCTTTGAATCCCGGTTACCGTGGGGGCAACGGGATTACCGGTCTCCGCATTCGGATCTTTTACCATTGAAATGACCAGATTTGAATGTGACGTTCAAAGCGTTTTTCCCGAAAAGCGGACGACCGATGCCCCTTCCCGGAAACTTGCGAAGCATAACAATCTCATAAACCAAAAGAAAGTAAAGGTTCATTTTTGAACCCCCGAGTATTTGACGAATTTGGCGCTATCCGGCCATATGGATCAATCACCGGATGCCACTGTGATTTCAAAGCATTGATATTCGAGACTTATTTGCAGAACGTCGTATATTGGGAACCGCGTTTTTTTCGCCGGGGATTCACTCGAATCGCTCGCCGCGCCGCCTCAAGGAGGCGATACGTGTTAGGTAGTTATCCATGGACATCTGATGCAACAAGTCGTTTATAAAGACACACACGGCCCCCGAACACATACCAACGGGGAGCTCCGACTCAAAGACGTGGGCACGAAGGTCGTGCTGAAAGGCTGGGTCGACACCCGGCGGGACTTGGGAGGCGTGATCTTCATCGACCTCCGCGACCGCTTCGGGCTCACTCAGATCGTGTTTTCCCCACAGGACCACCAGGAAGCCTACGAAAAAGCAGAATATCTCCGCAACGAGTACGTCATTTCGATCAGGGGAACGGTTGCGCCTCGCTCACCCGAGACGGTCAACCCGAAGCTCCCGACGGGCGAGATCGAAGTTCGTGTAGAGGACATTCTCATTCTCAATACCGCCGAACCCCTCCCGTTCAGCGTTTCGGCGCACGAAGAGAAACGGGTGCTCGCCAACGAGGACCTGCGCCTGCGCTACCGTTATCTCGACCTCCGGCGCCCCGAGCTCCAGCGGATCCTGCTGCTCCGGCACCGCATCACCCAGTCGGTCCGGCGCTACTTCGACGAGCACGGGTTCGTCGAGATCGAAACCCCCGTGCTGAGCAAGTCTACGCCTGAAGGCGCGCGCGACTACCTCGTCCCGAGCCGCGTTCACCCGGGCAAGTTCTACGCGCTGCCTCAATCGCCCCAGACGTACAAGCAGATCCTGATGGTCGCCGGGCTCGACCGCTACTTCCAGATCGTCAAGTGCTTCCGGGACGAAGACCTCCGGGCCGATCGCCAGCCGGAGTTCACCCAGATCGACGTCGAGATCACCTTCGCCACCGAAGAGCTCATCCAGGAGCTCATGGAGGGCATGATCAAGACCGTCTGGAAGGATGCCATCGGGGTGGACCTACCCACCCCCTTCCCGCGCCTGACGTACGCTGAAGCCATGAAGCGGTATGGATCCGATAAGCCGGACCTGCGATTCGGTCTAGAAATCCACGACCTGACCGAGTCGTTCAAGGGCTCCGGTTTCCGCGTCTTCGACGAAATCATCAAGGAGGGCGGCTTCATCACCGGCATCAACGTCCCCGGTGAGGGCGACCTCGGCCGTGGCGCCATGGACCGCCTGGACAAGGAGATCGTCCGCAAAAAAATCGGCGCAGGCGGCCTCGTCTACTTCAAGCTGCCCTCTGACGGCTCGGAGATCTACTCCTCGGTCAGGGACAGCGTATTGCCCACCCCATTCGTCCAGCGCGCCGTCGAGCAGATCGGCGCCAAGGCCGGCGACCTCGTCCTGATCCTCGCCGGCAAGGCGCCCCGAATCTACGAGAACATGGGAGCGCTCCGCCTCCACATGGCACGCGAGCTGGGTCTGATCAGCGACGACGGGGTTGACGAGCCGCAGTGGAAGTTCGTGTGGGTCACCGAATTCCCCCTCCTCGAGTGGGATGCGGGCGACAACCGCTACTACGCGATGCACCACCCGTTCACGTCACCCCATCCGGACGACATCGAGACGCTGCTCGAGAAGCCGGGTGAGGCGAGAGCACGCGCCTACGACCTCGTGCTGAACGGCGCCGAAATCGGCGGCGGTTCTATCCGTATCCACGACCGCTCGGTTCAGCAGCAGATGTTCAGTCTGCTGAACATCGACGAGGAAGAGGCGCAGCGGCGCTTCGGATTCCTCCTCGACGCGTTCCGCTACGGCGCACCACCGCACGGCGGCATCGCCTTCGGCCTCGACCGCATCACGATGGCGCTTGGAGGGACCTCGAATATCCGCGACGTCATCGCGTTCCCCAAAACGCAGACCGCGCAGGAGCTGATGGTTCAGTCGCCGGACGTCGTCGACGAAAAACAGCTCAAAGAGCTCCACATACGGACGGTCGAACCTGAAGACCAAAAACGGAAGCCCTAAAGTGCCGTAAAAAGTGAAGGGCGGGCCCACCGCGGTGTGAGCCCGCCCTTTTTATTCCCACCGGCAATCTCGAAGACAAGATGCCCGCATTTTTATCCCGCGACGAGCGGGCGGCGTTCGCCGAAATGATCCGGCGTCACTTCGCCTGGGAGCGCTGGGAACGTCTGATCGAGGAAAACGGCTACACCATCGATCGTCCACTCCACTCCGTCCATCCGGTGCACGCCGACATCATCTATCCCATCGACTACGGATACGTCAACGACACGGTGGCGACTGACGGGGCGGAGATCGACGTCTTTGTCGGCACCGGCGGCGCCGGCCTCGTCGGACTGATCGTCACGACCGACTATCGCAAGGGAGATCAGGAGTTCAAGCTGATGTACAACTGCACGCCTGTCGAAGTGTACCTCGTAAACGGGTTTATCAACTTCAACCCCCTTCTCATGGACGGCGTGCTCGTTTTGCGCCGCCCGATGCACACCTTCTGGTAAGTCGCCACCTAAGCCGTCTGAATCAGCTTCCTGACGAAGTTCGGCAGTGCAAAGGCTGCCGTATGAATCTCCGGGTTGTAGTACTTGAGGTCGTCCTTGAAAGGAGCCAGCAGCCTCCTCGCCGCCTCGGGATCGAAGTCGTCCACCGGATGTAGCCCCTTCGTCGCCATCGTAAACGACCAGGTTCCAAACGGATAGGTGGGAATGGAGGCGAGGTACATGTGGACCTGCGGAAAGAGCCGGTTCAGCAGGTTGTGCGCGTCCTGGAGCGTGCCGTGAAACGAACGGTCGAACGGCGATTCGGTCTGAGCAGCCAGGATGCCGCGATCCGTCAAAATGCGCGCACAGTCACGGTAAAAGTCTTCTCCGAACAGCCCTTCGGCAAATCCGACGGGGTCCGTCGAGTCGACGATGACGAGGTCGTACGCTGCCGCCTCAGTCGCCTTGACGAACGCAATCCCGTCCTGCACCCGTATGTTCAGTCGCGGATCGTCAAAGGCGGAGCTGACCGTGGGGAAGAACTCACGGGACGTGTTGATCACCATTTCGTCGATCTCGACGAGGTCCACGTGCTTGATCGAAGGATGGCGCAGGATCTCACGGACCGTACCCCCGTCGCCGCCGCCGACGACCAGCACCCGTTCGGCATCCTTCAATAGGCACAACGCGGGATGGGAGATCATCTCGTGGTAGACGAACTCGTCACGCTCGGTCAGCATGACGAGGCCGTCAAGTGTCAAGACCCGCCCGTGTGCATCGGTTTCGAGTACTTGCACCTTCTGGTAAGCACTCTGCCGGCTGAAGAGGATGTCGTTTAAGCCGAACGTAATTCCCGTCTTACCCTCCCACAACTCGGTGTATTGTAGCTGAAAGTACTTTTGCTCGCTCATCGATCTTCAGAATGAATAAAAAATGACGCGTGGTGCTTCCCGGGAGTCCCGAAAGGCACCACGCGTAAGATACGAACTACCCAGTTGTTGTCAGGCTGGTACTTCCTCCAGCACCGGCTTGTGAGGCACGCGCTCCGGAAAAAGTCCGCGTTTCAACTCCATACTCGAAACGTTGCGGGCGTCAAAGCTCTGTTGTAGAAACTTTTGAATGACCCACGGATCGATGGATTCACCGCACGTGAAAATGTCAACCGCCGCATACCCGTGTTCAGGCCAGGAATGAATGGCTACGTGCGATTCAGCAATCACCACAACACCGCTTACTCCGAATGGACTGAACGCATGAAATGTGTCTGAAATGATCGTTGCCCCCGACCGGCGAACACCTTCCAGCATGAGTTCGCGAATCAGGTCCTCGTTGTTCAGAACTTCCCGGTCACAGTCGTAAAACTCGACGAGAATCTGCCTTCCGAGTGCTTCCATTGACTACCCTCCTTTAAGTGATGCACCCCCCGTGTGCCACTCACGGAGAAACATTGTATGTGTTAGCGACCCCAAACAGCGGGGCACATCCACCCATACAACCGCAGTCCTGGTGACGAAGGGTAGGGGGCGCCGGAAGACGTTATGTTACCACGCTACTGTCGCGATCCCCTTTAGCTTGCTTCACCAGCCGCTAGCGCACCGTTTAACCCCGGCTAGCCGCCGAAGAGAAACGGATTATGCATGTTTTGTACGCGGATCATTGCGGTTAAGGATTTACCAGGTGGCATCTGGCACACTTTACTGACACGGCAAAGTTATTAAAAATTCCGAGGTGTCAAAAGTAAAAGCCACCCCGTCCTGTAAAAACTTATCCAGGCCTTCCGAGCGTGCCACGTGGTTTTTTCGTGTGCCTCAAACACGATTTACCCCCAGCGGTTCCACCGGCAAACTCCTTCATAAAAATCACGCACGGAATGCCCAGAACGTGGCAGAACGGTCGCATTTTGAGTCTTTTTCAACTGCTTCGTCGCCGGAGTACTCACACCGTTTACGACCAAGCCATCCCGAGTTGTCCACGCTTGAATGTGTGCCTCTACCCACGTGCCGGACCTCAATGGACCCGGTTTCAATTCGGTCATAGCCGACGAAAGCCCGGTGTGCCGCACCGTCCAACTACATTCATGCAAAATTAACCGTCCCGTAAATGATTGAATAACAGGCAATTCAGGCGATTTATCGGACGTGGTTGTCTTATTTAGAGCCATTTTCTTACGTGGTGCTTGCACGCCATTCCCATCACAAATTAGATTTAGTCTAAATTAGGTTAAAAAGCCCCTCTCCAATAAACGATTCGGCAACCGGCCCCTTTTTAGCTCCATTCCCAGGAATCACTATGGCTGTCAACTCCGCTCTCGCTGGCGTCGCTACCGGGCGTTTCCTTTTCGTGATCGTGCTATCCGTGCTGCTTTATCCTTCCGGACTCGTTTTTGCCCAGAGCACCGAGCCCATGGAAGGTGAGCTCGATGAGATCGTCGTCACGGCATCGGGCTTCGAGCAGGAGATAAAAAACGCCCCGGCTTCAATCACCATCCTGCCTGCCGTACAGATCCAGCAAAAACGTACCAACAGCCTTGCCGAATTGCTGGTCGACGTGGAGGGCGTGGACGTGGGCGACAACGTCGGCAAAACGGGCGGACTCAACATCTCCATGAGGGGTATGCCGAGTGATTATACACTCGTCCTGATTGACGGCAGGCGCCAGAATACCGCGGGCAACATCACCCCGAATGGTTTCAGCGAAACCTCGACCAGCTTCCTGCCCCCGGTGGCGGCAATCGAGCGCGTCGAGATCATTCGCGGTCCCATGTCGACGCTGTACGGCTCCGACGCCATGGGAGGCGTGATCAACATTATCACGAAAAAAGTCGGCTACGAGTGGACGGGTTCGCTGACGACAAATGCCACCGTGCAACAGGAGACGGATTTCGGTAACACCTACGCGAGCAGTGCGACCCTTACCGGCCCGCTGGTAAACAATTACCTGGGCGTATCGCTTCGCGGCAGCCTGCTACACCGGAACCCCTCTGAGCTATCCCCAACCGGCGTTTTCGGCGAAAACACGACGATCAGCAGGCGAGGCCCGAGCCCGGTGCAGGCCGACATCTACACGGTCGGCGGCCGAATCACTTTCACCCCCACCGGCAATCACGACCTCTGGATCGATGCGGAGATAGCTCGGCAAGTCTACGACAACTCGGAGGCCCAGCTCGGGACGCTCGACCGCCCGGACCAGGACCCGCCGACGTTCAACGGCTACGGACCGGAGCTCAGGTTCAACCGCGATCAGGTTACCCTGGCGCATACGTGGCGCCACCGGAGCGGTGTGCTCCAGTCGAGCCTCATGCGCAATAAGACAGAGACGCTCGGCCGCACACTGCCTCCGGGTACGCCAGGCGGCCCTCCGGGAAGCGGCATCCCCGATAAGCCCGCCGGCGCGCCGCGGACGCTCGAGTCGACCAATACGGTCTTCGATACCAAGCTGACTTCCCACTTGAGCAACCACGTCTTCTCCATCGGTGGGCAGATCTGGGACGCCCGCATGATCGACGGCGTAGCATTGGAACCGTTCGAGCACGCCCAGTGGTCCGTTTTTGCGGAGGACGAGTGGCGCCTTTTGAGCGACGTGGCCCTGACCCTCGGCTTACGCCGTGACGACCACTCCGCTTTCGGAGGCCACGTCAGCCCGCGCGCCTACCTGGTCTGGAACACGACGCCGTCGCTGACCCTGAAAGGCGGCGTCAGCCGGGGATACAAGACGCCAAGCGTCGAACAGCTCGTCGACGGCATCATCGGCTTCACCGGACAGGGCAGGATTGCCACCATCGGAAGCCCTGGCCTGCGGCCCGAAACGAGCACGAGCACCGAAATCAGCGCCTACTACACGGCGCAGACTGGCCTGAGCGCCGGCGTGACCCTCTTCAACAACCAGTTCGACGACAAAATCACGGCCGGCACCCCGATCCCCAACTGCACGTTCGAGGGTGCCCCGAATCTGCCAGGCTGCGTCAACTACGGCGACTTCCCCACGCAGGAGAGCTTCAGCCAGCGCGTCAACGTGGACGAGGCGGTCACCCGCGGCGTCGAGACCAGCATCCGTGTGCCTTTCCTGAAAATCTGGTCGGTGGCAGCCAATCATACCTATACCTATAGCAGGCAGCTCAGCGGCGAGAACGAAGGCCTGCCGCTCGTGAATACGCCGAAGCACATGCTCAACGCCAGCCTTCGCGTTCAGCCGGCCGGACGGCTGAACGGCTGGCTCCGCGGCGAGTACAGGAGCAGGCGAACCCGGTTCACGACGAACAGCCGGAATGCAAGCCCAAACATGCCAAAGTATTACGAGGCATACGGGTTGCTCCACCTGGGCGCAGGGTACGCCGTCACCACCAACGTCACCGTCAACGCCACCGTCTATAACCTGCTGAACACGGACTTCCTGGAGTACGTGGCCTATCAGGGTACTCCCACCGACGACAACCCGACGGGGATCATGTACACGAACCTGTACAACAATCACCAGGAGGGCCGCCGCCTCTGGCTGTCCGTCAATGTGCAGTTCTGAACCGGCAGAAGGATTTTCTCAACGGCGTAAGAAACGGTGACGGAGGCCTGTGAAGTACGTTCGTAAGTTCATTTTCTGGTGCCACCTTCTCGTCGGCGTAACGGCAGCCGTCGTCATCCTGATCATGTCCGCCACGGGTGTGTTGCTTACCTACGAGCGGCAGATGATCGCCTGGGCCGACACGCGAGGGCTCGACGGCGCTCCCCACGAGCCGGGTGCACGCTGGCTGGAAGCGAACCTGCTCCTGAGAAACGTCCAGGAGGTCTTTCCCGGCACACCCACGGCCATCACCTGGCATTCGGACCCGGTAGCTCCGGTCGAGGTAGCTTTTGGGCGTGAACAGACGGTGTTCGTAAACGCCTATACGGGCGTGGTGCTGGGCGAGGGCTCGCAAGGGATCCGAACGTTTTTCCGATTCGTCACCGACCTGCACCGCTGGCTGGCCGCGTCGGGCGACAACCGGGCAGTTGGCCGCGCCATAACGGGGGCGGCAAACCTCGGATTCCTCTTTCTGGTATTGAGCGGGTTCTATCTCTGGTGGCCTCGTAACTGGTCGCGCAGGGCTGTCCGGCACATCATCTTTTTCCGCCGGAATCGTTCGCCAAAAGCGCGCGACTTCAACTGGCACAACGTGATCGGCTTCTGGTCGCTGGTCCCACTCTTTGCCGTTGTTCTCTCCGGCGTGGTGATCTCCTACCCCTGGGCAAGCGACCTCGTGTACCGGATCTTTGGTGAGGAAGCCCCGGCACGACGAGGACCGGGCGGCCCTCGTCCCGGCGCCAGCCAGGGTCAGACCGGCGAAGCGGTGTATTTCGATCTGACCGGTGTTGACGAGCTCCTGCACCTTGCCGAGAACCGTGTACCGGACTGGCAAAGGATCACACTCTCCTTACCCTTGCCGGAAGATAAACCGGTCACGTTCAACATCGACAGCGGGACCGGAGGGCAGCCGCAAAAGCGGGCGCGGCTTCTACTGGATCCGGCGACTGGGCAAGAGGGTGAATGGGTACCCTTCGAGGCGGGGTCAAGAGGGCAGCGCCTGCGGTCCATCCTTCGATTCACTCACACCGGCGAGGTCCTCGGGCTGTTCGGGCAAACCGTCGCCGGAATCGTCAGCCTGGGGGCCACGGTGCTGGTCTGGACCGGTCTGTCGCTCTCCCTGCGCCGCTTCCGAAGCTGGCGCAAACGCAGAACACACCCGGTCCGGTCGGCACATTTCCGCACCCACCGCGTCCGCGAACGAATTAACGCAAACCTCGAAGTCTGAAGCCGGTTAAAGCTGAATGGGCAATAGCGGACCATTCAGCTTAGCCTGGATGGCACTCACAGGTGTTTGCATGACGTAACGCGTGCCCCTTTCGGCAAGCAAAGGTTGCCCCTGCCTCGAAAATTTGCTATTTTAGTTGTCTATGGTTTTTCACCGGACAAACGGTGATGCCCGACACCGATCCCGTAGCTCAGCAGGTAGAGCATCTGACTTTTAATCAGAGGGTCGAAGGTTCGAGTCCTTCCGGGATCACAACAGAAGACCCGGGTCGATAGCACATCGACTCCGGGCCTTTTTGTTTTTTACCACTTCAATTGCTTGCAAAACGGCATGCAGAGGGTAATATCGCAACGTCCCAACCAAACCCTTTTTTTACAATATCCGGCCACAATGAATCATGGCACCGTTGATAGACGATCCGTTACAATAGCATTTCAATAGAATTGTTTGTCTAGTACGCGTAATTCACAAATTAATTCCTATATTTATTCGGTGTATTTTCCGCTCAATCAATCGATAATATCAATATGGCACGCAAAAGAAGAACGGAATCCGAATTCAAGATTCAGGAGTTTCGCGTTGACGAGGCGCAGCGTGAGTTCAATAGAAGGCGTAGTCGTGGCTCGAAATTTGACGCGATCATTCAGGCAGTTGCAGAATTAAAAGAAGGAAATGCCCTGATCGTCGAGCACGTAAATGTATCTGAAGTAACCGGGATTCGTCAGCGGATCACCAGTATCTTCGGCGAAGGCTGGAAGGTAGAATCTACCAAAGTCAACAAAGAAGATAACCTATACGATTTGCTCATCATGAGAGCAAACAAATAGGCAATACCGCCAGGAATCTCGTCGTAACCGGGAAAGCGTTAATTAGGCACTCTGTATAGCCTCTTCGTCAGGGGGGTGGATTTTATTCAACTTACCCCCGTCGAAGAGGCTTTTCTTTCTCAATCGGCTAAGCGATATCAAGCAAGTTGTATAAAAAATATTTTATACAACACACTATCAATCCAACGTTTTTTGTCGGCCCTTTTTTCAAATCTATTCGGAAGTGCCTTTACGGGTATTGTAACATTCCTTCAATACCGCAAAAATCGGGAAAAGGTACTTGCACCTCTGCCCGGCAAGCATAACCTTATTGCCGGGCTCTTCGCGAGTCGAGTTTAGGGTGCTGCCTGAAGCCATAACCGGGTTAACGTTATGCCGGACCGATACGCCCTGATCTTCTCCGTCCTTTTCGGCCTCTTTATAGGCATCGGGGCTTTCACCTTCATCTACGCAAAGGGCTATTCCTACGTGACCGACGACCCGGCGGCCTGTTCGAATTGCCACATCATGAACAGGCATTTCGACTCGTGGCTCAAGGGCAGTCACCGCGCGGTCGCAGTGTGTAACGATTGCCACACACCGGCTAATTTTTTCGGTAAATACGCGACGAAGGCGTCCAACGGCTTCTGGCACTCTTTCGCATTCACGACGGGCAAATTCCCCGACCCCCTACGGATAAAGCCGCACAACCTGGAAGTCGCAGAAGACGCCTGCCGCAAGTGTCATCAGGACGTCGTCGCGGCGATCTCGCCGGGTTTCCACCTGACCGGTTTTGCAGACCGAAAAGCCCCCAAAACCGAACCTGTAACCTGCACGCGCTGTCACGATTCGGTGGGACATGTGGTCCGCTGAAACGCTTCTAACCTCATCAATTGGTAGACTGGTATGGCAGTAAATCAATCCGCTTCCGATCGGCCTCGCTCCTTCTGGCAGCGCTACCGGTGGCCGATACTGATCGTGCTGGTCGCCCTGGCCTGCGTCGGGGTGTTGGCTCTGTTGACGAACATCATGGAACGCCAGCGGGAGGGAAGGGACCCCTTCTATCGCGTCGTCCAGCTTACCGACACCACGAGCAATCCGGCCACCTGGGGCGAAAACTTCCCCGTCCAGTACGACCTCTACCGCAGAACGGTGGACATGACCCGCACGCGGTACGGTGGAAGCGAGGCGCTCCCGCAACAGCCGAGCGAGCTTGACCCTCGTGAAGAAGTCTCTACTTCGAGGCTCGTCGAGGACCCGAGGCTTCGTGAGTTCTGGGCCGGGTACGCGTTTGCGGAGGACTTCCGCGAGGAGCGCGGCCACGCTTACATGCTCGTCGATCAGATGTTTACCAAGCGCCAGGTCGTGGCCAGTCAACCCGGAACGTGCCTCCACTGCCATGCGTCGGTCTACGGCCCGTACATCCAGCTCGGCGACGGCGACCTCATGGCAGGCTTCGAGCGGATGAACCAGATGCCCTACAGCGAAGCAGTCAAGCTCGTCGAGCACCCCGTATCGTGTATTGACTGCCACGATCCTGAAACGATGGCCCTCCGCGTTACGCGGCCCGCCTTCATGAACGGCATCAAGCAGGTCAAGGCGCTCGAGGGCATCGAGGATTACGACGTCAACCGCGACGCATCGCGCCTCGAAATGCGCACCTACGTGTGCGGCCAGTGCCACGTCGAGTACTACTTCCAGGGACCGGAAAAGCTGCTCGTCTACCCCTGGTCGAAAGGCCTCCGCGCCGATTCCATCCTCGCTTATTATGAGGAAACCGGCTTCAGGGATTGGGTCCACAGAACCAGCGGCGCACCGACCCTCAAGGCGCAACACCCCGAATTCGAGCTCTACAACCAGGGCATCCACGCGCAGAGTGGCGTCGCGTGCGCCGACTGCCACATGCCGTACATCCGGGTAGGGGCCATGAAGGTGAGCGACCACTGGGTGCGCAGCCCCATGCTGAACGTCAACAATGCCTGCCAGACGTGCCACCCGTGGTCCGAAGACGACCTCCGGGAGCGCGTCCACCGCATCCAGGACCGGACCTATCAGGTGCGGAATATGGCGATCGACGCCGTACTCGATCTGACCCGCGCCATTGCCCTCACCATCGAAGCTGACTCGACGAACCCCCGCATACCCATCGCCCAGCGGTATCAACGCCGTGCCCAGTTCCTGACGGACTTTATCGAAGCCGAAAACTCGATGGGATTCCACGCGGATCAGGAGGCTGTCCGTATCCTGAGCCGTGCCATCAACGAAGCCCGGCTTGGCCAGGCCGCGATTTACGGTGCTCCCCTGCAGGCATCCGCTGATCTTGGCTCGCCTCCGCCGCAGCTCGTAACGCCCCGTTGAGCCGGACACCTTATGTTTTTCCCGGTTTACATCGTGCCGAGAGAGGGCCAGCCCAACGGCCTCGCAGCGCCGTTTTCCTATTCACGATTTCTTGCCAAAGGCACGTTCGGTAGCGCTTGCAAACCGGCGGCGCCCGGTTATCTTACCTTTGGATTCTGGCATTTTTTCAAAAAACTGGATAGCGCAACGACAGTGCCACCATAGCCTTACCCGATCATCTTCCATAGGTAGTCCGATGAAGTGTAGCAAGTGTCAACAGCCGGCCGAATACCTTCTTTTCGCCTACAGGGAAACCTTCAATTCGAGAAGGAGACTCTTGATTCCAGACCCCTACGCTTGTGGGGCGCACGTAGATGAGGTCGCCAAGGAAATACGGGATTCGTTCACGGGGTTTACCCGGGTACACGCCGAACG
>CBINFS010000060.1:0-19825 GCA_966250015.1 uncultured bacterium | reverse complement strand
GAAACGCACGGATCCATCTCTCCCCAAGATACCCACCACCCGTACCGAACGGCGCTGATCGATTGGTGCTAGTAATGAGAGGTAGTGCCGTGAGCGCCGTTCGCTAAACGCGCGATGGATCCCCTGCGCGCAACCCGGCGATTTCAGAATTGGTGCCGGGAAAAACAAGGAGTCAGACTTGACCAAAGGCTGAACTTGTCTTTTTACTGCACACCTTAATAAAAACGTCATCTCCGCGAAGGCGGAGATGACGTATTTTTTTAGTGTCTTATTTGCACTAAACACCCAGTCTTCGGTCAAGCCCATCACAACAAATCTGCGCCTTGAGCAGAGGGTGGCTCTCGGTATCCGTCACTCCACCCGTTTGATGCTCAACGCGACGTCGGTGTCGTAGGGGGGTGAGGTGAGGGTGGCGTCGCCGCCGGGGTGGGTTAGGGTCTCGGCGGGCGTGTACTCGCCGGATTTGGTGTCGAGCCACTCGACGCGGTAGTTGCCTTCGGGCAGCGTCACCCGGAGGTTCACCTGGTCGCCGCCGTGGACGTAGATCGCGTATGCCCTTCCTTCTTCGGCGAGCGCCCACGCCTGGACGTCTTCGCTCAGGCCGCCTTTGAAGATGCCATTATCCGGCCGCATCCGGATGAAGTCGAAGCCGTCGAGGAACCGCTTGAGGTGGCCGAGCTGCATCCGGAGGGTGGGGGAGCCGCCGCCGAGGTCGTCCGGCACCGCCTCCGACGTGCCCTCGGGCGAGTCGACGGTGAACGACCAGTCGAGGTTCGAGTACGCCCCGCCTCCGGCCAGCATGAATGCCCACGCCTCTTTACGGTACGATTCGTCGTGCCCGCCGTCGAAGCCCGTCTCGTCGTCACTGATCACCCTCGGGTGGTCGTAGTTCATCGTGACGGCGTTGGGCGGGAAGGCGTAGTGGAAGTTCAGGATGCCAACCTCGGGGTTGATTGCGTCGACCCGTGCCGAGTCATTGGCAACGTTGAGGGCGATGAGGTGGTCTTTGGTTTCGGCGCGGATGGCTGCGATGATCCGATCGTTCCACGAGTCGTTGACCTGCGGTCCCTGGTCGGCGTACGGCTCGTTGAGCAGCTCAAAGTAGACGTTGTCGAACTCCTTGAGCTCGGAGACGATTTTCCGGGTGAAGGCCTCCTGGACGCGCATGAGGTCGGGGTCGGTCTCGTCGTAAGGGGCAAACCGGTCGGTGTTGCCGATGCCGTTCACGTTCGAGGCGGCGTTGAGAGGGCTGAGCCGCCAGTTGTCGTCGTTGTAGTACACGCAAAACAGGACCATTTCGACCACGATGCCCCGCTCACCGGCCTTGCGGACGAAATCCTTCAGACGTTCGAAGTAGGCGGGGTCCCACCGTGTGAGGTCGAACTTGTTGCCGCCGTCGGAATAACCCGGCGTCTCGCCGCGAGCCCAAGGGGCAATGTAACGGCCGTGAGGAGGATTCAGCGTGTTCCAGGGTTCGCCCCATCCTTCCACGTAGACGCCCGAGAATAGCCGTGTCAGGTTAAGACCATCTGCTGCGATGGTTTCGAGGTAGGTGTCGTAGTTGAAGTCCAGGTTCATCACGGCGCCGTAGTGCTCGCCGGAGGTGACAAGCACCGTGGGCTTCCCGCGGAAGAGGAAGTAGTGCGGGTTCTCCGGGTGCAAGGTGATCGGCTGGGCCACGAGCGATGCCGCGCCCGTGAGCAAGAGAACGAGGATCAGACTGTATATAAGTTTCATCGACGTACGCGACTCTGGTATTAACAAGGTGGCTGGAAAGAGAAAGGTTGATTCGTTGATGATATCAATACCGGGGCGACTTTACCAGTCGGGCTTGCTTTTTTGATCCGATCGATTGCATCCGTTCGGGAGGCATTACGTAGAGTACGGGCAACGATCCCTCACCCAACTCCCGCTCGCGCAGCGGTACCCGTCATGCCTTACAAATACCTTCTCCTGCCTCTTCTCCTGTGGTCGGTACTGTACACACTTTCGATGGCTCAATCGCCGACCGCCAGCCTTGAATCCCGCGCCGACTCGATTTTTGCCGAAGTCAACCGCAGCGACTCGCCTGGCGCCTCCGTGGCCGTGTTCCGAGACGGAGAGATCATCTTTTCGAAGGGCTACGGAGCGGCAAACCTCGAATATGACGTGCCCATAACGCCCGAAACCATCTTCCACGTGGCGTCGGTCTCCAAGCAGTTCACCGCGTTCGGCGCAGTCCTGCTCGCTCAGCAGGGCAAGCTTTCGCTCGACGACGACATCCGTAAGCACGTACCCGAGATGCCTGACTTCGGCAAACCCATCACGATCAGGCACCTGATCCACCATACGAGCGGCCTGCGCGACCAGTGGGACCTGCTCGCAATCGCCGGGTGGCGGCTCGACGACGTCATCACCAGGGAGCACATCCTGAAGATGTTCCAGAACCAGCAGGAGCTGAACTTCGAGCCCGGAGCCGAGCACGTCTACTGCAACACCGGCTACACCTTGCTCGCCGAAATCATCGCGCGAGTCAGCGGGAAGACCTTCCCCGAGTTCATGCGGGAGCAGGTTTTCGAGCCGCTCGGAATGAAAAACACGTTTTTCTACGACGACCACGAGCGGGTCGTCAAAGGGCGCGCGTACTCGTACTATCCGGGCGGTGAAGGTGGATTCCGGAAGGCCGTCCTGAGCTACGCCAACGCCGGGGCAACGAGCCTGTTCACGACCGCAGAGGACCTGACCCTCTGGCTTGCCAACCTGGGCACAGGACGCGTCGGCGGCCGCACAGCCGTCGACCAGATGATGGAGCGGGGCGTTTTGAACAGCGGCGACACGCTCAGCTACGCGTTCGGGCTCATCATCGGCAATTACAAAGGGCTCAAGATGGTGGGCCATGGCGGGGGAGACGCTGGCTACCGCTCCGATGTGGTCTTTTTCCCCGAAGCGAAGGCCGGTATCGTCGTGTTGAGCAACCTGGCATCGCTGTTCCCGCAGCAGAAAACTCTTGCGCTGGCAGACCTCTTCCTGGCAGACGTCCTTAAGAATGACGCCTCGAGAAGCCCGGCTCCTGTATCGGCCGACACGGTTGAGGTCGCGATCGACCCGGCCATATTCGACGATTACGCGGGTGAATACTCACTCGACGCGGCGCCGACTTTCATCATGTCGTTCAGCCGCAAGGACGGCCGGTTCTTCATCAAGCCCACCGGCCAACCGGAGTTCGAGCTCTTCGCATCGTCCGATTCGACGTTTTTCCTCAAGGTCGTCGATGCGCAGGTCACCTTTCACCGGGATGCCGACGGGAGGGTTAGCAGCCTGACGCTTTTGCAAAACGGCCCCAACAAGGCGCGGCGACTTGATCGCGGCACGGAGCCGACGCCCGAAGAGCTCGCCGCCTTTGTCGGGCGGTATTACAGCCCGGAGCTCGAAACCTCTTACGTGGTGATGCTGGAGGAGGGCAAGCTGAAAGTTCGCCACCAGCGCCACAGCGACTTCGGCCTTTCATACCTGGCAAAGGACCGTTTCACCGGCGACGCCTGGTTTTTCGGTGACGCTCGTTTCGAGCGCGATTCATCCGGAAACATCACCACCATGCGCGTCTCCACCGGTCGCGTACGAAATGTGCGTTTTGAGAAGGTGGCGTTTTGAAGTTTTAATTGGACTTAGCTGATGGCTTTGAGGGGTAACGACCTTCCTCGGATTGACAAAGGGGAAAAATAGTCCGCAGATAACTGCTTGAACGGGTGAGACGGAAGGCCGATCAATAAATGATATTGAAAACTTAAACAAATTCGTCATCTCCGCGAAGGCGGAGATCCAGGAAATGTCTCCACAGGCTCATACGGTTCAGCCTCACGCTACCGTTATATAGATTCCGGATCAAATCCTGATCTCGTCAAATAAACTGAACGCCTTGTAGATCTTGAGATTGACTATATAGATTGGTACGACCTTCGCCTGCATCTCATTCCTGTCTCAGAAGGACGCTTTAGAGACGAAAGTCACCCTCTAATGATGAACGTCCACTCAGAGGGTGTGGAAGTATGGCACCCCACCTTTCGAGCCTTATGGCAAAAGCATGGCGTACGCTCCGCTCCGCCCGGCTCATACTCGGTTCTGGAGACCCCGAGAGTGCCATGAGTCGGACCGATTATGCAGCCTACTACGCAGCCAGGGCGTCACTCCTTTCTGAAGGGATCACGCCGCGGACTCACGCCGGCACCCACGAGCAGTTTAGAGATCATTTCGTGCTCACTGGGAAGGTGGATGAAGCCGTCGCCAGAGTCCTCCCCAGAGCATATCGACTTCGTCAGGCGGCAGACTATGAGGTTGCCTCGGAACAGTCAGAAGAAAGTGTGTCTTGGTACGCAGACGAAGTCGAACTATTCATTCGTGCTGTTGAGCATGTTTTAGATTGAACAATTCCCAACACTGCGCCACCTCTCCACCCAGAGCAAATCCCATTCCCCGTTTTTGACGCATCTTTCCCCCGGATTCGGCACAAGTTGAAACACTATACCCGTGAAAACAGCAGAAGAACCGGGAATTTGAACATCTGGAGAAGTATCCGCATACAGCAAGTGAGTCGTAAGCGGTTGATCCAGCTTTCTGAGCGTCTTATCATTGCGCCCGGCTTGCGTTACAGTAAATGGACAAATGATCAGACCCACCAAGTGCCTTACGTGCCCGCTCAGGACCGCGGCCGGGCGATGTTCGTTCCAACGGCTCATTCGGATCGGCTTGCGGTGCGGGTGCGTGCTCGATTACCGGGAGTCGCCCCGGCACATCGTCATAACCACTCGATACACGACAGTCATACTCGAGCCGGAGGAGGCACGGGATTATCTTTGCAGGCTGCTTTCGGAGAAGGAGTGCGCCCGGGCCGCAGCCTGAGGCAGCAGCCCGGACGTTATCGATCGAAGCTCAAAAGTCGGTATTGGGCTCGTCCAGTTCGAGAGGTAGGACCCAGATGTTGCGGTAGCGGACGTCGTGGCCTTCGGCCTGCAGCTTGAGCCCTCCGGGCGTGTCGGTGATCCCTCTGCCTTCGTCGTTTCCGCCGTCCAGCCCAGAGTTTGGGCCGCCATAGACCTGGCTGATCTCCTGGTTGGTATGGACCTTCACGCCGTTGAAGTAGACCGTCACGAGGGGCTTTTCGGTCAGGACGCCGTTCTCGAATCTGGCCGCACGGAACATGATGTCGTAGGCGTTCCACTGCCCGGTGCCGTTGTAGGCGTGGTAGGGCGCCGCGGCGTCGTTAATGACGGCACCCATACCGTGCGCGGTCGAGTCGCCGTCGAGTATCTGGATCTCATAGCGGTTCTGCAGGTAGACGCCGCTGTTTCCGCCGGGCTCCATCACGAGGAACTCGACGTGCGCGCGGTGGTCGCGAAACTCAGCCTGCGTTACGATGTCCGCTGCGCCGTAAAGGCCGCCTGCCGCGGCGGGGTCCGCCGAGCTGAGCACCGTTCCTTCGTCCACCGGGTCATCGACGATCTGCCACTTGATCGGCATCGACGACGCAAAGCGCGGCCCTTCCCAATAGATCCAGTTTTCATCGAGCGACTCACGGGTGCCGTCGAAGAGCACAAGGGCGCCGGCGGGAGGCTCGACGCCAATGCCAACGGGGATAGCCGTTTCGTCGGCGCGTTTGCAGCCGGCAAGGAGCAGCAAGAGGAGGAAAATGGGGGCGAGACGAGCGATTTGTTTCATGGCCGATCGGAGCATGGTGACAGGATGCGTGCGTTGCTCCGTCAATGTACAATCTTTTTGACCCTTCCGCACGCGCAAATCGGCCGATTCGTTACTGAACGGTTTCCAGTGTCCGTACCCATGCGTGAATCTACCGGATCCAGATCCTGTACTATCAAGAGCATCGGGAAGAGCACGTAACCCTACCACGAGGAGGATCATGAGCATGTTCAACCGGCTGACCCGGATGATCCGGTCGCACCGCCGTCCCGCACCGAAAGGCCTGCGGGGTGTGCTCTCGCGGCTCCTGAACCAGAACAAAAAGAAGAGCCGCGGCCGTCGCCGCTGAACGCCAGCGACGGGCAGCCTAAACATGAAAGACTTTCGCGGAATCGTCGGACTAACCCTGCTACTCCTTATGGCAGGGTGCGGGGCAATCTCTGCCCGGGTCGAACGCGGGATCGAGAATGAGCTCCCGGACCTGATCGGTCCGGCCGACGTCTACGACGTGCAGATCGAAGGCCTCCGTGCGATGACCGCAGAGGCGCGGAGTGTCAGCGTGCGGGGCGAGCGCGTCCAGCCGGAAAATGCCCCGGTGCTGGACCGCCTCGACGTCACACTCTTTGGCGTCGCGTACGACCGTGAAAACGACCGCCTGGAGCGCGTGGATAGCACGTTTGCCGTCGCCTACATTCAGGCAGCCGACCTGGCCGCATACCTCGAAGGCCACCCGAACGTGTCGGAAGCCGCCGTCACGCTCCACGAGCCCGACACCGCCACCGTTCGTTTAAGTCCCGAGGTGGCCGGATTTTCTTTCACTGGCGTCCCGGTGGTGCTCTCCGGCCGGATCGAAGTACTGGATGGCCGGGTTGCATTCAACGTATCCAACCTTCGCGCCGCGGGCGCGAATCTCGGCGACTCCGCCGCCCGCCGCCTTTCAGAGGCCGTCAATCCGCTCGTCGACCTCACGGACACGCGAATCCGTTTGCAAATCACCGACGTCCGCGTCGAAAACGGGGAGGCCCGCATCGAAGCCACCGCCGACCCCACCGGCACGAGCCCGTGAGGACTTGTGTACCTGGCCCTCTCGTTGAGGATCAAATGTTGCAATGGTATCCTGCTAATGGCTTTCTACATTGTCGTCATTCCGAACATAGGCGAGGAATCTTCCCGAAGTGCGGCCTTTCGGACCCATTCCAACGGTTGAGAAGGGCCCTCCAAGTTGCTCCTCCCACGTCGAGCGCGGGACAGGCCTGTCCAGGGGAGCAGCACTGGTGCTTTCACTTTCCGATAGCGCCAACCAGATAGATCACACTTCGAGAAGATCCTTCCTCGCAAGGCTCGTCAGGATGACAATTTGAGCGGTACGGGCAATCATCCGGGCTTACCGCTGCCGCCAGCGCCCTACTCTGTCATCCCGAATCCCGCGAAGCGGGTGAGGGATCTTTATGAAACGCGGCCTTCAAGAATGGTCATAAGGGCGCGCACAGCACATAGGAACCCTTGTAGTCAACCAGATAGGCCGCACTTCGGGAAGATCCCTCACTGACGTTCGGGATGACGTATTGAAAGAATGGCGAGGCCAGTTCGAATGGCCTTATTCCAAAGACGGCGACTTACTGCGCCAGGTACCCGCCGTCGACGGTGTAGTATGCGCCGGTGACGAACGATGCCTCGTCGGAGCAGAGCCATAGGACGAGGTCGGCCACCTCTTCGGGCTCGCCGAGCCGGCCGAGCGGGTGACGGCTCACCAACCACTCGTACGTGCCCGGGTTTGCTTCGAGGTCGACGATGAGTGGGGTCCGGATGAATCCGGGGCCCACGACGTTGATCCGGATGCCTTTCGGAGCGTATTCGAGGGCGGCTGCCCGGGTGAGGCCCATCACGCCGTGTTTTGCCGCCACGTAGGCCGGCGCCGAGGCGAAGCCGACGTCGCTCAGTATCGAGCCCATGTTGACGATGGCGCCGCCGCCCGCTGCGAGCATCGCCGGGATCTCGTACTTCATGCAATAAAAGACCCCCGAGAGGTTGACTTCGAGCACGCGGCGCCAGCCTTCGATGCTGTAGTCTGCGGTCGGGTTCGACTCGCCGCCGATGCCGGCGTTGTTGCACGCACAGTCGAGCCGTCCGAAATGGTCGAGGGTTACCCGGACGAGGGCCTCGCACGACAGCGGATCGGATACGTCGGTACGGACAAAGACGGCCTCGCCGCCAGACTGTTCGATGAGCCAGGCCGTGTGTCGCCCGTCTTCCTCGTTCACGTCGGAGACGACAACGAAAGCGCCTGCGTTTGAGAAGCTTAGAGCGGTAGCCCGGCCGATGCCGGATGCAGCCCCCGTGACGAGGGCCACCTTGCCTGAAAGAACGGCCATACCTTTTTGTGTAATGATCCGTTCCTCACACGCCTACCTGGCGCAACCAGCCCTCCAATGCGAGGAAAGGTAACCGGAGCAACCTCCATCGGGAAGCGTCGGAAATCCTACTTGCCACTTCGTTACAGTTGCGCTCTTGACAGCACCCGGCCGCACTCAATTCTGCACCTTCCGTATGTGCAGCACCATGTCGCGGTAGTTGAGCACGCCGGGGTAGTCGCCGTCGGGTGGGAAGAAGTGGACGCCGCCGCCGGAAACCGTGCGCAGGTTCGAGTACTCGCCGGTCGCGGGGTCGTACCAGCGCCACTCGAAACGGTCGGACTCGGTAGAGGGTCGCAGATCGACCTTCGCACCGCCACCCCAACGGAGGTAGACCACGTATTCCTCGCCGGGGCGGGCGAGGGCGTAGGGATCAGCGTATTCGTGCACGAGGTCGGGGCGCGGCGTCATCGTCCACCACTCGACGCCTTTGAAGAAGCTCGCGAAGTGCCCCATCGAGACGGCGCCTTCGTAATCGAGCGTGTTGCGCTCGAAGCCCGTTTCGAGCGGCCACGAGCCGGGGCCGCCGGGCGCCTCGGGGGTGTGGGCGAGCCAGACGTGCCCGCCGCCGTACGTGTGACCCGCCGCACCCGACGTCATGGCCGACCATGCAGCGAAGCGTATGTCCTGGCCGGTCGGATTGCCCTCGACGAACTCGTACCACGGCTCGGTTACGACGATCGGCTTGGCGGGCGTGCGGGCGTAATCCTCCGCGACGACGTCCGGGATGAGCTCGTTTCGCCACTTGCCGTGGCCGACCTGGCTCTGGTTGTAGTCGAGCCAGGGTTCATTGTGGAGGACGCTGCCGGTGGACCACTGCGGGGCGTCGGCGCCGCCCTGCCACGCCGGCGGGGTGTTGTGCGTGCCGATGATGCGCTCGTACGGGTCCTCCTCGTCGATGAGCGCGCCGAGGTCCTTCCAGAAGTCGAGGCCAAGGCCGCCGTAGTTGTACATGTTGTACTCGCCGCCGAGGGTCCAAACGACGTTGTACGCACCGAGGCGATGGACCAGATAGCGCCACCAGCGTCGCATCTTCTCCTCACCCGCAGTCTCATTGAGGTTCTCGCGGCTCCACCAGCCGTGCACCCAAACGGTCAGGCCGCGGGAGTTGGCGTACTGGATCATGCTGTCGACGCGCTGCATGTGAGCGACGTCGAGAACGGTGTAATCTTCGAGCAGGATCGAGCTCTGCTGGCCCCAACCGTTGGCGGCGACGAAGAGCTGTCCGATCGTAAAGCCTTTTCTGGAGCGGTCGTCGACGAGGTTCTTGAACGTCGAGAAGTGGATGCGGCGGTTCGTCCAGTTCCACCATGTGTCGCCGACCCAGAGGAAGGGCGTCCCGTCGGCATATTCGAAGTAATGCCCTGCCGCCGGACCGGTCTGCTTCACGCGCACGAATCCGTGGCGCGTGGGATTCTCGGCGAGCGATTCGGGGTCACGGGCGACGGCCCGGAAGGAGCCGGTTTTTCCATTGAGGCCCGGGTCGGACGACTCGCTGCGGTAGGTCCACGTGCCGGCGGCAGGCGGGGCGAAGCGGGCTCGCCACGTGCGGCCGCCGTCCCAGAATCCGACCACCGTGATCGTCTGCCCCTGCGCTTCGCCGTCCGTACCGGTGAAGACGACCTTCACGAGGTCCACTCCGGGGCGGTCCGGGATGGCCGAGTAGGGATTCTCGTAATCCCGTGAGGCGGTCATCTCGACCTCGAAGACGTCCCAGAGGTAAACGTCGCCATTTGCGGCCGCTCCCTGGCCGATCAGAAGTGTGAGGGAGAAGACGAGCAGGATTCTGAAGATTGACATGGTACGAAGGGAAAGACTGCTGGTGAGACGGATCCATTTAAGCTCGGTAATCCTCTCGTTTTTTGCCAGCCACGGCGGTGTATTCTCCGGCTCGGGGCCATTATTCATGCCGGCGGGGCTTTGGGCTTGGCCCGGTAGGCAGCATGCCTTATATTCGGTCAAGCAACACCGAAAATTAGGGCGGGATACCGGCCGCCGTGACGACCAGTCCATCTACGTTCAATTAAACCATAGGAGTAAATGGCACACATCGATCTTCCCGAAGGACTTCCCGGCATTGTTGGACCGATGACGCGGTACCCCGACACCGAAAAACCGCTCAACGAGCTTGCCCAGGTGCTGCTCCGCGGGAACCAGTCGACGCTGAGCACCGGAGAGCGTGAGCTGATTGCGACGTACGTATCGGCGCAGAACGATTGCATTTTCTGCCAATCCGCTCATGGCGCGACGGCCGCACACCTGCTCGAGGGCAGCTACACGACGGTCGAGGCGGTGAAGAAGGACTTCCAGTCAGCTCCGATCAGCGACAAGCTCAAGGCGTTGCTCGTGATTGCCGGAAAGGTGCAGAAGGGAGGCCGCAACGTGACCGAGGAGGACGTCGCCAAGGCGCGGGAGCACGGCGCCACCGACCGCGACATCCACGACACGGTGCTCATCAGCGCGGCCTTCTGCATGTTCAACCGGTACGTGGACGGCCTGGCCACCTGGACCCCAGAAGACCCCGCAATCTACGACCAGATCGGCGGCATGCTCGCGACGGTGGGGTACCTGGATAGCATTCAGAGGGACCAACCGGAAGAAACCACCGTAGGGTAAAACCCACGTGTTTTACCCAATTGCGCCATCAGACAATACAAAACCGCCCCTGTGGTTGCCTCGGTAGGGCCACAGGGGTGTTTCATTTTGTTTTTTTGGATGGAGATTACACTTCTATGATCCCCTCACGGGGATGGTCGAGTTGTGCTAATTTGATCGCATAAAGCTATTAGAATAGCTGCAGATCATTTTACCAGGCTCATCGCCCGCGTCTCGACGAACGATCTCGCTTCGAACCTGTAGAAATACACCCCGAGGATAAGCAAACTTCTGAATCTTGTATGAGCCGCCAAAGATGTGGATTATGTGACGTATGTGCGCATCAGGGGATCGTCCAGCCGTCGTAATCCAGGCCGAGGTGTTGCTCCCAGAGCTCGAGCATGGCAGGGTCGCCGGAGAGGACGCCCGCACGGGTAACGCCCTCGGGCTCCGGCACGAACGACAGGAGGCGGTCATATACCCGCTCGCGGTACGTGGGTTGATGGAGCAGGTGCCAGAGGGTGATGGCGTCGTCGGGGCGTGCGAGAGCAAGGAGCTTGTCGAGCGCGTCGGGACCGCCGTTCTCGAAGTCGAATCGGTTCAGGGTGTTGCGAAATGCCTCGGATGCGTTGTGGTCGAAGGGGGTGCCGGGACCGTGACCGGGGCGCGTCCGGCACATCGCGCCGGCCGGCACGACGGTCTCGCGATCGTCGCTTTCGAGGGCGACCCAACCGGAGGTAACGGAGAGCAGGCTACCGCCGGTGCTGTCGACGGTCAGCACGTACGCGCACCCGAGGTCGATGGCGAGCGCAGAGGGCGTCTCAACGAAGAAGAGGCGGGGCGGCGCCACGATGCGGGCTTCGATCGTGCCGCGGGTGAGGGAGAGGCGGTGGTCCGTCGGGTCGGCGCTGACGATCCCGATACGCGTGCCGGGCTCGACCTCGACGCGTCCGATGCCGCCCACTTCGATCCGGGCGCGCGCGGTGAGGTCGGTCTCGAGCCAGTCGCCCTCGTGGATTTTGCCGGATTGCGTGAGGTCGGTCGTGCCGATCCGGGGCGTTCCTTCGAGGCGTACGACGTCCCACGCCGGCCCCGCGGTATCCTTGAGAATCCGGAAAAGGCCGGCGCCGGCTAACAGCAGTACGACGAGAGCGCCGATCCTGACCGGCCAGGAAAGGTGGAACCGGCGCTTCAGCGCGCGAGAGGGGCGGTCCGGCCGGGGTGTGGCGAGGCCGTTCTGGGGGACGGGCTGGAGGCGGCTTTCGATGCCAGGCCAGAGGTCAACGGGCGGCTCGATGGAACGTGGCAGGCCCGCTGTCGCCGAGACGAGGGTGCGCATGGCTTCCAGCTCCTCGCAGCAGACTGCGCAGACCCGCAGGTGGGCCTCGACCTCGGCGGTCTGCCCGGGGCCGAGCGTACCCTCGACGTACGCGAAGAGGTGTTCCTGGACGTGCCGGTCGTTCATCGCATTAAAGCCTTTTTCAGCTGGGTGTGGGCACGGTGAAGCAGCGCCTTCGAGGTACCCGTTTTGATGTCCATCATCGCCGCGATCTCCGCGTGAGGGTAGCCTTCGACGTCGTGGAGGACGAAAACCGCGCGCGAGCGGGGCGGGAGCGCCGCGATGGCCGCCTCCAGGTCGAAGTCGTCGTCAGCTCCTGAAGATCCGGCTCGTTCGAACGCTTCGAGGTCGTCGGAGCGCTGGAAGCGTTGCGTCCAGCGGCGGTCGGTCCGGAGCGCATGGAGGGCGACGTTGACGGCCACCCGGTGGAGCCATGTCGAGAACGCACTTTCGCCCCGGTAGCTATCGAGCATTTCCCACGCCCGCACGAACGTGTCCTGCGTCCATTCGGCAGCCCGTACCGGGTTGGCGGAGACCGCGTAGACGCGCCCAACGTTGGCGCGGTACACCTCCTCGAACGCGCGCCGGTCGCCGCTCCGCACCCGGCGAACCACCTCGAGGTCGCCGATCGATCGGGTTGCATGCTCTTCCAGTCTGGACCTCGTTGCGTGGGCGTGGTTCGAACGGGTTCGTTTTTTCCGTAAGATGCCGTTGGGGTCGAAAAGGTTTACTTGAGACTGTTTACTCGTCCGCAAATGGATGCTGATTTTTCGCAGTTGATGCCTGGATGGGATGCAAACGAAAGGCGAGACGCTTAAGACAATTTAGCACCTTATATAAAACGTCATCTCCGCGAAGGCGGAGATCCAGGAAAACATACGGCCTTCCTCCACCTTCCTGCCTTAAATAACCCTTTCATGGATTTACTACGTCAGTCGCTTCGCTCTTGTCGGCTCGGGGGCCGGGATGACGTAATTTTGGAGGTGTTCGGTATAATTGTCACCTCCCGCCTTCTATCCTCGTCAACACAAAAAATCATCTGCGCGAATCGGCGGCCATCGGCGGATTATTCTTAGAAATCCTTCGCGTCTTCGCGCCTTCGCGTGAGGAATTTTCCGTTCAGTAAGCACCGAAAGGAAAAGGCCGGGCGCCCCGCTCCGCCCGGCCTTGTGTGTAAGCGTAAAGGACTAATTTATCGGCCGGTGCGGGCGGCCATGGATTTGTGCGCTTGCTCGACTGTTGCGAGGGCGGTCTCGATCTCCTGCTCCGTGAACGCACGGCGTTCGTGACGGACGGGGACGACCACCTTGCCCGAATTGCCGGCTTTAGTGATCACGGCGCCGTCCGAACCCAGCTCGACGAGCACGCCGCTGGTGTGACCATTGTAATGGCCGGTGATGGTGAGCACCCAGTTTCCCTTCGACGGCCACTGCCGATCCACGGCGTAGACGCCCTTGTCGATTTCGCGTAGCTGCAAGGGCCGCGACGTGCGTTTGCCGTCGACGAGGCCTTCGGCCACGGCCGACACCTTCGCCTCCGACGGCTCGTTGCAGCCGAGCGTGCGGACCAGCAGCACGGCTTCCTTCATTTGTGGATCGGATGAAGCCTTCGGCTTCTCGACCGACAGGACGAACCCGCCCGCTGCGGCGATCAACACGAATACCATCGCCAGCGCCAGACCCGTTGCGACACCCGGAATAAGCTTCCTTCCCTTCATGACAAACCTCACATGCTCTTCGTGAATGAAACGGTTTATCCCTCAGATGCCGTCCGGGAAGAAAGGGTTTACTCGGGCAGGAGATTTTTTCGACTATTCGAGAGGGACGATGGCGATGCCGTTGTTCGGGTTCATCGGGATCACGAGCTGGTTGGCGCCGGCGTCGTAACACATCGAGGCGGCGCTCGGGATGTTTTCGGCGATGAGCTCGGCCTGTCCGTTCGGGCGAATCCGCGTGACGCCGCCTTCCCTGACGCTGCTTATGTACTTTGTGCCGTCGGGCATAATCACGAGGCCGTCGTTGCCTGCCTGCGTCGATATTTCCGTCTTCAGCAGCTCGCCGGACGGTGAGAACGTCAGAATCTCGGGGTTGCCCATGTTGGCGACGACGACGTTGCCCTCCGGATCGAGCGCGATACCGTTGGGCTGGAAGAGTGGGGGACCCTCGATGAAGACCGAAACCTCGCCGTCGGGCGTGATCTTCCACACTCGCCACGTCGCAGGATCAGGGTTCTCGCCGAATGCACCGGTCTGCGTGGCGTAGATCGTGCCGTCGTCGGCGACCTCGATGTCATTGAGCCACGCAGGGCCGTCGACGCGGATCTCACCGGCTGGAGCGCCGGTCTGGAGGTCGAACCAGCGGATGACCGCCCTGCTGGGGTCGTTTTCCGATGTGCCGCCGTCGAGGTCGGCCACGTAGAGCCTGCCGTTGATGATGTCGCTGCCGAACGGCTCGTTGAGCACGAGCGGCGGCGTAAGGGCTGCCCTTTCAGCGGGGCTCTGCACACCGATCCAGCGCGAGGTGTGTACCGAGCCGTCGTGGTTGATGAACGACACCCAGGCGTTGTTGGTCTGCACCTGTGGCGGGACGCCCCGGCTCGGCACGACGATCAGGTCCCGGTCCGGATCGTACGAGCAGCTCTCGGCTGAAAAAATGGCGCCGTAGACCTTCACGTTGGGCGACATGGGCGCGAAGGACCCGTCGGCCGACGGATTGACCGGCAGGCCGAGCGGGTTGCCGACAAAGTAAGGCCGGGCTTCCGGGGTTGGCTGAGCGAGCGACGGTGCGGCAATGCCCACCGTCAGTAGCATGGCCGCAACGAGGAGCTGGACTCGTCTCATAGGTTTCACTCCGAGTTTGTCGTGGAAAATGATGGAAGTCGAGCGTACGTATCCGTTCGCTTCCCCGCACGGAAATGGTCCACGACGGGGATCGAACCCGGTGTGTGACTACGCAAAGAGCCCGCAGGTTGCAGGTAAGCCTGACTCAACCCTCAGGAATCGATCGTGATCAGGTCGTACGTCAGGTTGCCGAGCCCGAGGGCGGCTGAGTGCCGCGGGAATGACGTGTATTTGTTTCGCACTGACATATTCTGGTGTGACCACTTTCACCGGCTACCCTACATCCTCCACGCCAGCCCGGCCTCCGAGTCTACTGGCGCAAAAGAAAGGTGTTGCCTCTAACCAGAAAAGCAGCACTTCGTGAAGATCCCTCCTCACGAGCTCGTCGGGATGACAATTTAAGAGGTCTGAGCAACCATCTGAGTTTACATTTTTACCAACGCCCAAAGCCGAGGAGTAAAGCGACGAGGCATCTTTATGAAATGCGAGCCGTCAGAAAAGCCTTCAAGGGTTCGCACTGCACTTGCCCACCAACGACTTCTTCGCGTCTTCGCGACCTTCGCGTGAGCCATTTTTTAGTAGGAACGACGGGAGACTATCCCGCACCTCCAGCACGTCTTCCCGAGAACGTCATCACGAGTGACAAAAAAAGCGAATGCCGGGTAGTCAATGCTTCGACTGCCCGGCATTCGTTGGAATTCGAACCGTTTATCCCCGCGGCGTGATTTTCCAAAGCTGTCCGCCGTCGGTGACGATGTAGAGCAGCCCGTCGGGTCCTTGCCGGACGTCGCGGATGCGCTCGCCCCGATCGGCGAGCAGGTGCTCCTCACCGACGACGCGGTCATTCTCGATGACGAGCCGTACGAGCTTTGCCCCGCGCAGTGCGCCAACAAACAGGTTGCCGCGCCACTCGGGGAAGGCGTCGCCCGTGTAGAACTGGGCGCCCGAAGGTGCGATGACTGGATCCCAGAAGTAGACCGGTTGCTCAAGCCCCTCGCGCTGCGTCCCTGCGCCTTCAGCAGGTCCGCCGGTGTACACAATCGGGCCGCCGCCGTAGTCGATGCCATACGTGATGAGGGGCCAGCCGTAGTTCTTCCCCGCCTCCGCGAGGTTCAGCTCGTCGCCTCCCCGCGGGCCGTGTTCGATGATCCAGAGGCGTCCCTGCTCGTCGACGTCGGCCGCCTGGGTGTTGCGGTGTCCGTACGACCAGATCTCGGGCATCACGCCTTCCTGCCCGATGAACGGATTGCCCGGCGCGGGCGAGCCGTCGGTCTGGATGCGCAGCATCTTGCCGTAGTGGTTGTCGAGCAGTTGCGCACGGTAGCGCGTGGACTGATCGGACCGCTCGCCGATGGTGACGAACATCGTCCCGTCGTCGTTGAATACGATCCGCGAGCCGAAGTGCAGGCCGTTGGTGAAGGAGGGCTGCGTCCGGAGGATGACCTGGACCTGATCGAGGCGCGTCCCGTCCTCGGAGAGCACACCGCGTGCGACGCTGGTGCCGTTGCCGTCGTCCCTCGGTTCAGTGTAGCTCCAGAAGATCGTCCGGTCTGTTGCGAAGTTGGGGCTCAGCGCGACGTCGAGCAGGCCGCCCTGGCGGTTATCGACGACGGCGGGAACGCCGGAGATGGGAGGGCCAACCTCACCGGTAGCCGACACAATGCGCATCCGGCCCGCCTTTTCGGTGACCAGGAGGTTGCCGTCCGGCAGAGGTTCGACCGCCCACGGGCTTTCGAGCTCGGTGGAGAGCACGACTACGTCGAAGTCGACGTTCGAGACGTCGGCGCACGCCCGCGTCTGCCACGGGAACGCCGGAGTCCGGTCGGGCGCCTCCCGTTGCATGGTATCGAGCGGCGTGCAATCCGTCGGCCTGGCGTCCGCGGTGGTCGCGTCGGCAGGCGGCGTCTCGAGCTGCCGATCGCATCCGAGGATCATCAGGGTTGCGAAAACAGGTACGAGTAGTACTTTCTTCATGAGATTCCTGTGCTGGTTATGGAGGTAGAGCGGCTATCGTGGCTAACCGTTACCTGAGACGCACACAAAATTCACTTGTTCGCCCCGTTGACCGAAAAACGGGCGCCAGTCGGGAGGAGCCAGGTTACATTCCCTACTTTACGTGGGAATGAAGCCGCGGCCTATCGCCCGGGAACACGGAGCAGGCTGAACGTCAGGGCCAGCATCTTCCACCTGCCGTCCAGCTTTTTGTAGACCTCCGTGACCATGAAGGGGTTCGTCACCTCGTTGCCCCCGACCACCGCCAGCAAAGTGATGCGGTTCCAGACGATGGCCACGTCGTCTACCACTTCGACCATGACCTCGTGGACGTCGGCCTGTTTGTAGTGGATGCCCCCGCTCCGGATGATCTCGACCTCCTGCTCCTTACCCCACGTACCGCCCATGTGGACGAATTTTGCCCTGTCGTCGAAGAGCGCTGCCAGCGTATCGGCCTTTTGCTCCGCCATCCAGATCCACTTGTTTCTGGAAAGCTCGAGGACTTCTTGCTCCACGTCGGTGTACGACGTGGCCGTCTGATTTTGCTGCGCCACGGCAGGCAGAACGATCAGGGAAAGGAGACACAGTCCAAAAATTGATGCTTTCATTCGTATCGTCGCCGAGTTGTAAAGGAGGATCCAGGCCGCCCAGCGATTCCCTATTTGCCGGACGGAGTTCTCATCGTACACGATCAACTTACTGCGCCCTGCCTTTTTTCGATAGAACGATTCTACAGGATCATTGAAGAATCCTACAGTCGACGTTTGTGGAACGGCCTCATTGTTGTATTATTCTGTAAACACATCTGACGGTATTCAAAGTAAAAAGAATCGTGGCAATGGAACGGACGGGCAACCTGGAGGCCATTCGAGAGGAAATGAGGGCGCGGGCTAACCGAATGGAGCTGGTCGAGCGATTGACACGGCTCCTGCCCGAAGACGGTTGGCTGGAGCCGCTCAAAGGAGTGGCCTTCATTCGCGCTTCGGCGCCCAAGGGTCCAATTCACGGCACCTTTTCCCCGGCTTTTTGCGTGATAGCCCAGGGGGCAAAAGTGGTCATGGCGGGGGAGCACACGTACCGGTACGATCCCGGCCATTACCTGCTCACGACGGTCGAGTTGCCCGTCGTGAGCCAGGTCGTGGAGGCGACTAAAGACGAGCCGTACCTGAGCATCCGGATGGAGCTCGAAGCCGCACTCGTCAGCTCGGTCATGATCGAAGCGGGAGGTCCTGCGTCGCGAAACGGCGGCGACGTGAGCGCCTTCGCCGTGAGTCCTCTCGACGCTGAGCTGCTGGACGCCGTCGTGCGGCTCGTCCGATTAGCCGACTCCCCCGGTGAAGCGCGTGTGCTCACACCGCTCGTCACCCGCGAGATCGTCTACCGGCTCCTCGTGGGAGAGCAGGGGCAGAGGCTTCAACACGTCGCGGTGCTGGGCGGTCAGTCGCACCGCATCGCCCGTGCCGTTGCCATGCTTCGGAGGGACTTCGACAAGCCGCTTCGCATCGAAGAAATTGCGGAGAGGCTCGGCATGAGCGTCTCGGGCTTTCACCACCATTTCAAAGGCGTCACCGGGATGAGCCCGTTGCAGTTCCAGAAGCAGCTACGGCTACAGGAGGCCCGCCGGCTGATGCTCGTCGAGAACCTCGACGCCGCAACGGCAGGATACCGGGTGGGGTACGACGACGCGTCGCACTTCAACCGCGAGTACAAAAAGCTCTTCGGCGAGCCTCCCCGGCGCAACGTCGAACGGCTGCGTGAGCAGGCCGGGAGCGAGTGAAACACTCAGATCAGCGGTTATCCGTGCAGAAAGTGCCTTCGGGTATCGGATTCCAACAGACGTAGCGGTATTATAGCCTTACCAATATCCTCGAGGGTATGCCATGGAAACCATTACGATCGTATCCGGAATCCTGATCATTCTGGCCGTTCTGATCGGCCTGTCGATCTTTTTGTACTTCATCCCGGTCCGGCTGTGGCTCACGGCTTTTTTCTCGGGCGTCAGGGTAGGGCTCGTGCGCGACCTTTTAGGGATGCGTCTGCGCAACGTCCCGCCGGCGACCATCGTGAAGCCGCTCATCACGGCGCACATGGCTAGCATCGACATCGATCCGGCCCAGCTCGAAGCCCACTACCTCGCCGGGGGGAACGTCAAGCGGGTCGTCAACGCGCTGATCTCGGCGGACAAGGCCAACATAGACCTGAGCTTCGCCCGTGCGACGGCCATCGACCTGGCTGGCCGCGACGTGTTCGAGGCGGTCCAGATGTCGGTTAACCCGAAGGTGATCGAGACGCCGTTCATATCGGGCGTCGCCCGCGACGGCATCCAGGTGACCGCCATGGCGCGCGTGACCGTCCGGGCCAACATCGACCGGCTCGTGGGCGGAGCCGGCGAGGAAACGATCATCGCCCGTGTGGGGGAAGGCATCGTCTCGACGATCGGTTCATCCGTAACCCACAAATACGTCCTCGAACATCCGGACTCCATTTCAAACACGGTGCTCTCGAAAGGTCTCGATACGGGCACGGCGTTCGAGATCCTATCGATCGACATCGCGGACGTGGACGTCGGCGAGAACATCGGCGCGAAGCTCCAGATCGACCAGGCCGAGGCCGACCTGAAGGTGGCCGCCGCCAAGGCCGAGGAGCGCCGCGCGTCGGCCGTCGCTCTCGAGCAGGAAATGATCGCCCTCGTCCAGGAAAAGCGCGCCGCCGTAATTGCCGCCGAAGCCGCAATCCCCAAAGCCCTCTCCGAAGCCTTCCGAAAAGGGCAACTTGCAAACGGGAGGATGTAAGGACTTTTGTAGTAATTGCAATCCGCAGATGACGCTGATTGGCGCAGATGTTTATTGAGGGGATGTGGGCCGTCTCGCGCCTGTTAATGCCCTAAACAATTACGTCATCTCCGCGAAGGCGGAGATCCAGGTATTGGCTCGTTCAAGGGAACCGCTTCTTGCTATCACCTCTACCGTCAAACAGAAA
>CBINFS010000059.1:0-19921 GCA_966250015.1 uncultured bacterium | reverse complement strand
CTTCTCTTTTGCCGGGTCAAAAGAGAAGCAGAAAACCCCTTTGAAATCGAAACGCACGGATCCATCTCTCCCCAAGATACCCACCACCCGTACCGAACGGCGCGGGTTGCAATGTGCTAGAATAGAGAGGTTGTGCCGTGAGCGCCGTTCGCTAAACGCGCGATGGATCCCGGACGCGCGGCCCGGCGATTTCAGAATTGGTGCCAGGAGAAAACTATGCGGTGAGCCATACCATTGGCTGGGCTTGTCCTGATGCCGCAAACCTTAAAATGACGTCATTCCGGACTTGATCCGGCATCCATGCAACCGTGCGGCTCACCTATAAGTCAGTGCCATAGGCAATCGCCGCCTGGATCTCCGCCTTCGCGGAGATGACGTGTTGGGAAAGGTCTTTGTCAGCGATAAGCGTTTCGCCTACGGTCAACGTCGAGCCGAAAAATCATCTGCGCCAATCTGCGGCCATCGGCGGACAGGCAATCGAAACCCCGTTTCTACCGAAGAAAAAGGTCGAACCATACACTTTTTGTTTCGTTTTAAATGCTTGATCCCTTAATATGGGACAAATTGGTCTTCAATTAATCAGGCTTGTGCCGAAATGACTGAACTCGCCGTTCTGGACCCGGAAATTGGCTACGTCGAGGCTGAGATAGATCCGTCACTCGATCTGTTTGAAGAGATCGAGCGGTTAAAAAAAGAAAAAAACGCGGTTTTGCTGGCGCACTATTACCAGGAGCCGAACATACAGGACGTGGCGGATTACATCGGGGATTCGCTCGAGCTGGCGCGGCGGGCGGCGGAAACGCAGGCCGACCTGATCGTCTTCGCCGGCGTACACTTCATGGCCGAGACGGCAAAGATCCTCAATCCGACGAAAAAGGTCATTCTGCCCGATCTGAATGCCGGCTGCTCGCTGGCGGACTCCTGCCCGGCGGATGAATTTGCTGCCTTCATCGAGCAGCACCCGGGGCACGTCGTGATTTCGTACATCAACTGCACAGCGGCGACGAAAGCCCTCACCGACGTCATTGTGACGTCGTCGAACGCCGAGCACATCATCCGGCAGATCCCCGAGGACCAGCCGATCATTTTTGCACCGGATCGCAACCTCGGCCGCTTCCTTTCGGAGAAGACCGGGAGGGACATGGTGCTCTGGAACGGCACGTGCATCGTACACGAGGTCTTCAGCGAGCAAAAGCTCGTCCGGCTGAAGGTTCGTTACCCGGATGCGCCAGTTTTGGCTCACCCGGAATGTGAGGAGGCCGTTCTGCGGCACGCAGACTTCATCGGCTCGACGAGTGCGATCCGCCGGTTCGCCCGGGAGAGCGAAAAGGACACGTTCATCGTCGCGACCGAGGAGGGTATCCTCCATCAGATGAAGAAGGACAATCCGGGGAAGACGTTCATCCCTGCCCCTCCAGAGAACGGGTGCAGCTGCAACCAGTGCCCGCACATGCGGCTCAACACGATCGAAAAGCTGTACCTTGCCCTCGTCCACGAGCAGCCGGAGATCACCATGCCCGAGGAGATCCGTCTGAAGGCGCTTCGCCCGATCGAACGCATGCTCGAGATGAGCCAGGCGATTCGGTAGGCGCGGCGACTCACGCGCCGTCCTTGTGGGTTTCGAGGACTTTTGCGATGACCTCCTTGAGCCGGGTTCCGGTGAAAGGCTTACTGAGGTAGTCGTCGAATCCGGCCTTGATCAGCTCTTCCCGATCGCCCGGCATTGCACGCGCCGTCAGGGCCACGACCGGCGTCGACGCGTGGGCCGGCATCGTCCGGAGCTCCTGAAGCACCTCTATTCCGTTCCTGCCGTTTTTCAGGTTGATGTCGAGCAGGATCAGGTCCCAATTGGATCGTCGGGCCATTTTGATGGCTTCTTCGTAGCTGCCGACGACGTGGAGGTCGTAAGCGGATCCGAGGAGCCGTTGGAGCAGGATCAGGACGTTGGGCTCGTCGTCGAGCGCGAGCACACGGGGACGCACCGTGGTGGTCGCGGCGGCCGTCTGTTCGTGCTCGTGCTGCGCCTCTTTCACGAGCCTCGAAGACCTCGGGAAGGAGACGGTAAACGTCGTACCCACACCTTTTTTACTCCGGACGCTGATCTGTCCGTTCATCACCTCGACCAGACGCTTCGTGATGTTCATGCCGAGGCCGTTCCCTTCGAACTCTCGCCCGAGGCCGTCGGACTCCTGTTTGAACTCGTCAAAAACGAAGGGCAGGAACGACTCGCTGATGCCGACGCCGGTATCCGTCACCTCGACGATGACGCTTTCGTCGTCGATCTTCGCAGATATCGTCACGCCGCCTTCGAGGGTGAACTTGAGGGCGTTGGAGAGCAGGTTGTTCATGATCCGGTCGAATGCAGCCCTGTCGAGGACCGCCAGGGGCGACCGGTCGGGGAGGTCGAGCTTCAGGTAGAGCCCGCGCGCTGCGGCGCGGGGCTCGAAGAGACGGACGACGTCCCGCAGGTGGTCGTTGACGTGTATGATTTCCGGGTTGAGCTTGAGCGAGCGGCTTTCGAGCTGGGCGAGGTCGAGCACCGAGTTGAGCGTGTCGAGGAGACGCCTGCCACCGGCCTGGATCAGGTGGGCAAACTCGCGGTGCTCTGCGGGGATCTCCTCGGCCAGCACGTCGGCGAAGCCGATGATCGACGTCAGCGGCGTCCGGATCTCGTGGCTCATGTTGGCCAGGAAGGCCGTTTTGAGCCGGCTCAGCTCTTCGGCGCGCTCCTTTGCCTCGACCAGCCCCGCCTCGTACTGCCGCTGCATGGTCATGTCGCGGAGGATGCCCAACATGTAGGTGTTGCCTTTGATGGTCAGGTGGCTGGAGCTGACGTCGATGGGAATGTCGTGCCCGGCTTTGTGCCGCACGTGGCGCCGGTACCGGTGTGTCGTTTCAACGTCTTGGCTTCCGTTGAAATGAAGCTCGGTGGCGTCGATGGATCCCGGTGTATAGAGGTCGGTGAGCGTCATCGAGAGCAGCTCGTCGTGTGTGTAGCCGGTGAGGTCGGACGTTTGCCGGTTGGCGTCGATGAGCCTGCCCGTGCCGGACTCGGCGATGATGACGGCGTCGCCGGCGTTTTCCATGATGGCCCGGTAGCGCTGCTCGGAGTCGAGGAGGGCCTGCTGCGCGTGCTTTTCGTCGGTCACGTCTTCCGAGATGCCGAGAACGTACCGGGGCTTGCCGCTCGCGTCGGTGATGGGCAGCTTGCGAGACCGGTAGATGCGCTCGCCGAAGTTGGGGGTCTGCATCGTTTCGTCGGTGTACATGATCATGGCGCCCGTTTCGAGAACCATGCGGTCCTGCGCGATGAACGTTTCGGCGATCTCGGGCGGGAAGAGCTCGTGGTCGCTTTTGCCGATGAGCTCCGAGCGATCTTTTCCCATCACCTCCTCGTAGACGCGATTGCAGCGGACGTACCGGAGGTCGGCGGCGTCCTTGACGTAAAGCTGGATGGGCAGGTTCTCGACGACCGAATCGAGGAACACCTCGCTGTTTTTCTGAGCCTCCACGGCTTTCATGCGTTCGGTGATGTCCATTGCCAGGATGATCACGCCGGCATGCTCGCCGGATTCGGGCGTCGTTACGGGCGCCAGCCACAGCTCGAAGCAGGAGGACGTGAATTCGACCGTCGTGTGTGCCGGCTGGCCGGCGGCGGCCTGCTGGAACGCGTCGACGATCGCTGGAAATTCCTTGCAGATGGCAAAAATCGAGTGGCCTATCAGCTCCGGAGCTCTCACCGGCAAGTTTTCGAGGCCTTTGCCTTCGATCATTGTGACGACTCCGGAAGGATCGATGGCACAGACGACCACCGGCAGATTGGTTACGATCGCACGGAGCAACCGTTCGCTCTTGATCAACGCCTCTTCGACCTGCTTCTGGCGTGTGATGTCGCGGGCGATGGTCTGAACGGCGGCTCGACCTTCGTACACGACGGGCGTCGAAGTGACTTCGAAGTGTCGGACCTCGCCGTCGGGTGTGTGAATCGGGTAGGTGGTGGGGGGGAGGATCTCGCCTCGTGCGCCCCGCGTGATCCTTGCGTCGAGCACACTGTGCATGTATTCCGGAACCACGTCCTCGAGCGATCGCCCTTTGGCGTCGTCGGCCGACTCGAAGCCCGCGACGGTCAGGCCGGCCCGGTTCATGAAGAGAATTTTCTCGCCCTCCGTTATCAGAATGGGCTCGGGGTAATAATCGACGAGCGCCCGCCACCTCGTTTCGAGTGCGAAGAGCTCGTTCTGGGCTTTTTTACGCTCGGAAATGTCGCGGACGATGATCTCGACGATGGTATCGTCGACGAGGCCGAGGTGGACCTCGACGGGAAGCGTCGAACCGCGAGGGCCTTTGATCCAGCGCTCGAACCGTGCCGTCTCTCCCTTCCGTATCGCGCGCCAGAGGGCGCGTTCGTCGCCGTCGTAGTGGTCGGCAAAAAGCTGGTTCAGGTTCAGCTCGAGCAGCTCTGAGCGGGTCTGCCCCGTCATTTCGCATGCGCGCGAGTTGACCTCGACGACCCTGCCGTCGAGCTGGACGACGAAGATGCCGTCGGCGGCGTGCTCGATGAGGGTGCGCCAGAAGTATTCGCTGCGTTCGTAGGCGATCTGGGCCTTCCTGCGCTCGGTCACGTCGCGCAGGGTGACCTGTACTACACGCTCGCCCCGGAGCGTGAGGGGAACGGAAAGCAGCTCGACGTAGATGATGGCGCCGTCCACGCGCTTGAGCCGGATCTCTGCCGGACCGGCCGGCTCCCCGGTTCGGTACATCTGCTGGATGCGGTCCTCGACCGGCTTGTGGTCCTTCGGGTGGATGAAATCAAAAACTGACCTGCTCAGGAAGTCTTCCCGGTTCTCGCCCCCGATGAGGTGCAGGGCGGCAGGGTTGAAATCCGAGATGATACCCCACTTGTGGAATACAATCGGCTCAAGTGTATGTTCGAATATATGTTGAAAGCGTAAGAGTTCGTCGCAACACGGCCTGTTACTAAAGGCTTCTTCCATTTCCCTCGTTTTGCTGCCCATTAACGTCACAAAGTCCAGACGTGGACACGGCGTACTTACCCCACCGCGCAGTGGAGTTATCGGCTAAATTGTGTCAATCTGTAGGGTTATGCGCGGCTTCGCGAGAAATACGCAAAGCGACATTTAACTGGTCAAAGGCGGGAAAATGATGGCTCACGCGAAGTCGCGAAGACGCGAAGAGAGATTGGACTACAATCCGCAGATGACGCAGATGGGCGCTGATGTTTTTTGAAGGGGTAGACCGAAGGTGCGATTAAGACCTTACTCAATACGTCATTTCCGCGAAGGCGGAGATCCAGGAAACGTTTCATTCGGGTTATATGGTTCAGCCCTGCGCATCCCCTCCCGGGTTCCGGCTCAAGTCCGGAATGACTTGATTTTAATACGCTTAGGCATATATCGGCGCTTCCGTATTAACTGGCAATTCGCCTGACTAAACGTCATCCCGGCCGCCGAGCCGGGATCCATACATGGGTCAGACAGGGCAGGAGGGTATCAAACGGTTTTCGGTCTAGCACACTGAAACGAAAAATGCCGGGTATGATTTGCTTTCGTTGGTTCAGGTACCGGCTGTATTTTCCTGTCGCCTGAAGCGAACCCTGAACCCTTTATCCACATCTCTTGCTGATGCACCTGCTGGCTACACTGAGGGGGCATGCGGCGGTCATATGGCTGCTGATTTTGGCGTTGGCCATCGGGGGGTGCGAGTCGGGAAGGAAAGAGCAGACGCTGACGGTGTATGCGGCGTCGTCGCTGGCGGACGTGTTTACGGCCATCGGAAAGGAGTTCGAGCGCGAGAATCCGGGAGTCAGGGTTGTATTCAACTTTGCGGGGTCGCACCAGTTGGCGTATCAGCTTGCGATGGGGGCGCCGGGTGACGTGCTGGCGACGGCAAACGAGGCGCAGATGCAGCGGGTGGTGGAGGCCGGGCGCGTGGCGCCGGACTCGGTGCGGCTGTTCGCAACCAACCGCCTGGCCATTATATTCCCGGAAGGTAATCCGGCAGGCATCAGGACGTTGCAAGACCTGGCAAGGGATGGGTTGCGCCTCATCCTGGCAGCACCCGAGGTACCGGTGGGCGCGTACACGGCCCAATTTCTGGACGAAGCTTCGCAGGATTCTGCCTTTGGAAATGACTACAAAGAGCGGGTGCTGAGAAACGTGGTGTCGTACGAACAAAACGTTCGGGCGGTGTACGTAACGGTAATACTCGGTGAGGCCGACGCGGGCTTCGTTTATGCGAGTGATCTATATTCCGGTCGTTCCGTGCAGCCGGAATATCTGGAAGTCCCGGATCTGGCCGGTACACCACTGGTGTACGTCATCGCGCCGGTGAGCGACAATGGGACCGGCGAGTGGGCAAGCGCCTTCCTACAATTCGTCCTTTCCGGCCGAGGCCGGGCACTCCTTAAACGGTATGGATTCGAGCCGTACGGATCGTGAGTCACGCAGTCGCGTCTTCCCCGTTCTGGACGTGCAGCCGGGTCTGTCGCGCGGCCGCCTTCGTATGGTTCCGTCCGCGAGCCTGTGGTGGCTCACCGGCCTTCCGCTGCTCGCTTTCCTGACGATCCCGCTCATCGCACTGCTCGTCTGGACCGACGCCGACCTGCTCCGCGCCAGCCTTGCCCGGCCGGAGGTATTGCAGGCGATCGGGCTGAGCCTGAAGACAAGTCTGATAGCCACCGGGGTGACGCTTCTGTTCGGGACGACGCTGGCGTACGCACTGGCCCGTCGTACGATGCCGCTTCGCCGCCTGTGGGATACGCTGGTGGACCTGCCGATGGTGCTGCCTCCGGCGGTGGCCGGTGTGGCGTTGCTCGTGGCGTTTGGCAGGCGGGGGATCGTCGGCGGGCTGCTCGAAGACTGGGGGATCCACATCGCCTTTACCCAGGCGGCGGTGGTGCTGGCGCAGACGTTCGTCGCGGCGCCGCTCTTCATCCGGACGGCCATCATCGGCTTTTCAGCGATCGACTCCGAGCTGGAGGAAGCCGCGAAGCTCGACGGCGCGGGCGAGCGGCAGCTCTTCCGGTTCGTCACGCTGCCGCTAAGCCGGAAGGCGCTCTTAAGCGGCGCCGTGCTTACCTGGGCGCGTGCGCTCGGCGAGTTCGGCGCCACGATCATCTTTGCCGGCAACTTCCCGGGGCGGACGCAGACGATGCCGCTGGCGATCTACCTGGGGTTCGAGCTCGACTTGAGCGTAGCCCTGACGCTATCCGTCTTCCTGATGGGCGCCTCGTTCGTCACCCTCGTGCTCGTGAAGTTCTTTCTGGCCTGACGTCGCGCTGTGACCATCGTGCAACGCAAGGGGCTTCGTGCAACTCTTCCGTTATATCCCTTATTGCACCGGTATTTACGCCAAACCGTTCAAAAAAACGTCCGTATGAGCCCGATAGCAGGACGTAAGGGTAATACGACCTGAAAGTTGTAGTGTCATGAGACCTGCGAATTGTGAGCAAATGATATATTTAGCTATAGGAAATGGAAGATGTTTAGTGAGCGACTTCTGTGGCTGGCGCTTCCTGAAGGACAAAAACCGGAAGACAACCCACGGATCGCGATGCTTCTCCAGGCCGGTTGGGCCATAACGGAAAGCTGCCAGCGACAGTTGCTGACGAACCTGGCAAATTCGCGATTGTGGGTGGTAAGTTTAAAAAAGAAAATGAACCCGGAATTGCTGCCTGACTGATCGGGTGGTTGTAATTAAGGAATAGAAGCCGGTCTGGCTGTATGGCTCTTCCGCCGGAGATAAAGCTCCGGCGGAAGAGTTTTTTATGACAGTTCGGATGTCAGTTTCCATCAAAGTCGAACCGGTAGCCCTGTCCGTAGACGGTTTTGATGTAGAGTGGTTCGGCGGGCGTAGGTTCAATTTTCTGGCGGATCGAGGCCATGTGGCGGTCGATCGTGCGGGTGATGATGTCCTGATCGATTCCCCAGACGGCGCTGAGGAGCTGTTTCCGGGTCACGGTTTGGCCCCGGTACTGCATGAGATAGCGGAGGAGGTCGAACTCGAGGGCGGTAAAGTGCAGCTTCTCCTGTTGTTTGTAGACCTCATGGGTGGAGAAGTTCACGCGGACGTCGCCGATGGTATAGACCTCCATCGGGGTTTCGGAAGGGGCCTGGGTGCGTCCGAGGATGGCCTTGACGCGGGCGGAGAGCTCGTCGGCGTTAAAGGGTTTGACGACATAATCGCTCGCGCCGAGTCCGAACCCTTGCAGGATGTTCTCCTGTTCGCCTCGGCCGGTAAGCATGAGGACGGGGGTGACCACACCGAGCGCCTGCGATTCGCGAAGGACCTCGAAGCCCGACTTTTTCGGCAGCATCACGTCGAGCAGGGCGATGTCGAAAGGGGGCACGTCGCGCATCAGGTCGAGCCCTTTTTCACCGTCGTTTACGAGGACGACCTCGTATCCTGAGAGCTCAAAGAAGTCCTTGAGTGCCGTGCCGACGTCCGGGTCGTCTTCGACGATCAGCATGCGATAGGTCGTGGTCTCTGTCATGGGCCTGGGTGTCGTAATGGTCGATTGAAAGGGGTGAGAATGGCTTACTTCAAGAATGTAACGACGCCAGGGGGGAAGGGGCATACTCCATGGGACGTGTAACCCGTAACGGACTTGTTCTTTCGTCTCTTAAGATGTTAAAATCTTGGAAGATGCCGGGGGATGAGGCGTTTTGGGTCTCAGGCGAAGAGGTGCGCGGCAGGTTTGGCGGTGACGGGCTCGTCTTCGTCGAGCCGTTCGAGGGGCACCATCGGGAGCAGCCATTGCGCTTCCATCGAAGCGAGGGGATATATTTCCCAGCGGCCGGATTGCCGGCTGACGAATTGCTCGGCGCAGTGAGGGTGCATTTGAAAGAGTTCGAATTCCTCGGGCAGGGCGCACGCCTCGCGGACAACGACGGCCTCACGCGCGAGCGCGATCTCGACGCCGCAAGCGTCGCACTTGAAAGTGCGGTGGAAGCGCTTTTTTGATGCCCGCTCTATCATAGTTCCCCGCACGATTGGCCAGGTCTGGCAGCTTCCCTCCTGACGGTTCAAATGCTGCAAATCGAAGCATCGTGATTAATGGTCAGACGGTCAAGTGCAGGAAGAGCTAAGTACATAAACGTAACAGGCTTGCCGGTAATCACCGAGCCGACCTGTAGAGCGCGTAGATGACGAGCCCCGTACCGGCGAGAATAAACATGCCGGGGATGAGGGAGGACCCCGACTCGGAGTTGGGCAAAAACCAACCGGTAACGACGAGCAGAAGGCCGACTATGATGAGCAAAACATTTTTGCTTTCGCGCATAGGGCCTAATCCGTGCTCGTGAGCAGCTCGAGGATCAGGCCGAGCTGTTTTTGGGCGTCGATGTAGGCGTAACTCCCGCCTGTGAAGTCACCGCGCTGTTCGAGGCGTGCGCCTTTGGATTCGAGCAGGGTGATGTGTTTGTCCATTCCATCCACCTGGAAGGCGATGTGATGGATGCCCTCGCCGCGGGTTTCGAGGAACTCTTGCCAGGTGCTCGGACCGCCGATGGGCTCGATGAGCTCGATCGAAATGTTTTCGAGGTGGAAGAAGGCGAGCTTTGCGCGGGCTTCCGTGGGCTCACCGCGAAACTCCGTGTGCGCCTGCTCGAGCGGGTCGGTGATGATGACGTTGGGCACCTCGACGCCGAGGAGGTCGGCGTAGGCTCGGGCTGAGCGTTCGACGTCGCGAACGACCAGTCCGATCTGTGTGACTCTGTTGCCGCCGAAAACTTTTTTGGCGGTCTCGTTCTGTTTTTGCATGAGGGCGAAGCCGAGGAGGGCGATCGATCCGAGTAGAAGAAGCAGGAAGGTGGTTTTCATGCCAGTACGTCTGATGGGGGTCGGATGAGTGAGAATGCTGGACGACTCATTCGAGTATTTGAGGAGAATAGCGCTAAACAAACGTTTTCGCAAAGGTGATATACGGGTAATGTTCGTTGATACGGATCGGGCGGTGACGAGATGATGTTGAAAGTATATGGAAATGAAAGGATAGGGTGTGGTGGCAACGTTTTTTTGGTGGTTGGTGACGAAAGCGTTATTTTTTCACGTTTCACTTCTATACAGGTACGTCCGGACTTTGTAGGTCGGGGCGCCGGTTCAAACCGGATGTGAAGAGGAATACGCGGGCAAGAAAACGGGGATGAGAGCCGGGAGGTTATGCGGGACGGACTGACAACCAGTCACGTCCCCGACGTGAATGAAGGCGAGGGATCGGATGGACGAGAGAAACATCGCAAAAGGCACTTCCGTGTACAGAATCTTTATCGTAGACGACCATCCGATCATGCGAAGGGGGTATTCCGCGCTCATTTCACGCGAGCCCGACCTGGAGGTGTGTGGGGAAGCCGGTTCGGGAGAAGAAGCGATCGAGCAGATCTTGAAGGAGAGCCCGGACCTCGTGATCGCCGACATCTCGATGGATGGGATGAACGGGATCGAGATGATCAAGCACCTTAAGTCGCTGCGGCCCGAGCTGCCATTCCTGGTGGTGTCGATGCACGACGAGACACTTTACGCGGAACGGGCTTTACACGCCGGGGCGAGCGGATACATCATGAAAAGTGAGGTAGGGACGTCGGTGATCGAAGCGGCGCGGCGGATCCTGCAGGGCGGCCTCTACCTCAGCGAGCAAATGAGCTCGAAGCTGCTCCGGCCGTACTTCGGCCGCCCGAAAGATACCGCCGGGGGGACCGTTCGGGTGCTGAGCGACCGCGAGCTCGAGATCTTCGAGCTCATGGGACGCGGCTTCACCACGTCGGACATCGCCGACATGCTGCACATCAGCCCGAAGACCGTGGAGTCCCACCGTGCCCGCATCAAGTCCAAGCTCGGCCTCGAAAACACCGCCCAACTTCGCCAGCGTGCCGTGCTCTGGGTGCACTCCGACCAGCCGTTTTCGACGATCTAGTGGAGACGTATAACAAACGGCCAGCTTAGGTATTAGAGGGCCGACAATAAAGTCTCAATCAACAGTTTGGGCAACATTTTGAAGGGTTCATCCCTTAACTTTTGGCAGCATGCTTTTATCGAAAAGGTGCAAGGAGCCTGAAAGATTGAGCCATAAACCGACAACGTATCCTCGAACTTCTGGCCAGTAAAAAGCATGAGCTGCGGTCGCAATTCGGTGTGAAGCGGCTTGCGCTGTTCGGGTCGGCAGCCCGTGACAGCGATATCGACGTACTAGTTGCGTTTGAAGGCCCAGCCACCTCCCGACAATTTTTCGGCGTCCAGTTTTACCTCGAGGACCTTCTCGGCCGACCTGTCGACCTCGTTACGGTGAATGCCCTTCGCCCCGAGTTGCATCCTTTAATCGATAGGGAGCGGGTCAATGTCTGATGATATTCTTCCTGGATACTCCGTTTGATAGATCAATCACCTCACAGTCTAGACCAGACTTCTCGCACCCTTCCCGATCCCACGTGCCATAACCGGCGTCTTCGGCAGATTGATGTTATTTCGGTTGGATTACTCGTTGGAGATGGCGCATGAGGGTTATACTTTATTTCATCGTTGCGCCAGTATGCCGTTCGTAGCCGTTGGTGTGCACTTCGTACGCAAGACAGGCACTTTGCGCTGATAAATGTTTTCCTTAGTATCCAGCTTTACCAGATCCACCTGGATGTGACCGGTACAATGAGTGAAAACAGCGCCACGCATCAAACCCGCCGATGGAAGCGTGGCACCCTCGAAGCGGGACTGATCATCCTCTTCTGGGGGTTCATCTTTATGCTGAACGTCGGGCAGCGCGCAATCGACCCGCGTGGCCACCAGGGGCTGACCTCCGGCCAGGTGATGCACGCGGGCTTCGAGTACATGATATGGCTGCTCCTCACGCCCGGTATCTTCTTCCTGGCCAGAAAGTTCAGCTTCGAGCACGGGCGCTGGTTCCGAAACTTGTTTCTGCACCTCATGGTGGCGGTGGCCGTGGCGATAATGATGAACTACATCGGCCACGCGTCGTGGGAGTATTTCATCGGCCCGATGCGGCGCGGATCACCGACGTTCATTGGCGGCATCGTCCATCTTGCCTTCATCGACGAGCTGATCGTTTACTTCACCGTGCTGGCGGCGGGCATCGCGCGCGACTATTTCCTGCGCTTTCGCGATCGGCAGGAGGAAACGATTCGGCTGCGGGAAGAGGCGTCAAAACTTCACGCTCAGCTTGCGGAGGCGCGTCTGCGCGCGCTTCAGATGCAGATCAACCCCCACTTCCTGTTCAACACATTGCACGCCGTGTCGAGCCTGGTCGAGCGCGATCCTCGCGGGGTTCGCCGGATGATTGCGCGGTTGAGTGAGCTGCTGCGTCACACGCTCGAGTCCACGGGCGTGCAGGAAGTGCCGTTGCAAGAGGAGCTTGAGTTTCTTCGCGGTTACCTCGACATTCAACGCATCCGCTTCCAGGGCAGGCTCGACGTCGTCGAGCAGGTCGATCCGGACGTGCTCGACGCGCAGGTGCCGAACCTGATTTTGCAGCCGCTCGTCGAGAACGCAATCAAACACGGGGTGAGTGCAATCGAAGGGGTAGGACAGCTCGAGATCCGTGCGTGGCGGGACGACGAGTTCCTGCACCTGAGCGTGTACGATAACGGCCCGGGTCTGGGCGCCTCGGGCGACGGCGAGGGCACGGTGGCCGAGGGCGTCGGGCTCCGCAACACCAGGGCGCGCCTCGAAAGCCTCTACGGGAGCCGGCACAGCCTGGTCCTCGAAAGCCGAGACGGCGGAGGGCTCGAAGCCCGGATCTCGCTCCCGTTCCACCGATCGTCCGACCTGCACGTGGTAGCCGTTACGAAGCGTTGACGCCTCGAAAGCGGGCGAAGATGATCCTTTCGGACAGACGTTCCATGACCGGTACGAAAAAGCTGCGCGTTCTGATCGTAGACGATGAGCCTCTGGCGCGGCAACGGCTCGAGGACATGCTGTTGCAGCAGGAGGGGGTCGAGATCGTCGGAAAGGCCGAAAACGGCAATGAGGCGGTGAAAGCCATTCGGAAGCTCCAGCCTGACCTGGTTTTCCTCGACGTGCAGATGCCGGGGCGAACGGGGGTGGAGGTCGTGCAGGAGGTCGGGCCGGAGAACATGCCGATGGTGATCTTCGTGACGGCGTACGATCAGTACGCGCTGAAGGCGTTCGACCTGGCGGCCATCGATTACCTCTTGAAGCCCTTCGACGACGAGCGCTTCGAGATGGCCTTTACGCGCGCCCGGCAGATGCACGACCTGCGCGAGGTCAACCAGCTCCGCAGCAGGCTTTCGGTGCTGTTGCAGGGGACCGGTGCGGATTCTGAAGGGGGCGGGGAGCAACCGCGCTACCTCGAGCGCATCGCGGTGGACATGCGGGGGCAGGTGCGCATCGTCCCCGTTGAGCAGATCGATTACATTACGGCCAGCGGCGCCTACGCCGAACTGCACGTCGGCGACGAGCTGTACGTGATCCGCGAGCGGATGCAGGTGCTCGAGGAACGCCTCGACCCAAATTGTTTCTTCCGACTGCACCGGAGTGCGATCGTCCAGCTGGACCGCATCGAAGCGCTGCTCTACAGTGCGGGAGGCGACTACGCAGTGAGGCTGAAGGGCGGGAAGCGCCTTCCAATGAGCCGAAACCGGCGCGAAGAGCTCGAAGAACGTCTCGGGATCGAGCCACGCACCTGACGCCGGGTTGCGATTCCAACCTTTCCTATTCCCACGCTGTCCAGTAGGTTAAGGCCATTCTGAAACCAACTGGCGAGGCGTGTGATGGAGCAGATCAAGTGGCCGTGGGAGGGTGAATTCAAGATCCCGTCGGACGAGGAAATCGCCGCAATGGAGTGGAAGGAGGCGGTGACGAATGCGGCGAAGATTCTCTACGAGCGGGCGTGTAATAAGGACGTTGAGGCTCAGGTCTTTTTCCTCGACAGGGCTATTACATACCACGACCGCGAAGCCCTTGACAATCCGTCCGAGCCTGCCTGCACGACAGAAGACATTCTGGCATGCCTGCTGGAGCTCATCGCCGCCTCAGGCGAGGAACAGTCCGGTGGCGGCGACTGCCACGCCGATCAGGGAGTAGAACAGGAAGATCAGCAGGAGACGGCCGAAGGTTTCCGTGGGGCTGGGGCCGGATAAGAATCGTACACACTCGGCATCGTACGGCTCCGGAAAATCGCTTTCGGTTGGGGTAAACCGATCGAACGGCCTTTTGATTGCGTCGATTTCCGTCATGTGATCACCTCAACTTCCTGTAAGATCCTTGTGGCAGTACAGGCCCTTTTCTACCTTTGAGGAGAACTTTCGTGACTCGTGCAGCCGGATAGTGTACGGAAGAGTAGACGGTCAAGGTCATCCTCTTTTCCTCGTCCGGCGCATTTTGCCGCTGACGGTACGTGTAGAAGACACTCGTAAAAATGCTTAAACTACAACGTGTCTGTCTTCAACCGTCGTAGTGTTGCTTAGTACAAGAGAGCAGCAAAATAAAAGCCAATTTTTCTACGAGGCCGAACCTGATGGCGGAAACAGAGAACAACCGGCGAAGTGTTCGACTGCAGGTGGCCGGGGCAAATGAGCGAGACGTGGGCAAAGGCGTCGCCCGTCTGAGCCGCGAAGCCTCCGACCTGTTGGGCATATCACAGGGAGACATCATCGAGATTGTAGGCGGTCGCACCACGGCTGCCATCGCCCTTTTTCCCTATGCTGAAGATGCCGGGCTGAATATTCTGCGCATCGACAGCCTGATCCGCGCAAATGCGAACGTCAGCATGGGGGACTACGTCGAGATCCGGGCCGCCGACGCGAAGCCGGCCCGGAAGGTCGTGCTCGCCCCCGCGCAGAAGAACGTACGCCTGACCGGCTCGGGCCAATCGCTGATCCGGACGCTCAACCAGCGGCCGGTGGTGGCGGGCGACGTCGTCTCGACGGCCGTGTACCGCCAGACGCCGGACATGGACCGGACCAGCTTCCCGCCCGACATCTTCCAGCAGTTCTTCCAGCAGCGGGCTTTCGGCCTGACCGAGATCCGGCTCGTGGTGACGTCCACGACCCCGCGCGGCATCGTGCGGATCATCCAGGATACCGAGATCGAGCTGATCCCGCAGTACGTCGAGCCGGGTGAGCCGCGGACGATGGACGTCACGTACGACGACATCGGCGGGCTCGGCGACACGATCGAGCAGGTCCGGGAGATGATCGAGCTGCCGCTGAAGCACCCGGAGCTGTTCAACCGGCTCGGCATCGACCCGCCGAAGGGCGTGCTGCTCCACGGACCGCCGGGTACAGGCAAAACACTCCTGGCGCGGGCGGTCGCGAGTGAGTCGGAGGCCTCGTTCCACCACATCGCCGGCCCTGAGATCATGGGGAGCCACTACGGCGAGTCCGAGCAGCGCCTCCGCGAGATCTTCGCCGAGGCCGAACAGAGCGCCCCGTCGATCATCTTCATCGACGAGATCGACTCGATCGCGCCGAAGCGAAGCGAGGTGACCGGCGAGACCGAGCGGCGGATCGTGGCGCAGCTCTTGACGCTGATGGACGGCCTCGAACCGCGCCAGAACGTGATCGTGATCGGAGCTACGAACCGGATAGACGCCATCGACGAAGCGCTCCGACGCCCGGGACGCTTCGACCGCGAGATCGTCATCGGCGTACCCGACCAGACGGGCAGGCGGCAGATCCTGGGTATCCACACGCGTGGGATGCCGCTGACGGCGGACGTGAACCTGGACGAGCTGGCCAGGACGACCTACGGCTTCGTCGGGGCCGACCTGGCGGCGCTGACCCGCGAGGCGGCGATGGAAGCCCTGCGCCGTAACCTGGTGAACATCAACCTGGACGGCAAGGAGATACCTGCCGAAGTCCTGGACAATCTGTCGGTGACCCCCGAAGACTTCACCGGCGCCCTGCGGCGCGTGCAGCCCTCGGCGATGCGCGAGATCATGATCCAGGTGCCCAACATCACCTGGGATGACGTCGGCGGCCTGCACGAGGTCAAGCAGGCGCTGCGTGAGGGCGTCGAGCTGCCGCTGAAATCGCCGGAAGCGTTCCAGCGCATGGGGATTCGCCCCGCCAAAGGTTTTCTGCTCTTCGGCCCGCCGGGTACGGGCAAGACGTTGCTCGCAAAAGCCGTGGCGCGGGAGGCCGAAGCCAACTTCATCGCCACGAAGTCGTCCGACCTGCTTTCGAAGTGGTACGGGGAGTCTGAGAAGCAGGTGTCCCGGCTGTTCCAGCGTGCCCGCCAGGTGGCGCCGTCGGTGATCTTCATCGACGAGATCGACGCGCTCGCTCCGATGCGGGGCGGCGGCATCGGAGAGCCCGCCGTTACCGAGCGCGTGGTCAACACGCTCTTGGCGGAGATGGACGGCCTCGAGGAGCTGCAAGGCGTGGTGGTGATCGGCGCGACGAACCGGCCAACCCTGCTCGACAACGCCCTTCTCAGGCCGGGCCGCTTCGACGAGATCGTCTACGTCCCGGTGCCCGGACCAGAAGGCCGGCTGAGGATCCTCCAGATTCACACGCGCAACATGCCCCTGGCGGCAGACGTGGATCTGGAGCAGATCGCGGAACGTGCCGAAGGCTACACGGGCGCCGACCTCGAAGGCCTCGTGCGCCGCGCCGGGCTTTATACCCTCCGTGAAAACATCGAGTCCGGGGAGGTCCCGATGCGGATATTCGAGAAGGCGCTCCGAGATACGCGCCCTTCGGTGACGCCGGAGATCGAAAAGGAGTACGAGCGCATTATGGAGGAGCTGCAGCTCGAGCGCGCCCGTGCGCCACGACGGCTCGGTTTTGCACTGGAGAGTCAGGCGGAAGAGTAAGCGCCGGCCTCTTGCAACATGGTTGTTACCTGATTCGGGCTCGTACTTAGTAGCCGGGGTTTTTACTTACTATCCGATATCGGAATAAATGTGTGGTATCGGGAGGAGTAAGGACGGGCATGAGCGACCGTGTGGAGCGTTACCTGGCCGGCATCGAGCGGCTTCAGATGATTGGAAAGAAACTGCGTGAGGAGAACCGGGACGAGCTGGCCAGCGAGTTGGATGCCGTTGCCCTCTCACTTCTCGACCTGATGGTTGAGATCCGATCGGAGCCTCGTGTTACGAGGAAGAGCAATAATCCCCGTCGCCTGAGCCTCTTCTGATTCATGTTGGCGCCCGGCAGGCCTTTCGACGGTCTGGTTGCACCTTAGTGTAGTGAAATATCTATTTTGGGCGATAATCATTTCCTCGTCGGTACCAACCGCAGTTCGGGTAATACGACTCGTGTGCAGGGTAATACAGCTCAAATAAAGGCTGCGCCAGCCTTTTTTACACCCCTATGATCCCCTCGATGGAATGGTTTTTTAGGGTTTAATGTGAGAAATAATATTTACTTATAAGCTTTGGTGTATCGCCGGTTATTCGCGTGAGAATAAATACTTCGCGTCATTCAGCATCCGCCTGTTCTTCACCACCCCGTGGTGGCGTGTTCGACTTGTTCGAGGCGGAAAACGGCGTTGATGAGGCCGAGGTGGCTGAAGCCCTGAGGGAAGTTGCCGAGCAGGATACCGGACTCGGGGTGGATCTCCTCGGAGTAAAGGCCAAGGGGGCTCATGTGGCTGATGAGGCTGTCGAGGGTGACGCGGGCCTGATCGAGGTCGCCGGCCAGAGCGAGGGCTTCGACGAGCCAGAACGAGGGCAGCAGGAAAGCACCTTCTGGACCGCCGACTCCATCCTCCGAGAGGTAGCGGTATAGCAGCGGGTAGGGACCGGCCTTGAGGCGGTTGAGGCAGGCGCGTATAGTTGACTGGAAGCGGGGGTCATTGGCGTGGATGAACCCCACCGCCGGCATGACGAGCACCGACGCGTCGAGCTCGTCCGAGCCGTAGGATTGTGTGAACGCTTCCAGTTGCGGATTCCAGGCTTTTTTGAGCACTTCGCGGCGGATGTTTTCCGCTTCGCGCTCCCACTCGCGGGTCGAGAAGGCGGCGCCGAGCTGCTCGGCGAGCTTTGCCGCGCGGGTGAGGGCCACCCACGCCCAGACCTTCGAGTAGGTGTAGTGCCGGGGCTCGTTGCGGGCTTCCCATATCCCCGAGTCGGGCTCGCGCCATCGGCGGCACACCTCGTCGGCAAGGTCGGTGAGGCGTTCCCATTCGGTGATGGTCAGGAGGCCGCCGCGCATGTCGTAGCGGAGGGCGGCGTCGAGCAGGCTGCCGAAGATGTCGATCTGGAGCTGACCGGCGGCGCCGTTGCCGATGCGGACGGGGCGGGAGTCGAGGTAACCGCGCAGGGGGAGCTCGATCTCGGGCAGCTCGCGGCTGCCGCGGATGCCGTACATCACCTGGAGGGGACCGCCTTCGAGCGTCTGGCCGAGCAGCCAGTCGAAGTAGGCGGTGCCTTCGTCCATGTACCCGGCGTCGAAGAGGGCGCGGAGGATGAACGCCGAGTCGCGGACCCACGAGTAGCGATAGTCCCAGTTTCGCCGGCCGCCAGGCCACTCGGGGAGCGAGGTGGTCGGTGCGGCGATGATTGCGCCCGTCGGCTCGTAGATGAGCAGCTTGAGCGTGAGCAGGCTGCGCTCGACGACGTCCCGGTAGCGGCCGTGGTAGGCGAGGCGGTCGATCCAGTTGCGCCAGAACGTCCGCACCTGCCAGAGGCGTCGGTGGGGCTGGTAGCTCGCGACGGGGTGGACGGCGTCGGCGTCCCAGTCGGCCACGATGAAGACGTCGCGCCCGGCGTCGATGTGCGCGACCCCCACTGCACGGTGGTCGGCGATCGTCATAGGGAGCTCGGTCGAGAGCACGATGGTTTCGTCGCCGAAGCTTGCCTTCACGCCGAACTCGGAGATCTCGAACTCGGGGACGACGCGGCCGTAGTCGAAGCGGGGCTCGAAGAGGATTTCGATCTCGACCGATCCCTGCACACACTCGATGCGGCGGTAGATCTCGGCCGTGGGCACCTTCCGGCGCGTGTAGGGCATGAAGTCCCGCACGCGCACCACGCCGCCGGTGGTGGTGAACTCGGTCACGAGGACGTTCGTGCCGTGCTCGTACCACTGCCGCGACGTGAAGGCGGTCGTAGGCCGCACGGCGAACCGCCCGGCAGAGGGATCGAGCAGCGCCCCGAAAAGCGAGGGGCAGTCGAAGTCGGGCAGGCACGCCCAGTCGATCGATCCGTCACACCCGACGAGCACCGCCGTCCGCGTGTCGCCGATGATCCCGTAACACCCGATCGGCTTGTATTCGGGCATGTTGTCCGGGTCGTACGAATGGGCAGTTTGAAATTGTCTACTCAGCACGGGTACTCTATTCCGTTCGTTAGACTACGAAAGCGGAAAATAGGGCCGGAGGAGCAGGAAGTGGGAGGGAAGAAGTGAAAAGTGTGAAATGGGGGCGTTAATTCGGGGTAAAAGGCCGATTCTCTGTCGTCCAACTCGACGCGGTCACTCTTTGCCAATCCTTTCGGCCGCGTTTCATGAGGATTCATCATCAAAACTTTCCTCGGAATGAAGACGGTGTGGTATAGGTGATACCATAGAGTCTGTCATTCCGATGAACCTTGTGAGGAGGAATTTTCCCAAAGTGCGGCCTTTCCGATTAGTTACGAGGGTTCCCATGTGCTGTGCGTACCCTCATTGCCAATTCAGAAGGCTGCGTTTCATAAAGATCCCTCTCCTGCTTCGCAGGATTCGGGATGACAATTCAGGGGCTTTGCGGTAATTACAAGGCCAGATAATTGCCGATACCTCTCTACTTGTCATTCCGAACCCCAAAGCGGGTGAGGAATCTTCCCGAAGTGCTACCTCTCGGACTGGCGCTTATGGTGGTATCAAGATGTGCTAGCCTAGACAGGAAAGTCATCGCGGGGCGACTGAGGGGTAGATCTATTCCTTAAGAGTGTCATTTTCTTTTCCTTCTCTTTTGCCGGGTCAAAAGAGAAGCAGAAAACCCCTTTGAAATC
>CBINFS010000058.1:0-20014 GCA_966250015.1 uncultured bacterium | reverse complement strand
CGGATCCATCTCTCCCCAAGATACCCACATCCCGTACCGAACGGCGCCGACTGCTCGGTGCAAGTGTAGACAGGTCGTGCCGTGAGCGCCGTTCGCTAAACGCGCGATGGATCCCCTACGCGCAACCCGGCGATTTCAGAATTGGTGCCCATTAAAACCGATGTGGCAAGCCGGTCCAATGGCTGCGTTTGTCCTTCTGCCGTACACCTTAACCCTCCGTCATTCCGGCCTCCGAGCCGACAAGAGCGAAGCGACTGACGAAGTAAATCCATGCGAGCATGTGGCCTGCCTCCACCGCTTTGCAACCCATCCCTGGATCTCCGCCTTCGCGGAGATGACGTATCTGTGTAGTGTCTTCGGTAGTACTAAACGTCCCGCCCTCGGTCTGCATCCCGACAAAAACAACTATGGAAAATCTGCGTCATTGGCGGAAAGTCGTCAAGATGACCTTAAGGGGAGGAGAATCGTTGCTATTACCTGATCGGGACTTTTGTTGAAGGGGCGGGGGGGTTATTTTACGTTTTCGTGAAACGCCCCCCCTTTTTTTGTACATAACAAACTTGATATACCATCATGGAGCAACCTGTCGAGACCAGACTGGAGCCCGAGAGGGCGTATAAAAGGCTGCACAACTTTTCGGCGGGGCCGGCGGCTCTGCCGGAGGAAGTGCTGCTCGAAGTAAAAGAAGAACTGCCGGAATACCGGGGGATCGGGACGACGGTCCTTGAGATCAGCCACCGCTCGCCCGAGTACGATGCGATCACCAAGTCGGCCGACGGGTTGCTCCGGAAGCTGCTTGGCCTCGGTGAAGAGTGGCACGTGCTCTTCCTGCAAGGCGGCGCCTCGATGCAGTTCCACCAGGTGCCGCTCAACTTCCTGCCAAAGGACGGATCGGCGGATTACCTGCTGACCGGCGTCTGGGCGAAAAAAGCCTACAAGGAGGCCAAATTCCTGGGCAATCCCCGTGTGGCGGCGTCGAGTGAAGACAGGAACTTCAGCTACCTGCCCGACCCCTCGACGTGGGACCTGAATCCCAACGCGGCTTACCTGCACTTCACGTCGAACAATACGATCTACGGGACGGAGTTTCATTCGGACCCGCAGGTCGACGTACCGCTGGTTTGCGACGCGTCGAGCGACTTCCTCAGCCGCAGGATCGACCCGAGCCGGTACGGGCTGATTTATGCGGGCGCGCAGAAGAACCTCGGGCCGGCCGGCGTGACGCTCGTGCTCGTCCGCGACGATTTTCTCCAGAAGCGGAACCAGCCGCTTCCGACGATGCTCGATTACGGCACGCACGTCGGGACGCTCTTCAACACACCGCCGGTGTTTGCCGTGTACGTGGTCGAGAAGGTGCTGCGCTGGCTCGACCGGCAGGGCGGCATCGACGCGATCGCCCGCATCAACGACGAGAAGGCGCGCCGCCTGTACGAACGGATCGACCGGACCGACTTCTACCGGGGCACGGCCGAGCCGAGCGCACGCTCGAAGATGAACGTGACGTTCCGCCTGCCCAACGAGGAGCTCGAGGCGAAGTTCGTAAAGGAGGCGAAGGCCGAAGGCCTGCTCGCGCTCAAGGGGCATCGGTCGGTCGGCGGCATCCGCGCCTCGATCTACAACGCCGTGCCGCTCGAATCGGTCGATGCATTGATCGACTTTATGGATGTGTTCGAAAAGGCCAACGGTTAACGGTAAAATTGCATCAGTGATCGTACACCTGCGCTGAAAGCTCCGTATATTGGCGCAGGCTCATCTCTTTGTTTTCTAACATTCCGGGTGGAATGGAGTGTAGCCGGGCGGGGCGGAGGGCCCCAGATTTTTGAACTCGGTTCGATCGCTCAATCCTCCATTTCACCCGGAATGGGTCCCTCACCTGCGCTGCTGTTTCAGCCCAGCCTCTTCACTCGTTCAACCCCTGAATGTTAAATAATCGTTGCATCCGTGCTTTCCCTGTAGTAAGATTAAGGATTCTGCTTTCAGGGGTATCATTTTTTTAACTTCTCTGGATAATCGACGATCAGATGGCATTAACGGTTGGTGTTCCCGTCGAGACCCTTCCCGGCGAGCGAAGAGTGGCGATGGTACCGGAAGTCGTAGCCCGGCTGAAGAAAAAAGGACTTGACGTAGTAGTTGAATCAGGAGCCGGCAATCAGGCTTTTTACCCGGATGAGACGTTCGAGAAGGAGGGCGCCAGGATCGTCGATCGGGCGACGGCGTTCGGCAGCGACGTCGTCGTGAAGGTGCAGCCTCCCAACGAAGAGGAGGTCGGCCTGCTCAAAAAGGGGAGCACCTACGTCGGATTTCTGAATCCGTTCGACGCGCCGGACGTCGTCCGCATGCTCGCGGAGCAGGGGGTGACGGCGATGGCGATGGAGCTGGTGCCGAGGATCACGCGTGCGCAAAAGATGGACGCCCTGTCGGCGATGGCGGCGGTGTCCGGGTACAAGGCCGTTCTGCTGGCCGCCGAGGCATCCCCCAAGTTTTTCCCGCTTCTGACGACGGCTGCGGGCACCATCCGGCCGTCGAACCTGCTCGTGCTAGGGGCCGGTGTGGCGGGGTTGCAGGCCATTGCGACCGGGCGTCGGCTCGGCGCTCGCGTGTCGGCGTACGACATCCGCGAGGCGGTCCGTGAGGAGGTCCAGAGCCTCGGCGCGGCGTTCGTCGAGCTCGAGCTCGAAATAGGCGACATGCAGGACACGGGCGGATACGCCAAGGCGCTAGCGGAGGAAAAAGCCCGCCGTCAGACCGAGCTGCTCGTGCCGTTCATCGCAAAGTCGGACGTCGTGATCACGACCGCACTCATTCCTGGCCGCCCTGCCCCCACGCTCATCACCGAGGAGGCGGTGAAGGCAATGGCGCCCGGCTCGATCATCGTCGACATCGCCGCGCCGAACGGCGGCAACTGCGTCCTGACCGAACCCGGCGAAACTGTGACGAAACACGGCGTTACGATCTTCGGTCCCCTCAACCTGCCGTCGACGATGCCGATCCACGCGAGTGACATGTACGCGCGCACCGTCGGGGCCATGTTGCTGGAGTTCGCGTCGGCCGAAGGATTCAAGACCGACTTTGAGGACGAGGTGTTTAAAGGCGCCTGCCTCACCTACAACGGGGAGGTCGTCAACGAGCGCGTCAAGACCCTGCTGGCCGCCTGAAGCCCTGCCGCGAATTGCAGGGATCAACCCCATTCTTTAGTTACTCGATCAATAGCCGTCATGCTCGAAAACATCATCGTGTTCGTACTCGCCTCATTCATTGGATTCGAGGTCATCAGCAAGGTCCCCCAGACGCTGCACACGCCGTTGATGTCCGGCTCGAATGCGATCAGCGGCATCACGATCGTCGGGGCGCTGGTGGTAGTGGGGATGGTGGACGATCCCTGGGCGACCTGGATCGGCTTTTTTGCTCTGATCGCAGCCACGATCAACGTCGTCGGCGGCTTCCTGGTGACGGACCGGATGCTGCAGATGTTCAAAAAGAAGACGCCGGCAGCTCCGGTAGCCTCCGACGGTAAAGTCGCCCAGAAGACGCCTGCCTGACTCCTTTTTTCCAGCTCACCCTCTTACCCCATTCTTCTGATACTTCGACGTCCATGAGGTCCGAAACCATTCAGTCGATCATAGATCTTGCGTATTTGCTGGCAGCCGCCCTGTTCATATTCGGGATGAAGCGGTTGCAGTCGCCTGTGACGGCGAGACGAGGCAACCAGCTTTCGGCGGTCGGCATGCTCGTAGCGGTGGTAGCCACACTGCTGATCAAACAAATCGTCGATCCGGTGCTGCTCATCCTTGGCCTGCTGATCGGGACGGCAATCGGGTGGGTGCTGGCGAAAAAGGTCGAGATGACGAGCATGCCCGAGATGGTGGCGGCGCTCAACGGCTCCGGCGGTCTGGCGTCGGCGCTCGTGGCCGGCGCCGAGATTGCACGCATCATCGCCGAGAGCGGACCGGTGGGCCCCATGGCAATGGCGTCGTTGCCGCAGACGGGAGGAGGGGAGGTCTTCACCGCCGCGCTGGCCATCACGATCGCGCTGAGTATCCTGATCGGCGCCGTGACGTTTTCGGGGAGCTTCGTCGCCTTTGGGAAGCTGGGCGGGCACGTTTCGGGTAATCCGATCTCATTCCCCGGGATGCGCGTGCTGACGTTGCTGCTAGCTCTGGTCGCCGTGGCTTCTACGGTGTATATGATCGTTGCCGGTGATGACTTCCCGCAGGTGCCCGAGTCGGTCGTCTACGCCGCGGTGGCACTTGGCGCCGCTGCGCTCATTCTGGGCGTGCTTCTGGTCATCCCGATTGGAGGGGCGGACATGCCGGTGGTGGTGTCGTTGCTCAACTCGTACTCGGGCCTTGCGGCTGCGGCGACGGGGTTCGTACTCGACAACACGGCGCTGATCGTAAGCGGCGCGCTGGTCGGCGCCTCGGGCTTGATCCTCACGAAGATCATGTGCGAGGCGATGAACCGGTCGCTGATCAACGTCTTGCTCGGCGGGTTCGGCCAGGAGTCGGACACGTCGTCGTCCGGACCAGCCGTGCCCGAGGGGCGGACGGTCAACGAGACGACGGCGGACGACGTAGCGGTGCTGCTCTCGTACGCCGAGAAGGTGGTGATCGTGCCGGGGTACGGGATGGCGGTCGCCCAGGCGCAGCACGTTGTGCGCGAGCTGGCCGATCAATTGCAGCAAAAGGGTGTGAAGGTGATGTTCGCCATCCATCCGGTTGCCGGCCGCATGCCGGGGCACATGAACGTGCTGCTGGCTGAGGCGAACGTGCCGTACGAGGACCTGTATGAAATGGATGATATCAACGGCGAGTTCGACACGACGGACGTCTCCCTCGTGATCGGAGCGAACGACGTGGTGAACCCCGCTGCCCGTCACGATAAGTCCAGCCCGATTTACGGGATGCCGATCCTCAACGTCGACAAGTCGCGGCGCGTGATTGTGCTGAAGCGAAGTATGCGCCCGGGTTATGCCGGCATCGAAAACGAGCTGTTCTACAACCCCAACACGAGCATGCTGTTTGGAGATGCGAAGGAATCAATTTCGAAGCTCGTGGCCGAGGTAAAGGCGTTGTAGGCCGGCTCGAACCGTCAGACCTGTAGATCCATGGAGATCCGAAGCGTAGCCGTGATCGGGGCCGGGACGATGGGTGCGGGAATCGCCCACGTCTTTGCCCGGTACGGCCGCGACGTGGTGCTGGTGGACGTGAGCGACGCAGTGCTGAAGGCGGCTCTGGCGTCGATCGAGCAAAACCTGGGGCGCCAGGTCAAGAAGGGAATCCTCACCGAGGCAGAGGCAGCAGCGGCTCTGAAACGCGTCACGGTGCGCACCCGTTACGACGGGCACGTCAAGGACGCAGAGCTCATCATCGAGGCCGTCACCGAACGCCGCGAAGATAAGGCCAGGATATTCGAAGGGATCGACAAGCAGGCGCGGGAGGATGCGATCCTCGCGTCGAACACGTCGTCGATCTCGATCACGTGGCTTGCAAGCCAGACCAACAGGCCGGAGCGCGTGATCGGCATGCATTTCTTCAACCCGGCCCCCGTCATGGAGCTCGTCGAGGTCGTTCGAGGGCTGCAAACGAGCGACGCGACGGTGGAGCGCGTCCGCCTGCTCGCCGAGGCGATCGGTAAGCGCCCGGTGATCGTCCAGGATTCGCCGGGCTTCGTCTCGAACCGGGTCCTGATGCCGATGATCAACGAGGCGATCTTCTGCCTGATGGAGGGTGTGGCCACACGGGACGGTATCGACGACGTGATGAAGCTCGGCATGGCGCACCCGATGGGCCCCCTCGCTCTCGCCGACCTGATCGGTCTCGACGTATGCCTCCACATCCTGGAAGTGCTCCACGACGAGCTGGGGGACGATAAATATCGACCGTGCCCGTTGCTCCGGAAGATGGTTTCCGCAGGCTACCTTGGGCGAAAAACGGGGCGGGGATTCTACGAATACTGATCATGGAAGACTCGTTTAATCGCGAACTTACCGGGGTTGACCAGCCGTTTTACCGGCGCCCGGCGACGTTTGCCTGGATGGTCATCCTGCTTATCGGCCTGCTTTTCGTCCTGGTCCTGATGCAGATGTGATCTTCCCGGCTGCGCCAGAGGTTGTTTTTCCTAGCCTGATTGATGCGAGCGTGAGTTTTTGATGGGGGTGGACAAAAAAGGGGTTCCGGTCTCCGGCGGGCAGTTGGACCGGATGTCTGGACTTGCGTAAACTTCGGTGATAGCAATCAGACAGGAAAAAACAATGAATCTGGCATTACTGCATCCGCGCGATCAAATCACGATGATCATGGCGCGGATATATAAAGGGGGGATGACGACCACTTCCGGCGGCAACGTGTCGATCCGGGACGAAAACGGGGACATCTGGATCACGCCGGCGACCATCGACAAAGGGACCCTGACCGAGAAGGACATCGTCTGTGTCCACCCCGACGGCACGGTTAGCGGGCCGCACCGGCCTTCATCGGAGCTCCCATTCCATCGGGCGATTTATCAGCGTCGTCCGGACATCAAAGCGCTCGTCCACGCGCACCCTCCGGCGCTCGTCACGTTCAGCATCGTCAGGCAGATCCCGAACACGCGGGTAATCCCGCAAGCGAAGCACGTTTGCGGCGAAGTGGGCTATGCGCGATACGAGCTACCCGGCAGCGAGGCGCTCGGGGAAAGCATCGCGGGCGCGTTCGAAACCGGGTCGATGGCGATCATCATGGAGAACCACGGAACGGTCGTCGGCGGCTCGGACGTGTTCGACGCGTTTCAGCGGTTCGAGACCCTGGAGTTTTGCGCCCGTACGATCATCAAGGCGCACGAGATCGGCAAGCCCGGGTTGCTCACGGACGAGCAGATCAACCAGTTCGAGCACCGCGACTACCTCCTGCCCGAATTCGACGCCACGTCGTATCCGGCCGACGAGCGCGCCCTGCGCGGGCAGATCTGCCGACTGGTACAACGTGCCTGCGACCAGCACCTGATGATCAGCACGTACGGGACGGTGTCGGCACGCTGGCGAGGCGACGACTTCCTGATCACGCCGACGGGAAAGGACCGGCGATACATCAGTCCGGAAGACGTCGTCCAGATCCGCGACGGCCACCGGGAGCGGGGAAAGACGCCAAGCCGGTCGGTGCGGTTGCACCAGGCGATCTACCGGCGCCACCCGCACATCAACTCGATCATCTCGACGCAGTCGCCCAACACGACGGCGTTCTGTATTTCGGGGAAGCCGATCAACACCCGCACGATTCCCGAGAGCTATCTGATGCTCAAGGATCTGCCGCTCGTACCGTACGGCAGCCAGTACTCGAACGTAACCACCATTCCCGATACGCTGGGCAACGGGATCTCGACGATCCTAATTCAAAACGACGCGATCCTGGTGACGGGATCGTCGCTGCTCGAGACGTTCGACCGGCTCGAAGTGGCCGAGTTCAGCGCCCGTTCGCTGATCAATGCCGTTCCGCTCGGCGAGCTCGTACCGATGGACGATCAGGCGATCCAGCGTCTCGTAAAGGCTTTCGAAGGCTAAATACAGACCAATCGGAGGAACCGCTCATGAAAAAACGCTACGTTCCGGTATTTCTGCTCGTCTTCCTGATGATGTCCGTGCTGCCTGTATCGGCGCAGAACATTCACAAACACCTTGAAGTGTTTCGACCGTATGCGGGAAAGACGTGGCGCGGCGTATTCGAGGAGTCGACGCCCGAAAAGCCGATGGTCGACGTGTCGCGGTGGGATTTCGCGCTGAACGGCCAGGCCCTCCGCATCCTGCACTCCCTTAACAATGGCGAATACGGTGGTGAGACGATCGTCATGTGGGACCCGAACGAGGAGGCGCTCGTGTTCCACTACTTCACGACGGCGGGCTTTTTCACGAAGGGCACGTTGCAGGTCGAGGGAAACAAGTTGTTCTCTCAAGAGGCGGTGACGGGCAATACGGAGGGCATCACGGAGGTACGCTCGACGAGCCATATCGAGCCGGACGGTAGTATGATTAGCAAGTCGGAGTACCTCAAGAACGGCGAGTGGATACCGGGCCACAGCATACGCTACGTCGAAGACCAGACGGCGGAGGTTATTTTACCGTAGGACACGTGTTGTTTTGCCGAAAAGGAGCAGTACGTCACATACACTCAATAACCAGTCTCTACTAAGGAGGTACGGTATGGCGGTCAATGCACGGGCGCTCCAACGGGCGACGATTATCGGCACGGTGTTACAGGTATTGATGGTGGTTGCAGGGCATTACAGCACGTCCATAGCGTCTTTGTTTGCGGTTGGTGGGATGCTCTTCTCGCTGATCGCGGGTCACATTTACGCTCACCTTGCCCGTGAGAGAGGGCTTGGTCCGGCTGCCCTTGGCGGGGCGATAGCCGGCGGTCTCTGCGGGCTGATTGGCATCATGTTGTCGGTGCTGCTCGGCGACGTCCCGGTCAGCTTACTGATTTTTGGAACGCTCAGCTCCGCCGTAACCGGCGCCATCGGCGGCCTCCTCTGGGCCGTAGTGAAAGGAAAAGCAAAGGCGGAAGTGTAAAGGGCTATCTGATTTCTACACCCCTATGATCCCCTCGAGGGGATGGTTGGGCTATGCCTATCTCACTAGGATATAGCTATATAAATAAGTTAAGAAATAAATAAGGGGTGGGAGTGTTTGCTCCCGCCCCTTAATTTCTTAGTAAACGAGCAGCGTTATTTCTCGGAAATCGCCGCGACGCCGGGGAGGACCTTGCCTTCGAGGAACTCGAGCATGGCGCCGCCGCCGGTGGAGACGTGGCTGACGTTGTCGTCGTACCCCATCTGCGTGATGGCCGCCACGGAGTCGCCGCCGCCGACGACGGTGGTGGCGCCATTCTTCGTGGCCTCCGACAGCGCCTCGGCAATGGCCAGGGTGCCCTTGGCATAGTTCGACATCTCGAATACGCCCATCGGACCGTTCCAGACGACTGCTTTTGCGCCTTTCAGGACCTCCTGGTACTGCTGGACGGTTTTCGGACCGATGTCGAGGCCCATCTCGCCGTCCGGGATGTCGCCTTCGACTACGCGGTGCTCGACGTCGTTGCTGAACTCTTTCGCGACGACGTGGTCGACCGGCAGCTTGATCCGGCCGCCGGCGCGCTCGTAGACGTCCTTCGCAACGTCGAGCTTGTCGTCTTCGACGCGTGAGGCGCCGACGTTGTGGCCGAGCGCCTTCAGGAACGTGTAGCTCATGGCGCCGCCGATCAGCAGGGAATCGACTTTGCCGAGCAGGGATTCGATGACACCGATCTTATCGGATACCTTGGCGCCGCCCAGAACGCCGACGAAGGGACGCTCGGGGTCCTCCAGGACTTTCGACAGGTACTCGATCTCACGCTGGAGCAGGTAACCCATGGCGGACTGTTTGACGTAGCGCGTCACGCCTTCGGTGGACGAGTGGGCGCGGTGTGCCGAGCCGAATGCGTCGTTGACGTAGACGTCGGCAAGCTTCGCAAGCTGTTTCGAAAGCTCCTCGTCGTTTTTCGTCTCTCCGGCGATGAACCGGGTGTTTTCGAGGACGAGCACGCCGCCTTCCGGAATGCTATTGACGGCCGCTTCGACGTCCGGTCCTACCGTGTTGGCGACAAACTTGACCTCTTTGCCGAGGACCTCGCCGAGGTGTGCCGCGACGGGCTCCATGCTGTATTTGGGATCGGGACCACCCTTCGGACGGCCGAGGTGGCTCATGAGGATCGCCTTGCCACCGGCGTCGAGGATCTTTTTGATCGTCGGAAGGGCGGCGCGGATACGCGTGTCGTCGGTGACGACTTGCTTTCCGTCTTCTTCCTTCAACGGTACGTTAAAATCGACGCGCACGAGGACGCGTTTGCCTTTTAGGTCGAGGTCGTCGAGGGTGAGTTTGCTCATAGTCGGTTCTAAACGGGGTTGAATTCGGTGAGCTGGGGATCTATGGCGGATGAAAAAGGGAGGATGGAGCAGGTCCACCCTCCCTTTACGATCAGGTTAGTCTGGCGAATCTGCTCGAGCCGGTCACGCGATCTTTTTGATGAGATCGACGGTGCGGTTCGAGTAGCCCCATTCGTTGTCGTACCATCCGATCACTTTTACCACGTTGCCGTTGGCCATGGTAAGCTGTGAGTCGAAGATGCAGGACGCCGGGTTGTGCACGATGTCGGCGGAGACGATCGGGTCCTCGGTGTATTCGAGGATGCCTTTGAGGGCGCCGTTGGCGGCTTCCTTCATGGCGGCGTTGATCTCTGCTGCGGTGACTTCGGCGTTCAGCTCGGCGACGAGGTCGGTGACGGAGCCGGTCGGCGTGGGAACGCGGAGGGCGAAGCCGTCGAGTTTGCCTTTCAGGTGGGGTAGCACGAGGCCGACGGCCTTGGCGGCGCCGGTGGTCGTCGGGATGATCGAGAGCGCAGCTGCGCGGGCACGCCGGAGGTCACGATGCGGCGCGTCCTGCAGGTTCTGGTCCATCGTGTAGGCGTGGACGGTGGTCATGAGGCCGCGTTTTACGCCCCATTTGTCGTCGAGCACCTTGACCATCGGGGCCAGGCAGTTCGTCGTGCAGCTTGCGTTCGAGATGATCTTCTCGTTGCCAGTGAGTGCCTGGTCGTTGACGCCCAGTACGACCGTTGCGTCGACTTCGCCCTTGGCCGGGGCGGAGATGATGACTTTCTTCGCGCCTGCTTCGAGGTGGAGGGCGGCTTTCTCACGCGAGGTGAAGATACCGGTCGATTCGACGACGACGTCGACGCCAAGGTCGCCCCACGGAAGCTTGTTCGGCTCGCGCTCGGAGAACACCTTGAACTTTTCGCCGCCGACGACGAGGGTGTCCCCGTCGATATTCACGTCGCCCTTGTAGGTGCCGTGGACGGAGTCATATTTGAACAGGTGAGCGAGCGTTTTGGCGTCGGTGATGTCATTTACACCGACGATGTCGATGTCGCTGTCGCCGCGTTCGAGGATGGCGCGGAAGACGAGGCGCCCGATGCGTCCGAACCCGTTGATGCCTACTTTGATTGCCATAAAATGACCTCTTATCTACTGGTGAGTGATTTCTATTTGGACAGCCTGTAATCTAACGAAAGGCGACCACATACGGTTTTGATCGAGGGGGCTAATTAATGAAGATTCCATCGAAAATCCACGGCTTGAGCAGCGGAGGCGAGCCGCCGGAAACGTAAGTTTTTTGGAGCGTTTAAGCGCGCCAGAAAACGGGTGAAGAGGGCGTCGGGGGGCGTACGTTGCGGCTCTTTCTGAAAACGTCTATCTTTTCCCTTCTGTGGCCACATGTGGACTCATCGGCCTAATGTACCCGGCTGCGTGTGGCGTAAGTTCCGTTAACCGATACGATTTCAAACTTCTTATGTCCGCCATCAAACCCCCGAAAAAGATCTCCAAAAGACAAGAGCTTCGCCAGGATCAGGTCGTAACGTTTTATGCAAAGGCGTGGGACTTCTTCGACAAGAATCGGAAGCTGGTCTACAGCGTGCTTGGCGCCGTGGCTGCGGTAGTGGTGATCGCGATCGGGATCATGCTGTACGGATCCGCACAGAACCGTAAAGCCGCAGAGCTGCTGGGTGAGATCGTCCGGGTGTACGAGCAGGGGGATTACCGCGCCGCGCTCGACGGGGTCGACGGACGAACCGGCCTCATCGAGATCGCAAACAAATACGGCTCGACCGAGACGGGCAACATGGCGACGTATTACGCGGCGGACGCCCTCTTCCGCCTCGGCGAGTACGATCAGGCGCTCACGTTCTTCAAGCGGTACGATAAGGACGACAACATCATCGGCGCCTCTGCGCTGGCTGCCGAGGCGGCGATCTACGAGCAGCGTGAGGAATACGAACGGGCCGGCAACCTCTACCGCCGGGCTGCGCTTATTTACAAAAACGAGCTGACGTCCCCGCAATACCTGCTCGACGCCGGCCGCGCCTACGAAAAGGCTGGCGAATACGACAAGGCGCGCAGCGTGTATCAAGAGATTCAGAAGCTGTTCCCCGAGTCTCCCACCGCCGGCGGGATCGACTTCTACCTCGCCCGCGTCAACGCCATGGAGAGGGGTTCGGCGAACTGAGGGGGTGCTCTTACACGAATTGAAGTGGGCAGGCCATTCCGGCCTGCCCTTTTTGTTTTGTTTGAGATCAGATATGGAGGGTAAACGTTGAAAAGTCCCCGGCGGAACGATGCGCCGGTCGGTGTGGTTGCGTACCTTGATGCCGATTTCGGATCACAACCGGACCAACGTTAGGAGTACTATGTCCACTTCCACGATATTAGTAGTCGACGACGAGCCGAGCATCCGGCGGACGTTGCGTGAGATCCTGGAGTTCGAAGAGTTCGAAATAGACGAGGCGGAGGACGGCGAAGAAGCCTTGCGCAAGGTGCGTGAGAACCGGTACGACATGATGCTGCTCGACATCAAGATGCCGAAGCGCGACGGCATGGAGGTGTTGCAGATCGTCTCGAAGGAAGCGCCCGAGCTGCCGGTGGTCATGATATCGGGCCACGGGACGATAGAGACAGCGGTGGAGGCGACGAAGCTCGGCGCATACGACTTCATCGAGAAACCACCCGATCTGAATCGGCTCCTGCTGACCATCCGGAACGCGCTCAATCGGAGCCGCCTCGAGACCGAGAACCGCCGGATGAAGCAGGCGATCACGGAGCAGCAGGAAGGGGAGATCACGCCGATCATCGGGACCAGCGCGGCCATTTCCCGAATCAAGGCGACGATCGAGCGCGTGGCGCCGACGGATGCGCGCGTCCTGATAACGGGCGAACCCGGGACGGGGAAGGAGCTCGTGGCCCGGTGGATCCACCACCTTTCCAACCGCAAGGACGGGCCGATCGTCGAGGTCAACTGCGCAGCCATCCCAAGTGAGCTGATCGAGAGCGAGTTGTTCGGTCACGAGAAGGGGTCGTTCACCGGTGCGATGAAGCAGCGGATCGGGAAGTTCGAGCAGGCCAGCGGAGGGTCGCTGTTCCTGGACGAGATCGGCGACATGAGCCTGTCGGCCCAAGCCAAGGTGCTCAGAGCGTTACAAGAGAACCGCATCACCCGAGTGGGCGGCGACCGCGCGATCCCTGTGGACGTGAGGGTCATCGCCGCCACGAACAAGGACCTGCTCCGGCAGATCGAAGAGAACAAGTTCCGTGAGGACCTCTACCACCGCTTGAGTGTGATCCTGATCAACGTGCCGCCCCTGCGTGAGCGGCGCGAGGACATCCCGATCATCACGAAGCATTTCTGTGAGCGTCTGTCGCGCCGAAACGGGGTCGAGCCGAAGCAGTTCTCCGACGAAGCTCTCGAACGGCTGAAACGGTACGAGTGGCGGGGCAACGTCCGTGAGCTGCACAACGTGGTCGAGCGGCTGCTCATCCTCAGCGAAGGCGAGACCATTTCGGTCAGCGACGTCGAACGGTACGTCCAGGTCGGACCGGCGGCTACGTCGAACCCCCTAACCGGTTTACTCGACGAGTTCGACCAGTTCAGCGACTTCCGGGACTCGGCCGAGAAACTGTTCATCATCCGAAAGCTCGACGAGAACGACTGGAACGTGAGCAAGACCGCCGAGGCAATCGGCATCCAGCGGTCGCACCTTTACAACAAAATGAACAAATACGGTATCGAGCGGAGGGAGGGTTGATCACCTTCCACCAGCTCGGACGCCGAGATACCAACTGCACCCCATGCCGCTTCTGGACGTGATTGACCTTAAGAAGAGCTACCCGACCGTCAACGGGAAGCTGGAGGTGTTGAACGGCGTATCGTTTCGGGTGGAGGCCGGAGAGGTCATCGCCATCGTCGGTGAAAGCGGGACGGGCAAGAGCACCCTGTTGCACCTGCTGGGCGCACTCGACCGCCCGGACTCAGGAACGGTGCTTTTCAACGGGGAGGACATCTTCCGGAAAAACGACGAGCAGCTTGCGGCCTTTCGCAATCGATCGATCGGGTTCGTCTTCCAGTTTCACCACCTGCTTCCCGAGTTTACGGCGTTGGAGAACGTGGCGATGCCGGCGCTGATCCAGAACAAGAAGCTCTCGGAGGTCGAAGGCCGTGCGATGGAGCTCCTGGAGGCGGTCGGGGTTGCCGATCGTGCGGATCATCGGCCGTCGGCGCTGTCGGGTGGGGAGCAGCAGCGTGTGGCCGTGGCGAGGGCGTTGATGAACCGGCCCGGCCTCATCCTCGCCGACGAGCCCACCGGAAACCTCGACGTACGCACGGCTGAGTCACTCCACGAAGAGCTCCTGCGTCTGAGCCGCACGTACCAGCAGACGTTCGTCATCGTCACGCACAATCCCGCGCTGGCCGGCATGGCCGACCGCGTTCTACAAATCGAGAGGGGACGCGTCCTCGAGCTCGATCCCGCCGGACGCAGCGACGAACCGGCGTAGTTGCCGCTTTATTACTTCCTCGGAAGGTCTCACGGTGCGTGCGAGGTTGAAAGGAAGCCGGCTAACATGTTAATTGACGGTGACTCACCTCCAACCGGTTTCATGCCGGTTTGCGGGTGCGGCAATCTTCCATTCTGTATCCCAGGTTTGAGATAACACGATGGATCGATTTCGAAAGAATTCGGGCTTTTACCTGATTGTTTTACCGATCGGCGCTCTGATAGTGCTGTTTTTGGGGATTGCGGGGTGCCGGAGCGACGAACGGGATGGCGTCCGGCAGGACGTTTCGCCGCTTTTTCAGCCGTTGCCTGCGGAGGCGCCTGCGCCGGAAGACAATCCGACGACGCCTGAGCGGGTGGAGCTGGGCCACAAGCTATTCTTCGAGCCGAAGCTCTCGCGTTCGGGCACGATCTCGTGTAACACGTGCCACGTCGTGGGCGCCGCCGGCGTCGATCACCGGGAGGTAGCCATGGGCGAGGGCGCGAGGACGGGGCCGCGCAACAGTCCCACCGTCTTCAACGCGGCTTTCCTCAAGTCGCAGTTCTGGGACGGCCGGGCGCCGACACTCGAAGAGCAGGCGAAGGGTCCCATTCAGGCGCACGTGGAGATGGACCTCACGCCTGAGGAAGCCGTCGAACGCCTCCGGGAAACGGGCTACGAGCCTTTCTTTAGAGCGGCTTTCCCTGAGGCCGACACGGCGATCACTTTCGACCACATCGCAAAGGCGATTGCGGCGTTCGAGCGCACGCTCCTCACTCCGGGCTCTCCGTTCGACCGCTACCTGGAGGGGGACGACGACGCACTCACTCCCGAGCAAAAGGAAGGCCTTGCGCTGTTCCAGGAGGCGGGCTGCATCGGGTGCCACAACGGCCCGCTCCTGGGTGGAAACAGCTTCGCCGCATTCTCGCACGTAAGGGGTTCGGAGGACGTCGGCCGCGCGGCCGTGACCGAGTCCGAAGCGGATCAGTACGTGTTCCGGGTGGCGCCGCTTCGGAACGTCGCCCTGACGTTCCCTTACTTCCACGACGGTTCGGCGGCTACGCTGGAGGAAGCCGTGCGGATCATGGGCCAGTCGCAGCTCGGGCGGACGTTCACCGAGGAAGAGCAGGCAAAGCTGGTGGCCTTCCTGGAGTCGCTCACGGGCGAATTCCCGCTGGTCCCGCACCCGTACCTGCCGAGGCAGATTCCCCGGTCGGACGTCGTGCAGGTGGAGGCCGACTAGCCTCAGTGATCTGAAGGGTCTGGCTAAACAGGAAAACAGGGCGGCGTCCGGCTGGGGCGCCACCCTGTTTCGTTTGTGTCGGTGAATCTTTGAAAATCCGGGCAAATATGGCGAAATGCGGACCTGTTTGCGCGCCCGTTCATTCACCCTTCTCAATTGTATTGCAGAATTGATCCGAATCTCCAGGATATCGGATCGGGAACAACGGTAATGAGGGCGAGCGAGAACGGACATACAACCCCTGCACGGGCGGCCGTAAAGGCGGTGGATAAGGCGCAAAAAGCCATCCGTTCAGAGCTGGCGCATTTTCGCGAGGAAATCGCGAACTGCATCACGCACGGCGCCGGGCTCGTCCTCAGCCTCGTCGGTTTCGGGTTCCTGCTTCACCTCGCGATTACCGGCGGTACGCCGCCCGTGGTGGTCGGCGCCATTGTTTTTGGGGCGACGCTCATCCTGATGTACGCGGCTTCGACGGTCTACCACATCGTGCGGTCGGATCACTTGAAACGGCTTTTCCGGATCATCGACCACATCTCAATCTACTTCCTGATCGCGGGCACCTACACGCCGATCCTCCTGCTGGTGTATCCGGATCCCCTTCGGTGGCAGATGCTCATACTGGTCTGGGCAATTGCGCTGACGGGAACCCTTTTCAAGCTGTTTTTCACCGGCCGGTTCGACAGGCTGTCGTTGCTGTTTTATGTGGCGATGGGTTGGCTCGTCGTGCTGGGGATGGGGCCGCTGCTCGACGCCACGCCGCAGTCGGCGTTGTGGTGGCTCGTGGCGGGCGGGCTGATGTACACGGGAGGCGTCGTGTTTTACGCCTGGGAACGGCTTCCCTACAACCACGCCATCTGGCACGTCTTCGTGCTCGTGGGAAGCATCTGTCACTTTCTTGCTGTAAGCTTCTACATGGACGCCGTCTGAGGGCGTGGGGGATTGCAACTGTAGGGATCCGTGCAGTTTATTCCACACGATTCCTTCACATTCATTCATCCTGAAGTTTTGCCATGTCCATGAACCGTCGTCAGTTCGTAGCGGCAGGGTTGAGCCTGCTGCCGCTGTCTCGCGTGCTTGGCAGGCCGTTCGACGGTCCGTTTACGGATTTGCGGGGCAACACGGGTTATTTCACGGGCCAGGGAGGTACCATCGGCTATCTGGTCGATCCGGACGCACTGGTGGTGATCGACACCCAGTTTCCCGCAACAGCCGAGCAGTGCCGGAGCGGCCTGATGGAGAGGGCAGGCAGGTCGTTCGACCTGGTCATCAACACCCACCACCACGGCGACCACACGTCGGGGAACGGCGTGTTCAAGCCCCACACCAAACGTATCCTCGCACACGAAAACGTGCCCGAGCTTCAGCGCCGAGCGACCGCTGGCAGCGATAACGCTGCGAGCCAGGTCTTTGCCGATACCACGTTCAGCGACGTTTGGGAAGAAGACATTGGCGGGGAGCACCTGCGGTTGAAGTACTACGGTCCTGCCCACACGAGCGGCGACGCGGTGATCCTCTTCGCGAACGCCAACGTCGCGCACATGGGCGACCTCGTCTTCAACCGGACGCCCCCTTACATCGACCGTCCCGCCGGCGCCTCCATCCGGAACTGGGTCACGGTGCTCGAATCGACCGTGAACGACCTCGGCCAGGATACACTCTTCATCTTCGGCCACAGCCACCCCGATTTCCCGGTCACCGGGAGCCGGGAGGACCTGCTCGTGCAGCGCGACTTCCTGACCGGACTGCTCGAATACGTGCAGAAGGGCATAAGCGCGGGGTCGTCGGTGGAGGAGCTCATCGGGGTCGAGCACATCCCCGGTTTTCCGGACCACCAGCATCCGGACCGCAGGAACGTACTCCAAAATGCGATCCGGACGGCTTACGAGGAGCTGACGGCAGACCAATAGCCGAAATCCGGTAATAAAGTGTGACTTAGCCGAAAAGCATCCGGTCCGGCGCGGGAAGGCTCGCACCGGGACGGGTGCTTTTGCGTTTAGAGAGGACGGGCTACAACTGGTCTGAACGGGTAAACGAGAATGGCAGCCGTTAAGAAAGGTTTTGACATCATAAAACAGACCTTTTTGCAATTCAGCCGGGACGAATGTCCGCAGATGGCGGCGTCGCTCGCCTACTACACCATTTTCTCCCTTCCGCCGCTTTTGGTCATCATCATTCTGCTGCTCGGGTTGTTTCTCGATCCGATGCAAGTGCAGGGTTGGATTGAAAGCGAGGCGGGTTCGATGGTCGGCCCTGATGCGGCTGCACAGATCCAGACGATGATCCAGAGCGCACGGGAAAAAGTGCAGGGCGGGTTCTCGCTGGGCCTCATCCTGTCGATCGCCGGTCTGCTATTCGGCGCCACGGGAGCCCTGGCTCAGCTTCAGACGGCGCTCAACAGGGCCTGGTCGGTGAAGCCGGACCCGACCAGAGGGGGGATCATGGTGATCGTGATGAAGCGCCTGCTGTCGTTTGGACTCATACTGACGATTGCCTTCCTGCTGCTCGTTTCGCTCGTCCTCAGCGCCCTGATCTCCGTGCTGGCCAACCACCTCGGGGGCATGCTCCCGGGCGGCATCTCGACGGCGGCGGTGTGGATCGTCAATACGGCCGTGAGCCTTGCCGTCATCACCCTGCTTTTCGCGACGATCTTCAAGTTCCTGCCCGACGCCAAAGTTGCGTGGAAAGACGTCGGTGTAGGGGCGTTCTTTACCGCCGTCCTCTTTGAAGCTGGCAAGTTTCTCATCAGCCTTTACATCGGCCAGAGCAATCCCGGGCAGGCGTTCGGCGCGGCGGCAGCGCTGGCGATCCTGCTGGTGTGGGTGTATTACTCGGCCATGATCGTGCTTCTCGGCGCGGAGTTCACGGAGGTGTGGGCTCAACGGCTGGGCTCAGGCATACGCCCTGAAAAGGGAGCGGTGCGCATCATCCGAGAAGAGCGTCCGGCGGATGGTGACGGGCAGGAGGGTATATCCGCTCGCACAGAGCCGTCGTATGGGCGAAAGCCGTGACAGGGGCGAGCCGTGCAGAAGTATTCTATTCGTCACACGGAGCACGGACCAACCATCCGGTTCATTTTGTCCTGTATAGCCTGTGAACGAACACGACAATCAAGATGGAGAGAAGGAAATGAAGCCGGAGAATCTTGAACAGCTGTACGTCATGCAGCTACGCGACCTGTTCAGCGCGGAGACGCAGCTCATCGACGCCCTGCCAATCATGGAAGCCAAAGCAACGCACCCCGCGCTGAAAGATGCGTTTCGGCTGCACCTCGATCAGACCCGCACCCACCGCGACCGCCTCGATCAGATCTTTCAGATGCTGAACAAGCGGCCCGGGGGTGAAAAATGCCAGGCGATGGAAGGCCTGATCAAAGAGGCGAACCATTTCATCAAGGAATCGGGTACCCTGTTTGGGACGGATGCGCCCGCGGAGGTCGTCGACGCCGGTCTGATCGCCCAGGCCCAGCGTGTGGAGCATTACGAGATCGCCGCCTACGGAACCGTCGCGTCCTACGCCAAGACTCTTGGGCGGACGCAGGAGAAAAACCTGTTAGGGAAGACGCTCGAAGAGGAGAAGTCGGTCGATCAGACGCTATCGAGCCTTGCCGAGCGCCTCGTCAACCCTGCCGCGGTGACCCCATAGAGGCTTTTCATTCAAGGCCGCCCCGACAAGGACGGCCTTGTTTTTTGTGTGGTGCAAGGCTGGGGGTGCTCATTCCAATGTTATTGTCATTTCGAGCGGATGCGAGGAATCTTCCCGAAGTGCGACCATTCCGGCTGGCACAAACGGATCCCTGTTGCTGTACGTACCCGCACTACCGTTCACAAAAGCCGCGTTTCATAAAGATCCTTCGTCACTGCGTTCCTCAGGATGACAAAGTGGGGGATTTGCGGAACACCTCAAACCATGTCATTCCGAACAAAGTGAGGAATCTTCCCAAAGTGCGGCTTTTCTGGCTGGTTCTGATGGTCGTGAAGTGCTGTGCGCGTCCTTGTGGCCATTCTCAAAGATCGCGTTTGACGAAGATCCCTCACCCGCTTCGCGGGATTCGGGATGACAGAGTGGGGCGCTGGCTTCAGTAGTAAGCCCTAATAGTCGCCTGCACCTCTCAAATAGTCATTCTGACGAGCCTCGCGAGGAAGGACCTTCCCGAAGTGCGGCGTTACTGGCTGGTTCTGATGGTCGTGAAGTGCTGTGCGCGCCCTTGTGGCCATTCTCGAAGGCCGCGTTTCACGAAGATCCCTCACCCGCTTCGATTCGGGATGACAAATTTGGGGCACTGTTGGTGATGACGAGGCCAGGAGAATGTCGATACCTCTCAAAATGTCATCCCGAACGTCAGTGAGGGATCTTCCCGAAGTGCAGCCCATCTGGCTTCCTCTAGCGGTGATAGAAAGAAATGCTCCC
>CBINFS010000057.1:0-20390 GCA_966250015.1 uncultured bacterium | reverse complement strand
AAGATTCCTCGCTGTCGCTCGGAATGACAATTTCGAGGGTTTTCGCCATACCCCCAACTCATCATCGTGAGTAACGAAGTGAAGAAGGACCTTCACGAAACAGGGAGCCCTATTGAGGCGAAACGTGCGGCAAGACCTCGATGCGCTGGGTAACCGTCTGTGACGCCTCGGCGCCGTCGTGTACCAACCAGCTGAACCGGTCAACGCCGGAGAAGTCGGGGTCGGGGATGTAGTGAAGAGAGGCTCCGGATCCTTCGATATGGCCGTGAGAAGGCGGCTCGGTGATGACGACCGAATATGGCCCGGGACCGCCGTCCGGGTCAGTAAAGCGGAGCGTAATGGCCACCGGCTCGCCGGAGAGCGTGAACGTCGACCTCGAATACGCCACCGGTGCCTCGTTTCCCCTTGCCCGACTGCGCCTCGTTTCGGGGATTTCGTCCACAGTTGTCACTTCCGGCTGCACCCCTGCCTCCGAGAGTCGCACGTACAGGGCAAGCTCGGGTCCGATCCCTTCAGGCCTGAACCAGGACTGGCTGCCCGCTGCCACCTCGACGCCATTCTGAACGACCGACGCCCCCGTTTCACAATCGAACCACGTGAGGTCGTACGTGCCGGCCTCGAGCTTCCTCAACCCCACCCGCGTCGCACCGCCTGACGAGTAGGCTACGTACCGCTGACCCGGAAGCGCGAGGACGTATTGGGTGCCGGGGCCGGCGAGGTCGTCGTGAGGCGCCATCGTGTGGTACTCGGTCGACTCGAGAAAGGCACGCAGACGCCGCAGGTCCTGCATCGGGCCGGCGGCCCATTCGTCATTATCCAGGCCGTTCAGCACCACGTGTGCTCCCGCCATGGCCGCAGCCCACATCCGCTGTCGTACGCCCTGGCGGTCCCCCTCCCTCACCAGCTGTTCCTGGAGTGGACCACCCACCCAGAGCAATGCGCGTCCGGGTATGGCCGCTTGCGTTTCAAGTATATACGCGTGGAGCGCTGAAGGCGTCTCCGGCTCTACGTCACGGGAGCTCAGCACGTACAGATCGATCGGGGCCTCAGAATCCGGGTCGAATGGCATGCCCTCGTAAAGATATGCGGCAATGAGGTGCCGATCGCCGTCTTCGCCCCGGATCTCGCGCGCCATCCGCTCGGCGCGTTGTGGCCACCGGGCGCCCGCCGTATTGCCCTTCTCGCCGACACCCCAGATGACGTTCGGATGCCGCTCGAGATGGTCGACCACTCTACGGATGAACCGCCGCTCGTCGGGATGCAACGACCCGGCGGCATCCATCGGCCACCCCAGCTCCCTGCCGGGATCGACGCCTCCCCCGTAGAGCGTCACCAGCGCCACGATACCACGCCGGTGCATCTCTGCGAACCAGCGGTCCCACTGGTCGAGTACGTCGTCGTTGAGCCGCCTCCTCTGGTCGTCCGGATCCCACGGTGCAAAAGGGACCTCGCCGGCGGCGCCATAGACGACCGCAACGGTGATTAGATTTGCACCCTGATCCGCCAGCGCCACGATCAGCTCGAGCTGGTCGCCGTCCCGCGTGCCGTCCGGATTGAGCGTGCCCCGATAGAAGAAGTCGGTCAGGTCGCCAATTCCGGCAAGAAAAATCGGCCCGCCATCGCGCACCAGCCGCTCCGGAGCGTCGGAGTTCGCATACACCTGGCCCTCGACCTGCGCCCGCACGTCACCCACGAGCCCGACGAGCGTCAGAACTGCAAGTATGAGCGTGCTGAAGATCTTCATGGGTCGCCTCCCTCGGATTCCTCTCGTTTGTACGTCCGGGAAGTACAATGTTTTGCGGACAGAGGGCGATTCGAGCGTGTTAACCGAACTTTTACCGTACCTTCCCGCTCACTCCATCGGGCATCATATGATTAAATATCAACAATTTTGATACGGGCACCGGTTGATGGTCACGATTCCTGGACTATTAACGATATTTACCGGTCATCCCATTTCCAAACGAAAAATGCCATCATGAAACGTACACTAACCACGGTTTTACTGGCCGTACTCTGCACCGGAACCCTCTTCGCGCAGATTCCCCCGACCGGCCACCCCGACACGTCCGAATCCGGTTGGGTGGACCTGTTCGAGCCGGATCTCTCGAACGCCACCTTCCCCGAGGGCGTCTGGACCGTCGAAGACGGTGTGTTCACCGCCTCCGAGGACCAGGCCATCTGGACCAACAAGGAGTACGAGGACTACATCTTGGACCTCGAATTCAAGACCGCGCCCGGCACCAACAGCGGCGTCATCGTACACGCGAGCGACAGGAGGAACTGGATCCCCAACTCGATCGAGATCCAGATTGCCGACAACTTCCACGAGGAATGGGCCAATGCACCCGCCACCTGGCAGAACGCCGCCTTCTTCGGCCGTAAGCCCGCCGAGAAAGACCTCGTCAAAAAGCCCGGCGAGTGGAACCGCTATACCATCACCAGCAAGGACGGCAAGATCTGGATCGTCCTCAACGGCGAGCTCGTCAACGAGATGGACATGAGCCTCTGGACGTCGGCCACCACGAACCCCGACGGTTCGGAGATCCCCGCGTGGCTGAGCAAACCCGCCGCCGAGCTTCCGCCGAAGGGCTACATCGGCTTCCAGGGCAAACACGCCGGCGCCCCCGTGTGGTTCAGAAACATAAAGATCAAGGAGCTGGAGTAATCACGTCAGCCCTCCAAATCCATTTCATCGGGCCGGGTTGCTTTTCTCAAGGAACCGCCGGGTCCGTTTTATTACCTGTGTATTTCGTAACCTATGTAAACAGGATCGGTACAAAGTCAAAATGTCCTTTTTTTAAAATGAAACAAAAAGGACATTCATGAATAGCATTACATGGCCACAACCTTCCCATTGCCGCCGAAGTGGGAAAAACGTGGGTGGAAGCTCAAGATTCGTGACAGGGAAAGGGTAGAACCCCCACATGTTACCCTGCTACATAAAACGGATAGCTGGCGGTTCGGCCTCCGCGAGAAATCGTTCCTCGATCGGAAGCCTGATCCCAATCGGGTGCCCGGTGACCTCCTGACATACCTGCTCAACCACTACGAGGACTACGTCGAGGCCTGGAACGCTATGTACCCATACAATACCGTATGACGCCATGGAACGCTCGGTTTTGAAACGATCCAGTAAATCAAGTAAGAAAAAGAGAAGGCGTTTCCGCATTGGGGCTCCGAAGGTTTACAGGGCTAATAGTCAAGTAAGCTTCAATAGGTACTTCAAAGGTGCTGAAGGAAAAGATTTGATCGTTGCGGAAAAATCCGAGTGGCCCGCAGGTATACTCTCGACTTTCGTCACAAAAGAACACAAAAAACCGGATTTGCTCGTTCTTCAACCACTCCGGCCGGACGTCAAGATGGCCCTTGAAGCCGTTTTTCGTAGGGTAGTTGATGGCAGCGTGACGTGTATAGTACCCAAAGACGAGCTAATAAAGATACTTACCGCTGACAATCGAAAAGACTTGATCATTGGTGCCAGCTACATCGAAGAAAGCAACGTCTTACTCTTTGTTCGGGGTGATCTTACTCGTATAGTCGTACCGCTGTCTTGGTTCATAAAAAACCCGGACGGTCCAGATCCAGATCCGAACGATTTATCGATCGAGGACTATGGACAGACTGTTCGATTGGGTAAATACGAGGCTTCGACGGACGCCATCCTTTACGAGCATGACCCCGTTTACCGGAAAGCGGCCAGAAAGAATTTGATAAATAATGACGAATCCCTTGGAGGGAGCATCCGTCGTTTGAGGCTGCAACGTGGCCTTACACAGTCTGATTTTCCGGGTATTACACAGAAGACTATCGGACGTATCGAACGAGGCGACGTCCAAGAACCACACCCGGCCACTCTACAAAAGATTGCCTCGCACCTAGACGTCACCGTCGACGACCTGTACACCTTTTAAATGACATAATAAGACCTTACTCCTCGTTTACTGAAATTCTCTTTAGTTGATAGTTTGAACCCTGGCAAAGGCTATCGGGAATAGTCTCGTTGGGCAGTACAGGTGTGCAACCATCAAGCTCTTCTTGTACCCCTCGGCTACCGTTATTATCATGGGCAGGCGAATCGTTGTACCAATCGAATAACCCGAACTGCTATATGCGTATCCGTATCGGACAGTACCTGCTCGTTCTCCTTCTCCTCACCCCATCCCTGCTCTTTGCCCAGGACAACCCGGACCCGGCACGGTTTGAGAGGGAAATCCAGGCCTTCCGTGACTGGGACGCCAAGAACACGCCGGCTGAGAACGCCATCCTGTTCATCGGCAGCTCGAGCATCCGGATGTGGCCCACGGCGAAGTCGTTCCCGGAGCTCAAGGTCATCAACCGGGGCTTCGGCGGGTCGCACATCTCCGACGTGCTCCACTACCTGCCCGACCTCTTCCCGCAGTACAACCCGTCGAAGATCGTCTTCTACGCAGGCGACAACGACGTCACCTCGGGCAAGTCGCCCGAGCAGGTGCTGCGCGATTACAAGGCGTTCGTCGAGGCGGTACACCGGGAGAAGCCCGGCCTGCCGATAATCTTCGTCTCGATCAAGCCAAGCCCCGTACGCATGAACGTCTGGCCGCAAATGAAAGCCGCCAACGAGCTCATCGAGGCTTTCTCCGAAGCGACGGATCACCTCTACTACGCCGACGTCGCCACGCCCATGCTCGACGCCGACGGCAATCCCGACCGTTCACTCTTCCTGGACGACGACCTCCACCTGAACGAAAAAGGCTACGCCCTCTGGTCCCGCACGCTGCTGCCCATTATTCATAGTGCAGAATGAGTTATCAAAAAGTAGGTAATCAATGCAGGTTCAAGGTTGATTCATCTTGGCGTGAAGCACGATCATTAGTACCACGTATTAGTACCAAATTGCCACAATCGATTTTGATTGGTCCTCCGTGAACCTGTGCAAAAAGCACCGCACTACGCTCGCGCGGGTTTTCGAGCAGCTCACCCTATCAAACATTAAGTGGTCGGATATCGAACGCTTGTTTGAGGCTGTAGGTGCTGAGGTAACAGAAGGGGCCGGATCACGGATCCGCATCAAGTTGGGAGCCCAGGTTAAGACGTTTCACCGGCTCCATCCCGGTACTGAGGCCAGGCGTTACGCGGTAGAGGCGGCTCGAGACTTTCTCAGGGAGCACGGCTCAACACCAGGTTGAGGGGCAAATCATGGGATACAAAGGGTACACGGCGGTCATCACTTTCGACGAACGAGATAATATTTTTCATGGCCACCTGGCCGATACAGAAGACGATGTGTTCTTTGAAGGAACGTCTGTCGAAGAGCTGGAGCGTGCCTTCCACGAAGCCGTCGATGATTATCTCGATTATTGTCAGGAAACAGGGCGTACTCCTACGAAACCGTTTTCCGGCAAATTGAATGTGCGCATGGACCCCGAGCTGCATCGTAGGGCGCATATTACGGCCATGCGGAGAGGCGTCAGTCTAAATACCCTTGTTACAGAAGCACTAGCACGAGAAGTGCAACATTGATGCTGCGGTAGTGCACCCTACTCCTCCACCCTTACGAACACGGCCGTCTGGCCGTCTTTGTAGAATACAAGCCGGCCGCCTTCGACGCTAAAAGACTCCGCTTCGAGCACCGTTTCTTCAATGATGTCGTAATGCCCTCCGTCGGGGCATCCGGCCAGTGTATTGAAGACGTCGTCAAACTTTATCCAGCGGCCGAAGACCTTGTATTTGCCACCGTAGTCGTTGCAAAGAAACGTGGCGCCGAATTCCTTTTCGAAAAAGCGAATATGGTAGTTTGTGGTGGATTTCGGATGTATCTGGCCTTCCACGTGGATCTCTTGGAGCCTCCAGTCGCCCAACAAACGTTCCGACTGCTCGTTGGCGACCAGCAGGTTGCATCCCGAACGCACTGCTGCCAGAGAAAAGATCAGGAGCGGGAATAACCGATAATTGGTAGGGGGCACGGCATCCTTAAGGCTGTGTATTCAGGGTATCGGCAAGGCTTGTACCGTGAATACACAGAAAACAGGTTGAATAATCGAGGATGCACGTCTTTTTGCATCAAGCCACACCTGGTGCGGATCTACGCGGCTTCCACCAGGGCTGCGAGGTTGTCCAGCGCCATGCGCCAACCGAGCTCGTTGTCGGCGGGTGAGAGGCCTGGCGGGAGGTTTTCGTGGGCGGCTTCAACAAGCGTGCCCCCGTCCTTGTCCGAAAGTGTAATCGTCGTCGTCATTTGGCCTTGCAGCGAAGGGTCGGTGGTCTCGAACTCGATCACCTCCACGACCATCTCGTCCGGGACGAGCCGGGCGATGTAGCCGTGGTACGTGTCGGTCTGCGAGGTCGTCTTCCCGGCGCCGGTGGGTTCTTCGTACTTGAGCGAGATCCTGAAGCGGCCGCCTTCCCGGGCTTCGAACTCGTGAACCTCACACGTCATGCCGTCGGGCGCGTCCCACTTTTTGATTGCATCCGGGTCGATGAGGGCCTGGTACACACGCGAGCGGGGCGCGCGGATGTGGCGGGTAAGGCGGGAAGAAGCCATAGATACCCCTCAAAAGTTGATGTTCGCAGAAGACGGCCGGCCTGCGGGTTGGTTCCATCACCCGTTTCCCTGGTACTTCAGGGCGAGCATCGTGATGTCGTCGTTCTGGACGACGCCGTCGGAGAAGCGGGTGATCGAGCGGTAGACCTCGCGGATCGTCTCGGCGGGGGTCACGTAGCCCACCTCCTTCAGCGATTCAAGGAGGCGGTCGTCCGAGTAGCGGTCGTGCCACTGGTTCACCGCTTCGGTCACCCCGTCGCTGTAGAGGAAGAGCCGGTCGCCCGGTTCGAGCACGACGCGTTCGGCGGTGTAGACGAAGTCGGGCTTCAGGCAGAGGCCAAGGCCGCCCGTACGCGTGAGCTGGATGACCTCACCGGAGGGTTTCATGACGTACGGCGTGTGGTGCCCGGCGTTGCAGTACGACACCTCGCCCGTCCGCGTGTCCATGATCCCGTAGACGAGCGTGACGAACATTTGCGGCATCGTCTCAGGGTAGAGGACGCGGTTGACGTGCGTGACGCACTCGTCGGCCGTCACGCCCCGGAGGGCGGTGGCGCGCAGCATCGTCCGCGTGATCGCCATGAAGATCGCCGCACCGATGCCCTTGCCCGAGACGTCGCCGAGGACGAAGCCCAGCCGGTGCTCGTCGATCAGGAAGAAGTCATAAAAGTCGCCGCCCACCTCCTGCGCCGGGATCATCGTTGCGTAAATGTCGAACTCCGACCGGTCCGGGAACGCCGGGAAGCGCGTCGGGAGCGACGAGAGCTGGATCTGGCTGGCGATCTCGATCTCGCGCTGGAGGGCCGAGAGCCGTCGCTGAAGGGCGTGCGCCTCACGGAGCAAACCGAGCTCGCGGTGCGTCTTCCGGATCGTGATCTCGAGGTCCTCGAAATTGATCGGCTTCGTGATGAAGTCGAAAGCACCCCGGTTCATCGCCGCACGGATGTTCTCCATGTCGCCGTAAGCCGAGACGATGATCACCTTCAGCAGGCGGTCGAGCTTGCCCAGGTGCAGGAGCAGCGTCAGGCCGTCCATGCGCGGCATGTTGATGTCGGTCAGGACGACGTCCACCCCCTCCTCGTTCTGAAGCCGATCGAGCGCCTCCACGCCGTCGCCGGCAAAGAGGAACTCCATCTCGCGGCTGCGGATCTGCTTCCGAAAACGCTGGCGGATCAGCAGCTCGAGGTCGGGCTCGTCGTCCACCACCAGCACGCGGATCGGCCGGTCGTTCACCGCTACGGTTTCGCCGTCGAACGTTGCAGGGGCGGAAAAGTCCAGGAGGTGGGAACCGGACGGAGTGGAGGGCTCCGTAAAGATGGATCCGGATCCCGCCACCGTCGAACGCTTGAGCGAATCGCCGATCATAAAACCCTGAAGGTCGTCAATGAATTCGTCTACCGACTGGTACCGGGCGTCGGCATACTTGGCCATCGCGCGGCCGACGATCCGTTCGAGCTCGGCCGGGATCTCGGGGCGGATGCGGCGCAGCGGTTCCGGGTCGTTGTGAACGACCGAATATAACACCGCCATGCCGTCGTTGCCGGGGAAGGCGCGCCGTCCGGCAAGCATTTCGTAGAGCACGACGCCGAGCGACCAGATGTCCGTTCGGTGGTCCACGCGCCCGCCGCGGATCTGCTCGGGCGACATGTACGCCGTCGTGCCCAGCGTCACGTTGCTTTTGGTGATGTTTACGCTCGTCACCTTGGCCAGGCCGAAGTCGACGATCTTGACGATGTCGTCCGAGGTGACGAGCACGTTCGACGGTTTGATGTCGCGGTGGATGATGCCGCGTTCGTGGGCTTTGATGAGGCCCTGCCCGATCTGGATGGCGAAGTCGATCGCCTCTTCGATCGGGAACGGCCCGTCCTGCCGGATGCGGTCGGCCAAAGTGGGGGCGTCGTAGTACGCCATCCCGATGTAGAGGAGGCCGTCGGGCGTCTCGCCAACCTCGTACACGGTGCCGATGTTCGTGTGGTCGAGCACCGACGCAGCGCGGGCTTCGTTCAGCAGACGCGTCTTGGCGCCCGGATCGCTGCTCCACTCGGGTGGGAGAAACTTGAGCGCGACCTCCCGATTAAGCCTGGTATCTCTGGCCTTGTACACCACGCCCATCCCACCGCCGCCAACCAGCTCGAGCACTTCGTAGTGCGCGATGCTGCGGCCTGTAAGGTGGTGCACGTCCGATAGCGGCTCTTTCGCCACGACGTCTTCCTGCTTTTTGTGAAAAGGCAAAAGCTCCGATCCGAGGTCGTCAAGGAACGCCGGGGCCGCTTCGTGCGCTTCGAGCAGCGACTTCAGCTGCCGACGGAACGTCTGGCTCGTTCCACACACCTCCTCCAGGTAAGACGCCCGCTGCTGTGGAGGCAGCTCGAGCGCCTTTTCAAACACGTTTTCCAGTTCCATCCAGCGCGAAGAATCCATCACAATACTCGAAGGGCCCGTAATAATCCTTTTCTTCTAGGCGTCAAACGCTTTACGACATTGTAACCGAGTGGATTCACTTCCACAACCACTTTTGCCGCATTTAATTCGCGTCTTTTGCCATCCGACCCAAGTCTGCCCGGTCTTTTGCAAACCTGCCTTCCAATTTATCGCCCACCCCTGTATCTCCGATTAAAGAATGTATAGTTCCCACAATTCGTTCATTTCACGTCCCTGGCTGCGGCAACGGTTTGAGGTTTCTCCTCCATGACGTTTACCTCATATTCGGCCGGGATCACGACGTGGAAGGTGGTCCCCTCCCCTTCGGTCGATTCGAAAAAGAGGCGGCCGCCGTGGCCGGCCGTCACGATTTCGTACGCGAGCGAGAGGCCTAAGCCCGTGCCGTGGCCCGTCGGCTTCGTCGTAAAAAACGGCTCGAAGACGTGCTCGCGGATCGATTCTGGGATGCCGCCGCCATTGTCGGCCACCGTGACCTCTACCTGCCGGTCGAGACGCCGCGTCCGGACGGTCACCACCGGTTCGTACGGCGGGCCTGCCTTCCTGCATTTCTCGGCGACGGCATGGAACGCGTTGTTGACCAGGTTCAGAAACACGCGGCCCATGTCCTGCGCGACAACTGACGCCTGCCCGACCCCAGGGTCGTACTCTTTTACGAGCTTCACCGAAAAACACGGCGCCTGCGCCCTGGCGCCGTGGTACGCCAGGTTGACGTACTCGTCGAGTAGCCCGTTCAGATCCACGAGGGTTCGCTCGCCCGGCGCACCCCTCGAATGCAGGAGCATGCTCTTCACGATGCCGTCCGCGCGTTTGCCGTGTTCCTGGATTTTTTCGGCGTTCATGCGCAGATCGGCCAGGATCGAATCCAGGATGCCGGTGACCTCTCCGAGTGTGCGGTCACGGTTCTCCGTACACGCTTCGTACAGCTCCTCGGTCAGCTCGCCGCAGATGGCGGCAAAGTTGTTGATGAAGTTCAATGGGTTCTTGATCTCGTGGGCGATGCCCGCCGTGAGCTGCCCGAGCGAGGCGAGCTTCTCCTGCTGGACGAGCTGGTCCTGGGCCGACTTCAGCTCTTCGAGTGACCGGCGAAGCTCGGAGGTGCGTTTTTCAACCTGCTCCTCGAGCTCGCCCGCGTGCCGCCGAAGCTGTTCGTCGGCGGCCTTCAGGGTGTCGGACATCCGGTTGAAGTTGGCCGTCAGCACGCCGATCTCGTCCATCGTGCGGATGTCGACGAACGTGCCGAGCTTTCCTTCGTTGACCCGGCCGACCCCTTCGAGCAGGCGCTGGAGGGGCTTTAGCAGGATGCCCCGGAAAAAGAGCGGGAAGCCCACCACAATGAGCAAGGTCGCGAGCATCAGCAGGCCTGCCAGGCGCGCCATCAGGGGATGGACCGCCTCCCGGTAGCTTCGCACGAAGTCCTCGGCCACCACGACGCCGGGCTCCGTGGTGAACGGTGGCACGGTGGTGAGCCGAACGAACGAGACGGGCAGGTCCAGGCCGCCAGGATGGAAACCGGCCACCCCGGCTCTCCCGCCGGTGTCGATGCCGTCGTACAGGAAGGCCATGTGGCCGCTTTCTTCGAGCACGAGCCCCACCCGGCTTTCGCGCCCGCCTTCTGCCGGTGCGCGCCAGGTCAAAACCGCACTCCCCGGCGCGCGCCACACCGACACCTCCTGCGCCGGCATACGATCGACGAGGAATGGCGCCACCTTGGGTGTGGCGTCGTAGAAAGACGCCGGCGTCACGGACGCGGGCGCCCCCTCAAAAAACACGACGGGGACCTTCCCGACACAGACCGTCTCGTACGCCGCCCCGGCGTACGGAAAAGCAAAGCCGAGGCCGGTGACCGCACACGCCTGATCCCCGGCGTCGAGCCGCTCTCCAGCCTCCGTTCGGGGAGGCAGCGACTCCCTGCTAACGTCGTACCGACCGCCGCTAAGAGCTTCGAACCGCACCATCTGCCGGTCCTCCGGTGCATACGTGACGTTGTGGCCAGGCTGTTCACCGGTATGCAGAGCACGGATCGAGATCGAGAAGAAAAACATCGTCGGGATCAGCGCCAGGCCGACCAGCTTCACCTGAAAAGTCGTGGGCTCCGGCGAGTAGTGCACGTAGGCGAGCACGAGCCCAAAGATGAAGATCAGCAGGAAGGTCTGGAAGACGACGTCCGCCGGGTGCGCCAGCCCGCCCGACCACTTTTCGGCCGGGATCGCCATCGCGACGAGCGCGGCGATGAAGCACGTGCTCGCCCCGAGGTAAGCCGCATAGGCGCGCGCCTTTCGTGCACCTTCAGCACCCCCTTCCCGGCGAGCTCGCAGCCACTTCCGGCCAAGCACGACGTTTGCCCACGCAAACAGCACCAGCGTCGTGACGGCGCGAACCGTAAACAGCAACACACGCGACGTCTCGTAATCTCCAGGTCGGAACAGAACGAGCAGCGTATAGACCGCCAGAATACCTAACGACCACATCAGTGCCCGCCGAGCCTCGTCCGGAAAAGGGTTTTCCAGAAAGGCGTATGCAAACTGAACGTACGCGGCGAATCCGTAGGCTCCGGCAAGGGCCAGCACCACCGAAAGGAGAAGCGGAGGCCGGCCCGAATCACTGTACGTGCCGGACGTCGCCGACGCCAGAAACACCGCGCCAACACCGACGGCAAAGATCGCAACGAACACAGCCAGCGCCCACGTCGCCTTCGACTTCCCCCGGATGCCGAACAGGTACACCGCCGAAACGGCCGCCGGCAGGAAAATGATGAAGTACTGAAGGGTAGACGGTGTCAGTAAGAACCGGTCCATGGACGATCCCCGATCACTCCCGATCCCCGCAACAGGGGTTCGGGAGACGATCAACTCGTTTTCAGGTCAAAAAGTCATCGGTCCGATTTCCATTGTTCAGTCAGGCTACCTGCTGTTCGTATTCCACCTGCGCCCGGAGGCCGTTAGAGCCCATCCGCACCGGCAGGACGACGATGAAGGTCGAACCCACCCCCTCCTCGCTCTCGACTGAAACGTCGCCGTGGTGGTCCAGCGTGACGATCTGGTAGACGAGCGACAGCCCGAGACCCGTGCCGTGACCGGCCGGCTTCGTCGTAAAAAACGGCTCGAAGATGTGCTCCCGTGCGTTCTGCGGAATACCCGTCCCGTTGTCGGTGATTCGGATCTCGACACGGTCGACCAGGCACCGCGTACGCACGATTACGACTGGCGTAAAGGCGTCGCCGAGGTCCTTCTTCTTCTCGTGAACGGCGTAGAAAGCGTTGTTGAGCAGGTTGATCAAGACGGTCCCCATCTCCTGCCGCGCCAGGTCTACGTCGCCCACCCTTTCGTCGTAGTCCCGCTCGATCTGAACCGAAAAATCTTCGAGGTGCCCTCTGGCCCCGTGATACGCGAGCGTGACGTATTCGTCCACGAGGTCGTTCACGTGGGTGGGATGACGTCGGTCGGGTAACGCGCGTGAGTGCTGAAGCATCGTCCGGATGATGGCATCTACCCGTTTGCCCTGCTCGCCGATCTTGACGTCGTTGATTCGAAGGATCTCGACCATGTCGCGGACGTGGTCCGGCGATACCGGCTCGCCGTCGCGAAGGCTGGCCAGCAGCTCGTCCGCGATCTCGGCATTGAGCTCGGCGAAGTTGTTGATGAAGTTGAGGGGGTTCCGGATCTCGTGGGCAACGCCTGCCGTGAGCTGCCCGAGCGACGCGAGCTTTTCCTGGCGGATGAGCTGATCCTGCGTATCCTTGAGGTGCTGGTGCGCCTTCTCGAGCTCGCGGTACATCTTCTCGAGCTCGCGTGCCTTTTCCAGCTCGACCCGGTTGCGCTCGTTCTCCGCCTTGAACGCCTGCGCCTTCAGCTCGCTCTCCCGAACGAGGGCACGCACACGCTCTGCGTGGATCACCCGCTTCCGCTGTATCCGATCGACAAGTACCGCCAGCACCAGCACTACGAGCCCGATCAACACGTAAAGCGGCCACGCCAGCCACAGCATGACCCCCGGCGGCAACAGGGCGCTCTCGGCCGGCTGACGGTCGACGACGGGCTCGATCACTGGCGTCCCCTCCAGCTCCGTTTGAACGAACCGGGGGCCTTCCTCAAGCCGAATAGCGTCCTGAAAGGCTATCGTTACCTGGTCCTCCCGAACCGGATGATCCCCGACGGCCGAAAACAACAGGGCTCCGGCGAAAAGAACAGCGATCAAATGGTGAAGTCGCATGAAAAACGGTTCGGTTCGATTCGTATCGAACGACCCTGGATTATATGGTTTCCAGACTCTTTAATCGTTTATCGAGTCTTGAAATACGAACGAGTCGTGTCGGAGTTACGACAATTGATCATTCTATTCCCAAAATACCGGTCTACTTAACAACACCCCAGTCGCGCCATCGTTCGGAGACCGGATTGCTCAAGGCCTGGATAAGCTTGTAATAATCCGAAGTATACCGGAATAACTGCCTGATTCCCGGCGCAAAAATCCAGGCTCCAGCGACTCAAACCTGATTGATCCACGTCTTGCCCGACCGATATCGTAAAAAAACCACGAGGCCACATAACCTGTGGCGTACCGGCTTTGAGCGAAAAACGTGGGTGCCGTGGTGCATCAGCTATATCCCTTGATTCTCGAATAATGGCGTCCGGATTGCGTGACCGGTTGAGCGTCACGCCCGGCATTCGTAGTACAATGCACTCGCAGGGATGGAGAACGTGGGCTGGTGATCGGATCGAGTAAGAAGAGGCCGACCGGGACCGTAAGCCCGCAAAGCCGTGTCGCTGAAATCCGCATTCACCGAGCCTGCTCTCCCGGCAACCGGCAGGGAGTTGGAGGAAAAAACCTCATGTGAATGTGAATGAAAGCGTATGGAACGGGGATAGATCAGGGATCCTGCCGGTTGTCGGGTTATTCGTTTGTACCGGGCCGGTGACACTCGTCAAACAGCCACCTGGTATGGATTCAGCTCGACCTGAAAATTGCCCTCACATCGACCTTGGCAACCTGAACGACCTGTTCAACACCATTGCCGCCGGGAACCGCCCTTTCGTGCAGTGGCTACACCGCCAGGCCCAGAACGACTACCGCGCCGCCGGCTGCCCGCTCGGCCACACCGAACGCGGCCTCTTCTATTGGATCTTCAACCCCATCTATCCGAACTGACCACCCACCCTTCCGCTGTTTATCGCCGGACGATCACATCGTGAACAGAAATCGTCCACAAAATCGTTGGACGTCTACCTGCTGATGGCTGCTGATTCGCGTTGATTGTCTTTTGATTGAAGAGGCAAAGGGATCAGCCTGCCGTTCCTCCTCTGCAGAGCGCGACGTGCTGGCGCAAGATGGAGGGCACGCGTATCTTGCACAAGTAGGTCCCAGCCCGGCACACCCCCCAAATCTCCTCATGCGCTACAAAAAGACGTACGCCTTATTGCGGGAGGCCTTCGATCAGAGCTCGGATCGTATCGAGTTGCCCGGAGGCACGGTGATAACCAACTACACCTTCCAGTCCGCCTCCTGGCGGATCCTGCCCGGTAACCCGACGTATCGTTGCGACTCCCACGACAGGTGCTTCGTGGGACGAGCGTTCCCTCGCAATGGTGACGAGCTCGACGTCGCCGATGCAGACGTCATTGAAAACCGCCGTTTCCGTTACTCCGTGTTCTACCCGTCGTCGACGCAACGTCCCGACCGGGCCATTCTCCTCTTCCACGGACTCAACGAGCGAGGTTGGGACAAATACCTCCCTTGGGCCGAGCGACTGGTCGAACGCACCGATAGCGCCGTCATACTCTTCCCGCTTGCCTTCCACATGAATCGTGCACCGGCGGCATGGGGCGATCCGCGGCTCATGCTCCCCCTCTCGCAGAAGCGCCGCACCAAGTCGCCCACCCTCGCCAACAGCACGTTCGCCAACGTGGCCATCAGTACCCGCCTCGAAGCCACACCGCAACGGTTGGTATGGTCGGGTCTCCAGACGTTTTACGACGTGGTGCAGCTCGTCGATGAAATCCGTGACGGCCGGCACCCGCTATTTGCCGCCGACGCCTCCGTCGACTTCTTCGGATATTCCATCGGCGCCTTCCTCTGCGAGATCCTGCTTATGACCGATCCCGGCGAGCGCTTCGCCGACACCAGGCTCTTCATTTTTTGTGGCGGACCCACCCTCGACAGGCTCTACCCGAATTCGCGCTACATCCTCGACAGTGACGCCACCATCGCCCTTTATTCGTTTTACCTGGCACGCTTCGAAAACGAGCTCCGTGCCGACGAACGCCTCGCTCACTACATGCGCGAGGGACACCACGAGGGCCGTTACTTCGAGGCAATGCTCAACTACCGGCAACACAAAGACGTCCGTGAGCGCCGTTTGAACGAGCTTGCCGACCACATCGCCGCTCTTGCCCTTCGGCACGACGACGTCGTTCCCGCCAGTGAAGTCCTCAACACGCTTCAGGGTGACTTCCGCAACATCCCCATTCCCGTAAGGATTGCCGACTTCCCCTTCGACCACAGCCACGTAACCCCTTTTCCTCCCTCGGCTCCCGACGACGCCCTCGACCGGTGCTTCGACGATGTCTTCGACACCGCCGCCGAGCACTTCACCGCAACCTTACGACGATGAAATACGGATGTAATACAGGCTCCAAAAATCCTCGGCGCACACCAGCGTCATCTTCGGACCGTAGTTTTCCATAATCGGTAGCCCACGTTCAACTCCCCCTCGCCTCGAGGCGCGAGCGCACTTCTTCCGGGGTGTAGACGCCGTGATCGAGCATGTGGCTGAAGAAGTCGGCGTCGGCGCGCTGGTCGGTCGTGTCGAGCTCGGCGAATCGGATCCGGCAGCGCGGGTCCAGGCTCGAAACGACGACGCCGAGGGTCGATTCGAGCATGAACCGGCCGGGGCGCAGGACCGTCTCGCGGAACGTCTGAAGCTGGCCTTCGACCTCGCCGGTCGCACCGAGCTGTCCGGGGGTCACGATCCCGAGGACGCGGGGCGGGACGCCATGCGCCGCAATGACGGCATCCCGAAAGTGCTTCTGCGCCTCGACGATGAGCACGTCCTTCACGTCGAGGCTCAACCGCTCGAACCGGATCTTAACCTGGTCGCGTTCGTCTTCGAGCAGCAGCACCCGACCTGCATTCGAGGTGCCTATTGCCCGATCCCGCAAAAACGCACGGATTGCCTCACGAGTCTCCGGGGACAGGCGTCCTCCCTCCACGATCAGGGCGGTGTTCGCCATCAGGCTGTTCGCAAACAGGCGCGTGTTGAACTCGAGGATCGTGCGGTCGAGGGCCATCGTGCCGAGCGCCGCATACCAGTCCGGCACGCCGTAATAATCGTTCGACGGGTCGTACTGCATGAAGTGAAGCACCTCGTTGTTCGCCCCTTCGGCTCCGAACCGGTCAAAGGGGATCTGCCGTCCTTCTTTGACCTGCCAGTACCCTTTCAAGTCGCGGCTTCTGCGCATGGTGCGGCCGGGCATGTGATAGAGCTCGGCCACCCGGCTACTGCGATCCCGCGCAACCTCCAGGTAAGCGTTCCCGAGGCTGTAGAAGTCGACGAGCAGGCGGTGCACGATTACGTCGAACGTGTCGAGCGTGTCGGGATTCGGGCGACGCAGTAACTGCACGACCGGGTGTTCGGGCTTCGTGTCGATCCCGTTTTTCGGGTCGAAAATAACTTCCCCGTCCCGTTCGAGTCGCCAGCCGAGCCCACCGACCAGCTTCGCCCGCACGAGCACGCACCGGCGGTGCCACACGTTGACGTCGAAGAAGTAGAGCATGTCGTCGAACGACAGGCGAGGCTCCTCCCAGCTGGTGGCGCCCGATTTCGACGGCGCCTGCTCCGACCTTTTTCGTACAGGCCGGCGGCTTTCCAATAGCTCCAACGCGGGGTCGTCGTCCGGGAACACCCACGCGTACCCGCCCTCAACAGGGGCCGTTCCTTTACCATTTACCTTTGTCTCCATTTGCGCATCCCCAAAAAAGCAGTTAGAAAATCTCGCCCCTGACTTCGCCACCACCGCGTTGCATCAGCTCGGTCAGGCACCACACCAGAGCGTCGAGGCGGTTGGGGCTCCGGCTGCCCGGCGCCCACGTCACCAATTCGTCCTCGAGGGCGGCAAACACGCGGGTGTGGTGGACGCGCCCCTGCTCGTAGAGCGCGACGATCGGCTCGGCTCGGGCCACCTTCCCCTTCGACGCGTGCACCAGGCGCACGTACATGCCCGATTCGACCTGCCGCAGCACCGCCCGCACCATGTCGCCGCCCTGGTTCGCCTCCGCCACGACCAGGTTCGCGGCCCACTGCCGGTAGACCGACGCCACCCGCTGCGCCCAGGCGTTCGGACTGCCGTGTATGGTCGCGTCTTCGAGCACGAAGCCGTGTAGGGGCGACCGGTCGTCGATTCCGGCCACGACGATCCCGCAGGCGTCGCCGCCCCCATCCGCTGCCGTGCTCGGATCCACTCCGACGACGATCCGCACGAGCCGTTCGTGACGCTGCCGGTACTGGTCGATCAGGCTTCGCTTCCACAGCGCACCCGGCGCTTCGTCGAGCAGCTCGGCCAGCAGCTCCTGCCGCCCGATCGTGCTCCCCTCGTACTTCCGGACGATCTGCCGCAGAAAAGCCTCCGGCAGGTTGCTTTTGTTCTCGTACGTCGTGCCGTGCGTGACGTGTACGTCCACCCCGTTGCGGCGCACGAGGTCGCGCAGGAGGCCGATCGGCCTCGGAGTGGTCGTCACCAGGCACCTCGGGGAGTCGCCCATCCGAAGGCCCATCATGAGGTTGTCCCACGTCTCGGTGGCGCAGGCAAACTTCGCCAGCTCGTCGACCCAGGCGAACCCGTGCTGCGGCCCGCGAAGCTGTTCGGGGTCGACACCTGAGTAGGTCGTCGCCACCACGCCGTTCGGCCAGGTCAGGCGGCGTTTCGTGGGCTCAAAGACCGGGCGTTCCGAGGCGGGGCTCAGGCGCAGGATCCCGTCCGGTCCCTCCACCATCACGTTGCGAACGTCCGCCTCGGTCTCCCCCACCACCGCGATGTGCTCGATTTGCCCTCTCGTAGCCATCAGCCGTACCGTTTCAGCCCCCGTCCTCGTCTTGCCAAACCCACGCCCGGCCAGGATCAGCCAGACGTGCCAGTCGCCCGGCGGAAGGCGTTGCTTCGGTCGCGACCAGAACGCCCACGTCGTCGGGAGCATCATCCCCGTCGGCATCCGTGCCAGGATTCGCTCACGCTCGTCCGTCGGAAGCAAGGCCAGGTACTCCGCCACCGATCCTTCCTCGATGATGAACGCCCGCGCCGCCGCCAACCGGTCCTCAACACCCCTCATCAGTGCCCCCGAATCAACCATCCTGCACGGGAGCGCCCTCAATCCTCACTGCCGGCCAACCTAAACAGCTACAGCGCCCCGAAAAAGGTCGTTCTTTCGACCTGTCCCGTTTTCGCCCAACCAGATTACAAGCGTGTTACACGTGTGAACAAAAATTATCTGGCCCTAACCTTATGTTCCGTTCGGAGATGTCGCTAAGTGCCGTTGACGTTTTTTGAAGGATCTGTCGTCTTCCCTCAACCGGCTCTGAAGGGCTCTCCGGTTCTCTCACCCCTTTGCCCCTATACCCGAATGAGCAGATTGGAAGACACAACCGATCCCTCCCGGCGATTTGCCAGCGATTTACGCCGCATTCGACTCGCCCGAAACATCTCGCTCGACGAGCTACGTGAGTCCACGCTGTTCTCGGAAACCCTTATCGCCGCTTTCGAGCGGAATGCCCTGATCGATTACCCGCTCTTCGAGCCCATCCACCTGCGCAACACCGTCCGCGCCTACGCCTTGGCCATTGGCATTTCGGCCGAGGACGCCCTGAAAGCGCTCGAGCAGGTGCTGGCTGGGGATTACCGCGGAAGCCTCGCGGTCAAGTACCTGGGAGAGGAGGCGCAACCGATGGAAGTCCCGGAGCCGCGAGAAGAGGTGCGCCCGCGGCGTATGCGATGGTTCCAGACGTTCCGCCCGCGTAAGAACGGCTACTCGTCCACCACTTCATAAAGCCGCGCCTCCGAGCAAAGAAGGCGTTCCTACCGCACGGGTGGCGGGTTGAGGTCGTTCGCGCGCAACGCCGTTTCCAGAAATGCCAGGGCGTCGTCCGGATGGAGGCTCAGCTCCTGCCCCTCGACGTGCAGGATGACTCTATTCGGATCGTTCACGTAGTGGTCGACGATCCCGATTTCCTTTGCCCTTCGCGCCAGCTTCTCGAGTGTGGCGTGCTTTTCATCCACCATGAAAATGGTCCGGCTCGGTATACCTATTCGTTCGCTTCAACCCCTCCGACCGAACGCGTTCCGTCTCGTTACGAGGTCATCACGTCTCTTTTAATCCTGCCTGGACTCGTCTACACACTCTCGGGACCGATCAGTGTGGTGATTGTAGCCTGAACGGTTTTTCCCGTGGCTGTCGATCTTCCGGGACCTTTTTCGACTACCTTGTAGCGCCCCACCGGCAGGCGCTGTAAAAGAGTTTTCGGCTTTTAACAAACACAGAGAGCGACGTCATGAAAACAGTCACCCTTTGCCTTGGCTTCGACCGGAACGCCGAAGAAGCCGTACGCACCTATGTTGACCTCTTCAACGAGGTGTTTGGAAACTCGAAGATCCACTCGACCACCTTCTACAGCCAAAAGGAGATCGACATCCTCCGGAGCATACCGGAAATGACGGACGACCTGATCCCCGGCTCGACCGAGGAGGTCAAAACGATCCGGTTTTCCCTCAACGGCCAGGAGATTCTGGCTTTCAACGGCGGCGCCTACTTCGGCAAATTCAACGAGAGTTCGTCGCTGTACGTGACCTGTGAGACGCAGGAGCAGATCGACCGGCTCTGGGCGAAGCTCTCGGAAGGCGGCGAAGAGCAACCCTGCGGATGGGTGAAGGACCGTTTCGGCCTCTCCTGGCAGATCGTCCCGTCCATCGTGTGGGAAGTGATGGAAGGCCCCGATCAGGAAAAAGTCGATCGCATGAACGCCGTTCTGTATACCATGCAAAAGCTCGACTTTGCCGCGCTGAAGGCGTCGATCGAGTAATCGCCCCGCTGGGTTTGATTGCTATCCGCAAATGAACCAGATTTCCGCTAATGTTTTTTGGATGTAGGGTATACCGAAGGCGAGTCGATGTAAACTACTCGCGACCTAACCCATCACGTCATCTCCGCGAAGGCGGAGATCCAGGCGGCGATTGCCTATTGCATTGACTAATAGGTGAGCCCCATGGTTGCGTGGATTTACTACGTCAGTCGCTACGCTCTTGTCGGCTCGGGGACCGGAATGACGTGTTGTTTGGGTTAGTGGCATTAGGAACAGCCATTGGGTAGGATGCCACATTTCTTTCTCCCGGCACCAGTTCTGAAATCGCCGGGTTGTGCGTGGGGGATCCATCGCGCGTTTAGC
>CBINFS010000056.1:0-20392 GCA_966250015.1 uncultured bacterium | reverse complement strand
TGCGGGGATAGGCAGAGGACGCCAACTACGTAGCCAGAACCAACCGGTTCATCCCCACGGGTGCGGGGATAGGAACGGGAGAGGCGACAAGGGACACGGACACGGCGGTTCATCCCCACGGGTGCGGGGATAGGAGTATCTTTGACGGATCAATCACTGCCGCGTACGGTTCATCCCCACGGGTGCGGGGATAGGATTCCACTGCCGTCACCCGTGCGCTCCACCGTCGGTTCATCCCCACGGGTGCGGGGATAGGTCTAACAAATGATAATAAAAAAGCCGAAAATGTTCGGCATCCCGGCGTTTAGGGTTCGCGTCCCGGGTCAGGGTCGGGGACCATCACGAGCCACACGTCTTCGCACTGGATCGGGATCCGTCCTTTCGGGTTGGAGACGCGCAGATCGAAGCCCTGCTCGTTGTTCGTGGTCCAGATCTGCACGAGCGTGCCCTCATCTTTTTCGCAAAGCTTCAGGCAACGTTGCCACAGGTTGTCGCGCACCAATCCCGAAAGGTGACCGACGAAGACGCCGGCCTTCACTTCGATCATCCACCGGCTCAGGTCGCCCCGAATGGAGGGTGCGACGCGTTCGAGGATCATGATGGTCATCGTCCGTCACCTCCTGCCGGGGGCATCCACCAGGGCGTCGGAAGGGCGGGGTCGTCGTCGGGATCGAAGCCGTCCGGGAGCAGCTCGGTGTCCAGGTCGAGCAGGAGGTCGATGTCCGGCACGATGCGGACGAGCAGCCTGAGGTTGCGGAACGCCTGCCGGCAGCGTCTGCGGACCTCCATTTCGAGGCGCGACGGCTCGACGAGGCCGTTGTTGACGTCGGCCACCGTGGCGAAGGCCACCGGCACCGTCAGCTTCGTTTTGTAGAGGTCGGCGACGTCGTAGACGAAGGCGAGCTGCTTGCCCTGATGGATGAAGCCGAGGCCGGGGCTGTAGCCTGCCGAGAGGATCGCCGCGTGGGCGATCCCGTTGAGGCAGGCGTTGGCCGCCGAGAGCGCCCTGTTGAGCGGGTCGGACTGGTCCCAGTTGTCGCGGTCGTACTGCCTTCCGCTCCATCGAACGCCGTAGCGGGCGGCTGCCTCGGCGTAGGCATCCCGCACCCGCCTGCCTTCGAAGCCACGGACCTGCTCGATCGTGAGACCCTCCGGGAGCCGGCTGCTGAAGCGGAGCCGGTACATGCGGTCCACCACCTGCATCCGGCGGTCGGGATCGGACGAAAGAGCGGCCTGTTGCATGAGCTTGTAGGCTTTGTGCGTCTCGCCTATGCCCTGAGCGTAGAAGCGCACCCCCTCCTCACCGCACCAGATGACCAGGCAGCCGGTGCGGGCCAGGCTGCGCACGGCGGCGTGCGTTATGGTGGTGCCAGGCCCCAGCATCAACGTCGTCAGGCCTGCGATGGGGAGGAGGGTGCGTCCCTGCTTGTTGACGTACTCCACCCCGAGCTGCGACTGCTCGATGCGGCCGTACTCGAAGTAGAGGTAAGAGAGGGAGTCGCGTATCTTCGGCAGATCGCGGTAGGAATGAGGCATCATGGCGGTGTCTCCGGTTGGTGTAAGTGCGCCCGTTAATCATACAGCGGGCTCCCTGAAGAATCGGACATGACACGTCCGATATCGCCTTGCCGCCACGGCCTCATTCCCGTGGTGTCTCAGCATGTCAAAGAACGCAGCGTACCCGGACGTGCGCCGGGCCGCGTCCTTACGACGCAGGAGCGAGCGAGAGCAGGCCGAAGCCGAAGGCCTTGGCGGGGCCGATCCCCCTCCGGAGCGCCGACGAGAGCAGCTCGGGGTCCACCACTTCGAGCAATCCGTCGAAGCGGACGCCGAAGTGCGGGATCTCGTGCTTCTCGTAGGCCGGCAGCTTCGTCCGGTTGGAAGCCGTCCGGAAGGGGGCGTCCCTCACCTCGAGCACGCGGAAGCCCCACCGCTCCGCCTGGCGTCGGAGCCAGTCGGTGTACGTCTTCACCTGCTCGTCCGCGTGCATGGCGAAGATGAGCGGGATGCGCTTGCCGTTGATCCGTTTGACCGGGTTTGCCACGAGGCGAAAGCGCAGCCGCACCCCCCGCGCGAGCGAGGGCGTGAAGGGCTTCGGACCGTCGGCCCGCAGCAGGTAGCCGTTCTTCAGGAGCGGCTCCCAATCGGGCGGGGTCGTGTCGGTCTGCACGAGGACGACCGGTCCGCCCATACCTGCCTCCGGCTCGATTCGGAAGAGGAGCCGCTCGTCCCGTGGCGCCCCGTTGAGGATTCGCACGAGCGTCCGGTGCAGCTCGTAAGGCCGGGCTGCGTCCCGCCGTGCGCCCGCATTGCGGGGATTGAGGATGAGTCTACTGAGATACATGGTTTTCGTACGAGTAGTAGCCGACGACGACGCGGCGTGGAAGGAACTGGCGAGTGAGGAACGAGACCGGGACGTCCGGCTGCATGCGTTCGGCGACCACTTCAAGCCTGTCGGTGGCGGCATGGCCGTCTACCACGAAGCGCGTCCGGCTGTCGACCTTGGGCGCCTGCTCGTGCGGATCGCGGAAGCCGACGAGGGCGTCTACCAGCGGCGCCTCGACGATTCCGCAGGGCCGGCCTTTTGCCGCTATGTGGACGGGCAGGCCGGGTGTGAACGCCTTCCGGCCGAGCGCGAGCGGCCAGCGCGGCTTCGCCAGGGCGGCGTCGATCCGCTCCAGCAGGGCGCGGTCGTCGCTTTCGAGGCCGACGATGAACCACGCGTCGGCCAGGTAGAAACGCTCCGACGGCTCGGTTTCCTTCAGGTCGGCTTCCGAGATCGGCTTGCCCGGCTTGATTTTGGCCGACGCCTTGACGACGTCCATGGCGGTGTGGTAGTCGCGGCGTACCGCCCCCTCGCGATCGACGCGCACGCCGAGGCGGAGCGCCGCGAGGTCGTCAAGTGGGTCCTCACGCGGGCGGCCGAGGGCGGCGCAGACGAGGCCCACCACGCCGCTCATGGTCGGCTCGCGCGCGGTGTCCCGGATGGAGAAGCGGCTCTGGAGCCCCCAGGCCTGCATCGGCCCGGTCAGGCGCATAAGCAGGGTGTAAGTCATGCCGGGGCGCCTCCCACCCACGGTGTGAGTGCTTCGGCAACGGAATCGATCACGGCCTGCGCCGTCGGCACCTGATGCTTGGCCAGGTGCGTCAGCTCACCGGCGTCTTTCGCGACCTTCACGAACACGCGGGTCCCGTCGGCGCCGTACATGTCGACCAGGCTGTCCCAGTGCTCGTCGAGGCGTTTGATCGAGGCCTCCACCAGGCTCGGGTCGTCGTCGCGTCGGGGCGGGCGGACGGGCTTAACGAAGGCGTTCACGAGCGACCACGGCATCGCACCGTCCTCCCGCACGACGGCCATGAAGAGCGAAGGAGGCGTCTGCGCGGCAAAGCTGTTCTGCTTGCCCGTCGGGATGGCGAACAGGCTGGCCTTCAGGAACGCCCGGATCCCTTCGAGGGCGAGCTCGCGGTCTCCGCCGAGGTTTTCGGCGAGCTGGTCGGCGTCGACGAGCGCATAGCGGTAGAAGCACGAGCTGTTGAACCCGGTGGTGCCGATCATGCCGGCTCCGGTCTCCTCTTTCGGGTTCAGGTCGTCCACCGCCGTGAAGTAGTCGAAATCCATATCAACCTTGTTGGTCGAGATGGCGTGGGCCACCTGGCAGGCGGCGTCGATGTTCATGCCGGGCACCTCTGCGAGCATGCGTCCGAAGAGGGCAATGTCTACGGCGCGGACGTGATCCTTCTGGTCGCCGGTGAAGCGCTTCACGACGTCATCGAGTGCGCTATTGAGCTCGTCTTCCACCTTTTTGCGGTTATCCTTCGATGTGTTCTCATCGAGGGCTTGGCTGGCACGGAGGGCGTCGCGCAGTTTCTGGTCCGCCGCGACGAGCGCCGCCAGCGCGTCGAGCTCGTTGTAGCCGACGTAAAAGAGCACCTTGGTGAGGCCTTCCTTTTTGGGACCCTTCGTCGCATCCCAGCCGAGCATGTGGCCGGTGACGGCTTTGGCGAGCTCCCACGCCTCGTTCTTGTCGAGGCCGTGCTGTCCGATGAGCCGGTCCTTAAGCTCGTCGGCACTTTTTTTGGTGCGGACAGCGATGCGGTCGCCCAGGTGTTGTTTGAACGCCTCCGACCTGCGGATGCTGCGCTTGAGGCACTGCGACGAGATCCGGCCCCGGCGGACGCCTCCAAACTCGCAGTCTTTGGGCGAGCCGGTGTCGTCGCGGTTGAGGTTCGCAGGAGGGAAGCTCTGGAGGATGTGAAGTTCTACTTTCATGGTTCCTATGAAGAGGTTTGGTTAGGGGGATGGTCGTTCAGTTGGTTTCGCCGGTCCAGTAGTCGCGTGCCCAGCGGCGTTGGACGCTTCGAGTGGGGGCGTCCCACCGGAGCAGGTCGAGCAGAAGCTGCCGGTAGTCCGGCGCGAGGCCGTTGCTCTTGAGCATCTGGATGATCTGTCGCAGGCGGTACGGGAGGTCCGGCAGGTCGGCGTCGAGCAGGGCCGTCACGCGCCGGTCGAGACTTTCGGCGCCGGCGCTCAGCTTCCGGCGCAGCTCACGCAGCGTGCTGCCCAGCGACGTCCACCGGCGCTGTTCGTCGAGTTTTTTATCGCTTGCGGGTGGAGGGTTGAGCGCGAAGAGGGCGGCCGTCAGCAGGTAGGCGTCGAGCTGGTCGTCGGAGAGCTTATCAGGCAGCCACGCGCCCACGTCGCTGAGGGCGGCGGTTGAGACCTCACGCGCGCCAAGGCTGCGGCGCAGCCGGGCAAGCTTTGCGCGGGCCTCCGAGTCGCCTTTCTCAACGGCCTGACGGTTCATCCAGGTGAGCTTCCCGACAAACGAAGCGGCGGCTTCTTCGGCCGATTGTTGAGGAGGAGTGTCTGTTTCGTTCATCATGCGGCCTCCATTTCTTGTTTAAGGGGTATCACGGTAAGCACGGTATTCCTGAACTCGTACGAGGCGCCGGCCCCCCTCTGCGACGGCGCGAAGCTGACGGGCGTCCTCGTCAAGGTGCGCGGTCGCCTGGTTGAATGCGGTCCGGGCGGCGCTGAAGAGAGTCTCTGCCCACTCCCAGAGGCACGCCTGGCGGGCGTCGTCGTCCGGCGCCGCCGCGAGCCGCTGTAGCAGGCGGTAGAAGTCAGGTTCGAGCGACGCCCAGTAGCGGCCGCTCGCGCCGAGGGCGTCCGTTAGGCTTGTAACCGCTTTCTTATCAGCTTTGGGAGCCTCGTCTGTTCCGGGTTTGGGCGGGGAGAGCAGATACTCGGCGGTGGTGCGGACTGCACCGTTGAGCACGTTGTGCTGCTCTTCGGCAAATTCGAGGGCGCGGGACAGGAAGCGGAGCGCTCCCTGCGAGGCATCCTCGGCGAGCAGCGAAGGGTACACGGGCATCCGCTCGTGACGCCAGAACAAAACCTTTGCTTTATCGCCGGTCAGGCCGAACACGTCTACGGCGAATGGATCGGCGTCGCCGTCTTCACCGGCGAACTCGTGCAGCCACCAGAACGTGCGGGGGCTGCCGCCATCCTCCGGCCGGAAGAGCTTGAAGAATGTGGTCGCATCCCGCCAGAGCACCCGGTTGACCCGGAATCCGTACGGGAAAGGAGGCCTGGACTTATCCTGCGGGACCACCGTCGCCATGAGTGGATCGTTCGTAACGCCCGGGTCGTCCTTGTCGCCCTGCGTCAGGTAGACAGTCCTCACGCCGTAGCGGCCGTTCTCGTCGGTCTCGGGCACGAGCGTCAGGCGGCGGGACTGCCAGGTAAGGTAGTCGAGGTATCCCGCGACGGGCCGACGTGCGTGGACGTTCGGCAGCGGCCGCTGCCAGGCCGGTTCGTCGTTGTTTTTCGAGAAGCCGGAGCGCATGCGGGCATCCGGATCCGGCGGCGCGTTGAGCAGCAGCGCCTCGAAGAGCGACCGTCCGCGGATCCAGAAAACTGCCGATCCTACGAGGGGTCCGTGGGAGAAGTTAAAGGGCTTCGAGACCCCGCCCCCGACGGCGGCAGCCTGGGCACAGACGACGCCGCGGGCAGCCTCGGCAAGTGAACGCAGGCTTGGGAGTTGGTCCACCTCGTGGCCGAAGAGCGTGGCGTTGTTGCCGCTGCCCTCCGCGTGGAAGAGTTTGCTCAGCGGGGCAGGCTCTTTAGCGAGCGGGACGGGGTGCTGGTAGAACGGCCGCTCCGGATGGAGCAGGTCGAACCGATCTGCGCGGACGGGATCGCTGAAGTAGCGCTCGACGGCGTCCGAATCGAGTCGGCCGCGTTCCCAGAGGGTGCGCCAGGCCTCCTCGTCCGGCTCCGGGAGGAAGCCGTCGATGAAGATGGCCAGGAGCAGCCGGTTCAGCGCGATGGTCTCGATGGGAGCGTCTGTGTAAATCTCCCGGATTTCGTGTGCGCGGAGGAGGGCTTCACGAAGCCCGACCTCGCGCCGTGCGAGCGGCCTGTCGGGACCGTCGCGCAGGTCAGCTCCCGCGTCGAGTACCGGGAGCCAGGGTTCAGATGAAAGGTCGAAGGTAGCCATTTGCTCTTTATTTATGCATGTGATACGGCTGGTCTGTTGTGAGCAGCGTAGTGGTCTAGCTCACAATTACAAAGTTAATTGTGATCTTTAAACAAATCAAGTGGTAGTTGAACAAAAACTGATTACTGAGGTTTTCTATCCAGTTTTTCCTCACAAGCGTGGGGTTGAACCGTTAATTGTGATGGTTTACACGATATTATCCCCACTCATGTGGGGGCGACTTTTTGCTTAATTGGACCATTGCCTTCTCCATTGCAACTAGTAGATAAGGCCCTGTTCTTTGTCGAGCTCAATATCCACACCTGTCACCCTCGCTTTTCCGTTGCGCAAGATTAGGGGGTGCCGGTAGGTCAACGCGGCGGTGTGCTCGGCTGCAGCACGCCACGCTTCGGGCAGCTCCTCCGGTGCTCGTGCGCGTAACGCAGCAGCAATCTGATCGCGGTTGATGCGTACGCCATTTCCGAGGAGGGTCCGTACGGCATCGGCCGGGAGATCGCGACGGCCCGGAGGGATCTCGAGCGGAGCGCGACGTTCATGTGCTGTGTCGAGGTAGAGTCGGCCCTTGTCGTCTTCGTGGAGCACAATGACTTCGATCGAGTCGGCGCCCTGTCGCGTGAGCGCCCGCCGGTTGGGGTGGGCGTCTTCGTCGTCGTTGTCCGCCAGCTCCGGCAAGGGCTTCGTGATGAGCTTGCGCATCCCCATTGTGGTCGGTTCGTAGATGCACTGCTCCTGCGCCGTCTGGTCGGCCCGTGCGTCGTTCTTCCCCAAGCACCGGACGCCCGCATCCCATCGTTCACGCGCAGCTTCGTCCAGGTCGTCCGGTGGGGTCACGTCGTCGTCGTACACCTTCTCGATCAGCTTCCGATAGTCTCGGGGAAGCTCCCATCCGGTGCGCTCGCGCAGAAGCCGGAAGGTCTTCCAGACGACGATCGGCTCATACACGGTGTAGCGATCCGTCCGAACGCCTTGCTCGTGCAGGTCCGGCAGCGAACCCTCCGGGGCGTCAGGCGCAAGCCAGTAGACGATGGGCGTCTGGAACCCCTCGGGACGCTTGTGTGATGGACGCAGCGAGAGGTGCCGGTGCAGGCGCCCGGCGCGCTGCAGCATCAGGTCGATCGGCGCCACGTCGGTAAACAGGACGTCAAAGTCCAGATCCAGAGACTGCTCGGCCACCTGCGTCGCGACGAGCACCGCACCCTTTCTGCTAAGTCTTTTCTTTCCAAAGTACTTACGGGTATGCTCCTCGCGTTTTTCCCGATCACAGAAGAGGAAGCGCGCATGAAATAGATGGACTCGTTTTTTCCTTTTGGTTAAGGACTTTATGGCGGTGTAGACGGCCTGAGCACGCCCAACCGTGTTGCAGATGATGCCGACGACGGCACCTCGTTGTACGGCATCGGCAACGCTCTGCGCAATGGCTTCCGGGGACGGATCGTGCCGTTCGAGCCTGGCTGACTGGCGCCAGCTCGTCTCGAAGCCGCCGGCTTCAAGGCGGCACTCACCACCCCTGCAAAGCCACACGGCCGGGTACGGCACGTCCGGCGGTGGATCGGACGGGGGTGTGCAGCCCCAGGCCTCGATGCACCGGTTCCGCAAGCGTGCCGGCAAGGTAGCCGACAGCAGCACGACGTGCGCCCCCAGCACGCGGAGCCACTCGAGCAGGCGGGTGAAGAGGTGCCCCATGTAGAGGTCGTAGGCGTGTACCTCGTCGAACACGACCGTCTTACCCGACAGCGCGAAGAGCCGCAAGAAAAAGTGGCGCGCATACAACACGCCAAGAAAGGCCTGGTCGACTGTGCCGAGCCCGTAAGGAGCGAGGAGACTGCGCTTCCGATTCAGAAACCAGCGGAGGGTACGCACGCGGCCGCCCGTAGCGTCCCCCTTGGACTCGTCGTCGTACTGCACTTCGAGCGCGTCGAGGTCGGTGACGAGCGCTTCCTGCCCCTCGTGGAGGTCGGCGTTGCCGTGTACGAGACGGAAGCTGGCCCACGCACCGCCGCGATGTTGGTCGTGCGCCGCACTCAGGAAGTCGAGCGTGCGCTTGAAGAGGCCGTTGCTCGTCGCCTGTGTCGGCATGGCCACGTAGAGGCCACCCCCTGACGTGGAGAGGCTCTGCTGTCGAGCCGCGAGCGCGTAGGCCGCCTCCGTCTTTCCTTCACCCGTCGGGGCCTCCACGATCGTCAGCGTCGGTACGCCATCGTCCGGCAGCGGCAGCTCGATCAGTGCTTGCTGGAGCCGATTGGGTTTGAAGGTGAAGAGCGTTTCAAACGATGGGAACGATAGGGCAGCCGTGGCTTCGAAGCCTGCCTTCCGGAGCGCTTTCTCGGCACCCGCCCTGCTCCGCGTAACGTAAGCACCAAGGTCGCTTCCGGGGTCGTGATCAAAACACTCCGCCATCGACCCGAGCCAGTCGGCGAGCGTGACCCATCCGGCAAAACCGAGCAGCCAGGACGGAGAGGCCGAAGGCTTAACCGACGGCTCCGCCTCAATCGGGTACTGCTCCATCCAGGTACGACGGACGGCATCGAGGAGGGCATAGCGCGCCTCGCGCCACACTTCATCTCCGAGGATGCTCTGGTCGCTCGCATCCGCACGCCACCCCATCGGCTGCATACCTCCTCCTTGCGGGTACAACAGCCCGTGGTGGAAGCCCACGAAAGCCGCCACCTTTTCGAAAAAGGGCGCCAGGGGATCGGACTCACGCTGAAGCCACTCGTACAGGATCGCGATGGAGGCGTGTCCGTGGTGCTTCCGCTGCGTGAAGCGAAACGAGAAGCCGGCCCGAATGAGTAGATCCATCGAGTAAGGGTGCTGGCTCTGGAAGGTCGGTATCGCCTTCCCGATGTCGTGAAAGCCGATCCAGAGGCTCAGAAGCCGGCCGGCGTCCTGCACCGAAAGGCCTAGCTCGCTGGCTATCTTTTTTCGCAGTACATCGGGTACGTAGCGCTCCCAGAGTAGGAGCGCCGTATGAGCGACGTCGATCAGGTGAGCCCAGAGCGGGCGCGTCCACTTTGGATCGGGGTTTTCTCCCCGATCCGTCTTTGCCCAGAACAGGCGCCATGTTTCGGTCGCTTGTGAATCAGGCATGGGCTTGCAGTAGCTTTTCGACCGTCGGCCGGCACTGGGGAGTTTCGGAGGTACGACGGTCGAAGGGGGCGTGGGAGGCAGTCAACTGTTGCGGCTGGTATGGTTCAGGGGCATGATGCACGAGCATAAAGCGCTACGATGGTCGCATGCTCAGTAGCAATATAAGGAGGAAGCTCTTCCACACCGGACATCAGATGTCCGTTCTGCCCATTCCTGCCGTTTTTCGTATCACTGGACCAGCGCATCACCTTTCTCTTCGAGGTGAACGAGGTCTACCACGGCATCGTCAGAATCGCATTTCGAATAGAGGCGGGTAGCGGGCAAAGCACCCTAAGGATGATAAGCACCCTTTGTCCGGGGGCTGTGAGCAAGTTATGAGGTAAAGGGTTTTTAGTCAAAGTGGACACTTAAAGCGAGTTCGGCCGCGACGGCGAGCACGCCTTCCCCGGCAACGGCAGGCACGTCGAGACCGACCTCGAGCGCGCCCTGCGCGAGAACGCCCGCTTGAAGGAGGAGCTCGACATCTTAAAAAAAGCCGCCCTTATCTTGGAGCGGCGCCGCCTCTAAGATATCTGTGCATCGAGACGCTCTCGTCTCACCATGCGGTGCGCACCCTCTGCCGGGTTCTGATGCCAGCCCGAGCAGTGTGAGCCAGCGGTCGCAACAGAGCCGGGAGGCATGCTGGGCTTCTTTCGAATCTCGGCTTCAACACTTCCGAGGAGTATGAATAAGGTATTCGAGCAGGAGCAGGAATATTCACCTAAGTTACTGTCCACCAACTGGGGGAAGCCCAAAGACATAAAATCATTTTTAGCTTCCCCCTTTCATTTTTCTCAGTTGGCATGTACAATAATGGCGTGAGCAGGATCGCAGAGAGGCACATCGAGATAGATCCTGTGGTAAGTAAGCGCCAGAAGTGGGGTGCTAGACTTCAGTTCCCTGGACCTTCTTTGTTCGACGGACTTTGCTGTCCACCCACTTCTGTTTCATGTTCAATCCTCAATCAAACCCCCACAAATGCCATGAAGAGTTTATTGACAATCCTGATGGCGATTATTGCGGTGTCGATGGCTGGATGCGTACAAACGCAGGCAACAATGCTCTCCAGTAAAAAATTTACGCCACTAACACCCGAAGAAGTGACCATCTATCTGTCAGAGGAAGACATTCCGGGTGAGTATGAAAAAGTAGCAATTCTAAATGCCAGTGGAAGTACCTCTTATACAAGCGAAAGCCAAATGTATAATGCGCTGAAAAAACAAGCGGCAAAGATTGGATGTAATGGCATTTTATTCCAGGAAATCAAGGAACCCAGCCAAGGAGCAAAGATCGCTGGTGCCCTTTTTGGTGTTGGTACAGAACGAAAAGCCGAAATGATCGCAATCTATGTCCATCACTAACAATCAGAAGGTTCTCCGCTGGACTACTTGGATTGTCTTATTCAGCTTGGCAGGATGTACCACTGTTCAACCTACTCCCCGTCATGTTGCTCTGGCGCAATGGGTAGGTATGAGCTTCTATGATGCTCTCTTTCAGCTCGGACGTCCAATTGACGTTTATTCTGACGGTCTTACGGGTCGAGTACTGGTATATCCAGAAGTTAATTCTGCTCCAATCGGAAGCCTCGTTGTACCTGAGGATTCGATACGTGCCTATGACTGGATTGTATGGGACAATTCACTAGACAGAACGCCGCCAACCTATGTCGCCCAGCAATGTGATATGATATTTATAGATAAGGATGGTTACGTTTATTCTTTCCAAAGCAACGAAAGCGACCGGCAGGTCCGTGTTGCCTACGAAGACGCGATGATTGTTGGGGGATTAATAACAGGCGTAATGTTAGTCATGTTGCTTGTGTTGTCCAGTGATGAATAATAAAATTTGGCTGCGGAAATAATACACGATTAGTTTCCATTTATTGCATCTAAAAACTATTATTTTTCACTTTTAACTGCTACCGTATTTTTGAATAAAATTCATTTTAGTCTCATAGCCACTGTGCTGCATGCAGTGGTTGCAACGACTCTTGGGGGGTTTGTTGTACCTGAAAAAGGGGAGATCGGGCCTAATGGAGAGATAATTGCATCGCGCGAGTGTGATGTGGAATCGATCTTGGCTCAAATTGACGTTCCGCGTGGTACCATTGCAATTGGGGGATTAGGTCGGATAGTCGAGGTTGATATGCTTCTTGTGCCAACCACGCTTGAAGCGGGATTGTACAGAGTATCATTAACTCGAAAGGAAGATAACTTATACGAAATCATTGGAGAAGACTTGTACGTACGTACGCGCTTTTGTTATGAGTTTTGCTACTCGGCAGATGCGCTACTTGAATTGCAGACGTACAGTGGTGTAAATCTTGGAAAGGTGATATTCTTATAGTTTGCAACCTTAAAATGTGTTACAAATAATACGATAAATAATGACGACGAAAGAACTTAATTCGTTGTTAAATGAATTATTATCTTTATCTGGAGAGCGGGAATGGTTTGAGTATAAACACAATTGGTTCCAACCGGAACAAGTGGGTGAGTATGTATCTGCGCTTTCCAATTCTGCGAGTTTGAAAGGCCAACCCTATGGATACCTTATTTGGGGTATTGATGACAGTACACGCAAGATTGTAGGAACCAAAGTCCGCCTTGATAGCGAAAAGAAGGGTAATATGGAGTTTTCCAAATGGCTGTCAACGATGTTGGTTCCACGTATCGTATTTGATACATTTGGATGGGAAGTTGATGGTTTGCATTTGGAGTTATTGAGGGTCGAAGCTGCACGTAATCAGCCCGTAAAATTCAAAGGCGAGGGGTTTTTCCGGATAAACTCATCTAATACAAACCTTAAAGATTACCCTAATATTGAGAGAAAAATTTGGACTGCCGAAACACCTACTCGATTCGAATTCGCTTCTGCCGCCGAAGACCTTAGTGCAAAGGATGTTCTCAATTTACTCAATACGAAAAGTTTCTATACACTAAGAAAGGCTGAAGTCAGCGAGTCTCCCGTACGTATCATTGGCGATCTTCTAGAAAGCAAAATCATAAACGTAGATGATAATGGTAAATATACCATTCCAAACTACACCGCTCTCGTTCTTGCTAACCAGCTTTCAGATTTTACCCACCTAGAGAGGAAAGCTATTCGGCTTATTTTCTATTCTGGGTATAATAAAGTCAAAGGTGAGCGGGAAATTATTGGTCGCAAGGGATATGCTGTAGGTTTCGAAGGTCTCATTCAATATATGATGGATAGACTTCCCCAAAGCGAGATCATTGAGTCCGCTTTGAGAGTGGAGATGAAGATGTATCCCGAAGTTGCTATCCGGGAACTGATTGCAAACGCAATGATCCACCAGGATCTGTGTCAATCGGGTACCAATCCGATGATTGAGGTTTATAAAGATAGGATTGAGATTACTAACAATGGAACACCGCTTATAGCACCGCTGCGGTTCATAGACGAGGTACCGCGATCAAGGAATGAGTTTTTAGCAGGGTTGATGCGGCAATTTCACATTTGTGAAGAACGGGGAAGCGGGATAAAGAGAGTGGTTACCTTGGCAGAAGCATACCAATTACCTCCACCAGATTTTCAACAACTAGAATCGCATGTACGAGCAGTGCTATATGCGCCGCGCCCGTTAGCAGGTATGGACCGGACTGAGCGCATCCGAGCATGCTATCAACACGCCTGTCTCAAATTTGTGTCAAACGACTATCTCACCAACGAATCCCTTCGAAAGCGTTTTAAGATCGAAGAGGAAAAAAGTTATACGACGTCGAGAATCATTGCTGATACTGTCGAGGAAGGTCTGATTGTCCCTAGGGTTAGTAAGGGGAGGTGGTCTCGATATGTACCCTATTGGGCAGACGAAATCAATGTGAGGTTAACATCACACTAATTTGCACCTTGTCAACATTTTATCCACATTCCCCCGCCTACGACTCGAAAAACGCCCATTGGTGGCTTTAATCAAGTAGGTCTAATTTGCACCTTTGCGTGTTAGAAGAGGCTTTTTGCAATTTTCCTTTACTATAGATAAGCCTTTACTGGTATGGGACTACGGGATTTGAATTTCCGTTTCAGAAAATACTTCTTGTGCGGCATTAACGCCCTCTATAACGCATCGGCCTGAATAGTTGCCCCACTCAACGGTTTCACTGAAAAGCCGGTCACTTGGCCGTATTTCAAACCCCTACTTTGCCTACTTCGCACACGGCATCAAATAGGTAGCCCATCAACGGTCCTCCATCTCACGCACACTTCCACTTAAGAGCTCACCTCCTCCAGGAAAACCTTTGCGCATCTTCGATCAGCGGCGGCTCTAACCACTACAATGCATGAAGACTTTCACCGGAGATTAACGGAATCTTCATGCACAAACGTTTGGGTAAGTGTTTTTTCATGGGTATGATAACCAGCGTATCGTGGAAATGAGCCTCCTGTTTGCCCCAAAATTGAGGGGTTACAGCGCCTTAAGGACTTAGGGCGACGGCTTAGATCCCTTTATGCAAACGTTTGTGCACGGCGCCGACTACCAAGCCCCCGGTCCTCCTGCCCGTTGCGTGTTCGTACCATCCTGAATCGAGTGGTTGTTTATGAACGACAAAAAGCGATTCCAGAAACTGCCAGCCATCCTGGTCTGCCTCCTCGCTTTGACCGCCTTGCCTCAGGTTGCCCTGGGTCAAAGCGGAAAAATCTCCGGACGGATCATCGATGCAGAAACCAACGAGCCCCTGCCCGGCGCCAACGTCCGCCTCGAAGGCACCGTCCAGGGCGCCAGTTCCGACGTCGACGGCTACTACTTCATCCTGAACGTGCCCCCCGGCACCTATGACGTCACCGCTACCTTCATGGGGTATCAGACCGTCACGCAGACCGGGGTCAAGGTCGACGTCGACAAAACGACTCCCGTCGACTTCACGCTCACCCCGGCCGTCTTCGAAGGGGAAGAGATCACCATCACCGCCACCCGGCCTCCCGTCCAGGTGGACCGCACCTCCACCGAGCAGGTGGTGTCCGAAGAGAGCATCGCTCAGGCTCCCGTCCAGAGCATCGACGAGGTGGTCAACCTGCAGGCCGGTATCCACGAGGGCCGCTTCCGTGGCGGCGACGGCACGGAGGTCGTCTACCTCCTGGACAACATCAACCTCAATAGCGGCCTCATCGCCGACAACTACACCGGGATGAACCTCACCACCGTGCAGGAAATCTCGGTGCTCACCGGCGGCTACAACGCCGAATACGGCAACGCACAGTCCGCCATCATCAACGTCATCACGAAGGGCGAATCCGCAACCCGGTTCGGCGGCACGTTCGTCGCTCGCCTCCGTCCGGCCGGGAAGTATCACTACGGACGCTACTTCTACAGTGAAGAGAACTACGACTGGAAAAACTTCGACCTCGACTATTGGACCAAGCAGTCCCAGGATCCCAATAGCGAGTTCTACGGCGAAGATCCTCAATCCCTCTTGCAAGCCTGGAGGAAACAGATCACGCCGAATGACACCCTCGCCCGGTATACGGAGCGCCCGGAATGGGAGTCCGAAATGACCCTATACGGGCCGCTCACCAGGCGCCTCAGCTTCATGGCCTCCGGCCGGTACAAACAGGGCGTCAACATCTTCCCGCAGTTCCTGCCCTATAACCCCGAATACAACTTCCAGGGGAAGCTGACCTATGCCCTGACCGACAGGCTCAAGCTGAAGCTGAACGGCCTCTACGGCGGTTCAGAGTCCGTCACCGGCTCGTCGAACTTCAACACGGAGGGCCTCTCGCCCGAAATGGCCTGGACCGGCCCGATGCAGGTGACCGATCCGTACGGCGGCAACAAGTATCTGGGCGTTGGAGAAATGAGCTCCTGGCCGCGGCTTCGCAAAGTGGGGAACGTGACGGCTGAGCTCACGCACGTGCTGAGCGCCGAAACCTTCTACAATCTCCAGGCCAGCTACCTCTCCGACGTGCTCGACGCGTCCGACCGTTACGGAATCGTTCCGGACGACAAGTGGGCCTTCGACGCCAACGAGTACGACATGCTCGGGCACTACATCATGGGGTCCTACCTTCACAACTGGGACCTGCTCGATAGCAAAGTCCTGACCTTCTCGGGCGACGTGACGAGCCAGGTGACGCGCAACCACCAGCTCAAGGCCGGCGCCGAGCTGCGGTTCTTCGACCTCTTCTACGAGCACGCCATGATGGCCTTCGAAGGCGGCGAACGGTGGAACCTCGTCAACAAGTTCGAAGGCAATCCCTACGAGGGTAACCTATATGCGCAGGACAAGATCGAGTTTGGCGGCCTGATCATGAACGCCGGGTTGCGACTCGACTTCTTCCATCAAAATCGTGAGGCGCCCTCGAACATGTTCGACCCCCTCGCCTTCCAGGAGACGACCGAGGGCAACCTCACGCCGGGCATCCCGGGGAAACCGACCATGGTGCCGACTGAGCTCCAGGTGGCCCTCGCGCCTCGCCTCGGGTTCTCCCACCCGATCACCGAGAACTCGGTCCTCCACTTCTACTACGGGCACTTCTACCAGCGCCCCGCCTGGAATACGATGTTCGGCTTCCCGTTCATCAACTTCACGACGGACATGGAGAAGGCGCTCGATCCGTATTCCGGTGTCGAAACCTATATGGACCAGTGGCAAGGCTACTATGGAAACCCCAGGATGGGCTACGCCAAAACCGTCCAGTACGAGATCGGCATCAACAACAACATCGAGGGTCTTGCCCTGCTTAGCCTCACGGGCTACTACAAAGACGCCAGCCGACAGGCCTCCACCTGGACCTGGCTCTACAACATGACCAACCAGTACAACATCCCGATCATGATTGCCAACGGTGGCTTCGCCGATCACCGTGGCATCGAGGCCCGCATCGACACCCGGTTCAACTTCCCCCTCAACTTCATGCTTACGTACGACATCTCGTACGACAACGCCGGGGCCGTCGGCTACAACAGCCTCTACGAAAACGACTCGGGGGTCAACAGCCCCATCGGCTACGGACAGGATCAGTACCCGTGGAGCTCCCTGAACCGCGCGAAGGGACTCGCCAATCTGGTGCTGCCTGCGGGCTTCGGGCCGACGCTCCTGGGAGTCAAGCCCCTCCAGGACCTGAGCGCAAGCCTGTACTTCGAGTGGGAGCAGGGCCGCCAGTACACCTACCACGGGCCGGGCGACCCTTCCACGAAGCCGAACAACATGCGCTGGGAAGACCACTTCACCTCGAACCTCCGCGCACGCAAGGGCTTCACGATCAGCGGTGTGCGGTCCGAGCTGAGCGTCGAAGTGCGTAACCTTTTCAACAACAAAGACCTGAACATGCTCTGGGGAGACGATCTGCAACGCTATCACGAACGCGAAGGCCAGCCCCTCGAAGAGCGGCTGCCGAAGCACTGGTGGTCCGAAGAGCCCAACGAATGGGGCTGGTACAATGTGTGGAGGAACCCCCCGCGCCAGGTCTACCTGCAGCTAAGGGTCGATTTCTAACAGCCGACGCTTCCCTTTCTTACACAAGATTATCCAAGACAGGTCATGACACATACAAAATTGTCCCCTTCATCGGGTTTGTCGCAGCGAAGGGTTTTTGCCTGGCTAACGGTCTTGCTCCTGCTCGTCGCAGGTAACACCGCCTCGGCCCAACAGTGGGAACGCGCTTCGCTGACCCGCGGCAAACTCTGGCTGACGATGAACAATGCCTTCATCCTGGGCGGTACCGTCGACATCGGCTCCCAGTACTATCAGCTGGACTACCCGGGCTACTCTACCGGCGCAGACCTCGGAGATCACGCTGGCCACATGCAGGCCGGCGGCTACATGATCTACGGTGAGCGGGATGGGCAGGCGAAAGCCTATACCATCTCCACCAACTTCTACCCCTCCGAGCAATACGTCTACGCCACCGATCCTACGAGGCTCATCAAAAACTATAACCTCGCCGATCCGTCGCTGCCCGCCGAAGAGATCATCACCGGCGCGCACATGGTCCGCGACCTCATGGTCGAAGTCGCTCACCGGTCCATGGCGTGGAGCTTCCCGCGGTACGACGACTTCATCGTGCACGAGGTGACCATTACCAACCGCGGAGACACGCCGGTAACCAACCTCCACTTCGGCACCCGGATCGGCGCCTGGAATAACCAGAAGGGCGATTGGTTCGGCCCGGGAACCAATAACGACGAAAAATACGGGTGGGACGAGGAAGAGCAGGTGTTCTACGTCTACGACGACTGGAGCTTCCGCTGGGAAGACGAATCGCCGATCGTCTTCAATTACGGTCCCGGCCCCGAAACGGGTGACATCGGCGATCCGGCCGACATTTCGCTTGCCAATGCCACCACCAAGGAGCTGCTCTCACCCGCTTACATGTCTTCCATCGCGCTCGACTGTGCAGGAGGAACCACCTACTACAACATCCTTCAGCACACCGGGCAGTCCGTATCGACCGAGGCGCCCCTCGAAGATCGCGTCCCCTACCTGGGAACCCACGAGCCCTCACGCTACCTCCAGGTCATGACGCATCAGCAACCCCGCATGTCGTGGGACGAGGCGCGCGCTGCGGGCGGCGAGGGCGGAAACAAGTACGAACGCCAGCCCGAGCTTCTTACCTCGTGCGGCGCCTTCGACCTCCAGCCCGGCGAGTCCGTCACGCTCGTTTTCGCTGAAGTCCTCGGCGAAATGGACCGGCATTACATCGTCGAAGGCGGCGTCGAGAACGTCCGCCGCCTGGCAGTCGAATCGAAGGCCGCGCTGCTCGAAAACGTGCGCGCCGCTCGCGAGCTCTACAATTCCGGCTACCGGATCGACAATCCCCCGCCGGCAACCCCGACGGATGGTGAAAACTCGCTCACGCTGACCGCGGTCGGCGGCGGCATCGAGATCTCCTGGCCGGCCGTGCACCTCGGCTACACGGACCCCGTAACGGGCCGTAACGACTTCGCAGGCTACCGCGTTTATCAGTCCACCTATTTCACGACCGGACCGTGGGATCTTGTTGCCGACATCCCCATCGAAGAAGCTGAGGTCGTACAGGGCATGGTGACGTACGTCGACGAAGACCTGCCGCTCGGCGTCGGCAACTACTACGTGGTGACCAGCTACGACGACGAGGGGAACGAAAGCGGAATGGTCAACAACAACCGCTTCCCCATTTATCCCCTCCGGGCGCCGAACGAGGATTTCCCCAATCAGGAAGTGTACGTCGTCCCGAATCCCTTCCGCCAGAACAGCCGCCTGCTCGGCGCCAACGAGGAATACCGGATGGAGTTCATCGGCCTGCCTTCACAGTGCGTGATCCGGATCTATACGATCACCGGCGACCTAGTCCGTCAGCTCGAGCACAATGACGGCAGCGGATCTGAGGCGTGGGGAAGTCAGCGAACCCTCGACTATCAGACCAACGAGTGGATGCAGTACGTCGCTCCGGGTGTTTACGTCTTCCACGTCGAATCGACCGTGCCCGGGCACGAGGGTGAGTCTTTCATCGGGAAGTTTGCCATCATCCGGTGATCATGGGTTACGATCTCCCGGATGGCTACTCCTTATAAGATCATGAGGCAACAATGAAATGGCATTATAGACTTATCGGTGCGATCCTGCTTGCGATCACCCTGTTTCAGGCGCAGCCGCTGCTCGCGCAGCAGAGCGGAATCGATCCGTACGACTTCCAGCGCAACGGGCTTTCCGGCTGGCAATTCCTCAAAATCAACGGCAGTGCCCGGCAGGCAGCGCTTGGCGGCGCCTACACCGCCCTCAGCATGCCCACCGCCGACGCCATCTTCGGCAACCCGGCAAACCTCGCCGGCATCGACAACATCGACGTTTTCCTGAGCCGGACGAACTGGATCGCCGACATCGGCCACCAGTCAGCCGCCATCGCAAAAAACGTCAGGGGAATCGGCGTCTTCGGCCTCAGCGTCGTCGCCGTCGACATGGGCGAGATGCCCGAAACCATCAATAGCCCCATCGCCGGTGAAACCAGGACCGAAGTCGTCGTAACGGGCAACACGTTCACGGCAAATGACCTCGCCGTCGGCCTCTCGTACGCACGTAGCGTGACCGACAGGCTCTACGTCGGCGGCAGCGCCCGGTGGATTCGCGAAGCCATCGCCGACGTCAGTATGAACAGTGTGTCGTTCGACTTCGGAACGGTCTACTACACCGGTTTCCGTAGCCTTCGGCTCGCCCTTGCCGCCCGCAACCTCGGCCCTGATACTCACCTGGCAGGATGGTCTGAAGAGTATCAGGCCGAGGCGGTCGACATCCGCATGCCCATCGACTACCGTGTCGGCCTCGCAATGGACTTCTTCGAGAGTGCGTCCGACATCCATCGCATGACCGTGTCGGTGGAGGGGTTGCACCCCAATGACGGTCCGGAGCGGCTAAACGTGGGGGCTGAATACTGGCTCTACGACACCATTGCGCTCCGGGGCGGCTACCGCTTCAACTACGACGAGGAACGGTTCACGCTCGGCGGCGGCCTCCAGCACAACCTGGGGAACGTCGGCTTCCGTGCAAGCTACGCCCTCGTCGAGTTCGGCCGCCTGAAGAGCGTCCACATGTTCTCACTGGGGCTGTCCTTCTAACGGAAGGCGGCGCTTGAAAATACCGGGGCAGCGGCTAATCCGATGGGTTGGTTATCGTCGTCGCGTTCAGTGGCAGGATTGCCGCCTGCCCCGGTTTGAATAATGAAGGGGACGGGCCGTCCGTGGCCTGCCTCTGCAAACGTGGAGCATATCAATATGGTTAACGTCGAGTCATACGCAGTAGCGGTATTCATGCTGTTCATCACCATGA
>CBINFS010000055.1:0-20673 GCA_966250015.1 uncultured bacterium | reverse complement strand
ATGGATTTACTTCGTCAGTCACTTCGTTCGTGTCGGATCAAGTCCGGAATGACCTGATTACTATGGACTTAGGTCAGCCCTGGCGCAATTATTTCTCTCATCCATACCCGAAAAGAACGTCATTCCGGCCCCCGAGCCGGAATCCAGTCGACGATGGCGTGAGGCAGAACCGCGCAGGTATTGCCAGACGTTGCCTGGATTTCGCCTTCGCGGAGATGACGCCATTGTGTGGTGTTTCTAATAGCACGATACGACGCGCCTTTGGTATGCCCTTCAATAAATCAACTGCGGAGAATCTGCGTTCATCTGCGGATTAATATTAATAGTCCTTCGCATGCAAAAGCAGACGATTGTTGTATAAAATCTTGTCTTTCTTTTGCATAGCCGTTACAGTGAGGCTGTGAACAGGGCACGGATTGTGGTGTTTATAGGCCGGGAAGAGTCATAGGGCAGTGACGGCCGCAACCCATTCAGACAGGTGGTGTGGACCGTTTGACGTAGACATTCCGGGTGTTCATGCAAAAGTCGATCAGTACCCTCACGGTCCCGAAGCGGTTTGCGGTGGGGAGTGAGACGGGCCGGTGGGTCAACCCGGGCGTCGTTCCGCCCCCGCTTGAATCGGTATTCAGCCTGGCGCCACGCATTGCGGCGCTTCGTGAAGCTGCCGAAAATGGCGACGAGGAGGCCAGGCAACGGGTGGAGCGCATCGACGCTATGCTCAGGCTGAACCCCCGGCTCGGTGGTCCGATAGAGAACCCCCATGACTTCGCAGGACTCGCTTCGGTTTTTGGCGAGGTCTTCGAAGTCGAAGAAAACAGTTCATTTGAGGGTGCGGTTTTCGTCCAGCCGTTCAGCTTCCGCACCTTCCACGCTACGGGGATTTTTCGCGATCTGCTCTCGGCCGACGGCGACGTTGACGGCCGGGTTAACGGCGACGTGGCGACACTCACGACAAAGAAAAGACTCGTTGCCTATGCCCACGTGCTCAAGTCGGTCTACGGAATCGTCGTACCGATGGATTCTACGACGATCCTCGCCGTGCGCGACCCTGAAACCGGCCTCGACCGGTACCTGAAGCTCACCTCTGACCTCACGTATACAACCCTCGAGCACCAGGGTGATGGGCTAAAGCTGGACGAGGACGACGTTGCCCGGCTCGTCTCGGCGGCGGGCGATCTCGAAGTCTGGGAGCAGCTCGTCCCGCTCGACCGGTTCCGCATCAGCGGCGTCGAGATTATCAACGCTTGCGACGTGACCGACGAGCAGGTTCTCTCCAGTCTGAAGGACGATCTGCTGGAGGAGTACCAATTGCTCTCGCCAGATTTTTATACCATCCTCGGGAAGCGGCTCCGTGCGTATCTGCGCAAGCCCGATCTCCAGCTTGGCCTCAGCACGGCCGACGATGCGGAGCTCTCGCGAATTGGCAAACACCGGGAGGGCGACTGCCTGTTCGCCGATACGAGCCGCATCGAGTGGTCCTCGCTCGAAGGTACCGTGTTCGAGCGGAGTGTGCGTGAGGGAGAGCTACAGCTCATAGACGACCTCTCGGCTCTATCGCCATCGAGCCCGGTCGAGCAGCGGCTGAGCGAGCAGGGCGTCCGTACGCTCGTTTCGGCCCCGCTGTACTACAAGGGCGACCTGATCGGGTTGTTGTACCTCTGGTCCGGGGAGCCGGGTTACCTCGACCGCTTCGACCTGTTGAAGCTGATCGACGTCCTGCCCCTCTTTGCCATTGCCATTCGGCGCCACCGGATGACGCTCGAAGCGCGCGTACAGGAGGTCATCCTCGAGCAATATACAGCCATCCACCCCTCGGTGGCCTGGCGATTCCGGAAAGCTGCACTCAACTACATCCGGAAGCAAAACGAAGGCCACATGCCCGAACCCGAGCCGATCGTATTCGAGGAAGTGTACCCGCTCTACGGCGTGGCGGACATACGGGCGTCATCGGACCACCGGAACGAGGCGGTCAGGCACGACCTGATCGAGCACCTCGATCACGTGGCCGAGCTGCTGGACTTTGCTCGTCGGCACAAACCGTTGCCGATCCTCGATCACCTCGGCGCCCGCATCCAGCAGTACCGCGCTTCACTCGAAGAAGGGCTAACCTCCGGCGCCGAGAGCAACGTCAAGGACTTCATCAGGCGAAACATCGAGCCACTCCTGAACCATTTCCGCGCGTTCGACGACGAAGTCGCCGAACGGATCGACGCCTACTGGCAATCGGTCGATCCTGAGAACGGCACCCTTTACAGCCAGTGCAGGGCGTTCGACGAGAGCGTCGAGCGGGTCAACCGCACGATCTCGACGTACCTGATGGAGGAGGAGCAGAAGGCGCAGGCGCTCTTCCCGCATTACTTCGAAAAACACGAGACCGACGGCGTCGAGTTCAGCATATATGTCGGCGAGTCGCTGATCGAAGACGGGGTTTATAACCCGATATACGTCAAGAACATGCGGCTCTGGCAGCTCATGGTGATGGCGGGCATCGCCCGGCGCGTCGAACCCCTGAAAAATACGCTCAAGGTGCCCCTTGACGTGACGTACCTCATCCTGACGCAGAACGCGCCGCTGACGATCCGATTCCAGCTCGACGAGCAGCGGTTCGACGTCGACGGGACGTATGACATCCGGTACGAGATCATGAAGCGCCGGATCGACAAGGCGCTGCTAAAAAACCGTTCGGAACGATTGACGCAGCCTGGAAAAATAGCGATAGTGTATACACAGGACCGGGAAGCGCAGGAATACGAGGAGTACATCCGTTTCCTCGAGACGACCGGGCACCTTACCGGTCCGATCGAAGACGTCGAACTCGAAGACCTGCAGGGGATGACCGGATTGAGGGCTTTGCGTGTGAGGGTGGCGACCGGATCGGGAGATACGTCGGACGGGATCGCACCCGAAATGATCGAGCAGGTGGTGCAGGGGATGCCCAAAAACCAGGACTAGCCGCGGCGGATCTTTTGAGCCGTGTCCATGTGTCAGTCCGTAAGGATTGCGCAAAATTCTTCCATGATCAAGGCACGCTTACTACTCTCGTCCGGCCTGTTGCTCCTTGCGGGTTGCCGCGCCGACCTGATCGCGCCGGAAAGCATCGTCGAGTGGGAGCAGGTGTCGGGCGTCACGTGGGAGGCCACCCGGTCGAGCAATACCCGTATCGTTCCTCTCGGAACGGTCTTCCATTTTGACAGAAACGAGGCCTTCCGCGCCTATCTACCGGACGATGATGCCTACTGCGGCTCGTGGGAAAACCGCGGAAACGCCGTACTGCTGCGCTCCGACGATACCAACGAGGTCTTTGAGTTCGACGTCCAGCGTATTACCCCCGATTCGCTCGTCGGCTTCGTCCGCTCCGGGAATGCCGTGGCCGACGTGGTCTTCGTATCGACGACCAGTCCGCACCAGCTCTTTTCGCTAAGGGCCGTTAATGAAGTCCCCAACGACTTCTCCTGGACCGATTCGACGGGATTCGTCAACCGAACGGACTTGAGGGACTGGCGCACAAACCCCGAATTCGTTTGCGCCTTTCGTTTTTCGCCTCCCTATCCGAACCCGGCCAACCGGGGACAGTACGTGACGATCGAGTTTGAAGTGATGCCGACCGGGGAGAACATGTCGTTCCGGATCGTTCCGACGACGCAAGAGCATGCGCTCGGGCCCGGGATTGAGGTCAGGCGCCCGGGAAGGTACCGGATACTGGTCTCCACCAGCACCCTCGAACCCGGTAAGCTCTCGCGTGTCTACGTCTATTCCAACACGGACGTCCTCACCTACGGCGACATTCAGGTGCGGTAGTCAGTCATCGGCGCCGTCATTCTTATTGTAGACGATGCTGCGGATGCGCTCCTCGCTCAGCAAATACTCTTCGGCGAGCCGTTCGACGGCATCGGCCACGCGGACGCCTCGCTCACGCATCGACTTGTAGCTCGCCTTGATCTGCCGGTCGCGAAAGGCCTTCTCCAACGCGTGCGCCACGCGCGGGTCTTGCAAGGCCTCCTGAATCTTTCGAGCGTCGAACGGATGGTCCATGTCGGTTATGAGTCTTGACGAGGTGACAAAAGCCGCCCTTTTCCAGCCTTGTCCCGAAGACTGGTAGTGAAATAATATGTGTATAATATATGCAATTCAAGTATGTGGATGATATGTTGAAAAAACGACCTCTTTTGTCGGGCGCGTAAAGATTGCGAAACGAACGAGCGGAAGGGCAACTTTTCCCATGCCACATCCCCTTCAAATTGGGTTTTTGCTCACGCGAAGACGCGAAGGCGCGAAGAAGATATTGAATTGCAATCCGCAGATGGCGCAGATGGTTTTTTTGAAGGCATATCCGAAGGCAGGACATGATTCTATACCGAATACCCCAAAACTCTGTCATCCCGGCCTCCGAGCCGGGATCCATGCGAGGGTTCAGAAGAGCAAAACGGTTGAGGCTATCCGCACGCTTGCCTGGATCTCCGCCTTCGCGGAGATGACGCATTTGTTTAGTGTCTTAGTTGCACTGAACGTTCCGCCTTCGGTCTGTATCCCATTCAAAAGCCATCTGCGGTAATCAGCGTCCATCAGCAGACTGCAGCGTTTATTCGACTCCTGATTGCGTGAACCCCTTATGTCCTGGTGCGTCAAGAAGGATAGCGGACGAACAATCCTGTAATGAATTGGGGGAAAGGATGGCGACAAACGAGGTGCGGGTAGGGAGCTGGTTGGAGTTACAGGAGTGCCTGTTTGAGGGCTCCTGGGACCCGTCGATCGAGCGTTTCCGATCGAAATACGCGTTTCGGGGGCTTTCGGAGGCAGCTTACCGGCTCGATACGACGCTGCTCCGGCATGCCGGCGACCTCACGGAGCTCGAGGCTCATCTACTCCGAAACTTCCGCAAGTACGCCCACCGTGACGTCGTCGAGGGCGACTCGATCTGGCACTGGCTGACGGTCGCCCAGCACCACGGTCTCCCGACGCGATTGCTCGACTGGACGTACTCGCCGTTCGTCGCGATGCACTTCGCTACGGTGCGAATCGACAAGGCGGACGTCGACGGCGTCATCTGGGCCGTCAACTATCCGAAGGTGCACGCTGAGCTTCCGGACGCCCTCGGGCAGTTGCTCAAGCAGGAGGGCTCGGACGTGTTTACGGTGGAGATGCTTTCGAGCATCGTCGGCAACCTCAAGGACTTCGAGCGCCTTTCGAAGAAACCCTTCCTCGTCTTTTTCGAGCCCCCGTCGATGGACGACCGGATAGTCAACCAGTACGCCCTCTTTTCGGTGGGCTCGCACGCCCGAGTGTCGCTCGACGAGTGGCTGCGTGAGCGGCCGGACCTCTGGCGCAAGATCGTCATCCCCGCGAGCCTGAAGTGGGAGGTTCGCGACAAGCTCGACCAGGCCAACATAACCGAGCGTGTGCTCTTTCCCGGCCTCGACGGGCTCAGCAGCTGGCTCAAGCGCCTCTACCTCCCCCGCGCCGCCGCCAAACACCGCCCAGACGAGGATGTCCCGTAATTGCCTACCTCGCCCCGTGTTCTGCCCAGTAGCCGACGAGGGCCGTCGTGAAGGCGAGGGAGCGCTCGAGGTTTTGCACGGTGTTCCACTCGAAGCGGCTGTGGTAGTCGTGACCACCATCGAAGATGTTTGGTGTGGGGATGCCCATTTCGGAGAGACGCGAGCCGTCGGTGCCGCCGCGGATGACTTCGAGGCCCAGCTCGAAGCCCATCGTCCGGGCTGTTTCAAAGAGGAAGTCGAGCACCCGGCGGTCCTTCTCCTCGATGTAGGACCGCATGTTTTTGTACTGGTCGCGGATGTCGAGCGTAATCTCGGCCTTCGGGTAGCGGAGGCGGAAGAGGTCGGTGAGGGCTCGCATGTAGTTCTTGCGACGCTCGAGCCCTTCCCACGAGAAGTCGCGCAGGATGAAGAGGGCCTCGGCCGACGTGGCGTCGCCGGCTGAAATGTTGTGCGGGTGGATGTAGCCTTCTCGGTCTTCGGTGGTCTCCGGCGCCTCGGCCTGCGGCAAAGCCGCGATCATCTCGGCGAGGATCCGGACGGCGTTGACCATCACGTTTTTGGCGTATCCCGGGTGGACCATCACTCCTTTCACGCGGATGATCGCCTCGGCTGCGTTGAACGTCTCCGCGTAGACCGTGTCCACGTCGCTTCCGTCGAGTGTGTAAGCGACGTCCACGCCGAGCTTTTTGAGGTCGAGGTGGTCTACGCCGCGCCCGATCTCTTCGTCGATCGTGAAGCAGATCCGGAGGGTCGGGCGGGGGAGGTCGGGGTTCCGGAGCAGGTCCTCGGCGAGCTGCATCAGGATCGCGACGCCGGCTTTGTCGTCGCTGCCAAGCAGGGTGGTACCATCGGACGTGATCAGGTCGTGCCCGATGCACTTCAGGAGGGCGGGCTGGCGCGCCGGGTCGAGCCTGACTGTGGGGTCGCCCGGCAGCTCGATCACACCGCCCTGGTAGTTCGGATGGATCACCGGCTTGACGTTTGCACCGGGCTCGTCGGGCGACGTGTCGAGGTGGGCCAGCAGGCCGATCACCGGCAGCCTGGCTGCCCGATCGGCCGGGACGTTCGTCGGGATCGTGCCGAAAACGTATCCGTACTCGTCCATTTCGACGTCCTCGACGCCCATCGCTCGCATCTCCTCGGCGAGCAACCGGCCAAGGTCCTTTTGCTTCTCCGTAGAGGGGACTGTTTCCGATTTAGGGTCAGACTGCGTGTCGATCTGGACGTAACGAAGGAATCTTTCAGCGACGGGAGGTAGGGCGGGATTCATCTCAGGCTCGTTTGCTTGATTAAATTAGAACTGAAAAGTACTATCGAACGTAGACCTTATCAAAGAATACAGCCGGTTCTTCCCACCGAACACACGTTTATATCCGTTCACGTGGATTTCTACTTTTACCTTGTTGTAGCGAACGTAACCTCCGGCGAATGGCCTCGTAAGCGCGAGGTGAGAAAAACCAATGGTGTCGCCGTATGAATAGACCTCGCTCCTCGGTATTTGCCTGCTTGACGCTTCTGGCGCTGGCGTTTGCCGTTCATAGCGTTCGTGCGGCCGGTCCGACCGACGTGGTCGACGTGATCAAGCGTTCATTCAAGGTGGAACGAGGGGGAACGCTGTATCTCGACGTGGACCAGGGAGATATCGAAGTGCTTACGAGGAGAGGCAGCGAGGTCATCATCGAAGTCGAGCTCACGGTCGACGTGTCGGACCGCGCAGCAGCCAAACGCGCCCTCGAAAGCTACCGCCCCGACTTCACGCAGCGTGGTCCCGACGTCCATTTTATGTCCCGCTACGACCAGTCATCCGGCATTTGGGGGCGCCTGAAGGACGCCACGCGGCTGAAAGTGCACGTCACGGCGCGCGTGCCGGAGGAGTACAACGTGAACTTCACCACCGGCTTCGGTAGCGTCGAGGTGAGCGATCTGAAGGGTGAGGTGCGTGGACGCACAGGGGCCGGACAGATCAAGCTGGGCGTCATCACAGGGCAGGTCGACGTGAGCACCGGAACGGGCAACGTCGAAATCGCAGGGGCGCATTCAAGCCTGCTCATCAAAACGGGGGCCGGGAACGTCGACGCGAGGAACGTCCGCAAGACTTCGAACATCCACACCGGCGCCGGAAACATCGAGGTTCAGATCACGGGCCAGCCGGAGTTTCCATCGCAGATCGCGACTGGCGCCGGGAACGTCACGGTATATGTGGGGCGAGGGATAGGGTTGGACGTACAGGCCTCGACCGCCATGGGGTCGGCTGTGACCGACTTCCCGCTCACCGTCGAGAGCAAGTTCATGCGCAAAGCCTTTTACGGTGAAGTCAACGGCGGCGGTCCGCACCTCCAGCTTCGCGCCGGCGTCGGCAGCGTCCAGCTCAAAAAGCGGTAATCTCCGCGCACATCGGGCCGATTTCTCCTTTCATACGCGTCCGTGCTTCTGTAAACGGGTTTGCAAGCCCATTTTACACCCCTATGGTCCCCTCAAGGGGACGGTTGGGCTGTGCTTTCTTGTTTACACATTGCCGGATGAATAGCTACATGCCAGCCGCCCCAAAGTAGATTGCCGAACATAGGCATACGTCCTCATCTCTTCGACCCTCTTTTCTCTTCGGACACCTGCCCGTCATTTCTTGCCTCTATTCGCCTCGAAATCGTCCAGATTTGTGCATATTCGTCGGATACCGTTCTGCCTCCCGCAAAAATGTGGGATCGTCACGTTAGGTAGTTAAGCCCGATCCGGAAGAGCCGATACCTGAAGAGACACGCGGATCGCTACTTCACTGTTCGAGGGTAAGACATAAGGTGGAACGTATGACACGGACCTTTCTGGTGGCTGTATGCCTTGGAGCCACATTGTTTTTCTTCGGTTGTGACGCTTTTTCGGGTGACGACGACACCAGCGGCCTGGTACAGCTCACCGGCCAGGTGCTCAACGCCGACACGAACAACCCGGTTGAGGGCGCGTTCGTTCGCGTCCTTCCGTACGACCTGCTCTTCGAAACGGATGCCGACGGCAACTTCGAGGCCGACGTCGAGATCGACAGCACCATGGACCTGAAGCTGACGGCCACGAAGGAGGGCTACGGCTCGGCTACCACCACCGTACTGGCCATGGCCGGCCGGACCATCAGCGTACCGGCTTTCCGGATCAAACAACAGGTCGACGAGACGCCGACCTCGGGCAAGGCGGCCAACATCATCCTGCTCGAGCAGTCGAGCGATCACATCGGGGTGAAGGAGAGCGGTGCAGAGGAGGTTGCTTCAATCACGTTCCAGCTTGCCGACTCGTTGGGCAGACCCGTCGTGCAGACCAACGGCGCGGAGGTGATGTTCTCCTTCGGCGAGCGGCCGAACGGCGGCGAATTCCTAGAGCCGACGCGCGCACGGACCGACAACAACGGCCGGGTGACGGTTAACCTGTCGAGCGGCCTGAAGGCGGGCGTCGTCCAGATCGTCGCAGAGGCGAACGTGGATGGCCGTATGGTTCGCTCCCTCCCGGTATCGATTGCGATACACGGCGGCTTACCCGACCAGGAGCACTTCAGCCTCGGGCCTGCGCGCTTCAACTACCCCATATTGCACGTTCTGGGTGAAAGAATGCCGATCAGTGTCATTGTCGGCGACAAATACGGCAACCCGGTGCGACCCGGCACGGCGGTCTATTTTACGACGAACCACGGCGTGATTGAAGGCTCCATCCAGACAGACGAACTGGGACAGGGTACGGTCACCCTGATCTCAGCTCATCCAATGCCGCCAGACGGCATCATCGTGGTCACGGCAACGACGGCCGACGAGAACAAGAACCAGGTGTCGGCCAGCTTCCCGATGGTCTGGTCGGGCATCCCGATCATCGAGGTTAGCTCGTGGACTGCCGAGCTCAACAGGACCTATACGGTTAAGGTCCACGACCAGAACGGCAACCCGCTCGCTGAAGGCACCAGGCTCAGCGTGCAGGTGGAGGGGAATAAGGTCAAGGCGGTCGGGCACACCGACGTCGAGTTCGACGACACCTACTTCATCGGCGGTTACGATTGGGAAAACGTCGTGCGCGGATCGGGACGGACGGAGTTCACCTTCCGCGCGGTCCCGGACCTGAGCGGCGAAAGCTCGGGTGACGAAGACGGCGAAAATGGAAGTGGGAACGACAGCGAGCCGTCCGTCGAGGCCATCAAGATCAGCGTGACCGGCCCGAACGGTAAGCTTCAGGTCGTGCTGACCCCCACTGGCCAGCCGCTGCTCCTCACCGACGACGCAAGTATGGAGCTGCTTCCAGAAGGAACGTTGCAGGTAAAGCTGATGAAATAATGCCTGCTTGATATAGATCAAAAAAGCGGAGACTGCACCTGGCGGCCTCCGCTTTTTTGTTTACGTCCTCGCCCGTCCCCTGATGAAACGGTAAACCGCCAGCAGGATTAGCGCGCCTACGACCGCGATCAGAAAACTACCGATGTTGAACCCGTCAACCCCTCCCATTCCGAGGGCCGTTCCAATAAATCCACCCACTACGGCGCCTGCAATGCCGATCAGGGTGGTGACGATACACCCACCGGGATCATTACCCGGCATGATGAACTTTGCCAGCGCTCCGGCTATGAGTCCGAAGATGACCCAGGAAATAATTCCCATATCTATTCTCGCATATTTGTTTAGTTAGCAACAGGAGCATAGTACGTTGCCTGAATAGTCTTCGGATTCAGCGATGTGTTACGATTACGCAAGATAAAGCTATCGTTTTAAGTTTTTTACCGTTCGTCAAGGGGTGAAATCATTGGAAATATGAGATCTCACGCGAAGGCGCGAAGGGTTGTGAACAACATTCCGCAGATGGCGCCCATGTCCGCGGATGTTTTATTGAGGACTATACCAAAGGCGAGACGTTCAACGCCATTAAAAAAATCCAATAACCCGTCATTCCCGACCTGATCGGGAATCCATGTAAGGCACAAAAATGGCAAGACAACTGAGGTGGGCCGTGCATTTTCCTGGATCTCCGCCTTCGCGGAGATGACGTGCTATTCATGCGAATCTGGTAATACAATACGTCCTGCCTTTTGTCTGCATCGAATCAAATAATCCACTGCGCTAATCTGCGGATTTAAAATCCTGCGGATGAAAAGGTCACCCGTGCTTCTCAGCAAACTCCACGAGCCGGTGTAGGTATTCGGGGAGGGGTGGGCATTTGATGCCGGAAGGGGCGAGGTCGCGGGTGGTGTTGGTGGTGTCGTAGGTGGTGGGGTGAGTCAGGTAGGCGAACGATTTCTGTTCCAGGCCGGTCAGGATCTTCAGGGCAGGCAGGCGGTGCGGACCGATCCAGCCGGGTACTGGCAGGCGGATGACCTTCCGGTTCGTGATCTCCTCGAGCAACTTGAAGATTGCCTCGATGGTGAGCGGTTGGGGATCCGCGATCTGGTAGACCTTACCGATGGAAGAGGGTAGACTGCTCAGGTAGGTTATTGCACTCGTGGCGTAGTCGCTCGGCACGACGTTGAACGTATACCGCGCCGGATCGTCGAAGATGGGCATCGGAACGCGGCGCCTGAACTTCAGGAACCAGCGGATCATGTAGTAGATGCCGTCGAACTTGGTCGTGAAGCCCGTCCGGCTGTCGCCTGCGACGACCGAGGGGCGGTAAATCGTGACGGGTAGCCCATCCTGCATCCTGCGTCGGACCTCCACCTCGGCCAGGTACTTGGTTTCCTCGTAGTAATTGTTGAAGCGCTGGCCTTTTTCGAGGTCGGTTTCGTAAAACGTCCCGTCGTACCGCCCGCTCACGTAACACGTGCTCACGTTGTGGAGTCGGTCGAGGCCGGGGCATTGCCCGGCAAAGTCGAGCACGTGGCGCGTGCCGTCGACGTTTACGCGCATGCCCGTTTCGCGGGACATCCCGATGTGGTATACGGCGGCGAAGTGATAGATCTCCCGAACGTTGCGGGTGAGGTCGGCCGTGCGGTTTCCCAGGCCGAGATCGGGCTGCGTGATGTCGCCTCGAATGAGGTTCAGCCGGCCCGTTTTGTCTTTGCGTTGGGATAGGAGCCGGGCGGCGGCGGTCTCGGCAGCGCTCATGAATCGGGGCTCGACCAGGCAGGTGACCGAGAGGTCAGAGTCGGGACGGTCGAGAAGGTGTTCGGTGGTTTTTGATCCGAGGAATCCGGGGAAACCCGTGAGGAGGACGGTCGGCATGGGGGGGCAGGATTTTAGTTCATCGGAGCCCGGGTACACGTCTTAGAATACGGAGGAGGCGGTTCATGTACCGGGCGCGGAATTGGTCGTCGGATCCCGGCGTGGAGGAGATCGGTCGGAGGTACTGCGTGGCGACGGTTTGCGGCTCGGTGTACCTAAGGATGCCACGGATGCCGTGTCGGCGGTCGAGGCCGGACGCCTTCATCCCGCCCATCGGAGCGTCGACCGACCCCCAGGCGGCCGAGTAGCCCTCATTTATGTTGACGGTGCCGCACTGGATGCGCCGCGCGACTTCCGCCGCCCGCCGGGTGTTACGCGACCAGATGCACGCGTTGAGTCCGTAATCGGAGTCGTTCACCTTCCGGATCACCTCGTCGACGGTGTCGAACCGGTAGACCGCGACGACCGGGCCGAACGTTTCCTCGCGGGCGAGCTTCATCGAATCCGTGACGCCCTCGAGGACCGTGGGCTCGAAGAAGTACGGCCCGAGGTCCGGACGATGGCGGCCTCCGGCGAGAAGCTTCGCCCCTTTTTCCAGGGCATCGGAGACATGCTCCCGGACCCTTTCGAGCTGGTCGTTCGAGATCAAGGAACCGACGTCCACGTCGTACGAAAACCCCGGACCGAGCCTCAGGCGCCGGGTTCGCTCGGTAAACTCTGCCACGAACCGGTCGTAGACGCCTGATTGCACGTAGAGCCGTTCGATCGAGATGCAGAGCTGCCCCGCGTTGGAGAAGCATGCCGTCAGCAGGCCACCAACGGCTCGTTCGAGGTCGACGTCGTCGAAGACGATGGCCGGGTTCTTTCCACCGAGCTCCATCGAGGCGGGGATGAGCCGTTCCCCTGCCTGCCGAGCGATCATGCGGCCGGTTTCGGTGCTCCCCGTAAAGCCGATGAAATCCACGCTATCGATTAGAGCCGGGCCGAGGCGGCTGCCGCTGCCGGTGACGACCTGAAAAACGTCGCGTGGCACGCCGGCCTCGTAGAGCAGAGCCGCTCCCCGCAGGGCGGTCAGCGACGTCACCTGCGCCGGCTTGACGACGACCGTGTTTCCTGCAAGCAGCGCCGGAACGGCGTCCGAGAGAACGAGGGTGAGCGGGTAGTTCCAGGGCGTTATCAGGCCCACGACGCCGACAGGGTGGTAGTGGACGACGGTGCGCGTGAGCAAGGGGAGCGCGCCCCGAACGCGCTGCGAACGGAGGAAGGCCTCTGCCCGATAAGCGTAGTAGCGCGTGGTGTTTGCGACGTCGAGCAGCTCCTCGAGCGCGTGTCGCCGCGCCTTACCCGTCTCGATCTGCATCAGGTCGATCAGGTCCTCCTGCCGGTCGAGGACGAGGTCGTGGAAGCGGAGCAAAATCCGCCTGCGTTCGCGCGGCGAAGTCGAAGACCACGCCGCAACGGCTGCGCGGGCACGCGCCACGGCGGCACGGACGTCTTCCGGCGTACAGGCGGGAGTGGTCCCGATCTGCTCACCCGTGAACGGCGCAATCACCGGAAACTCGCCCCCGTCGGTACCCTCGCGGCGTACGAGGTCCGTCAGGTCGCTGAATCGCGAGAGGTGTGCCGTTGAGGAAACGACGGAAGAGTTGTCCATTACGCAGGTGATCTATTGGAAGCTACCCATCCGCCAATTTCGACAATCGGCGCGACAGGTCCAATAAGAATCCATAGAGGCTTAAGCGCACCAAGGTGTTTGCGTCGCGAAGGCTTTTTCGGCGGGAGGTGGAATAAACCCACCCTCTCGCCGGTCTTTGTTTTGTGCGGGGTTGATGCAACGGAGGGCAAAAACCGCAGACGCCCCGGGTCACTGTCATTTTTCCCCGGTTGAACACACGCCTATTTTTCGACGAGTGCAATGAACGATTCGAACGTTCTCGAACGAGAGCAAATAAAACACGTCGCGGGAGAGCCCTTTTATGTCGTCCGCGACGAAGGGATGGTGTTTCTGGTCCACGAGCGGTGGTCGCTGATGGCCATGGGCTCGACGATTCAGGAGGCTGAGGAGGACTTGATCCTGACCGCGCAGCTGCTTTCCCAGTTCTACTCGTCGAGCGACCCTGGCGCCATGACGCCTGACGCCCTCACCCTGCGTGCGTTCATCTCCAAACTGACCCGACAGAAAATCAGCCTCTAGTAATCTCTTGGTATCCCTTGACCTTTCGCTTCGTAAAGGCTGAAGTCCTGGAGGGCAGGATTGGCGCGGGATTCCTCGATGACGATCCGCACCCGGTCGGTCCTGACCGGGTTCAGGCGGTGGAGCCTCTTATACCCGATGGTAGTACCCCGAGCGACTTTGCGCCAGATCTTGCCGGTCCACACCTCAACCCGGTACGCCGCTATCCGCTGGCCGTACTGGATCGGCTCCGCCAGCTCGATCACGTTGAATCGGACCTTCTGTCTCAGGTCGATTTCGAGTGTCGCCGTCCGGACCGAGTCGTCAGTGGCCCAAAAGGTCGTCTTTTTACCGTCGATGGCATTTTGCGGCGCCCATGTTTCCCGACCTTCGCGCGTGTTGCCGGCGGAGGCTATGCCGGTTAATGCGAGGTTCTCTTCGAAGGTCTCGTCCAGCACTTTGCGCCATTCCATCAAACGCTGCACGTCCGGCTCCGGTATGACGCCTTCCTGGTTTACCGGCACGTTCAGGAGCAGGACGCAGTTCTTTCCGACGGAGTTGTAGTAAATGTCGAGCAGCTCGTCGAGACTCTTGACGCTCTGGTCTTCCCGGGCGCGCCAGAACCATCCGGGCCGAATGGAGACGTCACATTCGTACGGGTACCACCACGTATCATTTTCGGCGCTCCAGAGCGGCTGAGGGGCGATGCCGTTTTCGTTGCCGACCCACCGGATGTCGGGCCCGACGACGGCGATCAGAGCGTCGGGCTGATATTCCCGGACGATGCTGTGGTAACGCTTCAAGTCGTAGAGATGGCTGGCTTTGCCCTCCCCGGCGCCGTCGAACCAGATTTCGAAGAGGGGACCGTAGTTCGTGAGCAGCTCGACGAGCTGTGCGACGAAGAAGTCGTTGTATTCAAGCGTCCCGTAAGTGGGTTCGTACCGATCCCAGGGAGAGAAGTAGAGGCCGAGCTTCAGGCCGGTCTCACGGCACGCCTCGGCGAGCTCTTTAATGATGTCCCGACCGTTTTCGTCGTACCACGGGCTTCGTGCAATCGAAAAGTCGGAGTGCTCGGTAGGCCATAATGCGAAGCCTTCGTGGTGCTTGGCAGTAAAGACGATCCCCTTGAATCCAGCTTCCTTCGCTACCTGTGCCCACTGTTTCGGGTCCGGGTTTTTCGGACGAAACAGCACCGGATCCTCCGTTCCGTCGCCCCATTCCCTTCCGGTGAACGTATTGATCCCGAAGTGGATGAACAGGTTTTGCTCCATCTGCTGCCAGGCGAGCTGTTGCGGCGACGGCACCGCGCCGTACGGTGGGATGGGCTCCGAGACGTCCGGCGTCGGCAGGACGTCAAGTGATGGCGTCGGCTCGACGAGCCCGTTGCAACCGGATATGAGCGTAATCGCCGAGACGGAAAGGATACAGATGATGAGGTAGGTCCGCATTGCCGCCGGTAGATGAGCATTCGCACGGGTGCGGGTGTAAAATCTCACCTGAAAGATTCATTTTCCACTGATGGGGCAATTGACTTCCTTTGAAATTTTGTCTGGCTCGCGGCGTGGAAAGAGGTTTCACGTGAAGTCGCGAAGGGTTTTAGGTGATTACCCGCAGATGGACGCAGATTTCCGCGGATGTTTTTTCATGAGGTGTAGGCCGAAGGCGGGACGTTAAGTGCTATCAAGACGCTAAACAATTACGTCATCTCCGCGAAGGCGGAGATCCAGGCATGGGTAACGAAGGAAGAAGTGGTGGAGGCAAGCTGTAGGCTCGCATGGATTTACTTCGTCAGTTGCGGGGCTCGTGTCGGCTCGGGGTCGGAATGACGTTTTTACTGAGATATTTGTGACACAATAGGGAGTGATTTTTATTAACCTAATTCCTTTATAAAATTGTCATTCCGGACTTGATTCAACACGAACAAAGTGACTGACGGAGTAAATTCTGGAGGGGCCGTGTTAGGCTAAACCGTGAGGGTTGACTATACCATTGCGCGTATCCCGGCAGGGGGGCGAGGATGACGTCCTTAAATGGTAATAAACAGAAAAGTCCTGCCACTTTACCTGCCACGTGAGCACCAGGGCGATCTACCGCTCAGGTACATCGTGGCAGCTCCTCCCGCATCGAATACGGATTACTGCGTATTGTCGGCGTAGCGGAGCTGGTAGACGACGGCGGCGACACCCGCAGCCGAGGTGAGCACGAGGATGACGAGACTGAGCGGTGAAAGTACCTCGAGGCGCGGACCGGCAACGCCCGCAAAGAGGGGCACGATCGACCATGGAAACCACTTACCCCATCCGGTTGCTCCGACGATCATTCCAAGTACGAGCGTAAAAATCGTAAAGCCGAGCGGCGCCAGGTACCCCTTGCCCAGGGTGGCGATCCACGCGACAGCCGGTACCAGCAGCCAGGCGACCAATCCGACGAGCAGAATATTACTTGTCTCTCGTGCCGCGAGAGAAAGGGAGAAACCCGGGAAAGCGAGCAGCTTGCCGACGAGAAAAGCCTCGAGGAGCAGCGAAAGAATCAACAGGCCAAACCATGTAAGGACCACGACGAGCTTGGCCAGTGCAAAAAGGTGGCGGGGCACGGGCAGCGCGAGCACGTATTTCGCCGTCCCGTCGGCATATTCGCGCCCGAACACGAAAGCGGCGATGACGGAGACGAGGATCATGCCGCCGATTCCCACGGCTTGCAGGAGGAAGGAGAGGTAGCCTGTCCAGTCGGCGGTGACTCCTGCGAACTGGGCCTTCTGCCCGAGCAGTCCAAGCTGTCTGGCGCGTTCAGGCTCGCGGACGATCCACATGAAGAGGCCGCCCACGAGCGGGATGATGGAAGAGGCGAGCCACGTCAGGACGGTGATCCGTGTGTGCCTCAGCTTCAGGAATTCGGTGGCCAGCACATCTACGAACATCAGGCGGCCCCTCCGGTCAGCCGCAGGAAGTAATCTTCGAGGTCTTCGTGGGTCGTACACAGGCGGGTGACGTCGAGCCCGCCTTCAACGAGGATTCGAGTGATGTCGGCCGTCCGGTCGAAGTGGTCGAAAAGGCGCAGGCAACCCTCCGGTGTTTGCTCGAGGCGGGTTTCGCCGAAAAAGCTCGTGAGGAGCGAGGCGGCGCGGCCAGGTTCGGACACGTCGATTTCGACGACCTTATTCAGGCGTCCGTGCAGGACCTCGCGTGAGAGGTCCGTGATCATGCGGCCTTCGTGGATGATGCCGATGCGGTCGGCAAGGTGGGCGATTTCGGAAAGGTTGTGGCTCGACAGGAAGACCGTAACGCCGTGCCGGTCGGCAAGCGAGCGGAGCAGCTCGCGGATCTCGACGATGCCCGCCGGGTCGAGGCCGTTGACCGGCTCGTCGAGCAACAGGAGCTCAGGCCGGTGCAGGAGGGCCCGCGCAAGCGAGAGCCGCTGCTTGTTCCCCAGCGAGAGCTTGCCGGCGGGCAGGTCTCTATACCGTGCGAGCCCTAGCAGCTCGACGACGTCCACCAGGTATTGACGAGGCACGCGCAGGAGGCGGCGCTGGATATCGAGATTTTCGCAGACCGTGAGATTGGGATAAGCGGCCGGCGTTTCGACGAGGTAGCCGACCCTTTTCAGGACGGCGAGTGAGCCTGGCCTAATGGGCGAGCCGAGGACGACGACCTCACCGGCCGACGGCCTCACGAGGCCGAGCAGCATCCGGATCGTCGTCGTTTTCCCTGCGCCATTCCGCCCCAGAAAGCCGTAGACCTTGCCACGCGGGACTTCCAGGTCGATGCCGTCCACGGCCCGGACGTTACCGTACCATTTGACGAGTCCACGGGTAAACAGGGCGAGGTCTTCGGACATGGCGGTGAATGTCGGTCAGGCTTTGGTGGGTAGACGGGGGAGATCTCCGGTATAGCCGAGGGTGCGCAGGACGAATGGGAACGCCCGCGTGAGGGCGGAGGGGGTGCTCGAAGGTCCGCCCGAAGCCAGCTCGAGGGCGTGCAGGCCGCCGAGAACGAACAACGCGGCCAGGTCGGGGTCCGCAACGTTAAACAATTTTTCGGCAATGCCCTGTTCGATGATGTCTCGAACGATAGGCACGAGCCTGGCTATGATCTGCCCGGCCATCCGGTCGTGAATGGCGCGGTTCTCCGGTTTGTGATACCGTTCGATCATTTCGCGACCGGTGGGAGTCTCAGCAAGGTCGATCATGGCCTCCAGCAGCATCACAAGGCGTTCTATGGGGCCGGGACCGGTAACCGACAGGGCTTTTTCGGCGGCGTCCACCATTTCCGTGGTCATCTGCTCGGCGACGGCGTCGATGAGGTGTTCCTTCGAAGGGAAGTACAGGTAGAAGGTGCCCTTGGCCGTGCCGGCTGCCTCCGTGATGTCGCTGACCGTGGCGGCAACGACGCCCTTTTGAGCAAAGACCTTTTTCGCCGCTTCGATTAGCTGTCCGCGACGGGCGTCGGGATTGGTGCGAGGTGCCATGCGTGTTTTTAATAAATGACTGACGGTCAGTCAATATAGGCACTCGTCCGGATACGCGCAAGTATTCCTTCAGCAGTCCCGGATCCGGCTCAACGACAATCCGTCCAAGTTGAGAATGGAGCAGTTTTGCCAATGTTGAGTGAGGGTACATGCGTGGACGACGGGGTTTGTCGGTAGGGTATTTTTTCCTGTTGCCCGTACTGGTGGGCGGTATTTTGATCTTGAACACGGTTCGGTTTTCCAATGAGCCGGTTCTGGTAAAGAAGGTGCCACCGGTGGAGATAGACGGGGCGGCGGCAGCCCAAAGGCTGGCCAGGCTGATCCGATTCCCCACGGTGTCCAATCGCGATCCGGCAAAAATCGACTCTGCGGCGTTTCTGGGATTGATCGACTACCTGGAATTGGCGTACCCGAAGGTCCACGCGTCGCTCAAGCGCGAGTTGGTGTCGGACCTCTCGCTGCTCTATACGTGGCAGGGGCGCAGGCCGGAGCTGCTTCCCGTGCTCCTGTTGGCGCACTACGACGTGGTGCCGCCGGGCGACGAAGCCTGGCGGCACCCGCCGTTTGGGGGTGTCGTCGCGGAAGGCAGCGTCTGGGGGAGGGGAGCGATCGACCACAAGTCGGGCGTGGCAGCCCTGTTCGAGGCGTGCGAGATGCTGCTCGGTGAGAGATTCACGCCGGAGCGGACGGTTTATCTTGCCGTCGGGCACGACGAAGAGACCGGAGGATTGCGGGGCGCGTCAGAGGTGGCGCGCATTCTGCACGATCGGGGTGTGAGGCTCGAAGTGGTGCTCGACGAAGGCGGGTTCATCGTGGACGACGTTATCGACGGGCTCACGGCGCCGGTCGCAGGCGTCGGGGTCGCGGAGAAAGGCTACCTGAGCCTCGAGCTGACGGCGGAGGGCCGTGGCGGCCACTCGTCGGTGCCGCCGCGCCACACGGCGGTGGGACGCCTCAGCCGGGCCATCACCGCCCTCGAGGACCAGCCTTTCCCGGCAAGGATCGACGAACCGACGCGTTCGCTGCTGGAGCGAATTGGTCCGTCGCTGCCTCTAACCCGGCGGCTTGCGCTGGCGAACCTGTGGCTGTTCGAGCCCGTCGTGGCGCGCACACTCGGCGCTAAGCCCGAGTCGAGTGCGATGGTCCGGACGACCACCGCTGCGACGATGATGTCCGGGAGCGACCGGGACAACGTCCTGCCATCCAGCGCCCGTGCCGTCGTCAACTTCAGGCTTTTTCCGGGTGATACACGCGACGACGTGACCGAACGCGTGATCGAGATCATCGACGATCCGGGCGTCACCGTGAAGAGGTTGCCGGGCTCGAGTGAACCCTCAACGGTCTCCGGCACCGATGCGCCGGGGTACCGAATTCTCGAACGGTCGATACTGGAGGTCTCGCCCGAAGAGGACCTTATCGTCGCGCCGTTCCTCGTGATGGGCGCGACCGATTCGCGCTACTTCGCATCTCTTACTAACACGACCTACCGATACAACGGGGCGCGTGTGTCGATGGACGTCCTGCGAGGCTACCACGGAGTGGACGAGCACCTGCCGGTGGACGAGTACGTCCGCATGATCGGGACGTATTACCGCTTTCTCATCAATCTCGACGAGATGTAAGCATCAAAATTCGCACGTCCCGTCCTCGCAGGACGGTGCGGGCTCCGAGCCGGCGTCCTCTGCCTGCAGTTCTTCAAATGCCTGAAGAAAGACGGACATTGGCTGGGCGCCTTGAACCGCGAAACGTTCGTCGAAGACGAAGGTGGGCACGGCGTGAATGCCGAGCCGATGCGCCCGGTCAAGCTGGTCTCTTACCTCTTTCGACCCCTCTTCCGACGCCAGGTAGTCGAGAACTCGTTGACGTTCCATGCCGGCCGACGCGGCAAGGTCTGCCAGGAGGCCGTGGTCGGCAATGTTGCCCCCATTCGAGAAGTGGGCTTCGAAGAGCTTTTCGGCCAGCTTGTGCTGGACCTCCGAACCATACTCACGCTCGGCCAGGCCGAGCAGACGATGGGCCGTGAACGTGTTGACCGACTGAGCGTCTCCGAACCGTAAATCCAGACCTTCTTTCGCCGCCACGGAGGTTACGTTGCGGACCATGGCGTCCGCACGCGGACCGAACTTCTCGCGAAGCTGCTCGGCAAGCGGTCTTGGCTTATCCGGAAGTGTCGGATCGAGCTGGAACGGCCGGAAGATCACCTCTACCCACTCGCTCTGCGGAAACGCCTCCAGCGCCCTGAAAAACCTTCGCTCCCCAACGTAGCACCACGGACAGGCGATATCTGAATATATTTCGACTTTCATTTAGTACTTCATTTAATGATTCTTGATTTGTGTGGTGTGTTATCACTCAACTTGTTTAATACTTATAATGAAGTTGACTAGGAAATTATGCATTGAATAGCTGTCCGGCACAAACTCCC
>CBINFS010000054.1:0-20718 GCA_966250015.1 uncultured bacterium | reverse complement strand
CGAGCGCAGCGACAGACGAAGTAAATCCATTCGACGGTTGCATGAGGCCGAATCGTATAAGCCTCTGGAGACGTCTCCTGGATCTCCGCCTTCGCGGAGATGACGAATTGGTTTGGTGTTTCTGGCACCACGATAAGTCGCGCCTTCGGTATACCCCACAACAAATCATCTGCGGACAAATCAAAAAGGCGTCAGGAGTGTGTGGGGAGGGAGAGGACAGGGCAGGGGGAGAGGCGGAGGATGCGCTCGCTGACACGGCCGAGGAGGCACTGGCGGTAGCCGGGAGGCGTATGGGGGGCGAGCAGGATGAGGTCGGTCTCCTGGTGGGCGGCAAAGTCGAGGACTTTTTCGTGGGGCTTGCCGGAGGTGACGTGGGGCTCGAACGGCACATCCGATTCGCCATTGGCGTGCACGAGGTCTTTCAGGGCAGCCTTCGTGCGGGCGAAGACCTCGGGGACGGCGAGCGTGATGGGGGCCACGCCATAGGCGGCAGGCAATTTGACGTCCTCGATGACGTGGAAAAGGTCCAGCGTGGCATCTTTAAGGAAACTGGCCATTTTGGCGGCGTACGCTACCTGGCGGGTGCTCGCCTCGGAGAAATCGATCGGCACGAGCACGCGGCGGATCGGAAACCGTTGTGCTGCACCGGTGCCCGCACGAAGCGTTATCACGGGATAGGGCGAATCGTAAACGACCCGTTCGGCAACGCTGCCCAGGAAAAACCGGTCGAGGCCGCGGCGGCCGTGTGTGCCAAGCAGGACCAGGTCCGGGTTGATCTCGCCCGCGAAGGACAGGATGCCCGAAGCAGGCGACTCAGCTTTACGCTCGACCTGGTACACCGTCAGTCTCGCGCTTTCACCCTCGCCCGACGTGTAGCTGACCTCCACCTTGCGGTCGCCGCTGCCGGGCTTTATAGAGGCGAGCAGGGGGTCGCTCGAGACCTGGTTAAGCAGGTCCGGGTGGACACGCGCCAGCCCATCCGGCTCCACGACGTGGAGAACGTGCAGCTCCGCCTTGAAGAAGCGGGCGAGGAGCCCTCCATACCGCAGGGCGGAGAATGCCGACGCGGAAAAGTCCATACCGAGGAGGATGCGCGCGATCATGGCGGTGTCGGTGCAAGGCCAGCAACGAGTCGATTACCGGAATCTCACCTACCCGGATTTGATCCGCAAGCCCCTCCCAATATTTGTCTTTTGCCGGTTGTGGACAAAAGCCGATTCCCGACAGAAATCAGGGCTGTTCGGAGGGTGGTTCGTCGGAGACGTAGTCGTCGGGAATGAAAGGGGGTGCGGCGCCGGGTTTCGGGGGGCTTTCGACGTCGTCGACCGGGACGTCTCCCTGTCCCGGTGGGTGCGTCGCCTCCGCATTAGGTTCGTAGCGGTCCTCCGGATGAGGCTCGTCCTCAATACCGGCGAGGGCATCCATGGCCCAGTCGACGAGATTTTTGCCGTAGAGCGACCGGACGGCGAAGTTGGCTGCAAATCCTGCGGCCGCGACCAGACCGAGGCCTAGCAGCCAGCCGAAGCCCTTGCCGCCGGCGCGGGCGGCAGGCTCTGCGCGAAGGAGGACGGGCGTCCGCAGGGTAAGCGCGTCGCGAATGGCGCTCTGGAGGTCCTGTCCGCTGTCCATTCGGTGCTGGATGCTGCGGGTTAGTGATGCGGCAAACTCATCGGTGACGAAGCGCACGGGGGTATTCTTTTCCAGGCCTGTATCGGAGCCTTTTTTCCGGCCGAAGAGCATCGGCAGGAGGATGCCGACACCCAGGACTGCGCCGCCTACGATCGGGAGGTTTTCTAAGGCCTGCTCTTTCAGGCGGGTGATCTGATTGAGTGCGGTCTGACCGAGGAAGCGGGCCTCGTGCTCAATCACGTTTACCCGCTCCGAAATGCGCCGTTGCCGTTCTTCGATCTGCGCTTCGACTTCCTCACGAGAGAGTTCTCTTTCCATGGTGTGTTGAGGTTACGGGAAAACGGGAGGCCGGATCAGCGGCCGTCGGTTTGTATGTGGGGTTGTCCCTGCGGACCTCCGGGAGCGAGCTTTTTCTGTTCTATGACGGCTTTTTTGGTGCCCCTGTTAACCAGCTCAGGTTGGGCTTTTTTCATGATGAAACCGGTAAGAGCCAGGAGGATACCCACAATGAGGAATCCCCAGCCGGGATGGCCGAGCAGGGCGCCGATGCCGAGGGACAGGGCGACCAGCAAGAATAGACCTCCCAACCCCGCCAGTACTGCGAAGATCAGGTTGGTGGTGACCTCGTTGACCTTACGGTCGATCCGCTCCTCGATGTCGAGCTGCGCTTTTTTGATCCGCAGCTCGACGAGCGACGTCAGGTCCGTCGACAGCCCCCGTGTTTCATCGATGATCCGTGCGACGATTCCGGATTCAGGCTCGGCCAACTGCCGATCGGGAGGGATGCCGCCCGTCAGTTTTTCCGTTTGATCCCGGCTTTCCATATGAGAGCTATAATGAACTCAAGTGAATGGTGGGGCAGGTAAACCGGTGCGCCGTGTTTACCCATTCCGCGGCCTATCAATCTACGTATATACTGCTTTAGATGTCCAGTATATACGCAATTGGCGTGTCCAAAACCCGGCGTGGTGTGAAAGTCAGGTAATGACGTAGGCAAATTGAGGTACGATATGGGCATAGATGTGTCACACTTGTTATGAGGGTGGGCTAATGAATGAAAAGTTGTAATACCTGATTCTTCGATGGTGACGAGTGCCGGGATCCGGCATTAGAAACAGGAGGGGATACATCAATCAGTCACCATGTTTTCGAGGCGCAGTTGTGAGTCAAATACCGGTTAGGCCGCCGTCTGAAGGGGAGGTACACGACCTTTCGGACGTCAAGATTTTGATCGTAGAAGACGATCCGGACGTGGCGCAAGCCATGGAGGAGTACTTCACGTACCATCACGCCCACGTGGAATGGGCGAGCGACGGCGTGGAGGGTCTCACCATGATGCAAAGCCATCCCGATTACGACATCGTTTTGCTCGACGTCTCGATGCCGAAGAAGGACGGGTTCGAGGTGTTGAAAGACTCGCAGGAGCTCGGCCTGACGATGCCGGTGCTCATGGTAACGGCCAGAGGCGAAAAGGAGAACATCCTGCGCGGCTTCGGTCTTGGGGTGGAGGACTACGTAATCAAACCGTTCGACGCGGAGGACCTCATGCGCCGCGTGGAGGCCATTCTCGGGCACCATAAAGCGGCCGCACAGGCGCCGATGCAGTCCGTGCAGCTGGGAGACGTCCTAATTGACTTCGAAAAAGAAGTTGTTTTACGGAATGGATACGCTTTGGACTTTTCGGAGCTCGAGTTTGAGCTCCTGAAGGCGCTTGTCGAGAACAGGGGCCGGGTGGTCACTCGTCCCCGCCTGCTACGTCTGGCGTGGGGCATCGACCAGGAAAACATGGCGTTTACGGTGAGCACCGAGGTGGTTGCGCAGACTGTCGACGAGCACATCGAGGCAATAGCGCGAAAGCTTCAACCCGTCGAAACAGGCCCTCCCCTCATCGAGTCGGTCTATGGACTCGGTTATCGCTTTACGGGTTAGTTTCGGACGTAATATTCTGGATATGGCACGTGTTGAGGGCGAAAATTCGCGAAAACGCAAGTATAATCGCTCATCGAAGCGGTTCCAGGAATATCAACGAAAAGAGAGATGGAAACTGACGGCGACCACACGGGAGGCGAACCGCCAGACATGGAATCCATCGAAGCATTACTTTTGGCCGCGTTCAGTTACGGCCTGGTCGATGACGGGTGGTTTTCAGAAGGGGCGTTGCACGTCCGGATCGGCAAGCGCTGGTTTGACCTGGAAGAGCGAGAAGAAGGACGTGCCTTTTTGAAAAAACTCCTGTGGGGACGTGAGCTTGCGGTTGCCCTGAACACGCGAACTGGTTGAGAAACCGCTCGTTTTATGCGTCATTTATTCTCGACTGGCTTCGTAAGTAGCTCTTCTTCATTTGGCGACTATTCCTTATCGTCAAGTCAGCCGGCCGGGTAATTGCCGGAAACGCCAGGCGGCCGGAGCATAGTTTCGCATCATTGGTTTCACCTTGAAAAGGAGCGAAACAAAGCCCATGAAGATACAGAAGCATAAGTACAGCGAGGCACTCGCCCGCGCCGCTGAGGAGTTCCTGATCGATCAATTCAACAATCCTACGCAGTTCAACGAGGCTTCGCACCTGTCGGACCTCGTGGATGCGGCGATGCACATCGTCACGGATGCGGCCTGGATCCAGTCGGACGGGTCTAGGCGGTATATGTACGACCCTGCCGTCGACGAGCGAGGCGCCGACGAAGGCGACGAGGACGAAGAGGACGACGATTCGTAAATCGTTTGGCCGTCCGGCTCGGTCAGGACGCGTCGGGTTCGGGCGAAGGTACTATCGGTAGCGCCTCGAGGACGTGATATACGTGATAGAGCGGCTTGCGGCCGGGGAGGTGGTACGTGCTGGATCGGCCGTTCGAGGGCAAGCAGGGGATGGCGGCCGCTACGGCTCGTCGCGTATCGGTCCGGATACTTTTTTTGTGTGTAACAATCGGAAGGAACACACGAAGAAGGAGGCGTTTATTGATTGTAACGCTTTCAACGAGAGGCCAAAACATGAGACTGCCCCATTCTATTGCCCTTTTCGCAGGGCTGCTGCTACTCGCGGGGTGCAGTATATCCGAGAAGGCCGTATCCCCCGCCCCTCCCGCCACCACTCAGCGAGCCGATACGACCAGGTTCGTCCAGAAATCCGCCCGTGTCTTTGTCGAAGGCAGAGAAAAGGCCACCACCCCGGCAACCGTGCAGGTCCGGCGCGGCTTCGGTGAGGTGGAAGTGGTGCTCGTTGCCGGCGGGAATGACGTCCGAACATTCGAGGTCGAGCGGGTATACACGAGCGACGCCAGCTCGCTCAACTACAGCTTCTGGGGCGAGAATTCGCCCAGCGGTAAGGAGTACGACGTCCAGAGCCTGCCTACGCGGAAAAACGGCACGGTGATCATTCCGTATTCACCGAACCCGATCGTGGTAGAGGACCGTGAATACGGCCTCACCCTGCTCGTGACGAACTGACGGTCAGGGCGCTTTTTTCGGGTGAAGTGACGCCCAACTCCTTCGTGGCAAGGTGGAGTGTGCTTCCGCAGTAACGCGAATGGGGCGTTGTGTCCCTTTTCAACCTATCCCACAACTCCTCTCGAAGCGTAAGCCTCTTAGAGCCCACACAATGGGTATACTTGGTCACCTGTGGGCCAACTATCTGCGGCCAGCATGAAACAGAGGGCGTCAGTTCCCACCGTAGTCGTTGGGTCTGAGGTAGAGACGGTACCGGGTGGCGGGGTCATCCTCGCTCCCTTCCCGTTTTTCGACCGTGGTGATGTGTCCCCGTTCCATCAGGGTGCCAAGGGCCTGCTGAAGCGCCTCGGGTGATTCGTTCTGGTCCAACAAGTGGTCGATCACAATGGGCTTCGTGAGGATCTGCCCGGTCCGATCGAAGTGTGCTATGTCGACGTGTTCAGTGAGAACGTGCCACAATCGGACTTCCGCTTCATTGTAGTCGGCGGAAGCCTCCATGATCTTCTCGATTTCCTCCAGACGATTCTTGAGCATCAATAAAGTCCTGAATTTGAGACTGGTGCACAGAATTAACGGCGACGCGAAAGAGGTTGTCAACTAGAAATGGCTTATCAAAATCCAATTCGTATTGGGTTTCTCGATGCGTTTTGGGGCCATTCCGGGAGAGAGCACCCTCCCGGAAGGCCGTAATTGCCGCAGTCACTCGTAGAGGTCTGTGATGTCGGCCTGGGAGAGCTCGACGAAGAACGACGCGATCTTGTCGGCAACGGCGTCGAAGTAGCGACGGCCTTTTTCAGCGCTCGATTTGTGCGGGTTGCCGACGCCGGTGTCGTCGGTGACGGCGCTCCAGGCGCGTTGAGCCCACACCCAGCGTTCTCGCAGAGCGGCGATCTTGAACTGCCGTGCCGCGCCGTTTCCGGCCTCCGAGAGGGGGAGCACCAGGTCGGGTGCGAAGTGCATCATGACACTGGTCTCCATTTCGTCGGCGTGGTCGCCATCCTCGTCGAAGTAGCCATCTTTCGGGACGACCTGGTACCAGTTCATCGTTGCGATGAACATGTCGGGGTACTGGGCCTGTAGCTCACGAACGATCTGGCGGAAGTCGTTCCCTCCGTGCCCGTTCATGATGACGAACTTGTAGATGCCGGCCTGAGCGAGGACTTCGACGACGTCGGTGAGGATGGCCGCCTGGGTGCTCGGGTTCAGATTGATGTCGAGCTTGATGTCGAGCTGGCCGGTATTGACGCCGAAGGGGACGTTCGGCAGCACGATTACCTTTGCGCCCTGGTCCCAAGCACGCCTCGCCGCCTCGGCCGCCACGTGCTCGTTCTGAATGTTGTCGGTTGCGTACGGCAGATGGTAGTTGTGGGCCTCGCAGGCGCCCCAGGGCAGTACCGCTATTTCATAATCCGTTTCTTTGACGGTTTTCCAGGTGGTCTCAGCGAGTATATAAGGTCTTCCGGGCATAAACTGTCAACGTTGTGAGACGCATGGTCTCTGTGTGGAAGGATAGAAGGATCGTGTAAGGTTAGGTTTGCGGCGGTTCGGAAGCAACAGGTTTTCCGGCAGTCCGCAACTCGATTCGGAAGGTCGTGCCGTGCCCGACGCGGGATTGGGCGAGCGTCAGGACGCCGCCGTGGTAATCCTCGACAATTCGTTTGGCGAGGCTCAGGCCAAGCCCCCAGCCACGCTTTTTGGTGCTGTAGCCCGGCCGGAAGACGTTTTTCCACTGTCTTCGATCGATCCCTTTCCCCGTGTCGCGTACGTCGATCCGAATCTTCCCATCGAGCCGCGAAGCCGTAATTTCGATCCGCCCTTCATTCGACTCGATGGCGTCGAGCGCATTTTTGACGAGATTCTCGATGACCCATTCGAACAGCTCGGCGTTCAACGGCACGGTCACGTCCTCCGGAACCGAGACGTCGAGCGTCACCTGCTTGCCGTAGCGAGGAAAGCGACGGCGCATGTAGTCGGCGGTGGCGTCGATGACCGGGGCGAGCGGCAACACTTCGAGCTTGGGGAGGGAGCCGATGTCCGAGAACCTGCCGGCCACCCGGCGCAGGCGGTCGATATCCTTTTCGACTTCGGTGAGGGCATTTTCCCGTTGGTCCTCGGGAAGGTCTTTCATCCGAAGGAATTCGAGCCACCCCATCAGGCTGGAAAGCGGTGTGCCGAGCTGGTGGGCCGCCTCCTTGGCCATCCCTACCCAGAGGCTGCTCTGCTCGCTTCGCCGGATGTAAGAGAACCCGAAGTATCCCGTCAGAATGAACAAACTGACGAAGAGCAGCTGGACGTAGGGGAAGAACCGCAGCTCACGCACGAGCCTGGACTCACCAAAGTGGACGTACTGGACGAGCCTGCGCGGACCAAACTCCTGGACGATGGGGATCGGTTCGAAGTGTTGGGACATGGATTCGGCACGCCGGACCAGCTCGTTTCTGGCCTCCTCGGCTTCTTCGGGAGAGAGGGTGGACAGGTCGAGGTTGTCGGGGATCGCGACGTTACGCCAGATTTGTGGCACCTGCCGGGTCGAATCCATGACGATGGCGGGGATGCCGAAGTTGAAGACCGGTTGCCGGTCCGAGTTGTCGCTTACGGGTGCGAGGATGCGTGCTGCGAGGCTCGATTCACCCAGCGGCGGCATCGACCTTGCCCACCACAAGGCCTGCTCGAAACGCTCGGGATCCCCTTTCAGGGGGATGCTCTGAAGGTTGCCCTGCCGCCGCAGTTGCCTGAGCAGGTCCTGCAGCTCGATGAACTCTTGCTCGTACGGATTGACCGGCTGCGCCTGTCCGATCTGCGCCACGGCACTTGCCCAAATCTCGATAAGGAACTGCTCCCGCTCGCGCAGGCTCTGGGCGAGGCGGTTGGTATACAGGATCGAAGCTACGGCGATGATGACGGCAAACAGGACGAGGCCGAGCTTCAGGTTTACCGAAAGGCGATATGCCTTCATGACGTAAGCAAGGTATTGAACGGGGAGGCCGGTAACGAATCAATATATTACCGCGCTGTGAAATGAACGTTTTCCAGTCGCAAAAGGACTTTGAGGTAAAACTACCGTCCGCAGATGACGCTGATGGTTTTTTCGGGAATAGGGACTATGGTATAGTTCTACCCATGCCTCCTGATCGAGCTACAAGGAGGGATCGTAAACGGGCTCTGCAGTCGAGGCCGGTATAATGACCATGACTGTAGAGGAAAAAAGGGCGGGTAAGGTATGGCTACCGCACGGCGCGGACGCGGGAACGTTCGCCGGTGATCGTTTGCTCGCGCTTGGGGCCTGTCGAGATCATCGTTATGTCGACGCCGACCGTAGACGCGATGAACTGAAGGTATTCCTGCGTCACCTCGGGCAGGTCCTCGAACCGATCGGCGGTACGGATGTCCGCTTCCCAGCCGGGCATCGTCTCGTAGACGGGCGTCACCTTTTCGAGGGTGTGGCCTTCGCTGGGGAATCGCGTCGTTTCCTTGCCGTCGTACCGGTAACTTGTGGCGACCTGAATCGACGGCAGGCCGTTGAGGACGTCGAGCTTGGTGATGGCGAGCTCGGTGAAGCCGTTGATCATCGACGTGTAACGGAGGGCGACGAGGTCGAGCCATCCGCAGCGGCGCGGCCGGCCGGTCGTGGCGCCAAACTCGTTACCGGTCTTCCGGAGCAGCTCGCCGGTTTCGTCGAGCAGCTCGGTCGGGAAAGGCCCGTTGCCAACCCTGGTGCAGTAAGCCTTTACGATGCCGATGATGCGGTTGATCTCAGTCGGAGGTACGCCGAGGCCGGTGCAGCATCCGCCAACCGTCGGGTGGCTCGACGTAACGTAAGGGTACGTGCCGAAGTCGACGTCGAGCAGCGCTCCCTGGGCGCCTTCGGCGAGGATGTGTTTGCCTTCCTTCAGCGCGGCGTTCAGGTATTGCGGAGCGTCGATGACGTAGGGGTCGATCAGGCGATCGAACTCGACGTACTCCTCGATGATGGCGTCCACATTGAGCTCTTCTGCCCCGTAGATGCTGCGCAGGATCTGGTTCTTTTCCTCGATGGCCCGCTTGAGCTTCATGCTGAGGACGTCGCGATCGAGGAGGTCGACGACGCGGATGCCGGTCCGGGCGAACTTGTCCATGTAGGCGGGTCCGATGCCGCGGCCGGTCGTGCCGATGGCGTCGGCGTCGCGGTATCGCTCGCGCACCTGTTCGACGGCCTTGTGATAGGGCATGATCAGGTGCGCGTTGTGTGAGATGAAGAGCCGGCCCTCGACCTGGTAGCCGAGCTCCTTGATCATGCGGATCTCGTCGATGACTGCCACGGGGTCGATGACGACACCGTTTCCGATGACGCACGAGACGCCTTCGTGAAAGATGCCGCTGGGCACCAGGTGCAGGACGAACGTCTTGTCGCCCCAACAAATGGTGTGGCCGGCGTTGGCGCCGCCCTGATAGCGTGCGACGATGTCGACCTCCTTGCTCAGCAGGTCGACGATTTTCCCTTTACCCTCGTCGCCCCACTGGCTTCCGATGACTACGGTTACCGGCATTGTTGATACGCTGTCAGATTGGAAATAACAAATCGATTACAAGCGCCCGAGCGCTTTGACAGACAAAAGGAAGGCGACGAAGCTCACCCCGTCGCCTTCTTCTCAAGAATCCCTGAGTGAGAAACGATCAGCCCTGTTCAGCCGGCTCGCTTTCGAAGCTGGCAACAGCCTCTTCTACGGAATCGTAATGCTTGAAGACCGTTATGAGTTTCGTGATGACGAGCAGCGACTGGATGCGGTCTGCCACGTTGGCCAGGCGGAGGTCGCCGCCTGCATTACGCATGGTGGTCATACCGCTGATCAGCATGCCGAGGCCACTCGAGTTCATGAAGCTGACCTTCGAAAGGTCCATCACCACGTTCTTCTTGCCCTGCTCTTTGAAGTTGTGCAACGCTTCGTGAAGCTTGGCTCCGTCCGGTCCGCCCATGACGTTGCCTTTCAGGGTGATCACGACCGCATTGTACCGCTCGTCTACATTGTAGTTCATGGGTTCATAGGGCTGATTATCAGATAAAGACCGGTAAGCGGAAGGCGGAGCGCACGTGTGCCGCTTCCTGCTTCCACCACCGAATGTGGCATCCTGTCAAACGGCTGCCTTAGCGCTCCGTTGCCGCAGCTCGAGCATGAGCGGAGAAGCAACGAAGATGGTCGAATACGTACCAGCGATGATGCCGAATCCGACTGCAAACGCAAAACCACGCAGCACTTCTCCCCCGAATATAAACAGCACTACGATCACGAACAAGGTCGTCGCGGAGGTAATGATCGTACGGCTGAGCGTCGAGTTGATCGCCTTGTTGACCATCGTGGGGAAGGGCATGGTCTTGTAAAGGTTCGAGTATTCTCGAATACGGTCGAAAACGACGACCGTGTCGTTGATCGAATAGCCGACGATCGTAAGGAACGCCGCGATGATCGTCTGGTCGATCTGCAGAGAGAAAGGCATTATGCCTTGCAGCAGCGAAAACACGCCGAGGGTTACAACGACGTCGTGGAAGAGCGCCGCCACCGCGGTAGCGCCGAAACGCCACTCGAACCGGATGAGGACGTAGACGAAGATGACGAGCAGAGACCCGAGCACCGAGTACAAAGCGCCCCGCTTCAAGTCCTCGGCGAATCGCGGCCCGACGATGTCGGTTTTCTGAAGCGTCGGATTGGCGTCCGGGTATTCCGCCGTGAGGGTTTCCATGATCTGGGCTTGCACCGTGTTGATCTCGCCCTCGTCGGAAGTCCTGATGAGCAGGGCGTTTTCGCCGAAGGTCTTCACTTCCGGTTCTTCGCCCAAAACGTCTGAGAGTGCACTCCGTACGGGCGCAACCGGTAACTCCTGGTTGGCCTCGACGACGAATTCCATACCGCCGCGGAAGTCAATCCCCAGCTCGACACCGCGGACGACAAACGAGATCAGGCTGATCAAAATCAAAGTCCCGGAAAGGATGTACGCCTTTTTGCGGGCTCCGATGAAGTCATAATTGGCGTTTTCAAATATACGCATGGTAGTCGATTTCAATTGATGGCGTCTCGAAAAGAGAAGCCGTTGATAAATCCTGTGTCCCGACGTCTCAGCCGAACTGGACGTTCATGCGGCGCTCACCGACCATGTAGTCGAAGATGAGCCGGGTAATCACGAGCGCACTGAACATCGACGCGATGATACCGGCCATGAGCGTTACGGCGAAGCCCTGGATGGGGCCGACACCGAACGAGTAGAGGATCACACCGACGAAGAACGTGGTGACGTTGGCGTCGAAGATCGAGCTGAACGCTTTCGAGTAGCCGGCGTCGATGGCCGCCTTGAGCGTACGCCCGGCAGCCTGCTCCTCTCGGATACGCTCGAAAATGAGCACGTTGGCGTCGACGGCCATACCGATCGTCAGCACGATACCCGCGATACCCGGAAGCGTCAGTGTGGCGCCAAACGCGGCGAGGATGCCGATGATAAAGATGATGTTCAGCATGAGGGCGATGTCGGCAACGACGCCGCCCGTGCGGTAGTAAAAGATCATAAAGAGCGTTACGATCAGCAGACCAATCAGGACCGAGTTCAGGCCGTCACGGATCGACGAAGCGCCGAGGCTCGGGCCGACCATCTGCTCGCCGACGATCTCGACGGGAGCCGGCAGGGCGCCCGACTTGAGGATCGTGACGATGTCCTGCGCTTCCTCTCTCGATTCGAGGCCGGTGATCTCAGACCGCCCGCCGACGATTCGGGTGATGACGTTCGGATAGGAATAGACGACGTCGTCGAGCACGATGGCGATGGGGCGATTGATGTTGGCGCCGGTGATGCGCGCCCAGTCCCGGGCGCCCTCGGCGTTCATCGTCATCGTCACACGCGGACGGTTCATTTCGTCGAAATCGACCTGCGAGTCGGTGATCACGTCGCCGGTCATCTCCACGTTTTCCCGCACGCCGAGCAGGGCGAGGAGCTCGCGCCCGTCTTCCGTAGTGGCAATCGGGGACGAGGTGTACATGAGCGTGATGCCGGTCGGGAGCAGGGCTCTCACCTGCGGGTCGGCAAGCAGATCGTTGAGCCTGGCGGTGTCCTGGACGGCAACGATGCCAAACTGGACACCCTGTCCAACGGGCTGCATCACGTTGAGCAGCGGGTTGGTCGAGGCTGTTTGCTCGTCTTCTCCCAGGATCGAGCCAACGTCGGTCGAGGAATCGGCCTCAGCTTCTGCCGTGGAATCGGCCGAGGCGATTGCCTCGTCGTCATCGGTTGCAGCCGTCGTGTCGGCTGCTTCCCTTTCGAAGTACTGTATGATCTGCTGGAGTGAGGCTGAAAGGGCGTCCGGATCGGCCATCAGGCGGAACTCGAGGCGCGCCGTGCCGCGAAGGAGTCGGCGGACGCGTTCGGCGTCGTCCACGCCCGGAAGCTCGACGACCACCCGCCGGGTTCCCTGTTTCTGAATCGAGGGCTCGGTGACGCCGTACCGGTCAACGCGCTGGCGGATGATCTCGATGGCGCGGTCAACAGCCTCGTCGGCCTCTCGCTGAAGCCAGTTTGCAATCTCACTGTTCGACGAACGCCGGGTGATGTTGTCCTGGTCGTTGCGGAAGTAGCGGGAGAGGCGTGCGTTCGGATCGCGGCGCTCGAACTCGGCCACGAACGCGTCGATGATCGACGCGTCACCCGTGGTGGCTTGCTGCCGGGCGGCGGCGAGCACTTCGTCGAACATCTGGTCGGTGTCGGTGGCAAGCTCGCGAATGAGCGCGTCGACACCCACCTCGATCGTCACGTGCATGCCGCCCTGAAGGTCGAGCCCGAGCTTTAGCGCACGCTCGTTGACCCGCTGGATCTTGGCGTAGTTCTTCTGGCGATACTCCTCCAGTGCATCGCCTTCGAGGGAATTCAGTTTTTTGTTGATGATAAAGCTCTGTACGGAGGGGTACAGGTAGTAGCCGGCCAGTATTAAAAAGGCGACCGTCAGAAATACCTTTATTCCGTTGCCTTGCATGATTGATAGCAGGTTGGTGTGGACGAGCCGCAGCGTCCGTGAGGGATCCAAAAACCCCACAGGACACCGCTACGCTCAGGAAAGGGGGGAATACGGGCAGGCATACCCGCGCACGTATTCGCTGACAAACTAAAGTGGGTAGTGGATAGGCGCGCGTGCGCCTGTATCCGAGAAGGGGTAAATACCTATGGTCCGAGCGGCACGGCAGCCGAGAACGTCCGGACGGGGCGTACGAAGAGCCGTCCGTCGTCGTCAATGCCGCTCAGGTACGGAGCTGCGCCCGGTCGGAGCGGTTCGTCCTCCGTGTGCGCGATGCCCGTCAGGGGGAGTCCGGATTTCGAAACGAAGGTGTTCGAAAGCGACTGGCCTATCGTGAGCGTCGCGTAGGGCGAAACGCCGTGGTCGACGATCTGATGGAACAGGCCTTCTAGCTGCCGCAGAAGGGCTTCCCGACTCAACCCGGAGTGGGAGAAGACGTCCGAAATGTCGTGCGCTGGATTCTGCGCCTCGAAGGCTGCAGTAAACGCCTCGAGGAACTCGTCGAACGAACGGGGCTCGGATGCTGCCGCTACGTGAAGGGCCTGTTCGACGGCTTTGGTCGTCTGGCCGGCGATCTGAGTCCGGAGCCATCCGATATAAAAGGAGACGGCCGTGCGCTCCGCCGCCTGGACGGTCGGGAGGACCGCCAGGTGCAACGATCCCACCACCAAGATGGAGGCGATCAGTCGTAATCCCCTGGATGAACGGAGCCGGCGCATGCAGCTAATGAATTGAACGTCAGATTCCAGCCTGTAAAGGTACGTGAATGATCAGGCTGGATCAATCCCGGTGTGTTCAATAAAAGTGAAGCGCCCGGGTTTCCGACCGGGCGCCACTTAATAGAGAATCCGTCATTTGGAGAGCTGGGCCGAGTACGGTGTAATGTGGGCGTTCGACATGCACCGATATGGTTTTTCCGAGTACGTGAGCGGTAAGGCAGGAGCAGAAACGTGTTCGACACGCGATTTTCAATCGGAATGAGTTCACCTGTATATCCGTAATAACAAGTATCCAGGAGAGGGTTGTGCGAGGCAGAACCTTGGAGGCAGACCGCATGCTTACGTGGATCCCGGCTCGGCGGCCGGGATGACGTTTTATGAGCGTTGAGGGACGTATGATTGGTTGCGCCAGGATATATCTAAGCGCAAAAAATACAAGTCATTCCCGCGAAGGCGGGAATCCAGGAAAGCGTTGCACAAGGCAGAACCGTATAGCCTGACGGAGACATTGTCTGGATCTCCGCCTTCGCGGAGATGACACATTTGAAGTGTCTTTGGTAGCGTCGAACCTCCCGCCCTCGGTCTACGTCAAGTCAAAGCATCATCTGCGCAAATCAGCGTCCATCGGCGGACCGTCGTTTTTCTTCTAAGCTTATCTACCAACAGCAACTTAACCTTTGTTTATGAAGGACCTGTGACCCTCGCGTAATACCTGGGCGCCGGGGGCGGAGGGGCGGTCCGATGTAACACCAAGCGCACAACTCGTACCGTGGGTTCGGGTGCAACGTGTATTCCTGCCGCTGGAGAGTGCGGTGGATGTGAAGATGAGGGATTTACAAATAAACCAGTGGAGGACCATAGTATGGCCCAGGAAACGTTTAACCAGCCTCACAGCCACGAGGAATCGGGCGGCATCAAGGAGCAGGCTCGAGAAAAAACGAGCCAGATGATGCACGAGGCGAAGGAAAAGGCAGGAGAGTACACGGAGCAGGCCCGCGAAAAGGTATCAGAGCAGCTCGCGTCGCAGAAGGACCGTGTCTCGGAGAGCCTTGGCAACATTAGCCATGCCCTACGCCGGACCGGTGATAACATGCGTGCGGAGGATGAGAACGGCCTCGCCAAATATTTGGACAAGGCCGCCGAGCAGGTCGATCACTTCTCCGATTACCTTCGCAATCGTACGATTGGCGATCTCTTCGACGAGGCGGAGCGATTCGCACGTCGCGAGCCCGGCCTCTTCTTCGGAGGCGCCCTATTGCTCGGCGCTGCGGGGGCCAGGTTCCTGAAGAGCTCCAGCCCGAGGCGTTACCGGCGCCACGAATACGAAGGCGCCGGAGGCGAATATCAGCGCAGGCGGACGTACTTCAGCGAGCCCAGCCGCCGATATGCCGGTCCGCGCGAGCACTACCGCGATTACCCATCGACGTACAGCGGACGCGAAGGATCATGGGGTGAGGTGGAGACTTCACGCACCCACTCCGAAGGCGAGCCGTACGGCGGCAGCCGTTATGGTCGCGAAGAGCCGTCCATACGTTCCACGGAAACGACCCCCGGGTCGATCGGTGGCAACACCGGCGACGAGGGCGGTAGGAGGGGAGTCTGATGGCATACGACGAATCGAGGGACCGAATGGGGATCCCTCACCACGAGCCGGCAGGCTTCCGCGCACGGGAGCATTTTTCGGAAAACGGGCACCGGCCGTACCTCCGCGATTCCAGGTCGCTCGGCGATCTGTTTTCGGAGCTGACGGTGGAGACCCGAACGCTCATTCACCACGAAATCGAGCTCGCAAGGCTCGAAATGGCGGCCAAGGCGAGGAAGGCAGGCAGGAACGCAGCGTTCATCGGGATAGGTGGAGCCGTGGCGTACGTCGGCTTCGCAATCCTGATGTTTGCGGTGGCCTACCTGCTGGCCGAGGTCATGCCGCTGTGGCTTGCGAGCCTGATCGTAGGCGCCATCGTGGCGGGCGTTGGGTATGCCCTGATCCAGAAGGGCATCAAGACGCTGAAGGAAACCGATTTCTCGCTGGAACGGACGAACAGAACGCTGAGAGAGGATAAACAATGGATCAAAGAAGAGATGAGATGACGTCGCCCGAATCCGGCGCCATGTACTACCGGGGGCAAGGCGGTCTCACCGAAGATGGAAGACCTTCTTCATATTCCGACCCACGTACACGGCGGTTGGAGGATACGATCGAAAACGATCGGTACGATACGAAGTCGGTCTACGCCGAACGCAAGAACAGGAGTCCGGAGCAGATCGAACGCGAGATCGAACGGACCCGGGCTGAGATGAGCGAGACGATCAATGAGATCGGAGAACGCTTCAGCCCTAAACACATCAAGCAACGGTTCAAAGAAGACATGAAGCATAGAGCAAAAGGAGCGGGTTCATCGTTTGTGGACCTGATCAGAGACAATCCCATACCATCGCTGTTTACCGGAATCGGGTTGGCCTGGCTGGCGATGAAGGGCAGAGAGCGAAGCTCGTCGGATGACTACTACGACTCGTCCTATTACGGACGTTATCCTCGCTACGAACGTCGCCGCTACCGGAGTGCATATGTTTACGGCGAACCGGGGTACTATGGTGACGAATACCTCGATCCGGACGCCACGGCGTACGAGTCGGACTTCTACCGGGGCGAGGACGAGCAGTCGTTACGCAGCCGTGCCGGAGAGAAGGCGCAGGAGGTGAAGGAACGCGCATCGGAAATGGGGCAACAGGCTGCCGACAAGGCACGCGAGGTGCAGCACCGTGCGGGCGATATGGCCCACGAAGCGAAAGAGCGGATCTCACGATTCGGCGATCAGGCGGGGTACAGAGCCCGCCGGACGAAGAGCCAGCTCGAGTATCAGATGGAAGAGAACCCGCTCGCGGTGGGCGCCGTCGCCCTCGGCATTGGGGCCGCCATCGGCCTGATGCTACCGGGCACCCGGAAGGAGGATGAGTGGATGGGCGAGACGCGCGACCAGTTGTTTGACGAAGCCCGCCAGCGTGCCGAAAGCACGTTCGAGCAGGTGAAGGAGGTCGCGAAAGAATCCACCGAACGGATTAAGGACGAAGTGGTGAGCTCGGCCGAACGCATCAAGGATGAGGCGAAAGATTCGACTGAGCAGATGAAGAACACGGCTAAGGAGGAGTCCCTGAGGAGCAGTAGTCCACCTCCGTCCTCCGAAGGTAGACTGCCAGGCGCGACGCGTACGGGTATCTACAAAGAGAACACGAAGCTATAGGACTCCCGCCGTATAAAGAGCGAAGCGGTCTGCCGCCTGAGGGTGGCAGACCGCTTTCGTTTTTCCGGCTGCTACTCGTCGTCGGAGAGCCCCGCTTCCTTTTCGATCCGTTTCTTTACCGGGTTGAGCCAGTGCAGGGTAATGAAGGTGACGGCGCTCAGGAGAATCGCGATATCGAACCGGCCGTAGGCGGCGGCCGCTCCCATGGCGCCGGTTGCCCAGATGCTGGCGGCCGTGGCCGATCCCCTGACGGTCCGTTTACCCTTCAGGATCGCCCCGCCCCCAATGAAGCCGATGCCCGTCATCAGGCCCTGTATCACACGAGCCTGGCTCTCCGGGCTCCCTTCAAATACCTCGAGACACAGCAGGACAAATCCCGCGCTTGCCATTGAAACAAGAGGAAACGTCCGCAAGCCGAGCGAGCGCACGCTGCCCTCTCGTTCCCACCCGACCGGGACAGCGATGAGGTAAGCAAGCCCGATGTGCAAAGCGGCGGAAAGGAAATCAGATACGCTCTGGGCGTCGAACATGGGCTTCCTCCCGCAATTAGTGCTCTTGTGAACCGGTCAGATTCCAGAAAGTGTTTGGCGGCGACCGAACGTCGAAGGTAACCGGTCCAGACATTTTTACGTATCTGGAGTGTTTATTGCTATCAGTGCCTGCAGTACGTTCATAGATCATTCACAACCGAACCGACCCTATCCATGTATAGAAAATCGCTTATTCTGCTAACCATCCTGTTCGGGGTGTTCTTAATGGTAGACAGTTCCGCTTACGCGCAGGTTTCCAACCAGCCTTTCCCCGGTGTAACGGTCTCGGGCGAAGGGATCGTCAAAGTAATGCCGGACATGTCGACCGTTCGTTTTTCGATCGTCACAAGGGGTCTGGATGCTGAAGTCGCGCGGCAGCAAAATGCGGCGGCTTCCGCCGAGGCCATGAATGCCGTTCGCGCGCTGGGCATTCCGGAGGAGCGCATACGGATGGAGGCGTTCCGCATCGAGCCCGTCCGTGAATGGGACGAACGGTCCCGGCAATACGTCGAAAAAGGGCTCGAGGTCGTTCGCGACGTCGTCGTCGAGGTGTACGATCTGGAGAAGCTGCCGGCGCTTGTGGCTGAAGTCGTTCAGAAAGGCGCCAACCGGCTCCACGGGGTGAGCTACGGCCTGCGCGACCGCAAGGCAGCGCGTAACGAAGCCCTCCGGGAAGCCGTGAGCAACGCCCGCGAAAAGGCCGAGCTGATGGCCTCGACGCTCGGTGTGTCGCTCGGGAAGGTCGTGCAGATCAACGAGCAGATGTTCGATTTCCCCCAGCCGTACTTCCGCATGGCGTCGCAGGAGATGCTGGCCAAGGATGCCGCCGCCGCACCCGAACCGGACGCGTACGCGTCGGGTGAGATTGAAGTCCGGGCGACCGTCCAGGTCCTGTTCTCGATTTTATAAAGCAACCACCTGTGAACCCGGCTTGCGCCTATCAGGCCGGGTTCACAGGATTGGAATTCAGCACGGCCAGCGCTCTCCCTTCCAGCACATCTCCCAGAACTGCCATTCGAACCGGCTCGATTGCAGGAAGAGACCGGTTAGTCGTGCTTTTTTATCATCCGTCGCGCCTTCCGTGTGGCGATCCAGCTCGCGCCGCAGCCACGCCGCCGCTTCGGCGAACTCCTCCGACGTGTACTGATCGATCCAGTCGGCGTACCGCTGGTCTGATGGCCGGGGCCCTTCGATGAGGCGCTGGGCAATGTGTACGTACCCCCACGCGCAGGGAAGGAGCGCGGCCAGGAGGTCGGCGAGGTCGCCGTCTGCCGCCGTGCGGACCAGGAAGTCGGTATAGGCCCGCGTGGTGGGCCACATTTCCTGGTTTTCGAGTTGTTCGGCGGAGATGCCGAACCGTTCGGCATACTTGCGGTGGAGCGCCATCTCGGAGTCGAGTGTGAGCGCCAGCACGTGCGCGTACCAGGCCATCGATTCGAGCCGATCGGCCTTTGCCGCTGCCCAGGCGAACACCCGGGCAAACTCCTTCAGGTAGAGGTAGTCCTGAAGAATCCACCGCTTGAAAATCTGCTCGTCGAGCGATCCATTTGCGATTCCCTGCACAAACGGGTGCTCGACCTGTGCGTCCCAGATGGGGCGTGCCGCCCGATAGAGCTCTTCCGTAAAAGGCATCTTTCTGTCGATTTTCGTTAAGGAAGAAGTACACGTGTGGAGTGTCCGGATCAGACTCCCGGCCACGTCGTCGCCGTGAGCGCCATTTCCCAGAAGGCGATCTCGTACCGGACCGAGTACTCGAAGAGGGAGGCCATTCGTCTCCGCTCGTCGGGTCCTGCGCCTTCAGCAAGCCCGTCCAGCTCTCGTTCGAGGAAGGCCACGTATTCGGCGAAAGCGTCTCCCGCCCAGTTCTCGACGAACGGATACCACTTCGAAGCGGGATCGAGGCCGGACTGGACGACCTTCCACGACTCGTGGTAGGCTTTTTCACCCGCATACAGGACCGTGAACCCCTCTGCGTAGCTTCCCTGATAAACGGAAGCCATCAGGTACTGGATGTACGCGTGGCACGTGAAGGAAGGGGTCAGGCCGCTGAGGTCGACACCGGCGACTTCGGCGCGCTCCCGGAAGAGGTCGAGCTCGGCAAGTAAACCGCCGATGGCGTCATTGAGCGTTTTTCGATGGTGCGTGGGCGCCTTGGCGATCAAAACACCCATCATGGGAATGGCAGCCTCTACGAAGAGGTAGTCCTGACGCATCCAGTTGGCGAAAACCTCGTCGGAAATGACGCCGTCACGCGTCTGGATCAGGAACGGGTGATCGAGCATCCGCTGCCAGAGGGCGGCATTTCGCTCGAGCAAAGAATCGGTAAACGACATTGCGAACCTCGGCTGTTTGGGGTAAGAAGGGAAGCACGAGGCGCCGGGTCGATACCGAAAAGGCAGAGACGAGAGAAGCTTTCCTTCGCCGGTATGATCCGGATCAGGTTCGGAGGGACTCTCTCAGCCCGGCCGCACGCCGGACACCCCTAGCTTCGTTGACGGCTAAATTAAGCCAGGATGATCTTTAATCCAAAAACAGCACCTGGCCTTGCGAAGAAACAGACCGGGCTCACTCCGGTACCATATTCACGATTCGAACCGATGCTGCCGTGACGTAGACTATTAATCGCCCGGATATCGATTGGCTCGTCCGCGAGCTTGCTGAGCTGACCGGAGAGAACCCCGATGAAGCCGTGCACCGTGCCGTTCAGGAAAGACTCGAGCGCTCCCGTCGGAAGCAGCAGACCAAAGCTGGATCAACGGTCAAGTATTACGGAGACTTGCATCCGGACCCCAAAGCCGTAAAGAAGGCAATTGCCAACATTCAAGAGGAGGTTGCTCGTTTACCGGTTATCGCCGATCGAACGCCAGACGAGCTCCTGGGCTATGACGAAAACGGGCTACCGAGCTGACATGGTGATCGATACCTCGGCGCTGATTGCCATTCTGCTGAAGGAGCCCGAAGCCGCTCATTTAACGACCGCTCTGGTGCAAGCCGAGACAAAGTACATTTCTGCTGCCAATTACCTGGAATCAGCCATTGTCATGTTCAGGCGAAGCGGCGATGAGGCCATGCAGTTGGTAGATAGACTCATCGCTGAATCTGGAATTGGAGTCGTAAGCGTCATTCCAGAACAA
>CBINFS010000053.1:0-20772 GCA_966250015.1 uncultured bacterium | reverse complement strand
ATCGGCGCCGTTCGGTAGGGGTCGTGGGTATCCTGGGGAGAGATGGATCCGCGGGATTCGATTTCAAAGGGGTTTTCTGCTTCTCTTTTGACCCGGCAAAAGAGAAGTAAATAGAATGATCTACCCCTCAGTCGCTGCGCGACAGCTCCTCCCGCGTCGAGCGCGGGACAGGCCCGTCCAGGGGAGCAATTTGTCCAGTCTTCAGTCACCGTAGGAGATAACCAAAACGGTCGCGTTTTACATACGCCCAACTTTCTTCGCGTCTTCGTGTTGTCAAACAATTTTTCCTGACCACACTGGCCGTGGACCTCAGCGGCAGGGAAGCAGGGGGAGTGGTATATTGAAGCGCCTGTTTTGCAATATTCCTATCCACGATCATGTCACAAATGAATTCAGATAAATCCTATCCCACGAGCGCCGCGCTATTCGAGCGGGCGCAGAAAGTGATTCCCGGGGGGGTGAACTCGCCGGTACGGGCGTTCAGGAGTGTCGGCGGGACGCCGCTCTTCATCCGAAAAGCCGAAGGGGCGTACCTGGAGGACGTCGACGGCAACCGGTACGTCGACTACGTCGGGTCGTGGGGGCCGATGCTTTTCGGGCATGCCGACCCCGACGTGGTGGCGGCCGTCCGGGAGGCGGCTATCCACTCGACGTCGTTCGGGGCGCCGACCGAGATCGAGGTCCGCGTGGCGGAGCTGATCTGCGAGCTGGTGCCGTCGATCGAGGTCGTCCGGATGGTGAACTCCGGTACGGAGGCGACGATGAGCGCCGTGCGGCTGGCGCGCGGATTCACCGGCCGCGAGAAGGTGATCAAGTTCGAGGGCAATTACCACGGCCACGCGGACTTCTTCCTGATCGCGGCGGGAAGCGGCGCGATGACGTTCGGGGTGCCGAACAGCCCCGGCGTCACGGCCGGCACCGCCCGAGACACGCTGATCGCCCGTTACAACGACCTCGAGCACGTTCGCTCGCTCGTCGCCGCAAACCGGGGTGAGATCGCGTGCCTCATCGTCGAGCCGGTGGCGGGCAACATGGGGTGCATCCTCCCCGAGCCGGGCTTCCTCGAGGGGCTCCGGCAGCTCTGCACTGACGAGGGGATCGTGCTGATCTTCGACGAGGTGATGACCGGTTTCCGGGTAGCCCGGGGCGGGGCGCAGGAGCTTTACGGGATCAAACCCGACCTGACGACGCTCGGCAAGATCATCGGCGCCGGCCTGCCAGTCGGGGCTTACGGCGGGCGGAAGGAGATCATGGAATTCGTCTCTCCGTCGGGCCCGGTCTACCAGGCCGGGACGCTCTCGGGCAACCCCCTGGCGATGAATGCCGGCTACGCGCTCCTGCGGAAGATCGCCGACCAGTCGGACCTTTACGACCGCCTTGAAGCGACCGGCCGGGCGCTCGACGAGGGCATCCGTGAGAATCTGCGCGCCATTGGCAAAAACTATTACACCGCACGTGTCGGGTCGATGGCCGGGTTCTTCTTCACCGAAGAGAAGGTGGTCGACTTCAGGACGGCCTTAACGTGCGACACGGCCAAGTACGCCCGTTACTTCCACGCCATGCTCCGCGAGGGCATTTACCTTGCTCCCTCGCAGTTCGAAGCCTTTTTCTTCTCGACACGACACGGTGAAGAGGAAATCGCCCGCACCATCCGCGCCCAGCGAAAGGCGCTGGAAGAGGTGGAGGGGTAGATATTTACCAGACCTGGTTACATAAAAACCCCTGAAGTCCAAAAAAGAAGACTACAGGGGTTTTGCGATTTTCGGGGATTTATACACCCCCATAATTTCCTCAGTTGCCGACCTGGATCGTGATGGGTAGCTGCTTGTCGGCCCAGTGGAGGATGAGGTCGGCTGACGTGGGGCTGAGGTTTTCGAATCGGTAGATCAGCCACTCCTGAGCGGGGGCGTCCTGCGGGGTGACGTTCACGGTCAGGACGGGCTCAGCCTGGTCGAATTGTGTGCCCCAGCGCACTTCCGTCGTGAAAATGGCTTCCCAATCCCCGCTTTCGGCCGGACGGACGAAAAAGTTGTAGGTTCCGGCTTCCAGCGGCTGCCCCTGGATCACGACGTCGTTGCTGAAGGTGAACGTCGTCGGCTCGTTGGCGCCTGCACGCCAGGGCTGGCCCCACGGTACGAGGTCGCCGAAGATCTGCCGTCCTTTCACGCCCGGCCTGCTGTAGGAAATGTCCACCACCGTCGTGCCGATCGTCTGGGATACCTTTGCGGCGGGGCTCGCCCGAACCTCGGGTTGGGCCTGCACGGTTGGCGCCATCAGGTAGAGTGTGGCGCAGAAGAGGAATCCGGAAATCAGAAGTAATCGCTTCATCATGAGTTCTGGGAATTGGTGAGGATTGGTTAGTGTTAGCTTAAAAATGATGTTGTCGGTTGAAAAGGGTGGCTACCCGGCACGCAGGACGAAGTCGAAGCGTGCATGAGGTTCATCGTCCGTGCCTTGCATGTCGACCAGCAGGGCAGGGTTGAAGATGCGGTCCCGGTCGTTGCGAGGTTCGCCAGGGAAGTAAAGCTGCGTCGTCAGGATGCGTCCGCCCGGCGCCTGCACCTTGACGTGAATGTGCCGCGTTCGGCCGGTGTAGGCTCCGGGGACAATGGTTTCCAGGCGGAACCGGCCCTCGTCGTCGGTGAACTGGTGGCCGCGCAGCCGGTAGCCGAAGTTGTCGTACGCGCCGTCGTCGTCCGCCTGCCAGAAATCGAGCAACGCTCCGGCGATGGGGGTACACGAGGTAGTCAGCACCATCCCCTCTACCACGAGTCGCTGGCCTTTGAGCCCCGGCTCCAGAAGCGAGCGCCGTTCGGGCGAACGGGGCGTGAAAAACGGTCCTTCGGTCTGCGACGGCGTGGGCTCGTCATCGTCACCGCACTGTGGCGTCGGCGGGAGCGTCCGGGCTCCCAGAGCCGTTGTGAGCACTGCCGGCAGCGGCAACAGTGCAAGGAAACGCCGGAAAAAGTCGCGGCGTGAATGTTCCGACCAGAACCACTTCCCCGAGGCTTTTTGCTGCTCGCGCTCCTTCATACCCTTCACCTGTGTCAGAGACCCGACGAATACCCACGTACGACTCTCGTTCCGACGATTTCACGGACCGGCGGTTCCGGGGTGAAGAGAAGAGTATACTTCTGTTAAGTGAGGATTTTCTCCGTGGCGAATACGGTTTGAGGCCGGAAATGAACGAGTATTTATTCCAGATCGTCTCCCGAGTATACGAGGTATCGGGATTTCTCTGCGATTCCAGCGCGATATTGCATTTCGGCGAGTGCATCGATGGTGAATTTGGAGATTCGCCCGTTCATGAGAAGACTAATCCGACCCTGTGCTACGCCCAAACGCTCAGCTGCCTCAGTCTGATTCAGGTTGTTTTCTCGCACAAACGCGATCAATTCGTTCATCAGTCCGCTTCGGATCTTGAGACTATATACCTTCTCTGGATCTCGTCCCAGATCGTCAAAAATGCTTACGCCTTCTGGCGTGATGTGTCCAATTTCTTCTTTCATGGCTTCATTCCCCCCGATAATCTGTCGCACGTTTTACCTCCGTCTCGCTGATGCGCGGTAATTGATCAGATTTTTGTACCGCTGCCTTGCAACCTCAAGGTCGTGTTTCGGTGTTGCTTTGCCTTTCTTAGACTTCTTCTTGAAAGCGTGAAGTATGTAAACTGCCTCCTCGAATCTGGCTACATAGAAGACGCGATACGTTTCTCGATCTTCGTCAACCCGGATTTCAATAACACCCGGACCAATTTCGGGCATTGGTTGGAAATCGAGTGGATCAAGACCCCTTTGCACCAGCTCGAGCTGATGCCCCGCATCGTCTTGCACGTCCTCAGGAAAGGCGATGTAGTCTTTATACGAGCTTCCTAACCAGAATAATGGTTTGTGGCGTCTCTGGTGCGGTACAGTTGGCATCCGCTGAGCCCGAGCTCAATTATATAAATTTGTATAACAAACTAATCTAAGCTGGAATAAGATTCAAACATGTGGTTGGTGATTTCGCGCGGCACCGTCAAAAGCGGAAACCGTCCGTTGCGGAGTCGGGAGGATAAGCCTATTTTCAGGGTCCGATGTTTTTAATCCAGTCCATTTAATCACCGAGATCCATGCACCACACGACTTATGTTGAGCGGCTAGTGAACCTGCTCGATCCGGAAGCGAACGTCTTTCTGAATGTGACGGCGGAAGAGGCTGAGGAAGCCGTACGATCGGGCGATCCCGAACGTGTCCGTGCGATCGACGGCCAGTTTGCTATCATTGCGAAGGAGGGGATCACCGTCCGTATGGCGCGGTCGATAGGCCGCCCGATGCGCTACTTCCTGGCGAAACGTGTCGAGGGCCCGTGCCTCGTCGTCGCCGAACGGATTGACGAGATCCGCGACTTCCTCGAGGGCGAGGGTCTCGGCGACCAGTTCCACCCGTCGTACACGCGTATGGTGCCGGCGCACTACATCGTCGAGATTCAGCTCGTCGGCTGCCCGGACCCCAATCCGAACTACACGCGCTTCTTCACACCAGAGCAAAACAAGCTGCCGACGGACCTCGACCGCATCGGCGCCGCCTACATCGGCGCGCTTGCTAACGAATGTGACAAGTGGCTCGACCGGATCGATCCGAAGGAGCCCATCGGGGTGCTGTTCTCGGGAGGGATCGACAGCGGATCGGTTTTCCTGACGCTCTACCACCTGCTCCTGAAGCGGGGTGAATCGCCGGCGCGGCTGAAGGCCTTTACGCTGTCGGTGCGGGGCGGGGCCGACACCGAGCAGGCGTTCGAGTTCCTCGATCGCCTCGGCCTGTCGATGTTCCTCGAGGTCGTGCAGGTTGCACCGGAGGACGTCGATTTCAAGGAAGCCATTCGCGTCGTCGAGGATTACAAACCCCTCGACGTTCAGGCTGCGACGATGACGCTTGCGCTCTGCAAAGGCATCCGGCAGCGCTATCCCGACTGGAAGTACCTCGTCGACGGCGACGGCGGCGACGAGAACCTGAAGGACTATCCCATCGAGGCCAACCCCGAGCTGACCATCCGGAGTGTGCTCAACAACCTGATGCTTTACCACGAGGGATGGGGCGTCGGCGCGATCAAGCACTCGCTGACGTACTCGGGCGGCCAGAGCCGCGGGCACGTCCGTACCTACGCTCCCGCGCGCATGCTCGGATTCCAGGGGTTCAGCCCGTATTCGCTGCCCAACGTGATCGAGGTGTCCGAGGGCATCCCATTCATCGAGCTTACCAATTGGGACCATCAGAAGCTTTACGCGCTCAAGGGCGAGGTCGTTCGGCGCGGCGTAAAGGCCGTGACGGGCATCGAGATGCCGGTATTCGAAAAGCGGCGGCTCCAGGAAGGCGCAGTCGACGGCGAGACGTTCAAGGTGCTTTTTCCGGAGCGTGAAGCGGAGTACAGGAAGGTATTCATGAGGCAGTATGTCTGACCGGTACCCGGTCTTTTTGGACCGTGAGATCGTGGCAATACGGCCGGCGAAGGAGGACGTCGATCCTTCCCGGCCGTACGCTTTTCTCGTAGAGCCCGAGCGGGCTGCCGGCGGGCAGGTTGAGGACGTTGCGACGGTGTTCCTGACGAACCGCGAGTGCCCGTACCGGTGCCTGATGTGCGACCTGTGGAAGTACACAACCGACCGTACCGTACCGGAGGGCGCCATTCCGGCACAGATCGCGTACGCGCTCGAACGCCTGCCGCCCGCGAAGCACGTCAAGCTTTACAACGCCGGGAGCTTCTTCGACCGGAAGGCGATCCCGCCGTCCGACCACGCGGCCATCGCCTCCCTTCTCGATGGGTTCGAGACCGTCATCGTCGAAAACCACCCGAACCTTTGCGGCGACGCGTGCCTGCGCTTCCGAGACCGGCTGAACGGGCGGCTGGAGGTGGCGCTGGGACTCGAAACGTGCCACCCCGAGGTGCTCAACAGCCTGAACAAACGCATGACGCTCGACGACTTCGAGCGGGCGGTAACGTTCCTCCGGCGAGAGGACGTCGACGTGCGATCGTTCATCCTGATCCGCCCGCCGTTTATGACTGAGGAGGAAGGCGTCGAGTGGGCCGTCCGCTCGGTATCGTACGCGTTTGACGTCGGCGTGCAATGCTGTTCGGTCATCCCCACACGCGCCGGAAACGGGATCATGGAGCGCCTCCAGCAGGAAGGCCATTTTTCTCCTCCTTCGCTCCGATCCGTCGAAACCGTGCTCGAGGAGGGCATCCGCATGAACAGAGGACGCGTATTCGTGGACGTGTGGGACCTCGAACGGTTCTTCGAATGCCCCGAATGCGGTCCCGCGAGAAAGGAACGATTGCAGGCCATGAACCTGACTCAGGAGGTATTGCCACCGGTGACGTGCGGATGCCGGTGAAGCGGAGGAGGACTCCTGCGGTCAGGTGGGTGTCAGGTTTCGCTCTTCATCCAGATCGTGAAGGATCGACTCGACGAAGCGGGGGAGGTCGTCGAGCGATGTTGTACGCGTCAACCGGCGCACCGGGATAGAGAGGACGAGCCGGCTACACGCCTCGAAGACCGCCTTCGGGGGTTCGAAACGCATGATCTCAGGTCCGAAGGTGTGATCGAATAGTATTCTGAGCCCCTCGCTCCGGGGTAGGGGGGTAATCCCGGCTCGGTCGTCCACGTCGAGGACGTACACCCGCCTTAAGGGAATGGCGCCTGTTGCGTGGCTGGCACCCAATCGGTACGACGATTTCGTCCGATTCTCCACGCGTGTGAGCACCTGTCGGCTGTCGTCACGCACCATCGGTCCGACGTCTGACCAGAGGTTGATTTCGGGGAAGCCGGGCAGGACGCAGGGCTGATCGTCAGCTTCGTGACGTACGGCGACGATGTCGTCCGAGAGGAGCGTAAACCCTTCGGCAACGAGTGCGGCGGCTGTGGTGGATTTTCCATAGCCAGATTCGGCCACGATGGCCACGGCGCCGTCCTCGCGGCCGACCGCACTTCCGTGTAGCACGAAGAGGCCGCGCTGGTGCAGCACCATCGCGATCACAGATCCGAGCAGCGTCTGGCGCAGGGCGACCTCGTCCACACCGTCGTATGGATCCACCACGATCTCTTTACCGTCAGCTACCCTGAATCGTCCGATACCTGGATAACTGAACCACGCTTCGGTTGCCGTGGCCAGCACGCAAGGACGGCCAGGCAGTGGTTCGGATGGAAGGTTGATCCGATCGAAGTGTACGACGACGTCCGCCACCCCCTCCGCCGGAATCAGCTCGGGTAACGGGAGCGGAGACGACAACACCAGTCCGAACGTCCGGTACATTTGCATGGCATTTGCAGGAAAGACGCAAAAAGAAGGCGCCGTGCCGCTCTTTCTTAGGAGGGCAACACGGCGCCGCATTCTCGTTTACAGAGGAAATAGCTGATCAGGGAGAGGGAGGATTCGGGAACTTGTTCTCGTCTTCTCCCGTCGCGTATTTGTGAAGTTTGCCGCTATTTCCTTCGATACCATTCGATCCACCTGGCATCGACGTGATTTTGGCAACACCACCGAGCTTTCTCAGCGTCGGCGTGCTGTAAGCCTCCAACGTTCCACCGATCACTTTCTGCGCTTTTTCCATAAGCACACACTCCACGTGTTGAACTGAGGTTGAACTACCCCGCCAGGCCAGCCTGGTGAATCCACCTGCTGAGTATGTACGGGCCCATTATTTGCCACAGTATAGGAAAGTGGCTGTCCTGTGCCAGGGTATTGTCGGCGTTCATGGAAAAGTATATTCGGCGCAGATAATCGGCATCAATGTAGCTTTCGACCACGTCGAGCTCGTGCTGCATGAAGCGGTCGATGACCTGCCTGTTGATCTGGAGAAACGTTTTGTGTACGAGGGGAGCGAGGCTGACCTTCGAACGGCGCTGCCGGACAGCCTCCGGGAGCAGGCCTGCCATCGCGTTCCGCAACACCGGGCGGGTTGCACCTTCCCTCAGTTTCTGATCGGGAGGAAGCGCAAGCCCGAACTCCATGAGCCGTTTTTCGAAGAACGGATACGTCGACCGCAGACCCTGCGACAGGTCGAACCGGTCGCCCGCCTCGAGGCTATACGTGATGTAATCGTTCCGTAAGCGCGTGTAGTGAAAACCCCTCGTGGTCGACTGTAGCCTGAAATCTTCGAAGTCCCGTTCGCGCATGCGTTCCGAGAACTGGAGCGAACGGTCAAGGTCGGGATTCAGGATCGGGGTTACTCGCGTTCCCTTCCGCCTCGATCGTTTTATGGACGTGTACAGACCGTGCGGGAGGCTATGGTAGAAGGCCGGTTTGACGGCTTCCCGCCACAGAAAGCTCCACTTGTTCCACTTCCTCACGTCGCAGAAGACCGATACCTCTCGGTACAACCGTGCCCACCGGCCCTTCATGGCAAGCTCGCAGAAGAAGCCGTCGCCGTGCGAGATGGTCAGGTCGCCGCTATGGCCGCTCATGAGGGATCGGACGCCGGCCTCTCGCGCCTCCTGAAACAGGGTGCGGTCCATCACCCACGTCGGCCAGAAAATGGGTCCGTCGTGCCGCCAGACCATCTCGTCCAGGTCGTCGAGGAAGTTGCTTTCGCCGGGGTGGACCTCGTGGGGTACCACGCCACCCTGTTCGATGACCGCACCGGAATAGCGCCCTTCGTCGGCTGAAGGGAACTCGGGGAAGCGGGCGGTAAACGTGTGTAGGGGACCTCTATTTTCAGCTTCAAGTAAGCGCCGGGCAAGGACGACGTTCGACGACGAGTCGAGGCCGCCGCTAAGCAGTGCACCCGGCGTGTAAGCCGTCCGCAGCCGGTCTCGGACGGCGGCTTCCAGCAGCTCGCGGAACCGCTCGGCATAGGCTTGATCGGAGGGAAGGCGGACTTCAGCTTCCGCGTCGAGCTCCCAGTAGCGATGAACAGCGAAGCGGTCCCGCGTGACCTCCAGCCAGCAACCCGCCGGTAAACGGTCGATTCCTTCGTAGAACGTGGCGGTCTTGCTCTCGAAGCGTTCGGACAGGTATTCGGCAACGCGCTCTCGGTTGATCCTGCGCGGCACTTCCTCTCTCGTAAGCACCGGCTTGACCTCGGAGCCAAAGACGAAGAGGTCCCGGCTGACGTGGTAGCAGAACGGCCTTACGCCGAAGTGGTCGCGTGCGCAATAAAGCCGCTGGAGGCTTTCGTCCCAAATGGCGAAGCTGAAATCTCCCAGCAGGTGCGCGGCGGCGTCGGTACCCCACCGACGGTAGCTTGCCAGGAGCAGGTCGGCGTCCGTCAGTTCGTCGACTGGAGTTTCCAGGCCGAGGGCTCTTGCGAGGTTTTCCCGGTCGTCGAGCCTGGCGTCGGCGACGAGGAGATACAGACCGTCAGGATCCGAGGCGGGGTACTGCTCGCGGAACGATTGCGGCGTCGAAAAGAGTGCGGTGTGGACCAGGCCACACGGCCCACGCCGCCACGTCCCGCTCCGGTCGCCTCCCCGGTGGGCGATGGAATCCAGCAGTGGCGAGAGGTCGGAGTCGGTTACCTCCTTTCCGTCACGGAAGAATATGCCGGCGAAGCCACTCATTCGGTACCCGTTTGTTATCTGGAATGCGCCAACACGGCGCCGCCATGATAATAAACCGAACCGTGACGGGTGTGTGGTTTCGGCGCAGACGGTTAGCTCATTCGGGAGGCGAAGTAGAGCTCGAGCTCCTGTAGTGTGGCTTCCGATGTGCTCTGGTCGCGGACGATCTGGCCGTCTTCGAGCACGGCGATCCGGCTGCAAATCTCGGTGACGTGGATCAGGTCGTGGCTCGAGATGATCATGGTCGTGTCGTGGAGCATGTTCATCTGGCTGAGCATCACTTTGAGCTGGATCTGCGAGCCGGGGTCGAGGTTGGCAAACGGTTCGTCGAGGATCAAAAGGCGCGGTTGGACGAACATTGCGGCGACGATGCCCACCTTCTTGGCGTTCCCTTTCGACAGGTCGCGGATGTACCGGGCGTCGGCAGCCAGCGTTCCGTTGGGGAAAAATGAGCGGTACGGCGCGACGGCTTCGTCGATCCGTCCTGGAGGCATCTGATAGACGCTGCCCACGAAGTCGAAGAACTCGGAAGGCGTGAGGAAGTCGAGGAGAAACCCTTCGTCGAGGTAGGAGCCGGTCCGGCTTTTCCAGGACGTGCCTTTAGACACGTCTTCTCCATCGATCGTTACGCGGCCCTGGTCGGCCTTCAGCAGGTCGAGGACGAGGCGGAGGAAGGTCGTTTTCCCCGCGCCGTTATTCCCCACCAGCCCGAACGACTCGCCCCGTTCGATCCGGAGTGAGGGTATGCTCAGGGTAAATGCCGATCCGTAGCTCTTTCGAAGGTCCTGAACTTCAACGGTCATGGTCTCTGAATCCGGCAGCCATGACGTGCCGGTTGTAAACGAGCTGGCGTGTAAAAAAAGTGCTCCAGGGCCCGGTGAACAGGATGCTAATGGCGCCAGTCGCACCCAGCACAAAAATAGCAATCGCCGGGTAATCTCGGAGGATCAGAACGAAAATAACGGGAGGCAGCATCGTAAAGACGAACCAGAGCCAGTGGGCGGCCGAGAGCCCTTCGTAGTTCAGGAAGCCGTTCCCGTTTCGCAGGTCGATCCGTTCGCGGTTACGGACGGCGAGCGCCATCACCCACACGCTCGTCACCCCGGCATTGTAAAGCAGGAATGCGACGTGCGTGTCGAGCTGATCCGGCGCGATGAGGCCGAAGAGGGGCAGGGTCAGGACGAAGAGGGCCAGGCTGGAGAGCTGGAGCAGGATCAGCTTTGCCAGAACGATGCTCTTGAGGTCGCGGTGCCGGGCGAGGAACCCGTCGAAGTAGCTGCTTTCCCACGAGAACATGAGCTGGCCGTAGTTTAAAATGAAGGCGCCGGAGGCGAAAAGGCAAGCCAGGGCGCCGGCCACCTGTGACCCGAGTAGATCGTCCTGCATCAACAGGATGGCGGCGTACAACGCTCCGAAGACGAACGCAAAAATCGTGTAGAAACGTGGGCGGTGGTGGCGCATGATGAGCCGGAGCTCGAGCAACAGGAGGTTCGGCACCGCTCCCGGCAACCGGTTGAAGGCAGGTAGCGCCAAATGCCGCGCAGGTGCAATCGAGGGTGGAGTCGCCGATCTCAATTGTCCCTGAATCAAGCGCGACGACACGCCAAAACAGAGCACGACGAGCAGCAAGAGCAGTATGGATGAGCCCCATTCACCTCGAAGCGGCGCATCGAACAGGCGCGACGAAAGGCTTTGCAGCGTCGCCCCTCCGACCAGCAGGTCGGATAGCGTGAGCAGCCCGACGGCAATCAAAACGACCAGGAATCCCCATCGGCCACTCGAAAGCAGCGTGCGGAATAGCACCGTCAGGTATTGCGAGAACAGGAGCACGAGGACGATCTGTCCGAGCCACGCGAAGGCGGCGGGCAGGAGCGTGACGTCCTGCCGTTCCCAGATCAGGTATCGGCCCCAGAAGGGCAGGAAGAAGAGCAGGGGGAAGACGTTGTGCAGGCTCAACAGTCCCGAGAGCTGAAAGAACCGGACCAGCCGGGCCCGATCGATCGGCAGGTGAAGGTAAGGACGGGCCAGCAACGCGGGCGTCGACTGGGTGAAAAACCGTAGAACGAGCAGGCCGAGGAGGATTACCAGCAGGTGCTCGTTGACGAAGCCGACCTCGTTCACCTGTATGCCTGCTTCGAGCAGGAGCTCGCGCAGGAGAAAACCGCTGCTCAAAAGAACGAAGGCCACGTACACTCCAAAGACGAACAATGCCGCCGCCGTCACCCATCGGTAACGCCGCCGCACCGACCGCATGGCGCGCCGGTACTGGTGCTTCAATAGGTGCGAATACAGCATGCGGGGGATACTGGAGCGCGTACGTGGTACTGATTAAACCTGATCCCCAACCACCGTGGGCGAATCGGCGACAGGGGTTGGTAAATAATGCTGCTACTCGGCAAGAAGCAAGTCCACCTGCCGGGTTTCAAGATTTGCTGCGGCTACCACTACGTCCACCTTCTTGCCTAGCTTGAAGGTGCGGCCGGTGTGCTCACCCATGAGGCGGTACGTTCGCTCGTCGTACACGTAGTAGTCGTCGTCCATGTCGCGAACGTGTACCATGCCCTCGACCAGGATGTCGCTCAGCTCGACGTAGATTCCAAACTTCGTGACGCCGCTGATGACTCCTGTGAAGCGTTCGCCGAGGTGGTCGCGGATGTATTCGACCTGTTTGAGCCTGATCGACTCGCGTTCGGCGTCCGCGGCAACGCGCTCACGTTCCGAGCAGTGAACGGCCTGGTTTTCGAGCTCGATCTCGTTCACCGGCGCCCCACCGGTACTGTAGTGCTTCAGGAGCCGGTGGACCATCAGGTCAGGGTATCGCCGGATCGGGCTCGTGAAGTGGGTGTAATAATCGAATGCGAGCCCATAATGCCCGATGTTTCCCGTCGAGTATTTCGCCTTGGCCATCGCACGAAGCGCAGCTTCCTCGATGACGGGCGCCTCAGGGCTATCCTTGATCTGTTCGAGCAGCTTGCTGAGGGCGCCGGAGTCGACCTCACCCTTGTTGAGCTTCAAGCTGTAGCCAAAGGCGCGTACGTATTCGGCGAGCTGGGCGATCCGTTCGGGGTCGGGCTTGTCGTGAATCCGGTAGACGAAGGGAGGTGCTTTTTTACCGGCGCCGATGTGTCGTGCTACCGTCTGATTGGCGAGCAGCATGAACTCTTCGATGAGCCGGTTTGACTCCTTTCGATCCCTGCGGAGGATCGAGGTGGGGTGGAAGTTTTCGTCGAGTACGATCCGCACCTCGGGCATGTCGAAGTCGATTGAACCCTCGCGCATTCGTTTTTTCGTCAGGGTCGAGGCGAGCTGTGCGGCGAGGGCGAGGTCGGGAGCAAATGGGTTCTCAGGGTCTTTTCCTTCGATGACCTCCTGCGCCCCTTCGTACGTAAAGCGGAATTTCGACCGGATGATCGTCTCGCGGATCTCGTAGCCCGTCACACGGCCCTTGGGGTTGACGCGCATGATGCACGAGTACGTGAGCTTGTCCTCGTCCGGCCGGAGGGAGCAGACGTTGTTCGAAAGCTTTTCGGGTAGCATGGGGATGACACGGTCGACGAGGTAGGTGCTCGTTCCGCGTTCGTAGGCTTCCCGGTCGATCGGTGTGCCGCGCTGGACGTAGTGGCTCACGTCGGCGATGTGCACACCGAGCTCGAAGTCGCCGCCGGGAAGCGCCTCGATGTGAATGGCATCGTCGAAGTCCTTGGCATCGACAGGGTCGATCGTGAAAACCCGTTTGTCGCGCAGGTCGAGACGGCGGTCGATCTCGGACTGCGGGATCTCGACAGGTATCCGTGCGGCGTCTTCCTCTACACCCGGCGGGAACTCGGCGCGGACGTCCATCGACAGGGCAAGTGAGAGCACGCGAACGTTGGGGTCCGAGGCGGGGCCGATGACCTTGAGGACACGGCCTTCCGGCGAGGCCTTTCGGTCCTCGAATCGGTCGATCGAGACGACGACCTTGTCGCCGTCCTTTGCGCCGTTGAAGCTCTCCGCGGGGACGTAGATGTCCACCGTGATCCGGGGATCGTCGGGGTCGACGAAAGCGAAGTGGCGGGTCTGCTTGAACGTGCCGACGGTCTCGGTCCGTTTGCGCTCGAGAACCTTGATGACTTCACACTCGCGCCGCCGGTCGCCGCGTGCGGGCGCCGCGACGCCCACAAGCACGCGGTCGCCGTCGAGGGCCGTGGCCATGTTACCCTCGCTGACGAAGAGGTCGTCGTCGAACACGTCGGTTTCGACGAACCCGAAGCCCTGCGGATTTACCCTCAGCGTGCCCTCGATCCGATTCGGGCGGGGGCGGTAACCATAACGTCCGCCTTTGACGCGCCCGATCACGCCCTGGTCCTCCATTTCCGACAGCACGTCGCGGAACAGCCGGTACTCCCTGTTGCTCGAGTAGCCGAGCTGTCTCGAAATCTCTTTCGGCCTGAAAAGCTTCTGCCCGTTGTTTTTGAGCAGGCGCAAGACGTCGCGCCGGATGTGCTGTCGAGATAGGTCTTTGTCCATGGTACGGGATTGGTTGGTGATCGTTTGGTCCAATTGAGCGCATTTAATCGAAATACGTTCCAACGAGCACGAATTATCGCGTTTTATAGGACTTCGGCAGGACGACAGTAGATTTGGATAATACCCATAATAGCTTACATTTAAGGTATAACGAACCCACCTAATGCCATGCAACGGCCACAGGTTACCCTCGACGACTACCTGTTGATGGAGGAGCACTCCGAGACGAAGCACGAGTACTGGGACGGCTACGTTGTAGACATGGCCGGCGCCCCATGGGGACATGTTCGCCTTACCGCACGGCTTGTCACGTTGCTCAACATCCAGTTGAAGGGCTGCCGGGCTGTTTCCTCAGATCTGCGTGTCCGCATCGGTACGCGGTATGCCTACCCTGACGTGGTCGTGGTCTGCGGCGAGCCCCGGCTTACGGATGAGCTTCCAGAGAGCCTGCTCAATCCAACGCTTCTCGTCGAGGTGACGTCCGATCGACTGTAGCGATTGACAAAGGGTACAAGTTCAGTGCATACCATGAGATCGGATCGCTTGTCGAGTACTGGATCATCGATTACGAGGATCGTCGTGCCCTTCAATGCATCAAGTCTCAGGTAGGCTGGGACGTTCGCATCCACGGTGAAAAGAGCACATTGCGATCTCAACGTCTCGGTGTCGAGATCTTCCTGGACGACGTCTTCGCGATCTGACACGAAACCCCTTACCCTTCCATGAAGGTTAAAGGGCTGCCTGCCGACGTTCCGAGACGACCCGGCGTGTCCATTCATTCGCAACGACGTTCTTCCGTGAATGCTGCCGTTCTGGATTCTTTTTAGCCTGACACTCGGCGTGTGCTCCGGGGCGGTGTCGGTTGAACCTCTGCCACCCATTCCCTACGTCGAGAGGCCCGTCGAAATCCAGGTGGCTTATCCCACGCCCTGGATGCCCGCGCCGGACGTCGATTCGACGTTCATTTTTGGAACGGTGGGGACCGGGTCTGCCAAGCTGAGCATCAACGGATCCCCGGTGCAGGTGGCGCCCAATGGCGCTTTCCTGGCCTTTTTGCCGATGCCGGAAGACCGGCGATTCCGGCTCGTGGCGATCAAAGACGGGCGGCGCTACGGCCATACGTTCTCGTATCTCCCGCCTGAACGTGAAACGAAGACCCGCGATACCAGAACGGTATTCGAACCCTTCGATCCGGCCCGTTCAGCGGTCGTGACAGGCGGGCAGGACACCCTGGCGACGGGTTCGGAGATCAAGTTTGCCTCCCCTGAGCCTGGTGCCGACCGCCGGTGGTTCTTTCCGAAAGGCAGCCGGCTCGAAGTGACCGGCCGACGGGGGGATCTGCTGTCCGTACGGCTAACGGACAAGACGACGGCCTGGATGGATACGAGCCTGGTGACGTTTGTTGACGACGATTTCAAGCCGGAGGGGGGAGGGCACGTTAGCCTCCATTCGTCAGGGCGTTCCACCGACGTGACCATACCTGCCGGCTACGCACCATTCCTGATCGATCCGCGAAGCAACGAGGTTCTGGTGACGGTGTACGGCAGGGATATAGGGCTGGAAGAGGTCGAAGCGAAGGATATGGAAATGGTATCCAGCGTGGCGTGGACTTCCAGCACTCCGGACAGCAGCGTCTTACGCATCGTGCTTCGGGAAGCCCTCTGGGGGTACAAGGCCTTCTACGAACCCGACGGCAACCTGGTTGTCCGCCTGCGCAGGGCTCCGGAGCTCGATCCGGGAATGCCGTTCAAGGGAGTGAAGATCCTGATCGATCCGGGCCACCCGCCAGGCGGAGCGATTGGGCCAACCGGCCTGAGGGAACCTGAAGCCAACCTGGCGATCAGCCTCGACCTGGCCCGAATGCTACGCGAACGCGGCGCAGAGGTGGTTCTGACCCGTACGACACCGGAGCCGATGGTTAGCGAAACCGACGATGCGCAGGAACTCTGGCGGCGGGTGGCCTATGCCGTGGAAGAAGACGTCGACCTCCTCGTATCGGTACACAACAATGCGTTTCCGGAGGGTACGAACCCGTTCCTCAACTATGGCACCGAGGTGTACTACTATCACCCGTTTTCCGAGAGCCTCGCCCGGGTGCTGGCCTGCGAGATCGTCGGTGTGACTGGACTGCCCCACCTGGGGGCAAAACGGCGGAGCCTGGCACTCGTGCGGCCAACGTGGATGCCATCGGTGCTCACCGAGTCGGTCTTTTTGATGTTTCCGGAGCAGGAAGAGGCGCTCCGGGACAGGGCTTTCGTCGCACGGCTCGCCGCCGCGCACGCACGGGGCATTGAAGCCTTCCTCAGGCAATGGATCCGGGTGTGAACGGGGTGCGGCAAGAAAAAGTGCGATGCGATAACACGTCCAGCATAATGGAGGTAACGCATTGAAACGGTCCGAACAGCTAAATCCACTTTCCCACGATCACTACAACGGCCTGCTGGTGGCGAGGCGGTTGCAAGCGGGAATCGACCGGGGCGCCGACCCCGCCGTCATGAGTGACTACGCGGTGCACTTCTGGGACGTCGAGCTCGAGCGGCATTTCCGGCAGGAAGAAGAGGTGCTGCTCGAGGCGCTGAAGCGCATCGATCCAGAGCAGGCTGGTCGGATGGTTGACGAGCATCGGCAAATCGCCCAGCTGATCCGGGGTCTCCGGGACTGCCGGGCTGAATGTGCGGAGCTGCTCGACGAGCTGGTCCGCCTACTCCCCGAGCACATCCGTTTTGAAGAGCGTAAAGCCTTTCCCACTTTGGAGAAGGAGTGCCCGCCCGAAGAGCTCGATGCCATGGGCCAGCAACTAAAATCAGACCACCCGGAAGCGGATCTGGGATGGGAGGAGGCGTTTTGGGAGTGAGCTGATTGGTACTTGTGTTGGATGCATAATAAAAAAGCTTTTTTCCATTTTTAATTTGCATCGTATTTAGGACAAGATTAGATTAATATCCACGGCTGGATCGTCTGGCCGGGGATACACCTAAGGAACCATTCAAAAGAATATGGCTCAGACTGATACCGAGCGGGTTTTGGACGTAAGGCCCATCCCGCCGCGCGAGAAGCATCCCACGATCTTTGCGACCTTCGACGCCCTCAAGCCGGGCGAACACTTCGTCCTCGTCAACGACCACGACCCGGTGCCGCTGAAGTACCAGTTCGACTTCGAACGTCCCGGCAAGGTTACCTGGGAGTACCTCGAGCGGGGGCCCCAGCTCTGGCGGGTCAAGATCAGCAAGGCGGGAGCATGAGACTCCTTTTGAGCAGCGAGACGCTTCCCGGCGCCTCCCCGGAGGAGCTGCGCCAGGCCTGCCGGCAGCGAGCGCTGGCAGGCCTGGAGGTACAGGCCAGTCAAATCTATACCACGATGTCTTCGGATGCCGTACTTGAACCCTATGCAGGGATTGCCTGGCTTCGATTGCCGGAAACCATCACCACGCGCGAGCTGGCGTTGTGGGCCGACGTTGCCGCGAGAGGCGGTGTCGGGCTGCTTCTATCGAAAGCCGTCGATTCGATCCCGGAGGGCGTACCCGTCGCATTGATCCATCGGACCGATCTGGACGAGGCCCGTGAAGCAGTGACATGGGCAAAACGGCACGGCGCAGGGACTTGCTGGGAAGTAACTCCGGGCGACCGTGACCGGGTGTTCGACGAAACTTTTGGCACACTCGTGCACGTCCGCTTGCCAGGCAGTGGACCCGAGGCAGACGAGCCGACGAGCGCCGGTACGGGCGCGCTCATTGCCCGGCTGGCGATGGCGCGATACGCAGGGACGGTGTCGCTGATTCCGTCGGCGGGTGTCGACCCTGCGCTCTGGCGGCGCTGGCTGCTCGAACAGCGCGGTTGGGGGTGTGGAACGGCGGCAGAAAAAGCAGCCCGGCGGTCGGCGGCGTAAAACAATGGAGATTCTCGTGAACAAAAACGTAGTAAAAGTCGACGTTCGCAACGTCGAGCCGCGATTCCGGTTCGACACCATCATGGGCGCCTTCCGTGCGCTCGGCGTGGGGGAAGAAATAGATCTCTACGTAGATCACGACCCCACGTGCATGTATTACACGCTTAAGGCGGAATACGGAGATGATTCTTTCGCTTTTGAGTATCTGGAAAGAGGGCCGGAAACATGGCGAGTCCTCGTCGGCAAACGCGCCGAGCGAAACGCAGCCTGAGCTGCCCGAGTTTTCGCGGCTCGACGTCGTTGCGCTCCTCAAGCACGTGATCGACCCGGAGGTCGGGATCAACATCATCGATCTCGGCCTCGTTTACGACATCGTGCTGTACAAGCGAAACGTACAGATCGTCTTGACGATGACGACGCCTGCCTGCCCCCTCAGCGGGTACATCACGAAAGAGATCCGATCGGTGCTCAACCGGATACCGGGACTCGGGGAAGTCAGGGTCGACCTCGTCTGGCGGCCCGCGTGGTCTCCTCGGATGATGGATCCCGAGACGAGTCTCCGCCGCTTCGGCCGGATCCTCTAGCCCTTCTGAAAAGAGAATTTGGAAGTTTGATGGCTGAAACAACACAAATGCCGGAGGCACTCGCCGCCATCCCGGCCGAGTCGCGCGTCGAGCTCGACGTGCGGAAGATTCTGAAAAACGGCGGGGAGCCGTTCGGCGAGATCATGCAGGCGGTGGCCCGCGTGCCCTCGAACGGAGCCCTGCGCCTGCGCGCGACCTTCAAACCGGTCCCGCTCTTTGGCGTGATGAACGTCAAGGGCTTCGACCACTGGATCGAGTACGGTGAAGGCGACGATTGGGTCGTCTGGTTCTACCGATAAGCGCCATTCTCGGGCCGGGTATGCGTCTGTGGTATCTTATATCCGTCTGGACACACCTGCTTGCGGCGGCGGTCTGGATCGGGTCGATGGTGTACCTCGGCCTGGTGCTCGTGCCTGTCTTACGCGAGCGGGACTTCGAGCACGTGCGCACGCGGCTGCTCTACCGGACGGGTTTACGGTTCCGGTGGGCAGGTTGGGGTGCGATCAGCGTGCTGGTCGGTACGGGCATTGCGAACGTCGGCTTCCGCGGGTTCGACTGGCCGGCTTTCTGGAGTGGAGCGCTCTGGCACGGAGCCTGGGGGCACGTGCTGGGGATCAAGCTGCTGCTCGTGACGCTCGTGTTGGTCCTTAGCGCCGTTCACGACTTCTATCTCGGCCCCCGCGCCACACGTCTGCTGGAAGCCGACCCGGAAAGCCCTGAGGCTCGGTCGGTTCGACGACTGGCAAGCTGGATCGGGCGGATCATGCTGCTCCTGTCGCTTTTGATTTTGTGGCTAGCGATCTTGCTCGTCCGGGGCGTTCGCTGAACCGAGGCCTCCATTTCTATATGTTTGTCATTCCACCTGTCCGTCCGATCCTGTGAAGCTGGTCGAGAAACCGGTATACCGCCTGCCGCTGATGGTGCTGGCGATGATCTCGCTGATTCTGGCGTTGTGGGCGGGGTTGCAGCGGTTTGGGTGGGCGATGCCTTCGCTCCACCGGGCGTTGCCGATGGCGCACGGTCCCCTGATGATTAGCGGCTTTCTCGGGACGCTGATCAGCCTTGAGCGGGCCGTTGCCCTGCGGCGGTTGTGGCCTTACGTCGCGCCGGTTCTGACGGGCGCCGGTGGATTGATGCTTGCATGCGGGATCGGAGGCGGTGCCGGTCCACTCCTGATGTCGCTGGGCAGCCTCGTGCTTGTCGTAATCTTTGCCGTCTTGCTCCGCCAGCAGAACGAGCGGTTCATGCAGGTGATGGCGGCGGGAGCGGTGGCGCTGTTCGTCGGGAACGTCTGGTGGCTCGCCGGCGCCCTCGTGCCGCAGGTGGTGCACTGGTGGCTGGGCTTCCTCATCCTGACGATCGCCGGCGAGCGCCTCGAGCTGAGTCGGATGCTCAGGCACGAAAAAGTCGTCGAAAGGCGGTTTCTCGTCGTTGCACCGGCTTTCGCAGCGGGGCTGGTTATCGCGTCGTTTGCGCCGGACGCCGGTATCCGCCTCACCGGACTGGCAACGATTCTGCTGGCGCTATGGCTGGTCATGTACGACGTCGCCCGGCACACGATACGGGCCACGGACCTGACGCGGTACATCGCGGCGTGCCTGCTCTCGGGTTACTTCTGGCTGGCCACCGGAGGCCTCTTGTTGCTGATCTATGGACAGGAGATGGCCGGACCGGTGTACGACGCCTGCCTGCACGCCATTTTCGTCGGTTTTGTCTTTTCGATGATCTTCGGCCACGCGCCGATCATTTTCCCTTCGGTTATGGGCGTGCCGGTCTTCTACCGGCCCTATTTGTATGCGCCTCTCGTCCTGCTGCACCTCTCGCTGATTCTCCGTGTAGTGGCCGACCTTGCGTTTCTTCTCGATTTGCGCCGATGGGGCGGCCTCGGCACCGCCCTCGCGATCGTGCTGTTTCTCGTGGGTGTCGTTTTCGCTGTCGCTACGACGAAGAGGGAGAATACTCTCAGTTAATAAAAAATATTATATGTTCCACTGGCGGAACTACCACAAGTGGTACTACCATTTGTGGAACTATTGGTTGTGGTAGTAACGAATAGTGTTTACTTCAAAGAAGGGAACTTCATGAGGCGTCGCATTTCTGATTGGCTCCAACTGTAAACGAGGGATAAATAAATTGCTCCCCTGGACGCCTGTCCCGCGCTCGACGCGGGAAGAGCTGTCGCGGAGCGACTGAAGGGTAGATCCTCATATTTCCTTCTCTTTTGCCGGGTCAAAAGAGAAGCAGAAAACCCCTTTGAAATC
>CBINFS010000052.1:0-21019 GCA_966250015.1 uncultured bacterium | reverse complement strand
TCGACAACATCAACCGCAACCACAAGCTGGGGCTCGTCTTCGAGTACCGCGTGGGCGAGGGCAGGTTGCTGGTAGTCTCTTCAAACCTGCCGGGGATCACCCGCTACCCTGAGGCGCGCCAGCTTTACGCGAGCGTGCTCGAGTACGCGGCCTCGGACGCCTTTGCACCTTCCGAGGCGATCACGATCGATGCGCTACGGGAACTTCTTTATGGGAGGTGAGGCGCGAGGAGGGCACTGAAGGTATCCGCTACCTGCCCAACGTCGCGACCAGATCCGCGGTGAAGGCTGTTAGCCGGCGAGCTGCCTGCGCATCCGTTCTGCGGCTTCACGCATCTCCTCGGTGTACGCATCGCCGAAGTCTTCCATTTCACTAATCTGACGAATCTCGATCTCGGCTACTTCGCCCGGTTCGGCGTCGGTGTTCGGGACACGTTTGATCCATTCGACCGCTTCATCCATCGATTTCACCTTCCATATCCAGAAGCCGGCAATCAGCTCTTTCGTTTCGGCGAACGGGCCGTCGATCACGGTCGTCTTGCCATCCTGGAACCGGACGCGCTTCCCTTTGGAGCTTGGACGAAGCCCCTCACCCGTAAGCATGATGCCTGCGTTCACCAACTCCTCGTTGTATTTCGTCATCTCGTTCAGGAGCTGCTCACTCGGCATGATGCCCGCTTCCGACTTCTCATTGGCCTTGATTAACACCATTACGCGCATGATCGTGTCTCCGGTTGTTCTGGTTGACTGGAAAAGAGCCGGCATGCCCGGCTTCTATTTACTGGTCGAACGGCACGAGGTGAGATCGACAATCCTTTTTAGTATATCACAATTTTTTGGGGAGCCGATTCTACTAAGCTGTTATTATTCTCACGCGAAGGCGCGAAGAAATAAATGAACTACGATCCGCCGATGGCGCAGATTTGCAGATATTACTTTGAGGGGAGGAGACCAAGGACGGGACGTTTATTACTGTAAAAACACCTTACAATCACGTCATCTCCGCGAAGGCGGAGATCCAGGAGATGAATACTGATTGCTCTGACAATGAAGCAAGCCGTACGGTTGCCTGGATCCCGGCTCGGCGGCCGGGATGACGTTTTTTGGAAGTATCCCGTAGGAAAACTCGTCCCGACATCTGCCTACACCCCATCAAAAAACATCCGTGGAACTGAGCGTCATCCGCGGACTGCGGCTCAAATTGTAGCATTTGCTCATTAGCTCACGGTTTCAGTTCTCGTACCGGGCGGATTTCGATACTGCCGACGCGGGCGGGGGGAATTTTGGAGGCGACGCGGATGGCGTCGTTCAAGTCGCGGGCGTCGATGAGGTAGAAGCCGGCGAGCTGCTCCTTCGTTTCGGCAAACGGACCGTCGGTGACGGAGAGGACGCCCTTGCGGACACGGACGGTGGTGGCCGTTTCGACGGGCTCGAGGGCTTCGGCGGCGATGTAGTGCCCCGACACACGGAGCGACTCGCCGTTGGCGAAACATTCGGCGTCGGGGATTTCTCGAAGCTTTTCTTCTTCGCCGTAAACCAGGCAGACGTATTTCATGGCTTTGAGAGAAAAATGATGGATCCGGTTGGTCTATAGTCGATTGAAGGAGACGGAGATCGACAGTCGGCGCCAAATCATCCGGCGAGCTCGGTCAGGCGTCTGCGGAGGAATCGTTTTTCGGGTTCCTGCCGTGCGAGGTCGAGCGCCTGCCGGTAGGCGTCACGCGCCTCGCGGGTGCGGCCGAGGCGGCGATACAGGTCGGCGCGCGTTGCGTGGGCGAGGTGGTAGTCGGCCAGCTCGCCCCGTGCGAGCAGGTCTTCGACGAGCCTGAGGCCTTCGGCCGGGCCGTCGTGCATGGCGACGGCCACCGCGCGGTTGAGCTCGACGATTGGAGAAGCAGTAATCAACAAGAGGGTATCGTAGAGCCCAACGATACGGGCCCAATCGGTCGATTCGGCGTCGGGGGCTTGGGCGTGCACCGCCGCGATGGCGGCCTGAACGGTGAACGGCCCAACTTCGAGTGAGGCCTGCGCACGGTCGAGCAGCGCGAGGCCTTCGTCGATGAAGGCACGGTTCCAGCGGGAGCGGTCCTGCTCTTCGAGGAGCACGAGGTCGCCGTCCGGCGTCGTGCGGGCGGGGCGGCGTGCTTCGTGGAGGAGCATCAGCGCGAGCAGGCCCATCACTTCGGGTTCAGGCAGCAGCTCGAGGAGCAGGCGCCCCAGATAGATCGCTTCGTTTGAGAGGTCCGTACGCGTCACCGAGTCGCCCGACGAGGCGGAGTAACCTTCGTTGAAGACGAGGTACACCACGTGAAGGACGGCATCGAGCCTCTCCGGCAGCTCGTTCCGTGACGGCACCTCGTACGGTATCCGGGCGTCGCGGATCTTCCGTTTGGCGCGCACGATGCGCTGGGCGAGTGTGGGCGGCGAGGTGAGAAAGGCCCGTGCGATCTCTTCGGTCGTCAGGCCGCATACCTCACGGAGGGTCAGGGCGACCTGGGCTTCCAGAGCGAGTGCGGGGTGGCAGCACGTAAAAATGAGCCGCAGGCGGTCGTCCTCGATTTCTTCCTTTTCGGACAGCTCGGCGTCGGACGAGTCTGCTTCAAGACGGTTTGCGAGCTCGATAAGAGAGGCGTCGAAGCGGGCGCGGCGGCGGATGGCGTCGATTGCGCGAAAGCGGCCGGCCGAGACGAGCCAGGCGCGCGGGTTGTCCGGAATCCCATTCACCGGCCACCTTTCCACTGCCGCCGCAAAGGCGTCCTGCAAGGCGTCTTCGGCGAGATCGAAATCGCCGAGCAGACGAATCAACGTGGCGAGCACTCGGCGTGACTCCGCACGATACACCGCTTCAATCTTCTCCAGCATAATCTCTTCTTCCTGCACGCATTTCCCAATGAATGGACGGGCAAGTTAACAACCTGCCGTTACAATCGACAACCCGAGGCATTTGCTCCAATTTCTCATTTGGTGTACACTCCATACGTATCCACGCCAATCCACGCGAACAGGGAGCACGAAATGCAAGATTTTGAAAAGCTGGGCGTTTTCTATCTGGGCAAAGAGTACGATACGGCCGCCGGAGCGCTGAAGGACGACCTGATCCTGTACGACGCGAAGGATCTGACCACACACGCGATGATGGTCGGTATGACGGGCAGCGGCAAGACCGGCCTGGCGCTCGCACTCCTGGAGGAAGCGGCCATCGACGGCATCCCCTCGATCCTGATCGATCCAAAGGGCGACCTCGGGAACATCCTGCTCCAGTTCCCCGACCTGCAGCCTGCCGATTTCCGTCCGTGGATCGACGAAGCGGAGGCGGCGCGTAAAGGGATGGATCCGGAAGCGTTGGCAGCCAAAACGGCCGAGAGCTGGCGGAACGGACTGATGTCGTGGGGTCAGGATTCGGACCGGATCCGGCGTCTCCGGGAAGCCGTCGACATGGCAGTATACACCCCCGGCAACAGCACCGGCCGGCCCTTGCAGATCTTGCGGTCGTTTTCGGCCCCTTCGGCGGCAGTCGCACAGGATACCACCGCCCTCGGCGAACGCATCATGTCGGCCGTTTCAGGCCTGCTCAGCCTGCTCGGAATCGACGCCGACCCGGTACAAAGCCGCGAGCACATCCTGCTCTCGAACATCTTCAACAACGCCTGGCGTGAAGGACGCAGCCTCGACATCGCCGCGATTATACAGGAGATTCAGAAACCGTCGTTCGACAAAATCGGCGTATTCGACCTGGAGTCCTATTATCCGTCAAAGGACCGGTTCAAGCTCGCAATGAGCCTGAACAACCTCCTCGCGTCGCCGGGATTCAGCGCGTGGCTCGAAGGGGAGCCGCTGGACGTCCAGCGCCTGTTCTATACGCCCGAGGGCAAGCCAAGGGTATCGGTGCTCTACATCGCCCACCTCTCCGACGCCGAGCGCATGTTCTTCGTGACGGTCCTGCTCAACGAGGTGCTTGCGTGGATGCGGGCGCAGACCGGTACGAGCAGCCTGCGCGCCATCCTCTACATGGATGAGATTTTTGGTTACTTCCCTCCTTCGGCCAATCCACCGTCGAAGCTGCCGATGCTCACGCTGCTCAAGCAGGCGAGGGCGTTCGGGCTGGGCGTCGTGCTCTCGACGCAGAACCCGGTGGACCTGGACTACAAAGGCCTTTCGAACTGCGGCACGTGGTTCATCGGACGGCTCCAGACGGAGCGCGACAAGATGCGAGTGATCGAAGGGCTCGAGAGCGCTGCCGGAGCGGCGGGCAGCCTGGACCGCGCCGAGCTCGAAAAGCTGCTGTCGGGCCTCGGCAGCCGGGTATTTCTCATGCGAAATGTGCACGACGAGGGGCCCGTGGTATTTCAGACGCGCTGGGTCATGAGCTACCTGCGAGGCCCACTGACGTTGCCCCAGATCCGGACCCTTTCCAGCGCCCCCCAGGAATCCGCACCCGAACCAGCCGTGCAGGCGCCACCAGTAGCGCCGGCGCAGCCCGTTGAAGTGGCCACGCCGGGCAAGCGTCCCGTTTTTCCACCGACCGTGCCGGAGTATTTCCTGCCGGTGCTTGGCGGGTCGGGCAACGTCACCTACCGCCCGGCGGTCATAGGGATCGCCGACCTCCACTTCGTCGATGCGAAATCCGGGACGGACGTCTGGACCAGCCGGACGCTTCTCGCGCCGCTGTCGGACGACGGTTGCGACGCCGTATGGGAAGAAAGCGAACGCCGGAGCGAAACCAAAGACCAGCTCGACACCCGGCCCGTGGAAAATGCGGGGTTCGCCTCGATTCCTTCCGGAGCGACGCGTGAAAAGAGCCTCGACGCCTGGAAAAAATCGCTCGCGCGGTACCTGTACCAGCAGGAAACGCTGACCCTCTGGCAGTGTCGGGAGGTGAAGCTCATTTCCCAACCGAACGAATCCGAAGGTGATTTTCGCGCGCGAATTGCGCAGGCACATCGCGAGCAGCGCGACGAGGAAGTAGCCCGGCTCAGAACCAAATACGCCTCAAGGCTTCAGACGCTCGAGGATCAGCTCCGGCGGGCGGAGGAGCGGGTGGAACGTGAAAAGGCTCAGGCCAGCCAGCAAAAGCTCAACACGGCGCTTTCGATCGGTGCGACGCTGCTGGGTGCGTTCCTGGGGCGGCGTGGGACGGTGGGCACCGTGAGCCGCGCTTCCACGGCAGCAAAGAGCGTCGGCCGAATCAGCAAGGAGAGCGCCGACGTACAGCGAGCCGCTGAGAACGTCGAGGTCATCCGCGAGCGGCTGAACGCCCTCCAGGCGCAGTTTGACGAGGAGGTAGCCGCCCTGCAAACCGGCTTCGACCCGCTCCGGGTCGAATTGCAGCCGGTAGAGATCCGCCCGCGCAAGTCGGACATCGTCATCGGTACGGTGGGGGTGTGCTGGGTGCCGTGAGGTCTATGTGAAAGGACTTGTCCGTTGATGGCGCAAATTACCCGCGGATGATTTTTTATTGAGTCGATGCGGACCGAAGGGGGGACGTGTACCCCTGCAATACCCTTATCCAACACGTCATCTCCGCGAAGGCGGAGATCCAGGAAAACTAAGGCCTTCCTCCACCTTCCTGCCCAGATTACCCCCGCCTGGATTCCGGCCCGGAGGCCGGAATGACGGTTTTTGGAGTTTTTTATAGAAAACTACTTTCCGCCTTCGGTCTACCCCACTCAAAAAATCATCCGCGAACACCTGCGGAGTGTTGTTCAATTTCTTCTTCGCGCCTTCGCGGCTTCGCGTGTAAAAAAAATGTTCCACCGGTAGGAGCCGGAATCAGAATCTGCCTGTCAGGATTACTGTGATATGTCATCAAATACATCCGGGGGATCAAATCTTATCAAGCGTCGTGCCTTTTCTTACAATTCGGCAGGATCGTGGCAGCGGGGGGACGAAGATGCGGCTTTTGCTTCTGATTGCCTGTTTTATGGTATTGCTGCCTTTCGAGGCGGCTGAGGCGCAGCGGTGGCGTTACCGGCTCGACGACGTCAAGACGGGGCCACAAACGCCGGGCGACGAGTTCGGCTTCCGTTTCGTGCGCGTCAAATACGACGGGGTATCCTACCGGCGCCCTGCATGGGCTACCGACTATCCAACGGCGGAACAGAACCTGTACGAGGCCATCCGTCGGACGACGCGCCTGCACCTGGAAGGCCCGCCGATCGTCCTCGAGCTCACTGACGAGCGCATCTTCGAGTATCCATTTCTTTACCTGACCGAGCCGGGGTACTGGGAGACCAACGACGAGGAAGTCGAGATGATGAAAAAGTACTTCGCGCGGGGCGGGTTCATGCTCATCGACGACTTCCACGACTACACCGATCCCAATCAGAAAGGCCCCGAATGGGAGAACATGTACCAGAACATCAAACGGGTCTTCCCCGACCGGGAGCCGGTGGAGCTCGGGCCCGACCACCCCGTCTGGTCGATCTACTACGACATTGACCCGGTAGCAGCCATTTCGATGAAGGCGGAGACGGGTGAGGTTCCCTGGCTCGATCCCGACAGCGACCGTTACTACGGCATCTTCGACGACGATGGCCGCATGATGTGCCTGATCTCGTACAATCAGGACATGGGCGACGGGTGGGAGTGGCCGGGCCGGAATCTCCAGCAGGCCTCGACGGTCAGCTTCCAGATGGCCATCAACATCATCATGTACGCGCTGACGCACTAAAGGCGGGATTTGGTCACTCTCTTGACGCACTCGCTTCGATCTCGTCGTTCAGCCGCGCAAGCTGGACGAAGAGGGCCTCGAGCTGAGCGTAGTAGTCGTCCTCTCCGAGGCTTGCCTTGCGGCTTTTGAGAGCCGCGATCTCGCGCTCGAGCTGCTCGCGCTGCCGGGCTTGCTCGGGAGAAGCCGACGCCGCCGTTGAAGACGCGTGCGCGATCGTGGCGGATCGCTTCAAGTAGGTCACGGAGGCCAGGCCCCCCTCACCTTCCTGATCGAGCTCCTCTACCCGAAAGCCTTTGCCGTCCCCGGTATCCTCGAGCAGGGCGTGTTCGGTGGCAAGGTGGCCGGCGGCATCGAAGGAGGCGGCCGCATTTCGAGCAGCGTAAACGAAGACTTCCTGGACGGTCAGGCTGCCGTCCTTGTTCAGGTCTGCCGCGGGATTGGCCAGCGCCTCGACGAAATACTCCGGGAAGACGGTCTCGTTGCGTTCGTTGCCGCTTCGTGTTGCGGTGATGACGATCCGGTCGGGCCCGCTGAGTGATTGGACGAACGGTCCGCTTGCACTGGCCGTATTGACGAGCACGACCCTTCCCGCCTGGAGACTCGCGACGAGGTCGGCGTAGTCCGAATCACTCAAGTCGCGCTGCGGGATGTTGAGCTGGGCGCGTGTGCCGTCGAAGCTGCCGTGCCCGAAGAGGATCACGTACACGTGATCGTCGGACCGCACGGTGGAGGCGAGGCGTTGAAACCGTGCGCGGATGTTCTCGGCCGTCGAGACGTCCGTGACGAAATTCTGGCCCTGGAGGGCGGGCTCGGCAAGTACGATCACGTTCGAGGCTTCGAAGCCGAGGTTGTCGACGAGGGCACGGCGCGTCTCGGAGAGGTACTGGCCGAACCGGTTCGTGTACTCCTCACTCCCTCCGAGCCCACCGATGAGCACGGCGTATTGCGTACCTTGCGCCAGGGCAGGTTGCGCCAGGCAAAGCAGGATCCCGAAATAGACCAGATATAGTATGCGGTTGCGGGGAGCCATTTGGACTTCAGTTCGATTATGGGAGTCCTTTTCTTCTTCGGTAGATCCACTCGGCCGATAGCAGCGCCAGGATCAGGACGAACAGGAGCGGCATGTCCCAGAGGTAATCGGCACGATAAATCGAGGTATTCGTCCGGCGGCTTCTCAGGAGCTCGGGCAGGTCGGACGCCTCCTCGGGGGAATGGTAGAACCCGCCCGCCGTACGGGCAAGGTTCTCGAGGAAGGGTCTCTTGAGCGTCGCGTCGTAGTACTCACGGGCGGAAGGCCTTGCGAGGAAGCTTTTCGTCGACTCTCCGATCGTCACCCCTTCCATCTCCCCGGAAACGCTGACCTCGTAGACGCCTTCGGCAGCAGGAACGAACGACGCCGTGTAGGCGCCGGGAGTGGCGAGGTCCTCCTGGAAGGCAACTTCGTGCGTCTGGCCGAGCGGGTCGGTGATCGTGCCGCGGATGGTGGCGCCGCCCGCTGGGTCGAAGACCTCGGTGTAAGCATTCACCTTCAGCGTCATCTCCTCGCCCGGGACTGCCCGGCGCTCGCCGAGGTCGAGGTTGACTCGTTTGGGTGCGGAGGCCGCCAGCCAGCGGGTGAGCTGCCTCCAGAAGCGTTCGAAGCGCATGTCGTCGGCTTCGAGCAGCATCTGCCAGCGCCACGTGCTCGACGTGGTGAGCGCGGCGCTGCGGCCTTTCCCGTACCGCTGAACGGCAAGGATCGGCTCGCGGTCGCCAAACTCATCCTCAGGCTTTTCCGCCAGGACGATGGCGCCGGGTTTGACGGGTCCGACCAGGTTGAGGCTGGTCAGGCCGGGCATCTCGCTCCACTGCGCCTGGTTTGCGGCGGGATCCACCGAGAGCCTGAGGATGGGGCTTTCGAGGCCGGCCGGCGTAGGCACGAACCGGAAGCCCTGTTCCACAAGCGGCTTCCCTTCCGTCACCAACCGCTCCGGAATGGCGTTACGACGGGACGGATCGAGGTCGACGGGAAGGAGGTCGGTTATCGGCGTGTTCCAGAAGTTGCCTTCCGAAAAGACGTGCTGCCCGCCCAGCATGAGGAAGCCGCTTCCACGGATACGGACGGCTTTTTCGATCATGCGCAGCTGCTCGATCGAATACGCAGACGCGTCGACGTCGCCAAAAATGATCACCTGGTGCCGGTACAGCTCTTCCTCTGATACCGGGAAGCCGCCGGCCAGCTCGTTCGGGTGTTCGATCCCCTGGCGATAGAACTTCCCCGTACCGGTCTGGGCGACCGAGGTGAACCGGACCACCTGATCGTCTTCGAGGGCTCGTTTGATGTACTTAAAATCCCGGCGCAGCTGCCCTTCAAAGTACAGCACGCGCAAGGTGTCGCGGCGGGTGTCGATCAGCGTCTGGAACCGGTTGTTGACGGTGTTGATCTCCCGGTCGGCATCGGCAATTTCCACGGTGTACTCGTCAGCGCCGACCCCGCGGGGCTCGTAGTAGAAGGTGAGCTGGTCGATTTTTCCGTTGCCCTTGAGCGGCCGCTCCTGCGTCAGGACCAGCTGGTCGTCGCGGTAAACGTTAAAAACGACGGGTTCGGGTTCGTCGGACCAGCTTCGAACCTTGACGTCGATCTCGGCGCCGGTCGTCTCCTCGACCCCGTCGCTTACCTGTACGTCCAGGATCTCGCGCTCGCGGTCGAAGGCTTCACGGCCAAATCCCACGATGTGTAGGGGGATGCCGAGGCGGCGCAGCTCTTCCGCTTCGGTGAGCGGCACCTCCTGGCTGTTGTCGGCCCCGTCGGTCATCAGCACGAGGCCGGCGAGGGGCACGCCGTTAAAATCCGCAAGAACGCGTTTCAAGGCTGCCGCGACGTTGGTTTCCCGTCCGTTTGCGCCGGCGGCGGTCAGGCTGTCGGTGCGGGCGGCGTCCTTGCCGAACGTGTAGTAGCGCACCTTAAAGGCCTCTTCGAGTCCACGGGCAACCTGTCCCCGGCCAAAGAGCAGATCGTGCACCGCCTCACGGCGGGTTTCACCGTTTGCGCCGTCCGGAAGGTTCATGCTTTCGGAGCCGTCGACCAGCACCGCCACGAAGTTTTCGTCGGGAACCACGTCCGGCATGATGAGCACCGGTTCGAGCAGCGGTATGAAGAGCAGCAGCAGTGCGGGTATGCGCAGCCCGAGCGATACCGCCTTCGTCCGGTCGGACGTGTAGGCATTCGTGAGCGAGTAGGTCACTACAAAGCCCACGAGCAGGAAGAGCAGCAGCACTCCAAACAAGACGATCAGGCGTCCTGCCTGGAAGCCGACCTCCCCTTCGGCAAAATTGAGCTCGCTGAACTTGAAGAGCCACTCGAACATAACCTGAATCAACGTGGCGGATGGGCGACCGGTGGCCGTCCTTCCGACGGTTACCTGTTGCGCGACTTCGCCAGGGTTTCGTAGTACTTATCGACGAGCTCGCGGTACTCGGCGGGCACGTCGCCTTTTCTCGAGCCGAAGAGCTTCTTTTCGAGGGCGATGCCGTCGAGCTGCCGGACGAGTGCGGCTTCGAGCGCGGAGAGCGACTCGTAAACCTCGTTTTTAAAGAGGTCGTCGGCCTCCTCACCTTCGACGCGCTGGCCGGTGTGGTCGGCGCGGGCCCAGGTGTTGCGGATGCGGCCGAGGGCGGCGCGGGCTTCGGGGTCGCCTCCGACGTCGTCGCGCAGCCGGTCGAGGATGTCGCGGGCGCGGGCAAGCTCGCGGCGCATCCGCTCGTTACGCGCCGCCGAATCGCCTCCCCCTCCCTGTCCCTGACCGGGATTGTCGGCCTGTTGCCCCGCCTGCCGGCCTTCCTGGTTCTGCGAGTCTCCCTGTTGCTGCCCACCGGGTTGGTCGCCGGGTTCGTTCATGCGCTCGAGCCTGCGCATGAGGTCCCGGACGTCGTCGAGCGCCCGGGCGAGCTGTTCCTCTTCGGTGACCGGAAGGCTTCGTGCGAGCTGACGCACGCTGTTCTCGACCCCTTCCAGACCGGCCTGAATGTCTTCTTCGATGCGGTTGGCCTGATCGAGCCAGCCTCGCTGGAGCGCTGCCTCGGATTCCTCCATGCTGCGTTCCAGGTCCTCACGACGGATCTGCTGGACGAGCTCGCGAGCGGCGTTGGCGAGCTCGGGGTCGTTGGCGGCGCTTCGCTCGCGGAGGTTTTCGGCCTGCCGCTGGAGCTCCCGGAGGTCGTCGAGGGCCTGCTCGCGTTGCCTGCGGAGCCGGTCTGCCGTCTCCGGGCTCATCCTGCCGCCGTTGCGCTGCGCCTCGCGGTTGGCCTCTTGCAGGCTCCGCTCGATGCTGCGTTCCTGTTCACGGAGCTGTTCGAACTGTTCGGCGAGGTCGTCGAGCGCACCGCGGGCGTTCCCGGTGCGGGCGCGGTCGAGCTCTTCTTCGAGGCGTTGGAGCTCGTTTACGGCCTGCTGCTGACGGCTCATGGCCTGCTGTGTGTCGCCGCGCCGGAGCGCCTGCTCGGCGCCCTCCATGTGATCGGCCGCACGCTCCATCCGTTCGTTGGCTTCCCGGGACACCTGGTCGCCCGAGCGAGCCATCCGGCGGAGGTTTTCGGAAAGCTCCTCGGCCTGCTTGCGCAGCTCGTCCTGATCGCGTTTGAGCCGTTCGACGGTCCGCTTCCGGTCCTCGCCCGTGATCTGGTTGTTCTGGGCCTGCTGTGCCAGGTTTTGTTGCTTGCGGGCAAGCTCGCGGATACGCTGGAGGGCTTCCTCGACCTCCCGGTCCTGCTGCTGCCCCGGCGGCCGGGATTGCTCCTGGGTTTCGTACTTGTCTTTCGAGATGTCGAGCTCGAGGTCCATGAGCTCGGTCATACGCTCTTCGGTGGCGCCGCCTGAGCCTGCGGCTCCCGGCTGCCGGCTGATGGCGATCTGGCGTTCCTTGTTGAGGGCGTCGGCGCGGAGAAGGTGGTTGAGAGCCCTGCGCTCGGGGGTAAGGGCTTCTTCGAGCCGTGCGCCTTTCAGCTCCTCCACCGCCAGCTTCATCTCTTTCACGGCGTCTCGCAGGAACGCAACGATCTTCCGGCTATCCTCGCTGGTCTGGAGCTCGATGGCGAACGCGGTCGAGTTGATGCGGCCTTCGATGTTTTGCTGGAGGTTGGCCTGCGCCTGGGCGAGCGCTTCGACGTCGGCCTTAAAAGCAGCCTCGTCCATGTCACGTCTCTGGCGGTGCAGCTTCCACGTGGCGGATATGATCTGCTGCTGGCTCAGCACGACGCCGCTCGGCTGGCCTGGCATACCCGCTCCGGCGTTGTTGACCTGCGAGAACTCGAGGTCGAACGGGATCACCTCGATGAAGTACATGTCGGTCATCTCGGGGGCCTCGCGATCGAAGTGATCGGAGGCTTCGACGTAGTAGGAGATGACGTCGCCGGGCTGGAGGTTGTATTCTTCGAGGAAGAAGAGGTGCTCGCCGGTGAGCTCGGTCTGTGTGGAGGAGGTCGCTTCGGCCAGGGGGATGGTCTGCTCGTCGCCGCCGTTGACCGAGTACCGAAGCCGTGCGTCCTTCACGCCGAAATCGTCTTCGACAGTGACGGCGACGAGAACCTCCTGGATCGCATTGACCCGGACGTCCTGTTTCGGATCGGTGATCGTGATGTACGGCTTTTCGTCTTCAACGGCCCGAATCCGGTACTCTTCGGGGAACTTGTTCTGCTTGCCTTCGCGGTCCGACAGGCGGATGGTGTAGGCGCCATCCACTTCGAGCGCGAGGCGGCCTTCGAAGCGGCCGTCGCCCGCGCTTTTCAGTGCGACGGTCCGGCCGTCGGCGAGGACCAGCTCGGCGCGTTCGGTGGTGCCGGTGGTGTGAACGGCGAGCGTCACCGTCGAGCCTTTTAATCCTTCGATGTCGCCGAGAGCATCTTCTTCGACGCGCGGTGCGCGCCCGGTGTAGCGTGGATAGATGTACGTGAGGTCGATCTGTGCCACGTTCGGGAATTCGTAGAGCGAGATCGTGTAGGTATCGGAGCGGTTCTCGCCAGTCGTTGCATAGTACTCGATCGGCTCCTGCACGTCGGTAAAGGCGTAGAGGAAGGCCGGTTCGTCGAGGGCCTTCGTCATGCTCGCCTTCTGCCAGGCGCCACCGCCCAGCCTGTAGTGGAGCTCGACCGCGTCGTCGGTGTCCTCACGCAGCTCGACGACGACGTCCTGGGATGCCCCTTTTTCGATCTCGGCATCTCCCGGCGTTACGGTCATCAGCGGGCGCTGGACCGGGACGATCGACGACAGGCTCAGGGCGCCTTCTGGCCCCCGGAGCGAATCGATTGACGAATAGCCGAAAATCATAAACAGGACGAGGGAAGCCGCGGCGCAGGCGGCCAGAATACGCCCCCGTTTTTCGTCGATCAGGGTGGCCGGAGGGACGACGACGGAGCGTTGCACGGCGTCTTCGATCAGCCGATCGATCAAGAGGCTGTGTTCGCGGCTGAGCAGGCGGTCGTCGATCTCTATGGCGCTGTTCAGGCGGTCCTCCAGCTCCGGCAGCCTCTCCTCGATGAACAGCGCGACCTGCCGATCGGTGATCCGATAGAAAGCCGGGCGGAGGACGTAGTAACCGAGGAGCCCCAGTAAAATGACCGCCAGGGCAACTGCCCCGGCGGTGACGTAAGCAGCCGGGACATTCAGCTCCGTGTAGAGCAACAGGAGGAGAAGCGCTCCCGTCAGGAGCACAAAAACGCAAACGGCGAGGCCCTGAAGGATCGCACGACGGCGCCAACGACGCCTGACCTCGTGGACGAGTGATTTAATCCTGTCTGTAGACGCCATGTTCTGCCTCACATCCTCAACGCACTGGTGAACCCAAACGGGAAGTTTCGTAAGCCGACGCCCGGTGCGGGCTTACGCGCCGTCGCGCGGCCGATGATGCCTTCCGATTGGCATAAACCGTTTCAAAAGCAAAGAGCCCGATCACAAGCAGGAGGAGGTACCGCCAGAGCTTCTGCTCGCGCTCGTTTTCTTCGACGGCGGCCGTGGCGGCTTCGGCAGGGGTGCGCGGCACGTCCTGCGTCTGCGCTGCCACCGCCGCAAATGCCTCTTCCTCATCGCGTGTATCGAGGTCCGATTCCCGGGGATCGACGTTGACGGAGAAGAGGAAGGTCGAGCCGGACCCCGCAGCCTGGTAGTTGCCCGGTTCCTCCGTTTCGCGGAAGACGCCGGTACCGCTGGTGTCGATCGTGACCTTGTAGAGCCTGTTGCCCGGGGCGCGCACCTCCCACTCATCGCCGGGGCGGCCTTGCAGAGGTACGACGTCCCCCACCGTGTAGCCGAAGCGAGCGCCGGGGCCGTCGAGGCCGTAGCGAACGATCTGGTAGGCCAACGGCACGAACATCTCGCTCACGGGCAGGTCGGTCCAAACCGTATTGAACGAAGAGGTGTACACGAGAACTTTGCCGTTGCCCAGGCGGCGCTCGACGAGCATGGGGTCGCCGGTGTCGTACGTGCCGAGCACGGCAGCGTCCCCGTCGGCTTCCATCCGTACGTACCGGTGGAAGCGTGACCGGAAAATGGCGCTGATGCCGCTTTCCGCAAACAGGTTGAAAATGGGGTGGCGCAGCTCGACTTCGCCGATGATCGCCTCCGCGTGCTGGAGGGCGCGGGCGTCGACCACCTCATCGACCCTGCCGGCGCCGAGCGTCCGGAGCGCGGCGGCGTAGGCCGGGAGGTTCGCCCCTTCACCGAACGAAAACACGACCGTCCCGCCGTCCTCGGCGTAATCCCTGAGCACACGAGCCTGCGCGTCGGAGAGGGAAGGAAGGCCGGCGACGAAGACGACCTGATGCCTTCGAAGCTCGGAAGCTCGGATTAGCTCCGCGCCGCCCGTGGTGAATGCGTACGGTGCGTCGTCGCCCAGGTTGAAAGCGCTGTTCAGGAAAAAGCAGCCGGGGTAGCCGCCCTGGCGGCCTCCCCCTTCGATGCAGAGCAGCGACGGCCGGCCCTCGACGGTGTAAGTGAAGTAGTAGCGGTCGTCAGGAGGCAGGCGGTCGGCCTCAAGGGCGAGGGAGCCCTGGAAAAATCCCGCCCGTGGAGCGAACTGCTGGAACGACACGTTCCGCGAAGCCGCGCCGGGCAGCGTTTGTGCATCCGATCCGGCATTGTCGACGGTGAGCGTGACGGCAGCCGCGCGTTCCGCCAGCCGTCCCGTCGCCCGCACACGCGCATCGAAGCGCAGCGCCGTCCGGACGTCGGCACGCCGCTTGGTAAGGTTAAAAGCCTCAACGAACGCATTCTCCGGCGCTTCCTCAGCGACCTTCACCGGTACGAACATGATGGAAGGGTCGAGCTTCCAGTTTTCGAGGGTGCTGGTCCACCCTCCTCGTTGCATATCCGATATGAGGACGATCTCCTTGTGCTCGTGTCGGGCGTCGGCCAGGATGTCCGAGGCGAGGCGGAGAGGGGCGTAAAAATCGGTCGCTCGGTAACCGGGCCGCGCTTGTTCGATCGCGGCGCGGTGGAGTGCCTGTTCGCTGCTGAGCGGAGTCATCTGGCGCGCAACGTCGGAGAAGAGCACGACGGAGATCTCGTCGTTGCTTCCCGCGCGATCGATCCGGTCGAGGGCTTCCTGCTTTGCGCGATCGAAGACGTCCCCGTACTGCATGCTGTACGAGTTGTCGACGAGCAGCACGGTGGAGCTGCTCGGCGTGCCGGCTATCAGCGGGAAGTGCTCCTCCGGAATGAAGGGGCGTGCAAAAACCAGGGCGAGCAGTCCAAACATCACCGCCCGGACGGTCATGAGCAGAATGTCCCGGAGCCGCCGCTTGCGCACAAGCTCCTTTGGCGTCGACTTCAGGAACATGAGCGAGCTGAACGGCAGTTTCTTCGCCCGCAGCTTCCGCACGAGGTGGTATAGCACCGGCAGAAGCGCCGCGCCAAGGCCAAAAAGGAATATGGAGTTGATGAACGACATGCGGCCTGGCTACATGAGTCTCTTCCTCGCGGCGAGGTAGTTGAACAGGGCAAAGTCCAGAGGCTGGTCGGTCGTCAGTAGCGAGTAATCGATCCGGAGGAGAGCGCACTCACGGCGCAGAGTGCTCCGGTAGCGCTCCAGGTTTTCGAGGTAGGCCTCGCGTACGGCGTCCGGCACGACCAGCATCTTCTCGCCGGTTTCCAGGTCCTCGAACTCGACCACGTCGTCGTAGTCGAAATGCACCTCCTGCGGGTCGAGAATGTGGAAGACGATGACCTCGTGGCCCTGGAAGCGGAAGTGGCGGAGGCCGTCGACGATGGCCTCCGGGTCGTCGAGCAGGTCAGAGATCAGGATCATGAACCCGCGCCTGCGTTGCTGCTCGGCGAGCTGGTGAAGCGGCTTACCCATTGCGGTCTCTGCGCCCAAAGACGACTGTTCGATCCGCGTGAGGATGGTGTTCAGGTGCCCCTTCGTGCTTCGTGGGGGAATCCGTTCGATTATTTTATTGTCGAAAAAGGTGATCCCGGCGCCGTCCCGCTGGCGGACGATGAGGTAGGCCAGCGACGCAGCGAGGTAGAACGCGTATTCGAGCTTGCTCACCTTGCCCGAGGCAAAACCCATCGAGTTGCTGACGTCGACCAGGAGGTTAAAAGCGGTGTTCGTCTCGTCCTGGAACTCCTTGACGTAATAGCGGTCGGTGCGGGCGAAGAGCTTCCAGTCGAGCCGCATCAGGTCGTCACCCTCGATGTAAGGGCGGTACGAGAGAAACTCGACGCTGAACCCCTTGTAGGGGCTCCGGTGCAGGCCCGAGACAAAACCTTCCACGACGGACCTTGCCAGGAGCTCGAGGTTCGAGATCCGGGAAAGCACCTCGGGGTCGATGAATCGTGTTGCGGGGGTGGCCTGCATTCCTGATACCGCTAGATGGTCCTGTAGGTCACGAAAAAATCAGTTTGACACCGGTTCACGCCAGTCCGGACACCGGTTCGCGCACGTTCTTCAGCAGGCGGTCGATGATGTGCTCGACGGTTACCTGCTCCGATTCCGCGTAAAAATTGGTCAGAATGCGATGGCGGAGTACGGGGTACGCGAGCGCGCGGATATCCTCGACGGCCACGTTGTAACGGCCGCGGAAGACGGCCCGCACCTTGGCGCCGAGCAGGAGATACTGGATTGCCCGCAGACCGGCGCCCCAGGTGATCCAGCTCCTGACGAAGTCGGGAGCCGAGGGATCGGCCGGCCGCGACGAACGGACGAGGTCGACGGCGAAGCGCGCGACGTTCTCGGGTACGTACACCTGCTTTATCAGCTGGTGGAACTGGAGGATCGAGCTGCCGGCAAGGACCGTTTTGAGCGGCTCGGCTTCTTTCGAGGTCGTCGAGAGCGCGACGGCCAGCTCGTCGTCGGCCGTCAGGTAATCGATGACGATGTTGAACATAAACCGGTCGAGCTGTGCCTCGGGAAGCGGGTACGTCCCTTCGAGCTCGATCGGGTTTTGCGTGGCGAGCACGAAGAAAGGCTCGGGTAGACGGAGCAGCTCGCCCCCGGCGGTCACCTGGTGCTCCTGCATGGCTTCGAGCAGGGCAGCCTGCGTCTTGGGCGGCGTACGGTTGATCTCGTCGGCGAGTACGATATTGGCGAAGATCGGACCTCTGACGAACTTGGTCTGTCTTCGGCCGGTTGTGCGGTCCTCTTCGATGACCTCGATGCCGGTGATGTCGGCGGGCATCAGGTCCGGGGTGAACTGGATGCGTTTGTAGGAGAGATCGAGGATCTCACCAAGCGTTTTGATGAGCAGCGTTTTCGCCAGGCCGGGGACGCCCGTGAGCAGGCAGTGGCCGCCGGCGAAGAGGGCAATCAGGACGAGCTCGATGACGTCTTCCTGGCCGACGATCCGACGCCGGAGCTGGCTCATGATTTCATCCTTGCCCTGCTGGAGGCGGGTGAACACTTCTTCTTCGGTTGGCGTCGCGGCCCTTTCGTCAAGCGCCGGATCAGTCTGATACGTTGCCACTACGTCCTCGCTGTTTACACTGTAGGGAGAAAAATGGGCCTTCAGAGCGCTTCCACACACTGGAGGAGAAGCTTCTGGGCCTCGCGGTAGCCGGGTGCAAGCTCGAGTGCCTGGAGCACCGCCCGTTTTGCTTCGGAAATCTGCCGGTTTTTGTAGAGGCTCGAGGCCAGTCCGTAGTAGGCTGCGGCCTTGTCCACGGGGTCGAGCGCCAGGAGGGCGCGGCGCTCGTTGACAGCTTCCTCGTACCTCCCCTGCGTCTCGAACAAATCGGCGAGCAAGGCGCGCGCTTCCCTGTCGTAGGGCTCGACGTCGATCGAGCGGAGGAGGTAGCGCATCGCTTTTTCGTCGTCACCGGCCTCGTGGTACAGCCTGGCCAGCTCGCGGGCCTGGGGCGCTCCGTAGTCGGAAAAACTCAGGAACCGTTCAAGAATCTCGATCCGCTTTACCGTGTCGCCGCGCTTTTCATAGATCGCGGCGAGGGGTTCGTACGCATTACCCTGCAGGGTGTAGCCCGGGTAGAGGTCAATGGCCTCAAGGAATTTTGCTTCGGCTTCGCGGTCGCTGCCGCTTTCGAGCAGCGCGTGGCCCTCTTCAAGCCGTTTGAAGAAGGTGTTCCCCGAGCCTGCGGGCGAGGCAGAAGCGGCCGAGCCGAGGGCGCCGGCAAGCAGGGAGGCGTAGGGCTGACGTTCCTGACGGAGCCACGCCCGGAAGTTCCGATCGAGCGAGGCCATGTCCGTTCCGGTCACCTCCCGGATTGCCTGATCGACGGGCTTGTTCTCCGCCATAGTGGTCAGGATCCTGGTGATCGATTCAGCGCCGTACCGGTTCGCGATGTACGCGATCACCCTGGAGGCGTGGTAATAGCTGAGCAGGACCTGTCCGGGGAAGGAAGGCCGGGTGAAGCCCTGATCGATCTTATCCAGTGGAAGCAGCCTGTCGGCGTCGAGCGCGGCGAAGAGCTCGAGCTCCATTTCGCGCCCCCATTCAGGGCGGGCGAGCTGCTCCTCATAGACGGAAAGGCCTTCGGTAAACCAGCGCGGGACGTGGTTTTTCGACGCCCCGATGGCCATCGTGTGCGCGAGCTCGTGCCAGAGCGTTCGCGCCCAGTTGTGGGGCTCGCTTCCGAGGGCTTTCGGCGTGTCGAAGGCCACGACGTCGCCAAAGGACACGCCGAGCAGACCGAGGTGGGGCACACCGGCGATACGAACGGCAAAATCGTCCGGATCGCTGTAGGCTTCGATGCGAATCTTCCCCTCCGGGCGGTAGCCGTACCGTGCGGAGAGTGCGTCGTAAGCTTCCTCGGCGAGGCTCAGGATGGCCGGCCCGAGCAGGTCGCGCTCCGATCGGTCGATGAGCAGCTCGAAGTGCTCGCTCTCGATCGTATCGAAGCCTTCGTACGAGTCAAGGAGCGTGAGCGTATTGGCGACGAACAGGTTGAACGGGTCGCGCTCGAAGGCGGCTTCGAGGTAAGGCCCGGCTTCCCGCACGTTGCCCAAACGAAGGAGGCTAACCCCGTACGACGCGACCGCAGACACGTTGCTCCGGTCCGCTTCGACGGCTTTTCTTCCGAAGGTTACGGCGTCGGGATAGCGGAAGCGGCGCACGCAGTTCTCCGCGAGCGTGATGTAAAAGCCGGCATTCCGGGGGTTGATTTCAGTGGCGCGGCGCTCCGTCTCCCCGAAAGCGGTGGTGTCGCCTGACAGGAATTGCGCGGATGCGAGCTGAGCAAGAGCCGGCATCGACGCGGGATTGATCTCGAGCGCCTGGTTCAGCATTCCTATCGCTCCAGCGTACTGGCCGTCGAGAATCTGGAGCTCGGCCAGGAGGACGAGTGCGTCGACGCTCCGCGGGTTTTCTTTTAAGGCCTGCCTTGCGAGCTCCTCCTGCTTTTCGAAGCTGCCGAACGAGCGGGCGTACCCGACGAGCAGGTCGGCGCGATGCGGATTTATTTCGAGCGCTTCCTCGTAGGTGCGTTGCGCATCGGCCTCGTTGTACTTCTCACGGAACAGCTCGGCCCACTGGAAGAGGTTTTGCACGTCCTGCGGGTCGGCGTTGTGAGCGCGACGGTAGGCGTCGTTGGCTTCGTGATACTGTTCGAGCCGTGCTGCCGCGAGCCCCGCAACGCTCAGATCAGAGGCGGTCCGGAGCGCTCCGTCCTTAAAGCGGCGGTAAATGGATAGGTAGAGATCGAACGCCGCTTCTTTTCGTCCGGTGGCTTCGAGGAGCAGGGCGAGTTCGAGCTTATTCCGGAGGAGTTCGGGCTGCTTGTCGAGGGCGCTGCGAAAAGCCTCTTCGGCCTCGGCGTAGCGCCCGGTCGCGGCAAGTAGCCTCCCCTGCGCGTACAGAAGATGAGGATCGGTACGTGAACGGGCGTGGGAGGAGAGCCGGGAGAGTCCTTCGTCGTAGTCGCCGAGCGCGAGGAACGACTCGGCATACTGCGGGGCCACTTCCGGTTTGGCATCGAGCACATCAGCGTAGAGCCGGCGTGCCTGGGCGTATTCACCGTGGCGCAAGGCTTCGGCGGCCTCCCGTTCCGGATCGGGCGCGACCTGTGCACAGGCACTTGCTGAGGTGAGCGTCACGACGAACCCGAAGACCACACTGGCTATGACACTCCGTCTCCACATACTGCCGCTCGAGAAGGTGGAAAACAACCTGAAGGGAAAGACTCCAGGGGCCGGCCTAAGCCCCAATCCTCTGAATTAGTAATACAGAGGCCTACTTTTGTTCGATATCTTCCGGCTCAAGTGCGTGGTAGGAATAAGCCACACTCTCAGACAAGAATGGCCTAAAAACGCGCCTCGATACCTTTCCGCCTCCTAAAACAACGCACCGCCCCACGCATTATATGTAGCGGTTTTATGATTGATTACTAATCAGTTACAAGCCGATGGGTATGTGTAGCGAGGGGCAACGTGGCACGCCTGCGCTATTCGGCTTTTATGAGGGGGTGGGCAACTATTCGTGCGCCGGCTTTCAATACAACGAGGTAGACGCCGGCGGGCAGTCCGGCGGCGTTAAATGGGACCGTATGGCGGCCGGGGCGCCGGACTTCGTCGGATAGCACGGCCACACGGCGGCCCAGGACGTCGTAGACGTCCAGGCGCACCGGACCGGCCTGGTCCAGCGTGAAGCCGAGCGTCGTTTCGTTACGGAACGGATTCGGGAACGGCAGTTCGAGTACGAAGCCGTTGGGACCGGCATCCTGCTCCGCGGCGGTATTGGTAGCGAAGGCAAATCGCGCGTAGACAGGAAGGTGATCGGACGTCGTGCAGACGAACTCTCCGTTGCATGCCCCGCCCAGGCCGTCGAAGGCGTCCAGCAGGGCGTCGTAGCGGCCGGTGGAGCCGCCTGAGTAGGCGTCAAAGAGCTCGTCGGTGATGAAGATGTGGTCAAGAGTGGAGCCGGTCGAACACGA
>CBINFS010000051.1:0-21290 GCA_966250015.1 uncultured bacterium | reverse complement strand
TTCTACCGTGCCCCGTTTCATTTCACGGCATCGGCGGCGTATCCCCTAATACCAGATACACAATGGCGGCGAGGATGCCGCCGACGATCGGGCCGGCGACGGGGATCCAAGCGTAACCCCAGTCGCTGTCGCGCTTTCCGCCGGCGATGGGCAGGAACTGGTGCATGATTCTCGGGCTGAGGTCGCGGGCGGGGTTGATGGCGTAGCCTGTGGGTCCGCCAAGCGAGAGGCCAATGGCCAGCACGACGAGTGCCACGGGCAGGGCATCGAGCGCGCCCAGGCCACCGGCCGAGCCGTCCGGACCCGCAACGCTCGGCGCGGCGAGGTAGAGCACCGCAAAGACGAGCACGAACGTCGCGATCACTTCCGACACGAAGTTCTCCGCGTAGTTACGCATGTTCGGGGCTGTGCAGAACACCGCCAGCTTGAGGTCGCGGTCGTCGGTTGCGCCGAAGTGTTGCCGGTAGTGGAGCCACACGAGGAATGCGCCGAAGGCGCCGCCGAGCATCTGGGCGACGATGTAGCCCGGCACGTCGGCCCAGGGAAACTTTCCGGCCACGGCGAGGCCGATCGTGACGGCTGGATTGATGTGGCCGCCGCTGTAGACCGCCACGGCGAAGACGCCGATGAAGACGGCCATGGCCCACCCCCAGGTGATCACGATCCAGCCCGAGCCGGAGCCTTTCGTCCGGCCCAGCACGACGTTGGCGACCACGCCGTCACCCAGTAGCAGGAGAAGCGTGGTCCCGATGAACTCAGCGATGTACGGTGTCATAGAGGCATCAGGTTGGTTTTAGTGAGGGGAAAAGGAAAGCTTTGATACGATGTGGGAAGGACACCCCTGAGGTCCCCTCGAGGGGACGGTGGAGTGGTGCATATCTCGAGGCATTTTGCTCTTCCATGTAATTCCTTCCCGTGAGAAGCTCGGGCGATTGCCCTGTCACAGATCTTCGGGTTTGCAGAGCTCGCCGCGGTCACTGATGAGGTAGCCGCAGGCGAGGGTGCGGTAGCGCCTCACCTGGTCCTCCTCCCAGGCCTTGTCGCGGCCCAGGGCTTCGGCCATGAGGGCGGCCACGCGCGGCGCCATCCGGATGCTCGCGCGGGCGTCGACCAGCAGATTGCGCGTGCGGCGCGAGAGGAAGTCCTCGACGGTCCGCGCCATCTCGTGCCGGACGGCCCAGACGACCTCTCCGGTGAGCGTCGGGTGCGCGGGATCGAGCCTTTCCTGATAGCGCGGATCCTCCTGGAGAAGGTGCTGCACCTTGACGGCGTCGGCTCCATAAAAGCTGAGCGGTCCAAACGACTCGGCGTTCTGGTGGTAGCCGTGGAGGCGGAGGTTACGCGTGACCGAGGGGCGGTCCTCCAGGTCAGCCAGCGTGGCAGCCTGGTCGATCGTGTCCTGTGCCATCTTCCGGTAGGTGGTCCACTTCCCGCCGGTGATCGTGACGAGGCCCGACTTCGAGATCACCAGCGTGTGGTCCCGGGCGAGCTCGGCTGTGGTGCTCTCCTCACTCCCGCCCGAGACGAGCGGACGGAGGCCGGCGAACGTGCTGAGCACGTCGGCCGGCGTCGGGTTCTTCGTCAGGTAGCGGCCTGCGTGTTCGAGCAGGAACTCGAGCTCGTGCTCCTGAGGCAGGGGATCGATCGGCGTCTCCGTGACGGGCGTGTCGGTGGTGCCGACCACGACGACGTCGTACCAGGGGATCGCAAAGAGCACGCGGCCGTCGTCCGTGCGCGGCACCATGATCGCCGTATCGCCGGGCAGGAACGACTTGTCGAGCACGATGTGGACGCCCTGGCTCGGCGTCACCATCGGGGGTGCGTCGGGCATGTCCATGCGCCGGATCGAATCGGTGTAGACGCCGGTGGCGTTGATGACGACGCGAGCCTGCAGCTCGAAGCTTTCGCCGGTCTCGACGTCCGTCGCTGTCACACCTGACACCTCACCTTCCTTCTTCAAGAGGCCGGTCACGCGGACGTAGTTCAGCACGACGCCGCCGAGGTCCACGGCGGTCTGTGCGAGGTTGAGGGCGAGGCGGGCGTCGTCGAACTGGCCGTCGTAGTATATGACGCCCCCGTCGAGGCCTTCGGGCTCGATGGTGGGGATGAGCTCCATCGTCCGCTCTTTCGAGAGCAGCTTCGACCGGCCGAAGCCCGAGCGGCCGGCGAGCAGGTCGTACATCTTCAACCCGATGCCGTAAAACGGTCCCTCCCACCAGCTGTAGTTCGGCACCACGAACGGCATGTTGCGGACGAGGTGGGGCGCGTTTGCGATGAGCAGGCCGCGCTCCTTGAGCGCTTCGAGCACGAGCGACACGTTCCCCTGCCGGAGGTAGCGTACGCCGCCGTGGACGAGCTTCGTGCTCCGGCTCGACGTGCCCTTGGCGAAGTCGTACTGCTCGAGGAGCAGCGTCCGGTAGCCTCGAGAGGCCGATTCGACGGCGCAGCCGAGGCCTGTTGCCCCGCCTCCGATGATGATCAGGTCCCAGGACTCCGTCGCCCGGACGACGTCGAGCATTTCGTCTCTATCCATACGCAGTTCCTCCGGCTAGTTCGGCTCGATCAGGCATTATTCGGGTTCCTCCCACGCACGGGCGCGGTCGACGGCCCGCTTCCAGTGACGCAAGCGTTCCTCGGCTTCGTCGCGCCCCATCTGCGGCTCGAACCGGTGATCGACGGCCCATTGCGTGGCGATCTCGTCGACGCTTTGCCAGAATCCGGTGGCGAGGCCTGCGAGGTAAGCGGCGCCGAGGGCGGTCGTTTCAGTCACCTTCGGCCGGATGACCGGAACGCCGAGCAGGTCCGCCTGCATTTGCATGAGCAAGTCGTTGGCCGCAGCGCCGCCGTCCACCCGAAGCTCGGTGAGGGCGATGCCGGAGTCCGCCTCCTGCGCGCGGATGACGTCGACACTCTGGAACGCGATGCTTTCGAGTGCGGCGCGGGCAATGTGGGCGGCCGACGTTCCCCGCGTGATGCCGACGATGGCGCCCCGCGCGTACTGGTCCCAGTATGGTGCACCCAGGCCAACAAACGCGGGCACCACATAGACGCCGCCGGTATCCGACGCCTGGCGAGCGAGCGCCTCGACGTCGGACGACGACCGGATGATGCCCAGCCCGTCGCGCAACCACTGGACCACCGCTCCGGCGATGAAGATGCTCCCTTCGAGCGCGTACTGGATCGGCTCGCCGTTCAGCTTCCAGGCGACGGTGGTCAGCAGGTTGTTCTTCGACGTGACGGCCTGGCCTCCGGTGTTCATCAGCATGAAGGCGCCCGTGCCGTACGTGTTTTTCCCCATGCCGGCTTTTGTGCAGACCTGCCCGAAGAGCGCCGCCTGCTGGTCGCCCGCGATCCCCGCGATCGGTACGGGCGCCGAGAGGATGTCGCCGCTCGTCTCGCCGTACACCTCGCTCGAAGGCCGGACCTCGGGCAGGACCGACCGTGGAATGCCGAGCAATTCGAGCAACTCGTCGTCCCAATCGCCCGTGTGGATGTTGTAGAGTAGCGTCCGGGAGGCGTTTGAGGGGTCGGTGATGTGGAGCTTGCCACCGGTCAGCTTCCAGACGAGCCACGAGTCGATGGTGCCGAAGGCGAGCTCGCCCGCCTCGGCCTTCTGCCGTGCCCCGTCTACGTTTTCGAGGATCCATCGAAGCTTCGTGCCCGAGAAGTAGGAATCGATGACGAGGCCGGTTTTCTGCTGGAACAGGTCGGTGTGCCCGGCGGCTTTCAGGCTGTCGCAGTAGGCCGACGTGCGGCGGTCCTGCCAGACGATCGCGTTGTAGACGGGGCGGCCCGTTTTCCGCTCCCAGACAACCGTGGTCTCGCGCTGGTTCGTGATTCCGATGGCGGCGATGTTGCGCGAGGTGATACCGGCGCGGGAGAGCACCTCCGCAGCCACACCGGCCTGGGTGGACCAGATCTCGTCCGGGTCGTGCTCCACCCACCCCGGTTTCGGAAAGATCTGCTCAAACTCCTTTTGCGCGACGCCCTTGATGGCGCCGGAATGATCGAACAATATGGCCCGGGAGCTGGTCGTCCCCTGGTCGAGCGCGATGACGTAATCCATGGAATGCCTGTTTGAACCTTGATGAACCGGAACCGCTTCCTATTTACAGCCCTCGCAGTCCTGATGCTGTCATTAATCGGTAACGGGACCACGAGGCTACGGAGCGAAGATATCCACTGTGAAGGATATTTGAAGCCCCTCTTCATGATTTCTGTGCGCAGATGGGTTTGTTTTTTTACCCGCAGGTGAATGTTTGAAAGGGGGTCCATACCGCAGGCGGAACGTGCTTTTTATTGAAGACCCCAACAATACGTCATCCTGGCCGCCGAGCCGAGATCCCTTTGAGGGTAATACAGGGCAGAAAGGTAAGGAAAGCCTCATGTCTTCCTGGATCTCCGCCTTCGCGGAGATGACGTGTTATTAAGGGTTTACGGCTAGTAAAGAAGTGTCCTTTTCACTTCACCCATACCTTAAAACTACGTCATTCCGGACCCCGAGCCGGGATCCAGGAAAGCATACGGCCTATCTCGACGGTATTATTCAAAGCATTCATTTTTAATGAGTACGGGGCAGGCCTGTTCAGGGGAGCAGATTTTTCATCACCGCTGGCGGAAATCAGAAAGGTCGCACTTCGGGAAGATTCCTCGCTGTCGCTCGGAATGACACGTAGAGAGGTTAGGCTAAGTATCTGACCTCACTGCTTTCGCCATCGCCCCACACTTGTCATCCCGAGGCACAAAGTGCCGAGGGATCTTTATGAAATGCAACCCTCTGAATAGGCAATCAGGGCAAGCACACACTTCCCAAAAGCTCTGTCATACATCGCGGTTTCGTGTGAGAATCTGCCTGAACTGCACCCTGCGTGCCCTGAACGACTATTTCGCCCCTGGTTATAGATTTGCTCGAGGCTTAGCTTCCTGTGGTCTCCCCCGATTCCGTCATCCTTAAGCACAACCACACGATGAAACGTACCCTCATCCTATCGTCAGGGGCATGGGTGGTCCTGTGCCTCACGTTGTTGGCCAGTAGCAGTGCATTCGCACAGGGATATCAAAACTTCGACGTTGCCATCTACGCACGCGTGTACGAGGTCCGGCAGATGGCGGACCTCGACTGGCTCCGCGAGCGGTTCGACGTCATGGCGCGGCACATCAAGGTCGACAAGATCTACCTCGAAACACACCGCGACACGATCCTCGCCGACGACGAGACGCTGAACAAGGCCAAGCAGTTCTTTGCCGAGCGCGGCGTCAAGACGTCCGGTGGGATCACCCTCACGATCAACGAGCGGAACCGGTTCGAGACGTTCTGCTACAGCGACCCCGAACACCGCGCCTGGGTGCAGAAAGTGGTCGAGCACACCGCCCGGCACTTCGACGAGGTCATCCTCGACGACTTCTTCTTCACGAGCTGTAAAACCGAAGTCGAAATCGAAGCGAAAGGCGACCGGAGCTGGACCGAGTACCGCCTGGCCCTGCTCGATGAGGTCGCGCGAAACGTCATCCTGGGGCCGGCGCGTGCGGTGAACCCAAACGTGAAGGTGATCATCAAGTATCCGAACTGGTACGAGCACTTCCAGGGGCTCGGGTTCAACCTCGAAACCGAGCCGGGCCTCTTCGACGCGCTCTACACGGGCACCGAGACCCGCGACGCCGTCCGCAGCGCCCAGCACCTCCAGCCGTACCACGGCTACCAGATCTTCCGCTACTTCGAGAACCTCAAACCCGGCGGCAACAACGGCGGGTGGGTCGATACCGGCGGGATGATCACGTTCGACCGGTACGCCGAGCAGCTCTGGCTCACTCTCTTCGCGAAGGCACCCGAGCTTACGCTGTTCGACTTCCTCCAGCTCCAGCGCCCACTCACCGCCTCAATGCGCGGACCGTGGCAGGATCAGGAAACGAGCTTCGACTTCGACGCCGCCGTCGCGCCCTACCTAAACCCTGACGGTTCAATTCCCGAAAGCCTGACGATCGCTCCGGGCATCGGCTACACCCTCGAAAAGGTGGACCGCATCCTTGGCGAGCTGGGCAACCCGGTCGGCGTGAAGAGCTACAAGCCGTTCCATTCTAAGGGCGAGGACTTCCTGCACAACTTCATTGGCATGACGGGCATCCCGATCGACCTGCACCCCGTCTTCCCCGAGGACGCGCAGACGGTCCTGCTCACCGAATCGGCGAAGTACGACCCGGACATCGTGCAGAAGATCGAACGCCACCTGCGGAGTGGTAAATCGGTTGTCATCACGTCCGGTCTGCTCGAAGCCTTGCAGGACCGCGGCCTCGGCAACGTCGTCGAGCTCGAAGTCACCGGCCGGAAGGCACTCGTGGACGAGTTTCTCGTGGATGGCGGCATCTACCGGTCGAGCGAGAAGATCATCATCCCGCAGATCGATTACCTGACGAACGACTCATGGGAGCTCGTCGGTGCGATCGACGGGCCGCTCGGATGGCCGCTCCTCCACGACGCCGACTACGCGGGCGGCCACCTCTACGTGTGGACGATCCCCGACAACTTCGCCGACCTCTACGACCTGCCCGTCGAGGTCATGACGCGGATCCGGCAAATCGTGATGGCCGACCAGTACGTCCGCGTCGACGGCCCCGCACAGGTCTCGCTCTTCGCCTACGACAACGACACGTTCATCGTCGAGTCGTTACTCGACGAGCCGGTGGAGGTGAAGGTGGTGCTGGACGGGAAGTTCAAGCAGGTGCGCGATCTGGAGACGGGCGAGGTGCTCGCTGGAGAGAAGATCGAGAGCCGGTCCGCCTGGTTCCCGTCGCGCGACGCAGGGAAAACGAGCCTCACGGCGTCGATCGCCCCGCATTCCTTCCGCGTGTTCAGAGCCGAATGACTCCCTCCAACCAGGACGAGGTTGACCGATGAGATACTTTATTCTCGCTGTTGCGCTGATCCTGTCGATCGAGGTCGCGCAGGCGCAGAACGCCGTGCGTCCGGTCGTGCCGAACGCCTCACCCGAGGCAGTCGAGCTGCTCAACTACCTCTACTCGATCTCCGGCAAGCAGACGCTTTCGGGCCAGCACTGCGCGCCGCTGGTGGGATCGACGCGGCTGTCGGTGGTCCACCGGCTCACCCAGCGCTACCCGGCCGTGTTCGGGCAGGACTTCGGGTTCAGCTACCCGGGGTACTGGGACGGCATCAACTTCCGGCAGCGGATCGTCGACGAGGCCATCCAACGCCACCGCGACGGGTTCATCATCACGCTCATGTGGCACGCCGTGCGGCCGACCGAGGACGAGCCGAAGGAGTTCCGCGAGTCGATCCAGGCCGAGCTCACCGACGCCGAGTGGCAGGACCTGATCACCCCCGGCACGGAGATCAACGAGCGATGGAAGTCGCAGGTGGACGTGATCGCGTGGTTCTTGAAGCAGCTCCGCGATGCCGGCGTGCCCGTGCTCTGGCGGCCTTACCACGAGATGAACGGCGGCTGGTTCTGGTGGGGCCAGAAACCCGGCGAGAACGGCTACAAGAAGCTCTGGCGGATGCTCTTCGACCGCCTGACGAACTTCCACGGCCTGAACAACCTGATCTGGGTGTACAACACGAACGAGGTGAAGGACGGCGTCGATCCCCACGAGACCTACTTCCCCGGGCACGACGTCGTAGACATCCTCGCCACCGACGTCTACACCGAAGGGTTCAACCAGCTCAATTACGACCAGCTCCTCGCGCTGGCGGGCGACAAACCCATCGCCCTCGGCGAGGTCGGCGCCCTTCCCGAGGTGTCAAAGCTCCGCGAGCAGCCGCGATGGGTCTGGTTCATGCACTGGAACGACCCCGGCGGCAGCCGCACCTACTTCGAGACCTACCACAGCGACGAAGTCCTCACCCTCGTAGAGCTCCCCTGGGTAAACCGCGACAGCACCACGCAGCATTATCCGTTTTTGAAGTAGGTATATACTGATAAATAGAGGTATAAACAATCCCTTTCCTGGACAGGAGGAGAGACAGGGGTGGTCGATAAAACGTGATAGTAACGAACAAAAAAGCAAACATTACATTCGAGGTTATAAGCTGAATTTACGATCATTTGATCTACGACTCCCGGCCCCTCCTGTCAAGGAGGGGAGCCTGGTTGGACAACCATATAGTGAATTTTATCGTATCATTTATTCGTAGGAATATCATTAAGTAACAATATGCCTAAGCCCCAAAAAAGAAGGTGACTCACCACGATCACAATCGTCCCGAGCTGAAGGAGGTACGGAAGAAGCTACGCAATCAGGCCACGCCTGCGGAGGCAGCGCTCTGGAAGCTGCTCTCGGGGAAGAAGTGTGGAGGGCTGAAGTTTAGGAGGCAGCACAGTGTGGGACCGTACATTTTGGACTTTTACTGTCCAGAAGCGAAGCTGGCCATCGAAGTCGATGGGAACGCACATGACTACCGGATTTGAAATGAGTACGACATTAGAAGGGAGGCGTACCTTCAGAGCAAGGGCATCAAAATCATTCGTGTCAATAACAAGGTCGTCTTCGAACGGCCGGATTTGCTGGGGGACAAGATCGTTCAGAACATTCAGATATAAAACGATAGTCCCTTATCGGTAGATGTCTTTTCTGTGGCCTATCCGGATAATCAGGATCACGAGGACGTCGTCCTCTATCCGGTAGAGGACTCGGTAGTCACCAACAGGTATCCGGTAAAGGTCCGTCGACCCTTCCAACTTCTTTACGCCCGGTGGTCGAGGATTATCCTGTAATACGTCGATGGCATCGCGGATGCATACTTGCACGTCGCGAGGCAACCTGGCGAGGTCCTTAACGGCTTTGTGCTCGAAAAGTACGCGGTATTTACTCAAGGTCGAGCGTTCGTTTTACCTCTTCCCACGGTATGCGGGGTTCGTCGGAAGCGAGCCGTTTTTCGGCTTCCTCGACGTCGATCCGATCTTCCATCTTTTCCAATACCTCCAGGTCTTCGATCGGTACGACGGCCGCGACGGGCTTCCCCCGGCGGGTGAGGATGATTCGCTCCCCACGATAGCGGGCGCGGTTGATGATATCGGAAAATTGGTCCCGGGCTTTCGCAGTACTGATCATGTCCCCCTCGTTGTAACTAGCCCACATGTACATTTCGTACGTTATCAATCCGAATGCAAGCAAACGGTTTCAACTATCGGAAAGGCGAAAATTCACCCGTATTCTTCGTATTCATACCTTTGTAGCATACCGCTCTCGCACTCCGCATGCTCCGTGGCGAGATTAAATCGGCGATTCACATGGCGATGTGAGGGAAATCTTTATTTTGTCCAGCCCCGTTATCCTGAATTCTTAGCTGTATCGACATGAACATCAAGTTACTAACCACCGCCCTGTGTATTGCTTTGTTGTGCGGGGTGGTGAAGGACGCGTTTGCCCAGGCCGAGGTGATGGCCTGGGGGAACATCACCGGCATCCGGGTGGACGGGCAGTTGATGCCGTTCGAGACGAGCTTCTGCGTCTTGAATGCAAAAGGCGTGGTGATGGCCAGAACGGCGAAGGAGCGCCAGCCAACGACCTACACGCGGGAAGGCGACGTGCAGAAGGTTTCGACGGTGGCCGGGCCGGTATCGGTAACACAAGAGATCCGGAACACCGGCGAGGGCACGGCGACCGTCCACGTGGTGTTCACCGCCGAGAAGGACACGACCATGACCGGGGCATACTTCTGCATCGACGTGCCCGATGACGTGTATAGCGAAGGCACGGTGGCGCTCGTCGACCCGACGTCGCCTATCACGGGCGAGATCTCGCTTGCGGGGACCCCTACCGGGCGGAATGGCGAGTTTCTGCACGGTGTGGCGTGGGGCGTGCGGTTTGCCTCGCCTGAACGACAGCTCAACGTGGCGTTCGATACACCGGCCGACGTTATCGTGCGGAAGGAGGACGATCTGTTCAGGGCGTACGTGGCCGTGATGCCGGGCAACGCAGTGAAAGGGCAGACGGCGGAGAGGACCTTCATGATCGAAGCGACGGGCGAGATCGATCGGTCACCGGTGACGCTCACGCTCGACGCGAGAAAACCCGGGCGCGCATTCGACGGGATCGGCGGCAACTTCCGCCTTCAGAATCCCAACAACGACCCGAAGGTGATCGATTTCAACCTGGAGAACCTGCGCGTTGCGTGGGCGCGCGTCGAGATGCCGTGGAGCCTCTGGCATCCCGAGGAGGACGTCGACCCGTACGAAGCCGCCGTCGCCGGGCAGCTCAACCCGAGGGTGCAGGCGGCTATGGAGATGGCCCGGAGGCTCTCCCGGATGGGCATGCCGGTGGTGGTCAGTGCGTGGTTTGCGCCAGAATGGGCGATTGTCGGACCCCGTCAACGCGGTCCCCGGCCTGACGGCCTCAACGGCAACCCGCTCCGGCAGGACAAGATGGACAAGATCTACGCGTCGATCACCTCCTACCTGCAATACCTGAAGGACTACTATGGCGTGGAAGCGGTGATGTTCTCGTTCAATGAGTCCGACATCGGGATCGACGTGTTGCAGACGGCCGAGGAGCACCGCGACCTGATCAAAGGCCTCGGCGCTTACTTCGCGTCGAATGGGCTGGCAACGAAGATGCTGCTCGGCGACACGGGCGACGCCACCGCCACCGAGTTCATCAAGCCGACGATGGCCGACCCGGAGGCGTGGCGTTACGTGGGTGCGGTGTCGTTCCACTCCTGGCGCGGGTGGACCGACGAGCTGCTCTCGTACTGGGGCGAGGCGGCGAAGAAGCTGAACGTCCCGTTGCTCGTCGGTGAGGGCAGCACCGACGCCGCGGCGTGGCGCTACCCGCAGATCTTCCTCGAGCCGACGTTCGCTCACCAGGAGATCGACCTGTACGTCCGTATGCTTGCGCTCTGCGAGCCGCTCTCGATCCTCCAGTGGCAGCTCACGTCCGACTACTCGTTGCTGATCGGAGAGGGCATCTTCCGCACCGAAGGCCCCCTCCGCCCCTTGCAGCGGTTCTGGAACATCAAACAGCTCGCTTCGACCCCCGCGGGCGCGTTCCACTTGCCGATCGAGGCCGACAAGGAAGGGATCAACAGCGCCGCCTTCGGCAACATCGCGAACGGCGAATATGCCGTCCACATCGTGAACAACGGCGCGGGCCGCCCGGCGACGATCGCCGGCTTCCCCGAAGGCCTGACCGAGCTGCGTGTGTACGTCACCGACGCTGAACGCGCCATGGAGGAGGTCGCCACCATCCCCGTCACGAACGGCATGGCCGAGCTGACCCTGCTACCGGTCAGCTTCACGACGCTGATGGGGGAGGTGGAACAGGTTAATTAACCACGTCTTAACAGGAACGGCTGGAAGCCGCGTTACTTCTTTCGTATCATAGTGCCAACGCGTTTTGGCAGTTGCGTTACACCCTGAGGGGTTTCTTCTGACGGTTGTACCCCACAGCGGTTTGGATCAGTAAAGGGCAGGGGCTTATGGCGGTTCCCCTGCCCTTTTTATTTTTGCGCAGGGGGGAAAAGATTGGCGTATCGGCAATTGCTCTCAACACTGGTTCTGCGCTTGCACGCAACCAGCGTCGTTTCCCATCACCGCAAGAGCATCAGGGATCGGGTTTCGTAGAAGCGGCCAGTCTGCAATCGGTAAAAGTACACCCCGTCCGGCAGGCCGGCGGCGTCAAAAGTGACCTCGTGTGTACCCGCCGGCATAGTGCCTGAGGCCAGCACACGTACCGCTCTCCCCAACAGGTCGTGGACCGTAAGGTGGACGTCCGATGGCTCTGTGAGCGTATAGGTGATCCTGGTAATCGTGTCGAACGGATTGGGGTAGCTCTGAAGGAGCGCAGTCCCACCTGGCAGAGCACCTTCCGACACCCCCGTGCTGACCTCGACGGCTTCGAGGACGAGGTAGCCCCATGCAGGCAGCGTGAGGCCGGCGCCTTCCCCAAGCACAACCGTTTCACCGGTAATCACATCTTTGTACGAACCGGCATAGGCTGTCCCTTCGAGCGTTACGGATTGCTCCTGATCGGAAAGGTTCAGAACGACAAACACCCTGTCGCCGTCCTTCTCCCGGGTGAATGCGAAGACGTCGGTATTGTTGGAGGTGAGCACCCGTTGTGGCAGGCCGCCGTGGGCCCCGTTCCAGAGCGCCCTGTTGTTCCGCTTCAAATGCAGTAAGGTTTTGTACAGGTTGGCATTCGGGTGGTCGCGCCAGGGGATCTGGTCTTTTTCGAAAAACTGGAGCCGTTTGCTCAACCCGGCCTCTTGCCCGCTGTAGATGAGCGGCATCCCGTGGACCGTGGCAGTCAGCACGGCAAACGCTTCGGCAGCCGCACCGAACAGCTCTTCCGGGGTACCGTACCATGAGTTTTCGTCGTGGTTGGAGGTGAAGTACATCCGGTAGGCCGTCGGGTAGGTAGCCTTTGCAGCTGCCACGTATCCGTTCAGGTTGTTTGCAGACGCGATCCCGTCCGCGATGTTTTTCAGGACGCCCTGTCCGAAGCCGTAGAGGCCCCAGCCGTACGTCATGTCGAATCCGAGGTCGTGCCACTCCCGGCCGTCGCCCTCTGCCAGCAGAAACTGGTCAGGGTCGGCGGACCGGAGGGCATCGATCGCTTCCTCCCAGAAATCGTGCGGGACGAAGTCGACGGCATCGAAACGGAAGCCGTCCACGCCCACCTCCTCCACCCAGAAAAGCATGGCGTCGATCATGTAATCCCTCAAGCCCTGCTCCGAATAATCGAGCTCGATCACGTCCGACCAGTTTGTGCCGGGTGGCGAAATGAAGTTGCCGCCTGCGTCGGTGACGTACCACTCCGGGTGCTCCGTGGTGAGGAGGTGATCCCAGGCAGTATGGTTTGCCACCCAGTCGATAATCACGTACATCCCCCGATCGTGCGCCTCTTGCACCAGACGTTTGAAATCGTCGAGGGTACCGAACTCCGGATTGACGTCCAGATGGTCCCGCACCGAGTAGTAGCTGCCGAGCCGTCCGAGGCGGTTCTTTTGACCAATGGGATGAATGGGCATGAACCAGAGAATCCCGACACCCAGGTCTTGCAGCCGGTCGAGGTGGGCCGAAAACGCATTGAACGTTCCTTCCGGGGTGTACTGCCGTACGTTTACCTCGTAGATGCCGAGGTTGTAGCTCCAGTCCTGATGCCCCTGGGCAAACGTTGAAGCTGGCAGGAGGAAAAGCAACAAAACAGCCGGCAAAAAAAGTCTTCTCAAGAATAGCATACTGATCCGGTTCACAAGGGTAGTCATATCTAACGGCGGACAATTCTTCGGCAAAGGTACGCCTTTACTCGTTAAAATTGAATGCTTTGAATAATACCGTCGAAGCAGGCCGTATGCTTTTCTGGATCCAGGCTCGGGGGCCGGGATGACGTTTTTTGAGGGGATCGGCATATGAAAAGTGTTACGCCAGTATATGCCAAAACGCAATAATAACTCGTCATTCCGGACTTGATCCGTCACGAACGAAGTGACTGACGAAGTAAATCCAGGAAAGGGCCGCGCGTGGCAGAACCGCGTACACTGCGGAGCCGTTGCCTGGATCTCCGCCTTCGCGGAGATGACGTATTTGTCAGGTGCATCAGGTAGCACGAGTCGTCCCACTTCGGTCTCCATCATATCAAAACTCCAACTGCGTCTGCCTGTGGATTGCAGTTCACTATCCTTTTCGTCGATGAAATAACCTCAGTCACGGCTGAAGCGACTCAGAAAAAGCCTTCATCAGAGAATCGAGCCTTGCCACCACTTCCGGGTACTCGGCGGCTACGTTGAAGCGTTCACCGGGGTCGATTTCGAGGTCGAAGAGCTCGGGGCCTTCCTCCGAGTGGCGGAGCTTCCAGTTGGCTTCGCGGACGCCCTGCAGGTTGTTGCCGGCAAAGTAGTAGAAGGTACGGGTGGGTGACGTTTCGGTCTGGCCAGCCAGGAAGGGCATCAAGTCGTTTCCATCGATTTGGCGGTCGGCGGGGATCTCGGCTCCGGCGGCGTTGAGCAGGGTCGGGAAAAGGTCCATCGTCGTCGCGATCTCGGCGGAGGTGCGGCCGGGAGGAATCCGCCCGGGCCAGCGGAAGATGCCGGGCACGCGGACGCCGCCCTCATACGTGGTGCCCTTGGCGTCGCGCAACGGTCCGGCCGAGCCGGTATCCCACGCCTTCACGCCACCCGCCATCATCCTCGGCGGCGCGTTGGACCACGGGCCGTTGTCGCTCGTGAAGATGACGATCGTTTGCTCGTCGAGGCCGAGGTCCCTGATGGTTTCGAGGATGCGGCCAGCGCTCCAGTCGATCGTCTCGACGACGTCGCCGTAGAGCCCTGCCCGCGACGTGCCCCTGAACCGCTCCGAGGCGTGGATCGGCAGGTGGGGCATGGTGTACGCCAGGTAGAGGAAGAACGGCTCGCCGGCGCTCTCTTGGATGAATCGCACGGCCTCGTCGGTGTAGCGCTCGGTGAGTGTAGCCTGATCGACCGGGTGCTCGATGGCCGTGGTGTCGCGGTAGAGGTTCAGCGGGGCGTCGGTCTCCACCCACGGCCGGATCATGTCGTTGCTGTAGTAAAGGCCGTAGAAGTGGTCGAAACCGCTGTTCGTGGGCAGATACTCGGGGCGAGTGTAGCCAAGGTGCCACTTCCCTATCGCCATCGTCCGGTAACCCTGTTCTTTGAGGGCTTCGGCCAGGGTGATCTCGGACGCCTTCAATCCATTCGGCGATTCCGGCATGAGCGCCCCGGTGATGCCCGTGCGTACGGCGTACCTTCCCGTCATCAACGCCGCCCGTGAGGCGCTGCACACCGGCGCCGCCGCGTAAAACGACGTCAGGCGTATCCCCTCGTCCGCCATCCGGTCGAGGTTCGGCGTGCTGATGGTCGGGTGGCCGTAGCTGCTAAGGTCGCCGTAGCCGAGGTCGTCGGCGAAAAGGATGACGATGTTCGGCCTTTCAACCTGCCCCGACCGACCCGATTCGGAAGACGCCGTCGTGCACGCCGGCAGGATCGGCAGAAGCAGGATCAGGAGACAGCGGAAAAAGAATGACATGGTGGATTCGGTCCTTGTGACGGCGTGAATTTGGTTCATCAAAAAGGTAGCACCGATCACTGCAGACTGCAAGGATGGATCGGGGGCGGTTTTTTCACTCACCTCCACGTGCAGTTCGTCACATCGCGCGTGCCGTTCGTATATGAGACACGGGCTCCATACAGCGATACAATTCCATTTATACATTGCGTGCTGTATCGTAGATTAGCTGAGCGGTGTCCGGTATTGCGGCGCTTCGACGGATCGTATAGCGGGACGGAAGCCCTTCCATCGCTTCGACGCGGCACCGATACATTTTTTGAACCAACCCATGAGTGCGTAACATGAATCGAGCGAACAACTCCGGCAGGCTCGACCGCCGGCATTTCCTCAAAAGCGTGGCCGGCCTCGGCGGTGCGTGTCTGGCGGCTGGCTTGACCACCGGCAGCGCCCTTGGCGCCGCCCGGCGCTTCGCGGCCCTCGACGCGACAGACCACATCGGCGTGCAGCTCTACACCGTGCGCGACCTGATGCAGCAAGACTTCGAAGGGACGCTTGAAAAGGTGGCCGAGATCGGATACAAGGAAGTAGAGTTCGCCGGGTATTACGACCGCACGCCGGAGCAGGTGCGGCAGCTCCTCGACAGGCTGGGGCTAAAGTCGCCCAGCTCGCACGTCGGTATCGACCTCCTGCGCTCCGACCTCGATGGGCAAATCGAAAGCGCCCTGACAATCGGCCACAAGTTCCTCACCATCCCCGCCCTGATGGAAGCTTTCGCCGGGCAGATGTCGCCGGAGAAATGGCACGAGTACGCGAAGGAGTTCAACACCATTGGCGAGGCGGTGAAGAAAAAAGGCCTCACACTCGCCTACCACAACCACCACTTCGAGTTCGTCCCGGCAGGCGAAGGGAAGACCGGGCTGGACGTGCTGGTCTCTGAGACCGATCCCGAGCTGGTCTCGTTCGAGCTCGACCTGATGTGGACCACCGTCGCGGGCGTCGATCCGGTGGCGCTGTTCGACAAGTATCCCGGCCGCTTCGTCATGTGGCACGTCAAGGACCTGAAGGAGATCGAAGCTTCGCAAGCGGCCGCGAAGGAGGGCATGGCAGGATTCCGCACGATCATGGAACACATCAGCCCCGTCGGCGAAGGCGAGATCGACTTCGCCCGCATCTTCGCGAAGGCCGGGCAAAGCGGCCTTCTGCACTACATCGTCGAAAACGACGCGCCGAAGGACGCCCTGGCCGACATCACGGCCAGCTACACAAACCTTGCACGAATGCTTGCAGGAAAGTAAATACGGCGCACCGGCCTGCGCGGGCCAATTCGCGCCGGCAGACCGGCTTCTCCGATTCATCAAACAACAGGTAAACGTATGAAAGGCAGTAAAATTACGAGGCGGAAATTCGTTACCGGCTCGGCCGGTGCGGTGTTCGGCGCGATGATCGTGCCGAGGCACGTACTCGGTGGAGCCGGATTCAAAGCGCCGAGTGACACACTCAACTTTGCCCTCGTCGGGGCGGGCGCACAGGGCATTACCGACGCCGCGGAGCTCATCAACGACGGCGAAAATCTCGTGGCGCTCGTGGACGTCGATTTCCCGTTCGTCGATCGCTCCATCGCCTCCCGGGCCACTGGCCGCAACGGCCAGCCGAACCCCGGAATGGTGAAAGTGCAGGAAGCCTACGCCAAGGCCGCCCGCTACGCCGACTTCCGCGAGATGCTCGACAAGCACAAAGACATCGACGGCGTCATGGTCGCCACGCCTGACCACACGCACGCCGTCATCGCGAAGGCCGCGATGGAGCTCGGCAAGCACGTTTACGTCGAGAAACCCCTTACCTACTCGGTCTACGAAGCACGTGTGCTGCGCGAGACGGCGGAGCGTACGGGCGTCGCGACGCAGATGGGCAACATGGGCCACTCGAGCGAAGGCGCCGCGCTGATCAACGAATGGATCCAGGCCGGCATCATCGGGAAGGTCCGCGAGGTGAACGTCTGGACCGACCGTCCGTACTGGCCGCAGGGCATCCCGCGTCCGGCCGGCCCGTTCGACCCGTCCTCACCCCAGGATGGACCGTGGCGCAACTTCGGGAACGACTGGTCGTCGACGAAGCTCAACACGGTCATCGCCGACGCACTGGTTGGCGATACGGCCGTCCCTGAAGGGCTCAATTGGGACCTGTTCCTTGGTCCCGCACCCTTCGTACCGTACCATCCGATCTATCACCCGTTCAACTGGCGCGGCTGGCTGGATTGGGGGACGGGATCGATTGGTGACATGGCGGCGCACCTGCTCGACCATCCTTACTGGGCCCTCGGCCTGAAGTACCCCACGTCGATCGAAGCCACTTCGACCCCCTGGGGACTCGACCGCGGGCAGCAGCCGGCGAGCTACCCGCTGGCCGCCCAGATCGTCTACCACTTCCCCGCTCGCGGCGACCAGCCCCCGGTGAAGATCACCTGGAACGACGGCGGCTTCATGCCTCCGCGTCCGGAGCATCTGCCGGAAGACGTCCCGCTCGATCGAGGCGGCGGCGTCATCTTCCACGGCGAGAAAGGCATTCTGGTGCACGGGACGTACGGTGCGAACCCGCAGCTCTACCCGCAGTCGCTCATGGAAGAGGCCAAGAAGGTGCCGCAGACGTACCCACGCTATCCCTCCACGGAAGGGTTCTTCCGCCAGGCCAAGCACCGCTCGAACTGGGCTGCCGCGGCCAAGGGAGAGGCCAAGGCCAGCACCCCGTTCGAGTACGCAGGCCCACTGACCGAGACGATGCTGCTCGGCGTGGTCGCCCTGCGCACCGGCCAGGGCAAGCGGATCTACTACGACGGCGAGAAGGGCGAGATCACCAACGTCCCCGAAGCAAACCAGTACCTCCACCGCGAATACCGAAGTGGCTGGAGCCTCTGATCCCTTTTACCTAACCAAAAAGGCCACCGCTGGCATTCCGGCGGCGGCCTTTTTTCTTGTTCGCTATTTTTGCAAATCAAAAAAGATTTGGTTTATATATTCGAATGGCAATTTGTCATAAAATAAACAACACTCAACAATCCCCTTGAGGGGATGATAGGGGTGCGTTTCATCTATTTATGGTAATTTGCTTCATTTTCATCAAATCCGCCTTTTCATGGATACACCCCCATACCCCCCCTAAAGGGGACGGTTGGCAACTAGCTATTCATATGGCAATTTGTCATTAAATAAGCGCATATCCACCATTCCCTTGAGGGGAATTTTGGGGTGTTCTAGTGGAACTCTGTAATCCCCCCACTCACCCCACCCACGGATACAGTAACCTTCCAAGAATCGCCCCGCCGAGGACCAGCCAGGCGGCGTTAAGCTTGAAGCGGAGAGCGGCGACGGCGGCGAGCAGGGCGATGACCCACGCGGGCCAGGAGGTCAGCGTCGAGATGCCAAGCTCGATCGTCACTGCGGCCATCAGGGCGATCGCGGAGACGTTTATGGCATCGAGAAAGGCCGACATCCACGTCGAGCGCCGCATCTTCGGAATGATCGGGTTCAGGAGCATTACGAAGAAAAACGACGGGAGGAAGATGCCCAGAGTAGCCACGATTGCACCGGGCACGTCGCGAATCAGGTAGCCGATGAACGTGGCCGTCGAAAGGATCGGCCCCGGCGTGAACTGGCCAATGGCGATGGCGTCGAGTAGCTGCGCCTGCGTGAGCCACCCGTAATCCTGCACGAGGTCGCCTTCGAGGAACGCGACGAGCACGTAGCCGCTGCCGTAGAGCACCGACCCGACCTTCAGGAAAAAGAAGAAAAGCTTCCAGAGCGAGATGCTCGCAGCGGCGCCGGCCGTTGGGGCAGCCTGGAGGAACAGCAGTGGCAGCCACCGCGCAGCGGTATCCGACGGCTCTTTCCGCGTGTAACGCAGCCAGACCATCCCGACGAGGCCGCCCACGAGCAGGGTGAGGATTTCGCCCACCCCGAGCAGCACGGCCGCCGTCGCGGCAAGGCCGAGAACCGCAAGCCGCCACCCCTTGACGGCCTTCTGACCGAGCTTCCAGAGCGCACCGAGGATGATCGCGATGACGGCGGGCTTGATGCCCCAGAGGTACGGCTCGACGGCCGGCAGGCTGCCGAACCGCACGTAAAACCAGGCAAACACGCCGGTCACCAAGGCAGCGGGCAAAATGAAGCATGCGCCCGCTGTGAACAGGCCCGGCCATCCTCCCCGCTCGTACCCGATGTGCATCGTCATCTCGGTCGAGTTCGGGCCCGGAATCAGGTTCGTCGCCCCAACCAGGTCCAGAAAGTGCTCGCGGCTCAGCCACTCGCGCCGGGAGACGAACTCCTCCTCCATCATCGCGATGTGTGCCGCCGGCCCGCCGAACGCGATCAGGCCAAGCTTCGCGAACAGGCGCGCAATTTCTCCAAGCCGGCCTTTACGCTCCGGTGACGACATATCCTGCACAAACGGTGAAACAATGGACGGATCGGGCAAGATACGCGCCGGAGCACTTCCGGAGAAACGACGCTATACTGGCAGCCCTCGTGGATTTGCAGCCTTGTTACCGGACTTCAGGTTGTGACGGCTGATTTCGTAAACGTGGCCTCACCTGCGACGATGAGCTCCTCGCGGAGCATGATCCGAAGGTGTTCGATGGCCTCGGCCGTTGGAATGCCGAGGCGCTCGGCGGCTTCCATCAGGTCGTCGAAGCTGAAGGAAACCGCCACGGCGTCGAAAAGGGCCTCGCCGCGCGCGACGTAGTCGGCCGGCCGGTTGTCCGTCACCCTTTTATGTTGGCGTGATTTGCTCATAATCACCCGTTCGGTAGCGTCACTCTGACTTCGGTCCACCCGTTTGCGTTCCCGCAAGGGTAAGGACCGTATTCAAGATCGGCTCGAAGGGTGACTGCCTACTGTCACACGAGGCCTGAAGTAAGAGATCGCTCGCGTTCGGCGAGCAGGTTTTCGATCTCGGCTACGACCTCGTCCATGAGGTTCCAGTCGCCAGCACGAGCGGTCTCTTCGATCTGAGACGGCCGACGCGCGCCGACGATCGCCGCGGTGACCTCCGGACGCCGCAGCACCCAGGCGATGGCAAGCTCGGCCGGTGTGCGCTCGTACCGCTCGGCAATCGTACGCAGCCCGTCGACGAGCTTGAGGTTGGCGGACAGTTCGGGCTCGTTGTAGTGCCGGTTGGTGCGGCGCCAGTCGTCCTCAGGCAAGGCTTCCACGCGTTCGCGCGTGAACTTGCCCGTCAGGATGCCAGCCTGCATCGGGCTGTAGACGATCACGCCGATGTCGTTCTCCTTGCAGTAGGCCAGGAGCTCCTGCTCGACTTCACGCCGGATCATGCTGTAGGGCGGCTGGAGCGACGCCACGGGATGGATACGCCGGATACGCTCGAGCTGCGAAACGTCGAAGTTCGACACGCCGATGTAGCGGACTTTTCCCTCTTTCACGAGGTCCGCCATGGTGGTCCAGGCCTCCTCGATCTGCTCGTCGGGTTGCGGCCAGTGGATCTGGTAGAGGTCGATGACGTCGACGCCCAGGCGGCGTAGGCTGTCTTCGGCCTCCTTCCGGACACTCATCGCGGTGAGCCGCCCGAAGGGCCTCGGGTCACCCGGGTTCCAGACCCTCCCGCACTTCGTGGCGATGTAAACGTCGTTTCGGTGCCCTTCGAGGGCTTTCCGGATGATCTCTTCGGAGTGGCCGAGGCCGTAGACGGCGGCCGTGTCGATCCAGTTGATGCCCAGGTCGATCGCGCGATGGATCGCGTCGATCGATTCTTTATCGTCCTGCGGCCCCCACGCGAACTGCCACCCGCTCCCCCCGATGGCCCAGGTCCCGAGCCCGATGGTGGTAAGCTCAAGGTCCGTGTATCCCAGCTTGCGCTTCTGCATAGTCTATCAAAAGTCGTTAGTACACGTTTTGTTTGTCCCTCAAGATAGGTAGCCGGTCCTATTAATGGCGTAACGATCAAAAAACGACCGGGGAGAAAGGTTAAAATTGGAAGGGCGAAAAAACAACCTTTCTCACGCTTTTCCGGAGTGGGATGTTGTGGTTGGGGTGTTGCGGCTATCCCCTACTCGTCATCTGGATGTCAGGCCTTTCTGGTTAGCTACAAGGGTTCCTATGGGCTGTGCGTACCCGATTTGCCTGTTCAGAAGGCCGCATTTCATAAAGATCCCTCGTCAGTTCTTTCCTCGGGATGACAAAGTGGAGTGACAGGAATGGCAATGAGGCCAGATACCTGCCCATACCTCTGGACTTGTCATTCCGAGCGCCAGCGAGGACTCTTCCCGAAGTGCGGCCTTACTGATTTGCACTATCGGTATCGAAG
>CBINFS010000050.1:0-21555 GCA_966250015.1 uncultured bacterium | reverse complement strand
GCGTGTTCGATTTCAAAGGGGTTTTCTGCTTCTCTTTTGACCCGGCAAAAGAGAAAGAAAAGAGAGAAAGGAAAGCAATTCCGGTAGGGAACCAGTCTACCCCTCAGTCGCTCCGCGATAGCTCCTCCCGTAACGAGCGCGGGACAGGCCCGTCCAGGGGGGCAGTTTGTGGTGCCTTTCTCACCTGTTTTAGAAAACCAGTAAGGCCGCACTTCGGGAAGATCCTTCCTCGCAAGGCTCGTCAGGATGACAATTTGAGTGGTACAGGCAACCATCCGGGCACACTGCCTTCGCCAACGCCTCCTTCTGTCATCCCGAATCCCGCGAAGCGGGTGAGGGATCTTCATAAAATGAGGCCTTCGAGTATGGCATTCAGAGTACGCACAGCACTTCGATACCGATAGTGCAAATCAGTAAGGCCGCACTTCGGGAAGAGTCCTCGCTATCGCTCGGAATGACGAGCTTTATGGTTTGCGCAACTCCCTACCTTTGTCATCCCGAATCCCGCGAAGCGGGTGAGGGATCTTTATGAAATGAGGCCTTCGAGAATGGCAATCCGGGCGCGCACAGCACCTCATTACCGTTTATGCCAACCCTTCAGGCCGCACTTCGGGAAGATTCCTTCTCGCAAGGCTCGTCGGAATGACATGAAGAGAGGTGCGGGTGAGTAACTGAACTCATTGCAAAAGCCATCGTCCCACTTTACCCACCTACACGCCCAAGATTGTGGCCTCTCGCGGAAACATCCGTTTGACAGGAGTATTATCCTGAAATGAGCCAAAGGGACTTTTTTATCCGATTTTGGCTTCCGTTTTTGTTCTGGCAGCACCGTTGAACTACTGAAGAGCAGTAACAATCCGTCATGTGGTACGATAACATTCTCGAAACCGTCGGCAACACCCCCCTCGTCAAGATCAATACCCTCGCCGCGGATCTGCCCTGTACGGTGCTGGCCAAAATCGAGTTTTTTAACCCCGGCGGGTCGGTGAAGGACCGGATCGCCATCGGCATGATCGAAGCCGCCGAACGTTCCGGTCAGCTCAAGCCAGGTGGGACGATCATCGAAGGGACGAGCGGCAACACGGGCGCCGGCCTCGCCCTCGTGGCTAACGCGCGGGGTTACCGCTGCATTTTTACGACCACTGACAAGCAGAGCGAAGAAAAGATCAACATCTTGCGCGCGCTCGGGGCCGAGGTCATCGTGTGCCCGACCGCCGTCGCTCCGGACGACCCGCGTTCTTACTATTCTGTGGCCCGGCGGCTCGCGACGGAGATCCCCAACTCGGTGTACCTCAATCAGTACGATCACCCCGCGAACACCCAGGCGCACTACCAGGCGACCGGCCCCGAGATCTGGGACCAGACGGAGGGACGGGTGACGCACGTGGTCGCGGGCGCAGGCACCGGCGGTACCATCTCCGGCATCGCCAAATACCTCAAGGAGAAGAAGCAGGACGTCAAGGTGATCGGCGTCGACCCGTTTGGCTCGGTGTATTACAAGTACTTCCACACGCGGGTATTCGACCCCAAGGAGATCTACCCCTACTTGACGGAAGGGGTCGGGGAGGACATCCTGGCGGGTAACATGGACTTCGACCTCGTCGACGACTTCGTCCGCATCACCGACAAGGAGGCCATGGTGATGACGCGTCGGCTCGCGCGAAGCGAGGGCATGTTCGTCGGGCAGTCGTCCGGGATGGCCTTTGCCGGCGCCCTCCAGTGGCTCCGCGGGCACCGAAACGAGATCTCGGAGGAGGACGTGGTCGTGGTGATCTTTCCGGACATCGGGTACCGCTACCTCTCGAAGACCTACAACGACGCCTGGATGCAGAACCACGGCTTCCTCGACCGGGCAGCGGACCTCTCGGTGGACGAGGTGCTGAAGATGCGGAAAGAGCCGAAGAAGGTCGTGACCGTCTCACCCGAGGACACGCTCGACGTGGCTATCCAGCGAATGACCCAGTATGGGATCTCACAGATGCCCGTCATCGAGGACGGGCACGTCGTCGGAGGGCTGACCGAGCGCGACGTCCTACACCGGCTCATCGAAAAGCCCGACGGGAAGTACGAGCGCGTCCGTGTAATTATGAGCGAACCTTTTCCGATCGTCCCGCGGGCGCTTCACATGGAGCATCTCTCTTCCTATCTTGAGCAAAACACGTCTGCGGTGCTCGTCGAATCGGACCGTCCGGGTGAGTACGAGATCATCACCAGGAGCGATCTGATCAGTGTACTGGCCTCCGCAGGACGAGACGAAGTGAGTTCAAAGAAAAGGTAACCCCATGGCAACCAACCAGGACGAACCGAAACAACCCGACCAGGCACAGATCAACATCGAACTTACCGAAGACGTAGCCGAAGGCGTGTACGCCAACCTCGTCATGATCGCGCACTCGGCTGAAGAGTTCATCCTCGACTTCATTCGGGTTATGCCGGGCGTCCCGAAAGCACGCGTCAAAAGCCGAATCATCATTACCCCCCAGCACGCCCGGCGGCTGCTCCAGGCGCTCGCCGAAAACATCAGCCGCTACGAAAAAACGCACGGCGAGATCGTCGAACGGGTGGTTCCCGGCCAGCAGATCCGGTTCGGCGGCATGGGCGGCGAAGCTTGAGCCGACTGTAACCCGCCGCCTGATGACCCGTATAGCGATGGCGGACACCGCAAGTTTATTCGCACGGAGAATCGTATGAAAGTACGCGGCAGGGTCGTACACGAACCGATTGAGGGAGGCTTCTGGGGTATCGTCGACGAGGACGGCGAACGCTACCAGCCCATCGACGACCTCCCGCCAAACGTGCGTCACGACGGCCTCGCCGTTGAGGCCGACGTCGAACCCGTCGGCCTCGTTTCGCTGATGATGTGGGGCAAGACCGTCCGTGTCCGCTCCATCAGACCGATTTAACCATCACTTCGCGGGGGTAAATTCGTATGTTGCGGCCGGATCCGACCACTCTGATAACGCTGATCGCTTTCCTGCTGATCGCCTGGGATGCCTCCCGGAAGGAGAAGAATCCGCTCGTGATGCTGGCCGGGTTTGGCCTGTTGCTCGTGGCCATCGTTCTCCAGCTCTTTGGCGGAGGCGGCATCGTCCGGACCGCCACGGGCTTTTTCATGGACGTCGGGCTGGGATTCGTTGCGGCGTCACTCCTCCTGGCGGTTCGAAAGGTCCGGTTCCTGGCATTCACCCTGCTTGGCCTGCTGGCATTGGGGTTGGGTGGTCTCATCGCGCTCGGGTCGAGGGTCGTCGAAACGCCGGAAGACGAAGCGAGCCTCCTGCTCGAGCTCGGCCCCGACGACCGGATCGAGGAGGTTGCGGCTGTGCTCGACCGGTACGGCCTACGCTACGAGCAGGCCTTCCCGGAGGTTGATCTCATGGAAGACGAGGATCTCGCTCAGACGTACCTGATTTTCGGCGAACGGAAAGCCCTCGAAGAGGCCGCTGAGATTCTCCGTGAAGATCGGGAAAACGTGGATTACACCGCCTGGAACGAGACCATCGAGCTGGAGCTCCCGCTCACGGGCGAACCATCGGGTGAGCGCCAGGCACTCGCCAACGACCCGCTCGCCTCCCAGCAATGGGCCATCGAAGCCATCCGCATGGACGGCGCCCACGCGCTCCTGCGCGACCGCCGCCCGGTTCGAAAAGCCGTCGTGGCCATCATCGATACCGGCGTCGACGCCCATCATGAAGACGTGACGGCCGCCTTCAAGGCAAAGAAGGTGACCGTGGACGAAAACGGCCACGGCACGCACTGCGCCGGCATCGCCGGCGCACCGGCCAACAACGGCGTCGGCATTGCCTCGCTGAACTGGGAAGGCCGGTTCGTCAACGTCGTGGCCTACCAGGCGCTCGACGCACGGGGCGTCGGTACACACGAGCAGATCGCCCAGGCCATCATCGACGCCGCCGAGGATCACGCCGACGTGCTCTCGATCTCCCTGGGCGAATACACGACGACCGCGCCGAGGGTCGTCGTCAACGCCGTCAAATATGCTCTTCGCAATGGCGCCGTCGTCGTGGCTTCGGCCGGTAACGGCTCCCGCGACGGGATCGACCACATGCCGTCGAACATCGAGGGCGTGATTGCGGTCGCGGCTGTCGACCAGAACCTCGAACGCGCCAAGTTCTCGAACACCGTCGGCCGCCTGTCGCGCCCGATAGCCGCTCCCGGGGTCGACATCCTCTCGCTCGCCCCGGGCAACGGCTACCGCGCGCTCAGCGGGACGTCGATGGCGACCCCGCACGTGGCAGGCCTCGCCGGCGTGTTGCGCGCCCTCAACCCCGACCTGACCGCAGACCAGATCTACACACTCATCCACGAGACCGGCATTACGCTGCCCGCCTCCAACGACCTCGGCCGCCTCATCAATACCGAAGCCGCCATCAAAGCCGCCCTCTCTGACTCGTACCTTTGAAGCAGAGCCTTTTTCCGGAACGGTATTCCTTCGAGCAAAGGAGATAGGAAGTCTCACGCGAAGACGCGAAGGACGGCTAAGAATAATCAGCAGATGGGCGCAGATATTCTGCACATGATCTTTTGTGTCGACGTGGATCGAAGGCTGTACGCCTGGGGTAACCAAAACACTACCCAACTACGTCATCTCCGCGAAGGCGGAGATCCAGGCAAGGGTAGCTCAGAGAAAAGCGGCTATCGTAGGTCGTGAGCTCACGTGGATCCCCGCTCGGCGGTCGGAAAGACATGTTTTTGAGGTAATGGTGACAAAAAAGGTTGCTTCTTCGTCGCCAGTGGGAGAAAGCCCACGTGAAACCGCTGCAATTCGAAAAAACCGGTAGGCTGGAGCTGATCCGATTTCGACCGGTCACGTCGTTTACAGTAATGAAAATGGACGAAAACCGCCGTATACTCGGGTGTTTTCGTCCCGTCAGGCAAATCCAAATACGACTATGGTTATGAAAAGCGGATTGCTCCTCACCGTGCTGGTCACCTTTTTTATGATGGCCGCCGGTTTTCACCTTACCGGTCGCGAGAAGGCAGACGATGGCCCGGTCCGCCACGTCGTCGTCTTCAAATACGCCGAAGGAGCCACCGCCGAGCAGATCCAGGTGGTCACCGACGCCTTCCGCAACCTGAAGAATACCATCCCCGGCATCCTTTCATTCGAGCACGGGACGAACATGAGCCCGGAGGGCCTCGACCAGGGATTCAATCACATTTACGTCCTGACGTTCGAAAACGCCGCTGCCCGTGACGCCTACCTGCCGCATCCCGAGCACCGGAAGTTCGGCCAGATCCTCAGGGAGTCGGGTATCTTCGAAGGCGCGTTCGTCGTCGATTTCGTACCGGAAGAGTAGGCCGTTTACCGCTGGATTTCCTCGATGACGTCGAGGGCGAGCGCGGCGTGGGCGTACGAGCCCCCCGCGCGCATCTCGGCGGCTACCCAGATCGCTTCCATTATCTCCTCGGGCGTGGCGCCCTTCCGGATGGCGGTCCGCGTGTGGCCTTTGATGCAGTAGGGGCACTGCGTCACGTGCGCCACGGCCACTGCGATGAGCTGCTTCGTCTTTTCATCGAGCGCGCCTTCGGCAAAGACCTGCCGGCTGAAAGCCCGGAAGGCCTCGGTGATCTCCGGTGCGAGGGCCGCCCGCTTGCGCGACATTTCGGGGGTTGCGGGCGGGTAGAGCGTCTGGTGATTATGTTCGGTCATGATGCTTTTCCTTATGATTGAACTTCGTGATTCGGGCTTATACCACTTGATCTTGCAGGTTGTACGGCTTTGAGGAAGGGTACAGGTGAACCGGGAGCTCGCCGGCCACTGCCGAGAGCAGGTTCCGGGCCGTGTAATATGCTGCTTGCGCGGCTTCACGATCGTTGACGTTGAGATGCTTCTTGTCACGAAGCTCCTCCACGAGCCGTTCCACCGGCAGCGCCAGGTGAATGAAGGTTTCGAGCGATCGGGCAAGCACGATGGCGGACGATCCGAGCGTCGAGAGCGGCGTGTCCTCCGGCAGATTGAGGCCGTGCCACGTCAGAAATGCTTGCAGCGACCCTCGAATCGTTTCGAGGGCGGCTGCGGCTCCCTCCGCGCAGGATGGGTTTTCACTCAGAAGCAGGCTCTTCGCCCGGTCGAGGTGTTGCCTCGCTTCGGTGAGCTGTGCCTTTACCGCATAGTCCTTTGAATATCCCGGCTGCATCGTTCTCCTCCACGACGTATGATACGGTACTGTAAAAACTAACCCTTCCGGTTAAACGATTCCAGTTAAAACAGGATTTTATCATTTTTATTGCCGAAGTGCCCCGTACCGGTTATCTTTCACTCGGCACTAAATCAGATAAAAATACAGGCATGGTGGGTCCGGTACTCTATTCGTCCGACACGAAGCGCGCACTGCTGCACCTCATGAAACGGCGCGGTGTGATCACCGTCGACGACGCGGTGGAGGCAACCGGCCTGACGAAAGCCTCCCTCCGGGAGCACCTCACCCGGCTCGAACGAGACGGACTGGTCGAGCACGATTCAAAAAGGAACGGTCGGGGTCGCCCGACGCTCCTGTACCGGCTCAGCTCCATGGGCGAGCGGCTGTTCCCTTCGTTCGACGGCGTGCTGCTCGGCCGATTGCTCGATTTCCTCGATAAAGAGGGGCAACGGCACTGGATCGACTCGTTTTTTACACGATTCTGGCAGGACCGTACCGACGACGTGAAAAGCCGGCTCGACGCGGTGAGCCTCGACGACCGGAACGCCCGCCTAACTGCACTGAAGCAAATCTTGAGCGAGCAGGGCTTCATGCCTGAGATCGAGATTCTCGACGACGGCCTCGTCATCCGGGAGTGCAATTGTCCCTTCCCGGAAGCTGTCCGCCACACCCGCATCCCGTGTCGCCTCGAGGCCGAGTTCTTCGCTCACCTCTTAGGCGCCCCCATCTCCCGCGTCTCCTACATCCCCGAAGGCCACCCCGCGTGCACGTACGAGTTCGAGGGGGAGTAGGAGCTATAAAATAGGCGTAGCCTCACCGGGCGAGGAACTCGTCGATGCCCGTCATCATCATCTGCACCGAGATAGTGACGAGCACCATGCCCATCAGGCGTTCGACGGCCGTCAGACCGCGTTCGCTGAAGAAACGGCGCATCGACGAGGCGAAGTAGAGGATGATGCTCGACGCCACCCACGCCAGCAGCAGGGCGAGCAGCCACACAGGCCACCGGTCGGGCTCGCGGCTCATGATCAGCAGGCAGGTTGCCAGTGCCGAAGGACCGGCCACGTACGGGATCGCAAGCGGCACGACGAAAGGCTCCTGGTCGATCCGTTCGGCCATGCTCCCGTTGTGGCTCGGAAAAACCATCCGCACCGCGATCATGAGCAGAATGACTCCACCCGAGACTGACAGCGCCGGTTCGGAGATCTGGAGGAGATCGAGCGCAAACCGTCCGGAAAACAGGAAAAACACGAGTACACCCAGCGCGATCAACAGCTCGCGCAACACGACGTGCCGGCGGCGTTCCGGCGCGACACGGTTGAGCGCCGTCAGGAAGAGCGGGATGTTCCCGAGCGGGTCCATTACGAGAAACAGCAGCAGGGCGGCCGAAACGAGGGTCATGGTGGTGAAAAAGGACGGAATCGAGTGATGAATCGCCGTCTGGCGGCAATGCTACGGACCGCCCGCCATATGTTCCAACCCCTTGGCGGAATCCTGAAAGTATTAACCGATAGCAGGGTTTGAGGAAAAACTTAATCCGCAGATGGCGCTGATTTTCGCTAATGAATTTTAAGGGGAGTGAATCAGATTCTTGCTCATTAAGTAGTGTTAAGAATAGTGTTACAAATAAAGATATAAAAAATTCCCCTCATGGACAGGAGGGGATACAAGGGTGGTCGATATAAGGATGGGAAAAAGTCCGGGGTAATGCAACATTACGATTAGCACGTTGTTTGATATTGACATCATTTGCAACCATTCTGTCTACCACCCCCGGCCCCTCCTGGACAGGAGGGGAGCTTGAATGGACAGGTATATAATGTATTATATCAGTAGCTATTTTATTCTGTTTGCCAGATAATTTTGGTCGATTTGCATCTCAGCTAATTCGTATAACCCCAGTCCATCCTGTCCCGGAGGGGAGCTTGAAATGCATACATTTCTCTTCGCGCCTTCGCGTTTTCGCATGTAATGAACTCGACATTAGCCCGTCAGTGTACTCGTGTTAAAATGCTGTACCGATGGCAGTTTGCGGTTCTTTCCCTCTCGTTAAGCGTAGTTTTTGTAAAGCGATATGCGTCGACGAGGGTAGAGATGGGGTCTCGCAATACCGATACAGGTTTTCAGGTCGAGCCGTTAGGGACGATGGTGGCAGTTGGTCTGGTCACAGCCCGGTCGGCTCGGATCTGGCTTCGGGCTGATCGGCCCGGGACGTACCGGATCCAATGGAATCGGGACGGTACCGAAAGCGACGAATCAACACTCGAGTTCACCGTACCAGATGGCAATATCAGTGACAACACGTTCACGGTGGACCTTCAAGGGCTATTGCCTCTTATGTGGTACCGGTATCGTTTGGTCGATCCTTCAGGCAACCTGAAGTTTGGAGAGGGGCGGTTCGAGACCTTTCCTGACAGCCCGGCGGACACCCCACGGCGGTTTTCGATCGCCGTCATGAGCTGTAACCAGCCGTTCCACTCGGACGGCTCGTTCACCCGCACGTCCCGCCAGATGATGCGCGCCATAGCGAAGGTCCTCGAGCACCACGAGGTGAAGCTGGTCTTTATGGTGGGCGACCAGATGTACGCCGACGCCCCGAAGCACCTCTCCCTCTTCGACGAGCAGTATTTCAAACGAATTGCGCCTCCAGGCAGGACTTCCGTCTTCGACTGCACAGACGACGAGGTCCGCCGCCTCTACCAGGAGCGTTATCGCTACTTCTGGGGCCTGCCCGGCTTACAGGAGATCCATGCGAACTACCCGTGCTTTCTCGTCATCGACGACCACGACATCGTGGACAACTGGGGTTCCGACCCGGATCACCGCACCGAGAAGTGGGCGTCGGTAGGGAAAGGGGCGCGCCTGGCGTGCCTCGACTACCAGACCTCCCGCATGCTGTCACCACCCGGTGTGCTTACCGAGGATTTTTCTTTCGCCGGCTCCTACGGGCACACCGCACACTTTACGCTCGACCTGCGCTCGACGCGCAGCGCCGGAGATGGCGGGCAGCTCTTTTCCAACCGGCAGAAGGACCGCCTGAAGGCCTTCCTGGCAGATCATGCTGAAAGCAAGGTTCTGCTCCTCGTGCTGACAGTGCCCGTCGTACACCTTCCACGACCAATGGCAAAACTGGCGATGCACGTCTTCCCGAGCGGCCGCGATTTCGACGACCGGTGGTCGTCCGGCACACACGCTCGCGACCGCGACTGGTTTTTGAAAACCCTCCACGACCACCAGCAAGCGCACCCTCATCAGAAGGTCGTCCTGCTCTGCGGCGACATCCACATCGGGTGTGTGCATCGGATCGCCTGGGACGACGGGACCACGCCGTTTTACCAGGTCATCTCGAGCCCGGTAACCCACGAGACCGGCCTGCCCATCCAGCTCGCGTCGAAGGCGCTCATCCGGATGAACCGGTATGCCGGGACGTCGGACGGTTCGATCGGGGCAGCGGTCCGGCTCGTGCGGCCGGAGCGCCAAGGCAACCGCCACAAAAACCCGTACGCGAAGCTGAACGTCGGGATTATCGACGTCGAGACGCCGTCGCCCGGCGAGGAGCCGAAGCTCCAGTTCTTTCTTTACGGCCACCAGGGCGACGAGCCGGTGTGTGAGTATTGTTCAGAAACGGTGTGAGGTGCGATACGTCGGATCGTTTCGTGGCGGCAATTGTTCGGGTCATCACACAAACCACAAGCCCGGCAGCTCATGAAACGAATTCTTTTTCTCTCTATCCCCCTTCTTTTTCTCACCCATACCGTGCTGGCTCAGCGGTACGACACGCGTGGATTCTCGCTCGGGGTGCACGTCAATGGTACGACCTGGCAGATGGACGACGACGAAATCGACATGGACGCCGAAAGCGGCGGCGGCCTGGGGATCACCGCAGCATACGGCGCCAGCAGCCTTGTCGAGCTTTTCATCACGGCGGACGGCGCTGTCATCGATCCAGACGAACGCGGAAGGGACGACTACACGATGTCGCACCTCGATCTCGGGGTACGGTTCAACCTTGGCCGGGCAGGGAATCGCTGGCGTCCTTACGTGGGCGTCGCGGCCACCGGTCGAAGGATCGAGTTCGAGCAGGGGCCGATCGAGTTCGAGACGGATGGCGGTGCGCTCACGCTTCAGGGCGGGTTCAAATACTTCCTCTCGCGACCGCTGGTGTTAAACGTTAACCTGTCGATCTCCGGTGGCGAGATCGACGAGGTGCGCATCGGCGGCATCGAGCGAGACGTCGAGATCGACACCGGCTCCGCCCGCCTCGCCTTCGGCATCGTCTGGTACCCGAACCGGTGAGGCTATTTGTTTTTTGGCCTCACGCGAAGGGGACTGATTCTTCATTCGCAGATGGACACAGATGTGCGCGGATGATTTTTTTGGAGGGAGGTTGACCAGGGGCAGTCCGCCAGGTTTTTCCTGAAACTCAAAATAAGTACGTCATCTACGCGAAGGCAGAGATTCAGGCAACGTCTCCACAGGCCTACACGGTTCTGCTTTACGCCAAGTTCGTCTGGATTTACTTCGTCAGTCGCTACGCTCTTGTCGGCTCGGGGGCCGGAATGACGTGCTATTTGGGCCAGTGGCATATGGAAAAGTCCTGCCATTGGATAGGTTCGCAGCCTCGCATTTCATAGGCGCCAGTTCTGAAATCGCCGGGCTGCGCGTGGGTACGCAGAGGACAAACGATCCCTTGTATCCAGCCAGGAAGGCCACGCCTCAGGAAGAGTCCTCCTCCCGCGCATTCTCAAAAAAAGCGGGCAGTGCGTTACTCTGCCGGCACCGCCGACGGCGTGTGGGCTCGGAGCTCGCGGGTGAGAGATTCGAGGTCGAAGCTCATCAGGTGAGCGATGATGCGGCCGACCTCGTTGTTCTGAAACGTACCGGCGAAGTGCCGGCTTCCGGGGCCGGTTGCGTAGAGGTTCACGTCGAGCGCCGTGTGGCCGGTGGTCGTCCACCCGATGAGCGAGCGCCGGGAGATAATGTCGGAAAGGATCGCCTGGACCATCCGGGTGTCGTCGCCGGCTGCGAGGATCAGGTCGTGCTCCATCGGGGTGAGCGACTCGATCCCGGCGGACGTAGCGAGCACCTCGCGTGGGTCTGCGCCGGCCACGATCGCCTCGGCCATCGGACGGAGGGACGAGCGGATCCGGGAAATGACTTCGGGCTTCCACACGATACCGTCCTGGCCGTTAGCAGGGATTCCCGGCATGATGCCTCCGGTGTCGTGGTCGACCAGGACGAGAACCAGCGTCCGGCCGTCCTTTTCGGCGAAGTCGAGCGCAACGCCGAGGGCTTCGTCGAATGCCAGCGTCTCGTGGAGGGCAGCCGCGGGGTCGTTCGAGTGGCCGCCGCCGTCGATCTCGGCGGATTCGATCATCACGAAGAAATCCCGGCCACCTTGAGAGAGCAGCTCGATGGTTTTGCGGGTGAGGTCCGCGAGGCTCGGCTGGGTCGCCGTGTCCCGATCGATCTCGAACGGGAATCCGCCCATTTCGAGCAGCGACAGCACGGGCAGCTCCTTCTGATCTCGAAGCGCGGGCCATTCGTTGACGACGTGGTAGCCGGCTTCTTCCGCCACCTTGAGGAGGTTAACGCCGTCCTTCCGAAGGCCGCCTTCGGCTTCGGTCACGTACGCTTCACGTCCGCCGCCGATGATCAGGTCGGGGCGAAGGGCGACCTGCTGCGAAGCGATCTCCGGGTGCATCGAGCGCTGGGGAACGTGTGCGGTGAACGCAGCCGGCGTGGCGTCCGCGACGCTCGTCGTCGTGACGATGCCCGTCAGCATACCGCGCTGTTTGGCGGCTTCGAGGAGCGTGCCGAGGGGCTGCTGAAGGGTATCGACGGCGATGGCGCCGTTGTACGTTTTGTGGCCGGTGGCGTAGGCCGTCGCACCCGCCGCCGAGTCGGTGACGTGCCGGTTGGCCGAATGCGTGTGGACGGAGCCGACGCGTATGCCGTCATAATTCAGCGTCCGGTTTAGCACGATACGGCTGTAATCACTGCTCATCTGCCCGATCCCGGGTCCAAAACCGTCGGCGATGAAGAGAATGACGTTTCGAGGCCGGTCGGGATCCGTGGACTGCTGCGCTGCTGCGGGCTGGACGAACAGTGTGCAGAGGGAGATCGCCCATGCGATCAGGACGAAGAGGCGTGCGGTGCGTTTCATACGTGTAGTGGTGATTCGATAGGGTGGAAATCGAATATACGAGCGCCGATGGAAACGTGTCGGATTTTGACGATCGAGGTGGGCCAGCTATCTCCGACCGGGTGCGCCAATTATTATACTGCCTGCAGGTGTAATGGCGATACCCGGTAGGCGTTTGCCGGCCTTCGATTTATGATCCAGAGCAACATGAATTGCTGTAAACCTTCTGCCTATTCTTACCAAACCCTTCGTATCACCGGGAATATTAGAAAGAGATGGCACAGGATCAGCTGCTAAGTTTGAAAACGGTCGTTTGTCGCGATCCGGACCTTGTCGTGAGTGAGCTCAACGAGGCGACGATCATGCTGAGCATCCGGAACGAGAAGTACTACGGGTTCGAAGCCGTCGGAAGCCGCATCTGGCAGCTGATCGAGCAGCCAATGACCATCGAGGCGGTGTGTGACGCGCTCGAAGCGGAATTCGACGTCGACCGCGAGGTATGCGAGGCTGAAACCCTCGCCTTCATCCAGCAGCTTCTCGACGAATCGCTCGTAACCGTCCATGCTGAGGCGAACGTTTAGGGGAGTACGGAGGCTATTCGCGCGGTTTGCACGCCAGTCCGGTCCGGATCGGCTCCTTCTGATCGAGGCCTTATTGTGTCAGGTCGTGGCGCTGGCGGCGGTTCGGGCGCTCCCGCTACGGGTGTGGGCGTCACGGCTCGGGGAGTTTAACCGGGAATCCCCGGAGGAGGAAGATGCCGACGTCCACGCAGTGGCGGATCGGATCGCGTGGGCCGTCGATAGGACCGGCCGCCTCGTCCCGTGGCATGCCACGTGCCTCATGCTGGCCGTCACCGCGATGCTGCTCTTGAAGCGGCGCTCCATCCCCTACACGTTATATCTGGGCGTCGTCACGGCTCAACGTGCCGGTGAGAACATGGAAGCCCACGCCTGGCTACGCTGCGGAAAGGACGTCCTCACCGGCGCATCCGAAATGGACCGGTTCCGTCCGGTGACGACGCTCGGCTACGGGACCCCATGAGCGCCATCCTGGGGATCGTGTACTTCGACGGTCGGCCCGTATCCCCCGAGCGTCTTCGGCCATCCGTCGAAGCCCTCACGGGCTACGGTGGCGATAACGAAGGAATCTGGACCGGCGCCGGCGCCGGGCTGTACGCCACCGTTCGGCACGTCACACCCGAATCGGTCCGAGAGGAGCAACCCCTCGCCCGAAACGGCCGCGTCATCGTTGCCGACGCACGGATCGACAACCGGGCCGAGGTCTTCGACCGGCTCCGGATCGATCCGTCCGAACGCACTGCGATGCCCGACAGCGCCCTCATTCTGATGGCCTACGAACGCTGGGGCCAGGACTGCCCGGCTTACCTCGTCGGCGACTACGCCTTTGCCGTTTGGGACGGCCGCGAGCGCAGCCTGTTCTGCGCACGCGACCACATTGGGGCGAGGCCTTTCTACTATTACCACAAGCCCGGTCTTTTTGCCTTTTGCACCGACGTGCGAGGCCTCCTTGCGCTGCCCGACGTACCCCGTGAAATCGACGAGGAAGAGGTGGGTCGGTACCTCCGCTTCCCGCTGGGAGGAACGAGCTCCCGGACCTTCTTGCGGGGGATCAACAGGCTCCCGTATGCAAACCATCTGCGAGTAACCGCGCGTGACGCTTCCCTGGCACCGTACTGGCGTCCGGAAGACCGGCCCGATTTGCCGCCGGCTTCGGAAGAGGAGTACGCCGAGCAGCTCAGGGCGCTTCTAACCGACGCCGTCGCCGCGCGCGTACGGACCACATTCCCCGTCGCATCACACCTGAGCGGCGGTCTCGACTCGTCCGCAGTCACGGTGCTGGCGGCAAGGCAACTGAAGGCCGGCGGGCAGAAGCTGGCGGCAGCCCAGTCGTGGTCGCCGCCCCGGTCGGACGAGTTTCCGGAAATGAAACGCGACGAGCGCCTCCGGATCGAGAACCTCTGCCGCTTGAACGAGATCGACCTTCAGTGCTACGACGTGACCGTCGAAGACCTGCGCGATTTCCTCCGGCGTGACCCTGCGGTCTACACGAAGGCGGGTATGGTGGAAGAGTGGGTCGGCGTCCGTCACGCAGGCGAGCTCGGGATTCGGACGATCCTGTCGGGATGGGGAGGGGATGAGGCGGTGACGTTCAACGCGCGCGGCTACCTGGCCGAGCTGTTCCGTTGGGGGCGATGGATCAGACTGGCGCGTTTGCTGGGCGTGCATTTCGGAAAACGCCCGCGCCAGCTCCTCAAGACCACGTTTTTCAGGATCCTCGTTCCACAGATCCCCGACGCTCTGTTCGGCCACCTGGCGAGCGTGGTCGAACGTTTTTATCCCCCACCGCTCGTCGCCCTGGATTTTAAAGTCCACAACCCCGCGTTTCGTGCGCCCCTGCAAAACTTTGCACGCGAGCGGGCGGGCGTGCGCCGGAGCCAGTACGTCCTTTTTTACAACGGCCACATCGCCGAGCGAATGGAGGCCTGGGCAGCCGCTGGCGCCGATGCGGGAGTGGGCTACGCCTATCCGCTCACCGACCGGCGTCTCATGGAGTTTGCCTACGCCGTCCCGACCGACCTGCACTGGCGGAAAGGGCACACACGTTACCTCTTTCGTCGCGCGATGGACGGGCTCGTTCCCTCGGACGTTGTCTGGGAGCCTTCGAAGTACGACAGTGCCGTCGAAAAACGCCGCTGGAGGCTCCGGATCGGCCTCTGGCAGGCGCTGGCTCAGGAAGCAAAGGACGATGCGTGGGGAAGTGATCTGGCGGGATGGCTCAATCGCGAGCGGCTGAAACGCGAGATTTTGAACGCGCCGGACCCGAACGGGAAGGCCGATCTCGACCGGTACGTCCGAATCGTCAACGCGTTGACCATGGATTCACTCTGGCAGCACCAAAAAACGTGCGCCAACGGATGATAAAGTTTCAAATAGTGCGCCAAAGCAATAAACGGAAGGGTTCCGGAGCGTACGTGTTTTCGCACGTCCAATCATACTAAATTCCGGACGTATTAAAGATTTCGCTGTCCGTTTATCTCAAAATGATGAGGGCTATGGAGAAGCTTACAAAGAAGCGCTGGAAATCCCCCGTACTTCACTCACTCGACATCGAAAAGACCTTGAGCGGCGCCACGGATTTTCAATACGAGGATTCCGATTACAATCCCCAGAGCCCGTCGATCAGCTAAGCTTTAGCGCCTGTCCTGCGCGTGCAGAGGGATAATTTGTACAGCACGTCATTCTCCGATACCGTGCAGACCGGCAGGCAACAGACTTCCTATTCGTACCGTGCGTACGGGCTGACCATCACGTCGGACCGCGCGATGCCCATGCTTGCTCCCTGTGAAGGGGAACGAGCAGACGTATCGGTCACCTTCGTGGGCGACCGGCCGGAGCTAAAGGAGGATACGTCCGGTACGCTGGTTTATCCCCGTCCCTCCTCGGCGTCATCCATTTTAAACGTTTGGAGGACTGCCGACGGGGGTTTCCGCCTGACCGCAAGGTTCCGTGACGAGTACTGCACCTTCGTCGTCGATCCGGAGGGCAAAGAGGTGCTCGTGGCGTGGGCGGAGAAAACGCCACTACAGGACGTGTTGCTTTACCTTGTGGGGCCGGTGCTGGGGGTCGTCCTGCGGCTTCGTGGCAACGTGTGCCTGCACGGCAGCGCCCTGGCGTGCGAAGGGTATTCGTTCGTGCTGATTGGATCGAAAGGGGCTGGAAAGTCGACCATGGCGGCCGCACTCATCGAGCGCGGCTGTTCCATGCTCACGGACGACGTCGCGGTGCTGACGGAGGCGGGCAGGCGGTTCCTCGTACAACCTGGCTACCCTGGCGTACGCCTCCGCCCTCAGGCGGCCGCGACGCTCTTCCAGGACGAGGAGGAGCTGCCCGCATTGTGGTCCGACGCAGACGAGCGCCACCGGGTTCAACGGCGCTTTCTCAACCTCCAGAGCAACGGCGCACGGTTTTGCCCTGACGCACAACCCGTCGCCGCCGTATACCTCCTCGGGCCTCGCGAGCCTTCGTGCCCGGCGCCGCGCCTTCAAGAGCTGCCCCTCATGCAGGGATTGCTCGCACTGGCGGCCAACACGTACGTCGATTACGCGCTGACCACGGCCGAGCGCGCCGCCGAGTGGAAAACGCTCCACCGATTCGTGAAATCCGCTCCGGTTAAAGCTTTCGAGCGGCCTGAAGGCCTCGACTCGCTGAAAGCGGTATGCGACGTCTTGCTCGACGATTTCACCACGGCCAGCCAGGCCGTGGCCGACCGCCCATGATTGCGCTGACCCTCGACACCCTCTTGCCGTACGTGCTCCCGCACCTGAGTCCGGCTCTGGCCTCGGAGGATACGATCCCTACGCTCTACGAGATGGCGGGCCTGCTGCCGCCCGTCGGCCGAGGCGGCTTTGAATGTCGGCTCGCGCCGGGCGACGCTCAGGTCGATCTGCACCAGCTCATCAAACGGTCGTACGGCGAGCACCACGTCCTGGCCAGCTACCTGTCGCAACCAGAAGTGGAGGTCAGGCGGACCGGTGCGGCGTGGGCGGCGCTACGCCGCTTCGCGTCGTGGTGGTCCGGGGAGGACGCCGAAGCAGCCGCACTTATCTCGTCCATTTTTCTCGAGCTCGACGGCAACGCGACCCCGGCGCCGTCCGTGTTTTTTAAGCTGGGCGGGTCGGAAGGCGTCGCCGCCGCGCAGGCGCAACGGCTCGTCGACGAGGTTTTCGACGCCATGGCGCTCCCACCGCCGCCCGCGCGCGTTCGGGACGTCATTACTGCCGTCGGCGACGAGCCGGCCCGATTGACCCACGTCGGCGTGATGCTGTCGAGGTCCACGAGTGCGCTCCGGCTCAACGTCGCGGCTTGCTCCATCGAAGCAATCCCCGGCCTGCTTCGGGCGCTGGGATGGCCTGGAGATCACGACGCCCTCGAACGGGAAATCGAGGGGCTCGCCCCGCACGTCGAAAAAATCGTTTGTGCGCTGGACGTCGGCGAAACGGTGTATCCGCACGTCGGGCTGGAGTGCTTCCCCGACGAGCAGGGGGGACCCGGAAACAGGTGGCGGGGCTTCCTGGACGCACTCACCCACCGCGGCCTCTGCAACCCCGAAAAGGCGGAAGGATTCCTTGCCTTCCAGCGGCTCCTGTTGCCGTCCACCGCTTCGAAGCCGTGGCCCGATCCACTCGTCCGGTATGCCCTCACCACTGAGCGGAAGGGCTTCAGCACGATCGCGTGCATGGTCCACCACGTCAAGCTGACGCTGGCGCCGGGGAGGCCGGTCAACGCCAAAGGCTACCTCGGCTTCGGACATCAATGGGTGGACTCAGCGCATAAGGAGATAACCGAGCCCGCAGTCGGCCACACCCTCGTTTTGAATCACTGACCCGAACGGAACCTGCACGATGGCAACCAACGTCGACGTCGCGATCATCGGCACCGGTCCGGGGGGAGGCATGGCAGCGTGCCGCCTCGCCGAAACCGGACTGCGCGTCGTGGTGCTCGAAAAAGAGCATTTGCCGAGGCGCAAGCCGTGCGGCGGCGGCATCCCGTCGGTTGCAACCCGTTTGTTCGACTGGGACGTCAGCCCCTACGTCGAATCGCAGATCTACGCGGTACAGCACTTCCTGGACTACGCGCAGCCCGTCGAGCGTACGCGACAGGCGTCGATCCTGATGGTCGATCGGAGCCGGTTCGACCGGCACCTCGTCGAGCGCGCGGTGGGCGTGGGGAACGGGCGGGTGACGCTGCGTGAGGGGTTTCACGTGGCCGGTGTCGAAGAGCGGGAGGGCGGCGTTACGATCGTCGAACAGGGCGGCGAGGCCATTCATGCCTCCTTTCTGATTGCGGCTGACGGCGCCTTCAGTCCGACGGCCAAAAGCCTCGGCATGAAGCGCGGCGCTAAGCCGGCGGTGGCCATCGACGCCGAGGTGGAAGTGGAGCCCGACGTCTACGAAGCCGAAAAAGACCGCGCCACGTTCAACTTCTTCTGTCTCCCGAACGGCTACGGCTGGATTTTCCCCAAAAACGGCGTGCTGAGCTGTGGTGTCGGCTCGTGGGGCGGCAAGCCCAGGCTCCAGGTCGAGATGACGTCGTTTCTGGAGCGGACGTTTCCGAAGGGCAGCATACGCTCGGTCGAACGCTTCGGGCACCCGATTCCGGTGTACTCGAAGCGTCAGCAGATGGCTACGCGGCGGGTCTGCCTGGTTGGCGACGCCGCCGGCCTCGTCGATCCGGTAATGGGGGAGGGGATCCGGTTTGCCCTGATCAGCGGGTTGCTGGCAGCCGGCGTCGTGGCGGGACTCCTCGAGGCGCCCCTGTCGAAACCACTCAACCCCGAAGTGCCGCGATGGGGCGAGGCGGATTGCCGCATCTACGAGCGCTACGTGTACCGGCACGTGGGCGCCGACCTCGAAGCCCTCGCCCGCTACATTGTGCCGCTCTACCTCAACAACCCCGGCTATTTCTACCGCAAGTTCTTCCTCGAACGGAACAGCTACCTTTACCTCGCCCGAAAGCTCGCCCAGCAATTCCAGGTTCTCTCACCGGATTTCGTTGCCGAGCTGAACGAAGACGACGCCGTCACGTTTGCCTGACCGCGTCCGATCGTTCAGGAGCCGTCTCCGCGTAATCCTTCAAAAATTTTTTCCGGGCTGACCCGCTCGCGCAGCCACCGAAGTGTCGTGTCGTGCCCGAACGCCGCCCGTAGCTCGTCGGCCGTAAACGTAAGGCCCGCCTCCTGCCCGGCTCGCACGATTTCCTGCAAGTCCGGCTCCGCCTCCATTGCGCGGATCGATTCTCTTAGCGCGTCATTTCGGCGTAATTCTTCTATGAACAACAAGGCATCACGTAACGGCATGGCTCCAGGCGTGGCTATTTGACAAGTAGTTTGTTGATGGATCGCACGTGGTATATGATGCAAACAACCGTCCCCTCGAGGGGACCACAGGGGTGTATTTTTCAACCTATCCGGCCAGCTCCGTTTCGCGTTCGAGAATCCAGCAGCTTTCGTATTTGGTGTAGCCGATGTGGGGGTAGTAGCCGATGGCGGCCGGGGCGGCGAGCAGGATGATTTTGCACCGGGGGCCGAGCTGGTGCTGGGTTACTCGCTGGAGCTCAATTCCGATGCCCCTACCCTGGTACGCACGATCGACCGCGAGGTCCGACAGGTAACAGGCGTAATGGAAATCGGTGATCGAACGAGCAATGCCAACGAGTTTGCCCTCGTACCAGGCCGCCACAATCAGATTGCTGTTTTCGAGCATGCCGGTGATGCACACGAGGTCGTCCACCGGACGCCGCTCGGCCAGCGAGGATCGCCTCAGGACGTCGATGAACTGCTCCGGAGTCACCGGCTCATTGACGGTGTATTCTACTTCCATACCCTCCCTTACCTTGGGCTCACGGCTCCGCCCGCCGGCCAGTCCGTGTCGCCGATCCGCGTCAAGGTCATCTCGATGAACGGAACAGGCTCTCTGCCGGGCGCGATGCGGTAACCGGTCTCTTTCCAGGTGTCTCCTTCAAGAGTGGCGTCGTATCGGATCGTCGCCGGCCCGGCCGGGATCTCCCATCGGAATCCGCCTTCGGTGAGGGTCAGCGGATAGTCGCCAGCCTGGCCCATCGTGTAGGTCCGGATGCTGTACGACTGAGACGCCGGGTCGTACGAAACGATGCCCAGGGCGTTGAACACGACGCTCCCGTCGGCGGAATAGCCCTTGCCTTCGATGATTTTGACCGTACCGTCGAGGAAGGGATCGACGCGCTCAGTCTGGGTAAACTGGAACTGCTCGCCGGTCGGCGTGGTGAGCGAAGTTGAACCCCTCCAGGTCCCGTCCAGGTAATCGAGCTTTTTGAGGGCTTCGCGCTGGGCGGACATGTTGGCTTCCATGTCCGGAGGCCGCTGGGCGAGCGTCGACGAGGGGGCAACCGTCAGCAGGCAAGCCAGCGTCAGCGCCGCTATCGTATACCTGAGCATCTTCATTCTCCCGGCTGGTTCGTTGATCGTGTCAAAAAGTCAGTATAACAACGCCGGGTCTGCCTTCGCAGTAGTTTCGGACGAAAAGGGGAGGTGCTTTTGGGGTCATCCTGTCGGCCTCGTTTGCGTGCTTGACGCACAAAAAAAACGGGCCGTGCAGGTCATCCTGCACGGCCCGGCTAAAATGGTGATCAGGCGGACTACTCCACCTGGGGCACGTAGACGTCTTTCAGCAGCTCCTGGAGCTTCGTGCGGCCGCGGTTGATGCGGCTCTTTACCGTTCCCATCGGCAGGCCCGTGATGTCGGCAATCTCTTCGTACGTCAGCTGTTGCACGTCGCGCAGCACCACGACCTCGCGGAAATCCTCGGGGATCAGGTCCAGCGCACGCTGGATGTGGCGATCCTGGATGCCCGCTTCGGTGTGACGGTCCGGAGACAGCGTCTCCGCAGGGATGTCCATTTCGTACTCCTCACCGTCCCTTCCGGTCGAGTGGAGCGAGTACGTGCGCTGGCGCTTGCGCCGGCGATATTCCGAACGCGCCAGGTTTCCGGCGATCGTGTACAACCACGTCGAAAAGCGCGCAATCGGCTCGAAGGCGTGCCGGTTGCGGTGAACGCGCATGAACGTCTCCTGCAACAGATCCTCTACCTGACGTTCATCTTTTACAAAACCATACAGATAGTGGAACAAGCGCTCAGAATAACGTTCAACGAGAATGTCGAACGCATCGACCACGCCCGTCTGAAAGTGCGTCATGAGGTCTTCGTCGCTCTGCTCGCGAAGCAGAGCGCGACGATCCTTGATACGTATATTGTTAGACGTTACAGACATTTCGGCTCTTTTCAGGGCGATAACCAATTCTTGGAGATAATTTATTCTTTCACGACCCTTTTTAGATCAAACACTATTCCAGAATAGTAACGATGGGGGTCGTAATTATATTGCCCGCCATTCATTCAGTGTCGGAGGGGCGATTAAAACCGATAATATAAGGTAATTCGCGGTCCTTTTTAAATACCTTTCGAGAATATTCTTGGAACCCACGTCAATCTACCGGGTTCGTTGCTTCTTGCGTCATGCAATTTCGACAGGACCGTACCGACATTCAGGCAGGGTGTCTGGTATAGCGGACAATCGTGTCCCAAAATAAGACTGTTCCACCAAACATTAAACAAGAAACGGATCGTCCGGCGCCCGTCACCGGATGAAGCGTTGATGAATCTCCGGTGTTGATGGAACAGGCGGTGTGGGATGGGGT
>CBINFS010000049.1:0-25038 GCA_966250015.1 uncultured bacterium | reverse complement strand
ATCATCAGAATATTGCCGAACGTCACATTGGCGAAGCCGGTCTGGCCTAGGAATTCAAAAACGGTTTCCATCCTGATTAAGTATGGGATATAAGGCGTGCGATGAGGTCTGTCGCAAATCCTTTAGCTGGAGTGAAAAAGGGGAGATCGGGCACACGAAGCCGTAACGTCTCCGACGATTGCCCCTCATGAACCGCGCCGCGTCAGCGCAGAAGAGGCGGCGTGACCGGTGCGCTTTCGGCACGGGCCTCGTCGGGATGCCGTTTATTCGATGGTGAGCAGCTCCTGCCCCTGAATGACGGTGTCGCCGTTACGGACTCGGATCGTGCCGACCTTGCCGGAAGTGGGAGCGGTGATCACGTTTTCCATTTTCATCGCTTCCATCTTCAACAAGGGTTTCCCGGCTTCAACCGCATCCCCTTCTTTGACGAAAATCTCGAGGATGAGCCCGGGGATGGGAGCCGTGACGCTGCCGACGCCACCCGATGCAGCCGCAGGGGATGCGGAGGCCGAGGCGGCTGCTTTTGCAGACGCCGGCGAAGGCGCCTTTGTGATCGCTCTGGGACGAGTCCCGGGTGCAGTCGTCACAATCTGGTCGACTTTCACCTTGTAAAGCTTACCGTTGACGTCCAGCTCGGCGGCTTCCGATGAAAACTGCTTTACTGTTATCGTAAACGACTTGTCGTTTATCGTGAGTTCGTATTTGTGCATGCTACATCCGTGTCGAAAGGGTCCTCATTTTGCCGGCGACAGCCCACACCTGCTGTGATGCGTCGCGCCTGATCGTGATCGACTGGTAGTCCAGCAGGTTTTCCTGCTCCATTTCAGCCTGAATGACGTAACCGATGGCTGCCCAAAGCTCCAGTTCGTCCGCATCCTGCAAGGATTCGCTCCCCTGATTTGCTACAGCAGCACGGACGGCGCGTCTCTCACGGAATGAACGTACGCGCTCGATCGAAGCCATTATTTTTGGCATCATCGAGACAAAGAAACTCACAAGGATGAGTCCGCTAAAAACGATCAGCATCCCGGTCAGGGTTATGCCGAATCCGTTTCCTTCTAAGATTTTATCCCAGCCCATATTTTTCACAATCTACTAAAAGGCAAGAGTGGCCGTTACAGCGGAATATTTCCGTGTTTCTTGGGCGGATTTTTGTCCTGCTTGCCCTCCAGCATGACGAGTGCCTTGCATATACGAAGGCGGGTACGAGCCGGAACGATCACGTCATCGATGTAGCCTCGTTTGGCTGCCTCATACGGGTTGGCAAAGCGCTCCGCGTACTCTTTCTCTTTTTCCGCAATGAAAGCCTGTGCATTCTCTCCTGCCGCTTTTGCCTCGCGCGCAAAAAGAATCTCAACCGCTCCTTTTGCGCCCATCACAGCGATTTCAGCGCTCGGCCAGGCGTAGTTGATGTCTCCTCTGAGGTGCTTGGAGCTCATCACACAGTAGGCGCCCCCGTACGACTTACGAGTCGTGACCGTAACCTTCGGTACGGTTGCCTCCGCATACGCGTAAAGCAGCTTGGCGCCGTTCCGGATGATCCCACCGTACTCCTGAACGGTACCCGGTAGGAATCCCGGAACGTCGACGAACGTCACGATGGGAATGTTGAAGGCGTCGCAGAATCGAACGAACCGCGCCCCCTTGATGGATGCATCGTTGTCGAGTACACCCGCGAGCACCAGCGGCTGGTTTGCCACGATGCCAACCGAAATGCCGGCATAGCGCCCGAAACCGACGATGAGATTGGATCCATAGTTGGGCTGAATCTCGAGGAATTCCCCGTCATCCACCGTGTTCAGGATGACCTCCTTCATGTCGTAGGCTTCGTTCGCGTTATCCGGAAGGATCTCGTTCAGATACGGTATCTCGCGATCGAACGGGTCCTCCGTCGGCTTTACGGGCGGGGACTCGAGATTATTTTGGGGCATGTACGAGAGGAGGCGACGGATGTACTCGATCGCCTGCTCTTCCGATTCCGCGGCCAGATGCGCAACCCCACTCTTCGTGGTATGGACCGATGCGCCACCAAGCGACTCAGTGTCGACGTCCTCGTGCATGACCGCTTTCACGACCTTCGGGCCGGTCAGGAACATGTAGCTGTTATGCTCCACCATCACCGTGAAGTCGGTCAGAGCAGGAGAATAGACTGCACCCCCGGCACAGGGACCAAAGATCCCGGAAATCTGCGGAACGACACCCGACGACATCACATTCCGCAAGAAGATCTCCGTGTAGCCTGCCAGACTTTCGATCCCCTCCTGGATTCGTGCTCCGCCCGAGTCGTTCAAACCGATCACGGGCGCGCCGTTTTTCACAGCCATGTCCATGATCTTGCAGATCTTCTCCGCAAACGTCTCAGAGAGGGAGCCGCCGAACACGGTAAAGTCCTGAGAAAAAACGTAGACGAGACGCCCGTCGATCGTGCCGTATCCGGTGACGACGCCGTCTCCCGGATACTGCTTGTCCGCCATTCCGAAAGTCGTGCAACGGTGCGTCTTGAACATGTCAAACTCCTCGAAACTACCTTCATCGAGGAGCATGTTGATACGTTCACGCGCAGTGTATCGGCCGCTCTCATGCTGTTTGCGAATTCGATCCTCCCCTCCCCCGGCAAACGCCTCCTTTCGCTTTTCCATGAGGCGATTAATTTTCTCCTGCATGTCACTCATACTAATGGTAGACTTCTGGTTTACGTTTAGAACTGATTAAAGAGGGGTTCTCTCGGATACCCTCTGACTCTTTACACGTCTACAGCTTACTCTAATCCTCGCGCACAACGCGAACGGGTGTGCCGAGTAGGTATACCTGGAGGCTTTACTGCTACAACTAAACCCAGAAATGCTGCTCTTAGCGGTCGATCATGCCTCGACACAAATCGCCCGCATACAAAAAGAAAGAGCACCGGGCGGAAGGTCAGGCGTTGTAATACACCTGGTAATAGGTGGGATGCCCCAATAATTCGTCTATTTTATCCTGGATCTTGCGTCTTTCTTCGTTTTCGAACCAGGCATTCCAACGCTCTACGTCAGTCCAAGAGCTGATCACAATGTACTCTTCAGGGTCATCTGCATTCATGAGGGTCTCTCCCGAGATGTAACCGGGCTGGGCAAGAGCCAGCGAACGCAGTTTTTGAAGCAGGGGCTTCAACTCGTTGGATTTCTCAACGGGGACTCGTCGAACCAGTATGATCTTGACGGACATAGGTTGCTCGCGTTGTTAGTGGCAATCCGTGTTCGAGCGAAGAATAGAGAGAAAATTCAATTCCAAAAATGAAGAAAGTGGGGTTTTTTTACCTGGCTGTTTGCGGCTAACCGGAAGGGCTTCCACAAGCTCGATGGCATTTCGTACGACAAGGCCAAGAAACCAGGTTGCAGCCACTTTTCTTGCAGAAGAATTACTCTTCTTCCCAGAGTAATTACAGTTGCTTGAACCCCAACGTTTGCCGACATTCCGCATTGATGCGTATAAACTACGCGATCGCTCGAGGGGTGGGTGATTGCATCAGCATTACCACTAAATTCGTACTGTGCTATGAGTATCTACGAAGTAAACAGTTCAGACCCCCTTCAACAGTTTGCCGACCGAATCGATCGCCTGAAGGACGTTTCCGAGGTGGTACGTACGGTAGTCCTGACGGGCTATAAGGACGAACGGTACAAGCTGGAGCTGGTAAAACGCTACCAGGAGGCAGGACTCACCCCCTCACACTATTACACCGTGATCGTTTACGTCGAAGACTTCCTCGAAGTGAATCGCGCCGTAAGTGACGATAGCGTCGTAACTGGTGTTACCCAATTCTGGACGCGCTGGACGTCATTTCCCAAAATCAAGGAGAATGAAGCCGACGCCGCGCTGGCCAAAGCACTCGAACACCTGATCAACCGGATCAAATAAGCAGCCGATAGCTCCCGCTATACTACTTACGGATGCCCTGCCCCTGTACGATCGTGAGGTACTGATCCGCCTCCAGATCGGTGAAAACTTCCGTCTTTCCGTCCGGCCAGCGGATCTCGAGTCGCTCGATGGTCCGATGTGTCCCCAAGCCAAAATGCATGCGGGGGTCGTTGTAGGAGAGGTAGCTCGTTGCGGGCTGATTGACGCCAACCTGGCGCTGCCCACCCGCCTCAACGGTCACCTTGGCGCCCAGTGCTGAGGCCGGCCCGCGGCTTCCGATGAGCGTCAGCCCCAGCCAGTGATTTTGGTTGCCGCCGTCATTTCGAAGCAACGCCGGCGTCGCCCCGAGGTCGACGTGATTGACGATGAGGTCGAGGTCGCCGTCGTTGTCGTAATCCAGCATGGCGGCGCCACGGCCAGACCGTTCAACGCGGAAATAAGGGCTCAATTGAGGCCCGCTATCCTTGAAAAAGCCTTTCCCGTCATTTTCCAGGAGGAGGGGCAGCGTCAGCTCGTACCAGTCACCGGCCCCGTTCGCCGAAAAGATGTCCTGATCGCCGTCGTTGTCGAAGTCAAAGAAAAAGGCACCCCATCCGCCTTTACCGGCGAGCGGGGTGGCCACGCCACGCGCCCGCGTCACGTCTTCGAATAGACCCTCCCCCCGGTTATGATAAAGTGCGCCCCAGCTCAGGTCGACCACCAGAATATCCATCAGGCCGTCGCCGTCGATGTCGCCGATCGAGCCGTGCATCGAGCCGGCGGGAATACCCTGGTCGTTAACGGCCACGCCCGCCCTTCCGGCCACGTCCACGAAGGTGCCGTTCCCATCGTTGCGAAAGAGAAAGTTGTCCTGGTGATCGTTGGCCTGAAAGATGTCCAGGTCGCCGTCGTCGTCGAAGTCGAATATCGTGATCCCCATACACATGGAATCGGGGAAATACAGACCGAGCTGTTCGGTGACGTCTTCAAACGTACCATCCGGTCGCTGGCGATAGAATAGGGAAGCCTGACCGGGATACTGGCCGGGATGCGGCATCACGTCGGGACCGGAGGGTGACACGATGTCCGGGTCGAAAGCCAGGAAGTTACAGACCATGACGTCGACGAGGCCGTCGTCGTTCTGGTCCCAGAAAGATGCGCCAACGCTCCACGTGGGAAAGCCGTTCAGCGTCTCCGGTCCGCGAAGACCCAGCTCATCCGTGACTTCGGTGAAAGTGCCGTCGCCGTTGTTCCGGAAGAACCGATTGGGCCCGTAGTTGAGCAGGTAGATGTCGACGTCGCCGTCGTTGTCGTAGTCGAGTGCGGCCGCCGCCATGCTCCAGTTGTAATCGATCAGGCCTGCCTCCTCCGTCACGTTGGTGAACGTCCCGTCGCCGTTGTTCCGATAAAGCGCGTCGTTGGAGTTGGTGTATTTTGCCCCCTCCGGATCGCTCAACCCTTCCAGGTAGGTGCCGTTCAGCAGGTAGATGTCCATGAAGCCGTCTCCGTTGTAATCGAACACCGTCACGCCCCCGCCGCTGCTCTCCATGATGTTCTCATAGGTCTCATCCCCAAAATTGTACCGGAAGTCGATTCCCGACTGCTCCGTCACGTCGACAAAACGGATGGATGGAGTCTGTGCAAACGAGACTGACGCGATCAATACTGCACCGATAAGGAAGAAGTACGACTTTGTGAGAACAGTTGGATTCATTACGACTAAACAGGATCCTGGTGAGACTGCCGGAGATCGGCTCCGATGTGCGAGGTCCTAAACTACAAATCCAGCATCAATCTCACACACGAGAAACGGACCCCAATTTTCCATTCGATGAAACGTTCTTGATCCGCACGCAGCGTGGTTGCCGTTATTACCGGTGGACGGCGTTTTGTGAGGGTGTCCGCGGATCAAATACTACCCTATGAGCAACGCATCTTTCAGCCCGCTTTTCCGTACGTATGGATAGGAGGTGACGATCATGCTCAGCTTAACGACTACTCACCATTCGATCCAGACCGGCAACAGGCAAAAGGCGTCAAACCGACTTGGCGCCACCACCGGTTGGAACAATCCCGCACTCACGTTGCACGACGTACTGACCGTCATCGTCGTGTACCTGATTCTGGCGAGTATCGTGGCCGGTGCGAGCATCCTGTTTGAACAGTTCGTCAAGCTCCCGTAAAAAACGTCGGGAGGTATACAGCCTTGATCCATATTGCCGCCCGGCGGCTCAATTTCGCCGGGCGCCGGCACTTCTCAAGTGCACTTTCTCTTCGCGTTTAACGTTTTCGGTACTTACATTCAGGGGTTACGGCACGTTAGCGGACCGGCTTCCAGGTGGAAGTCCCTAGTACGCAGGTCCGACAGGCCGCAAGTTGTATCAAACCTGAACGATGAAGTACCCTCTCCAGTCACTGAACCGTCTCTTTTGCCTTTTATTACTCCTTTCTTTCGGTCCTTTCAGTGCCTCGTGCACCCCTCCGGACTCGCTCTACTGGTCGCTGGATGGTGATCACGCCATAAAGTGGAACGTGGCGCAGGAGAGCCGCCTGCCCCACCGCGACCACATCGAAATGAGCGGGAAGCGTGTATCGGCCATCATTGATTATACGGTCGATCAAAACAGGCGGCTCGAGATCAAGCGGGAGGTCATCTGGCCGACACTCAGGACGCTGCTGAAGGAAGGAGACCCGGACTATCTGGCATACCGCGCTTATCTGCGCAGAACACATTCAGATGACATTATGCCGGATCTACGGGTCGATGGTGAGCCCTTTGCCCCGGGACCGGTCGAAACGGTCCGTATCGACGGCACGCTCCAGTTCGTTCACACTTCTGAAAGTGGCTTGAGACTGTCGCGTACACTATTCCCCTCCACCGAGCACGGAGCCCTCATCGAGCAATGGACGCTGGAAAACACAGGTGATAAACCCCTTCAAATAGAAGCATCCGGCGTCTCGGTCACCGAATCGGAAACGGGTCACTACGGCCAGTACGAGCTGGCCGTCCGGTCCGACGCCATCTCGCCTCGTCAGCTTGCCCCCGGAGAACGGCTGAGCCTCGGCATTTACTTCACGGCACACCTTGCGGACGCCGATGCGCCACAGTTCTTGGCGGACAACGAGCTCGCCGCACGGCAAGCCTTTCTGAACGAGATTCGCGGGTCGCTGATTCTCGAAACCCCGGATCCGGTATTGAACAGGGCATTCGAGCTGGCCAAGGTCAGGACGTCGGAGAGCATCTTCGAGACGAAGATCGGGCTCGTGCATTCGCCCGGCGGGGGCCGCTACTATGCCGGCGTCTGGGCAAATGACCAGGCGGAGTATGCCGGACCGTTCTTCCCCTTTCTTGGCTACGTTACCGCCAACGAAGCCCTGCTGAATACCTACCGCATCTTCGGGCGCAACATGAAGCCTGACTACACTCGGGTGTTCGCATCGTTCGAAATGGAAGGCGACCTCCCATGTTGTTCGAGGGATCGGGGCGATGCCGCCATGATTGCGTATGGCGCTTCCCGGTACGCCCTGGCACGCGGCAACCGTGAAATCGCCGAGGAGCTGTGGCCAATCGTCACGTGGGGCCTTGAATACTCGCGGCGAAAAACCACGCCTGAAGGCGTCGTCGCTTCCGAGTCGGATGAAATGGAAGGGCGCATACCAACCGGTGACGCGAACCTGTCGACGTCCTCACTCGCTTACGGCGCACTTCGGTCGGCTGCGAACCTGGCCCGGTCGCTCGGCCAGACCGACAGCGCCCGCGTATACGACCGGCGCGCAGATGATCTCCGGGCCGCCATCGAATCTCAGTTCGGGGCAGACATCAACGGTTTTGAGACCTACCGCTACTTCGACGGCCACCGGACGCTCAGGCACTGGACCGTCCTGCCGGTTACGATGGGCATGCTAGACCGTGCGGACGACACCATCGAGGCGATCTTTGGCACCCTCTGGCATCCCGAACACGGCCTCGAGGTCGAAAAAGGCAGCGGCCTGTTCTGGGATCGAGGCACGCTGTACGCACTCCGCGCAGCCTTCAATGCCGGCAAGCCGGATATGGCGCTCGACTACCTGTCGGCTTATACCCGCACACGGCTTCTCGGCAGGCACGTACCCTATCCGGTCGAAGCGTGGCCTGAAGGGGACGAAGCCCACCTCGCCGCAGAGAGCGCCCTGTACGCGAGGATTTTCACCGAGGGTCTGTTCGGCATCACCCCTACCGGCCTCCGGTCGTTTGACGTCAAACCGAACATGCCCGCCACGTGGAACCGGATGGCCCTGCGAAATATCCGTGCGTTTGCGTCTACATTTGATATTGAAGTGAGTAGATCAGATAATGGATTTCAGTTGGTGGTATCTCAGGCCGGTGACATTGTCACGAACACCGTGATTCGTGAAGGCGACCTCGTATCCGTTACTCTGCCCTGAACAGCTCGTATCATGCCGTACACAAGAAGACAGTTTATTCAACAATCCGGACAGATTCTGGCGGCAACCAGCCTGGCCGGCGCCTTGCCCGTCGGGTTCGGTCCCATCGGGAAAAAACTCGCCCCCTCCGATACTGTATCGATAGCCTTGATCGGTTGCCGAAACCAGGGATACTGGGACCTTCACAACCACCTTCGCCAGCCGGGAGTCGTCTGCGGCGGCATCTGCGACGTCGACCAGACAGTCCTGGATCAGCGTGCTGCAGAGATCGAAAAGCTGACAGGCAAAAGGCCCCGGCAATACAGGGATTTCAGAGCCTTGCTGGACGAGCAGGACATCGATGCCGTCGTCATCGGCACACCCGACCACTGGCACTGCCTGATGACCGTGTATGCCTGCGAAGCGGGAAAGGACGTTTACGTCGAGAAGCCGATGGCGAACTCGATTGCCGAAGCTAAGGCGATCGTCAATGCAGCCCGCCGGTACAACCGCGTCGTACAGGTCGGCCAGCAACAGCGAAGCGGCCAGCACTGGCAGCACGTCGTCAGGCTCATTCAGGAAGGCGCCATCGGAAAAGTCCGGCAAGTAAAACACTGGGCGAACTTTTACTACGGCTCCAGCCAGCCTGTCACACCAGACGGCCCCGCGCCGGACACCTTCGACTACGACATGTGGCTCGGCCCCGCACCCGAACGACCCTATAACAGGACCAGGGTCCGCTCATGGCGCTTCCACTGGGATTATGGCGGTGGATTGATGACGGACTGGGGACCTCACCTCATGGACATCTCGCTCTGGGCGATGCAGGTGACCGGTCCGCCACGCTCCGTTTCGGCGATCGGTGGCATTTTCGACTCCGAAGGCCGGGCAATTGAAACCCCCGAAACGTTGACCGTCCTGTATCAATTCGACGACTTCAACTTCGTCTGGGAGCACAACGGTGGCATCCAGCTCGGTCCCTACAACCGCCTCTTCGGTATCGCTTTCGTGGGAAGCCTTGGTACGTTGATCGTAGACCGCGCGAGCTGGGAAATCCAGAGTGAATACTTTGACGACAAACCCCGCATTGAAGCCGTACCGGTGCAAAAAGTGGGCGGAGAGCACCACCTCGAACACGCCATCAACTTCCTGGATGCCATCCGCAACCGGAAAGACCCGATCTGCACGGTAGAAGACGGCTACCTCGCGGCACTGTACGCCCACTTGGGCAACATCGCGTTCCGGACCGACAGCCGCCTCGTGTGGAACGCTGAAAAGGAGCAGTTCGAGAACAATCCGGACGCCAACAACCTCGTCACGCCCGAATATCGTAAACCCTGGCAGCTTCCGTCATGAGTTATTTGCTTTCCAGACGCAGCTTTGTCCGGCAGGTCACTGCCGGTGCGACTGCCCTGAGCCTTCTCCATCTTCCCGCCTGCACTCAGACCGTACCCCGAAAGCTGGACGAAATCGGGGTCATCCTCGGCTTCATGGGCGAGCTCGTTAGAAATGACCCGGTCGGCTTGCTCGAAAAAATCGCCGAGATCGGCTACAAAACGGTCGAGTTCGGCGGCACCTTCGGCAAGTCACCTGCTGAGCTGCGCCAGTTGCTCGACAGCCTCGGGCTGAAGCCGGTAGCGGGCGGAAGTGCGATGGCACAGCTCCTCGAAAATTTGCCGCGCCAGATCGAAGATGCCAAGGAGCTGGATAAACCCTACCTGGTTTGCTACTGGCCCTGGCTGCATTCAGCAGAGCAGATCACGACCGACGACGCCAAGGCGACTGCCGAACGGCTCAATCAGATCGGCGAGCAGTGCAAAAATGAAGGCCTTCAGTTTCTATTTCACAACCACGACAAAGAGTTCAACCCTACTGATACCGGTGCTATACCCTGTGACATCCTCCTCGACGAAACGGATCCCAACCTGGTCAACATGGAGCTCGACCTTTACTGGATCATTAAAGGTGGAGCGGATCCGCTTGACTATATCGAGCGCTACCCGGGCCGTTTCCCAATCTTCCACGTCAAGGACATGGATGCTACACCTGAAAAAGGGTTCGAAACACCGGGTATAGGCATAATCGACTTCCCCACCATTTTTGCGAAGTCCGAGCAAGCGGGCGCCGTCCACTTTATCGTCGAGCGGGACGATGCCCCCGACCCGATGCAGACCGTCATCGATGCCTACGCCTACCTGTCGAAGCTGGAGTTTTGAGTGATGCGGATGGACCTGACGTATGATCGAGATTCTGTACGAGGATGATGGGCTGATTGCGGTAGATAAGCCGGCCGGGCTGGCCACGATTCCGGAACGAACGCATACGTCCTGCCTGCTCGAAGCCGTACAGGAACAGATCGGAGCGAAGCTTTACGTCGTACACCGTCTGGACAAGGACGTGAGCGGGGTCGTGCTATTCGCACGGGATGTGGAAACGCACCGGTTCCTGAACATCCTCTTCGAAGAGCGGAAGGTCGAAAAGACCTACGATGCCATCGTTCTGGGAAGCGTCGGCGCCGATGCCGGAGAGATTACTGCCCCGATCCGGCAGTTCGGTTCGGGACGGATGGGCGTCGACGAGCGGAAAGGCAAGCCAAGCCGAACCAGGTATGCCGTACGGCGAAGAGTGATCGGGTATACGCAGCTTGACGTTTTTCCGTTGACTGGCAGGCGGCACCAGATCCGCGTACACCTCTACAGCGTCGGCCATCCCATCGTCGGCGACCCTCTGTACGGAGAAACCGCTTTACAGAAGGTTTTTCCAAGGCTTTTCCTGCACGCCCGGCGGATAGCACTTACGGGTCCTGACGATCGGCCGGTCCGGGTTACCTCGCCCACTCCTCATACGTTCGAAGCCTTCATGGACGATCCATTGCAGGTTTCATCGTGATTCTTCACTGTTTGCTTGTTGGTAGTCCTCAGTCACACTATTAGACGTTACGCAATGAACAACTTCACGTATCAAAACCCCACCAGGATCTACTTCGGAAAGGGTGAGATCCAGAGACTGGACGAAGCCCTCGCGAAGGATGAAAAGATCCTTTTGCTCTACGGTGGCGGAAGCATATTCAGGAACGGCGTTTACGAACAGGTCAGGGAAGCGCTGGCTAACCGGAACGTCGTCGAGTTCGGCGGAATAGAGGCAAATCCCACGTACGAGACCCTGATGAAGGCGGTCGAGCTCGCACGCGCGGAGGGTGTGACCTTCCTGCTCGCCGTCGGAGGGGGATCGGTGCTGGACGGCACGAAGTTCGTTGCCGCCGCTATTCCGTTCGAGGGGGAGCCATGGGACATCGTTTCAAAGCGGGCGAAAATTGCCAAAGCGACTCCGCTCGGCTCCGTGCTGACCCTCCCGGCCACCGGTTCCGAGATGAACCCGACGGCCGTGATCAGCCGCACGTCGACGCGGGAGAAGCTCGCGTTCTCCCACCCGCTCGTTTATCCGCGCTTCTCGATCCTCGACCCCGAAACGATCCGTTCGCTCCCCGAGCGGCAGGTCGCAAACGGAATCGCCGATTCGTTCGTCCACGTGATCGAACAATACCTCACCTATCCGGCTGGTGCGCGGCTCCAGGACCGATTTGCGGAAGCCATCCTCCTGACACTGATCGAGCTGGACCCGAAAGCCGTTCCGGCTCCCGATGGCTACGAAACCAGAGCGAACCTCATGTGGTGCGCGACGATGGCCCTGAACGGGCTCATCGGCCTCGGGGTACCTCAGGACTGGGCTACCCACGGCATCGGGCACGAGCTGACGGCGCTCTACGGCATCGACCACGCCCGCACCCTCGCCACGGTGCTCCCCAGCCTCCTGCACGTCCAGCGCGAAGAAAAACGCGAAAAGCTCCTCCAGTACGCAGAACGGGTCTGGGGGATCAAGGACGGAGAAGAGAATGCGAAGATCGACGCCGCGATCCGTCAAACGGCCGAGTTCTTTGAGAAGCTCGGTATGCCGAGCCGCCTCAAGGCTTACCCCGAGGTCACTCCAGACACACCGGCCACCGTGGCGGAGCGGCTGACAGCCCGCAAAGCCCTACCCATTGGCGAGCGCCGCAGCATCACCGCCGAGCGCGTGGACGCCATCCTCTCGCACAGCCTGGGCTTGAACTAAATCGAAAAGATCGGTGCGGCGGCATCAACGCCGCCGCACCGGTTCTCACTCCTGCCCGGAGAGCAGGTCGAGGAACCCTTTGTCCGCCCCCAAACCAAAGTAGGCGCTCAAATCGACCCCGTTGAGCGCATCCTGTAACACTTCGGGATCGTACCGCTGCCCGCGAAGCAGGTTTTCCAGATCGTGCGTGCTGCGGGTGCCAAGGAAATCACCAAAGATCTTGATCTCCTTGATGAGCCCTTTGCGCACCTCGAGCCGTAAATCGATCTCACCAATTGGGAAACGCCGGCTCCGCTGAATCTCGAACGGGGGCGACTCGCCCACATTCCACTCCCACCGCGAGTACCGCTTGTCATAGATTTGCCGGACGCCCTGCCAGTCGGCCGCCGTGAGCCGGTAGATCGGCACGTCCATGCCGCGAAAGATGCCGCGTAGCAGGCGCTCACGGAACGTCGGGACGTCCATCTCCCGCTCGGCGTACTCGGCAATGTTCGCCACCCTTGCCTTCACCGACTGGTGGCCTTTCGACTGGATCTTGGACGGCTTTACGTTCAGCGCCCGCTGCACCTCTTCGAGGTCGCTGTTGAAGAGCAACGTCCCGTGGCTGAACATCCGTCGCGACGTCGAATACTGTGCGTTCCCGGAGATCTTTCGGTTGTCTATCACGACGTCGTTGCGGCCGCCTACCTCGGCGGCAACCCCCATTTCCTGCAACACCTCGACGACCGGCCCGGTAAAGAGCTTGAAATTGTGCAGCTTGTCCGCTCCGTGATCTGTTATGAAGCTGAAGTTCAGGTTGCCCGTATCGTGGTAGACCGCGCCTCCACCGGAAAGGCGCCGCACGACGTGGATCCCCTTCTCCTTGACGTACTCACGGTTGATCTCCTCGATCGTGTTCTGATTCCTCCCGATGATGATCGAGGGCTCGTTTACGTAGAACAGCAGGTACGTATACCTCGGATCGAGGTACCGCAGGGCGTACTCCTCGATCGCCAGGTTGAGATGCGGATCGGTGATCCCTTCGTTATCTATAAAAACCAGACTTGGCATGTCGTTCGTTGTTTCATTGAAGTCACCAATTCCTTCGTATACGCACCGGCACACCATACGTGCCGAGCGGGAACGGCGGCGATGCCTACCTGAATCAAACGAAAAGCCCCTCCGAAACGTCTCGGAAGGGCCTTAACAGTTGAGCCATCCTGAATTCAGGCGAACGTGAAAGATCGTCAATGACTGCAATGGCCGCCGCAGCCGCAGGAATGGGTATGGTGATGGTGGCCTGACTCGGAAGCCGACGAAGCGCCGTTGCCCATCGAGAAGCTGAGGGCTGAGAGCGTCCGCTTGACACGCTCCGACGCACAGGCAGGGCACCGGACGTTCAGGCCGCTTTCGTACTCGGCCACGGTTGCCTTTACCTCGAACTTCTTCTGGCAGTCCTGACAGATGTAATCGTACAATGGCATAAGTATCTACCCCGTTTATGTCCGGCCGCGAAGCCCGCGAACACCGTAGCACTTCCTTTCCACGGCCAAAAAATAGTATACGAATCCGCTCGGCACACTATCCAAAAAGAATGGCCTTGCACGAAACCTTCAAATGGGGAGAAAAACGGTTGGAGCTTGCGCGGTGCCGGGTATCCGTGAATAATGCCCGGGGCCGTTGATCTTTAGGCCGGATCCCACTATGCTCCGGCGTTTGTTTCACCAGGTCCATGAAGAAAAATGATGACTGAGCCCTGGCAGTGGGCGCTCGGGTTCCTCGGGGCTTTTATCGTCGGGCTATCGAAAACCGGGATTGCCGGACTGGGTATCCTAACGGTAGCCATCTTTGCGACCATTTTTCCCGCCCGTGAGTCCGTCGGGATCGTCCTGGTCATCCTGATCGTCGCGGACCTCGTCGCCGTTACGGTTTATCGCCGGGAGGCTGATTGGAAGCACCTCATTCGGCTCTTTCCCTGGGCCGGAGGCGGCATCATCCTCGGCGCCCTGGTTTTCGGCCGGTTGAACGACGAGTGGGTACGGATCATGATCGGAGGCCTCCTGGTCGTGCTGACGTTATTCCAGATCGTTCGCCGGAGGAAGCAGACCAGTGACGAACCGGTTGAAGCCGCAGCATGGGTGGCGCCGGCCACAGGCCTCACGGCCGGATTTACCACGATGATCGCCAATGCCGCCGGCCCGTTCATGATCATCTATCTGGTGGCCATGCGGCTACCCAAAATGGCCTTCATCGGCACGACCGCCTGGTTCTTCTTTGCCGTTAACCTCTTCAAAGTGCCGTTCAGCTACGGCCTTGGCCTGATCGACTTCTCGTCGCTCGGGCTTAGTCTGAGCTTTGCGCCTCTCGCCGTCGTCGGGGCTGTCTCCGGGCGCTGGCTCATCCGCTACATCAACCAGCAATGGTTTGAGGCCATCGCGCTTTTCCTGACGCTCCTCGCCGGTTTTCGCCTTCTGCTGATGTGACCAGCCGATCAACGTACGTCGATGTACATGGGCGACCCCGGCCCGAGGGGTATCTCGAGGAAGACCCAGATGACGAACAGCGTCAACCAGACCGCGAGAAACACCAGCGTGTACGGGAGCATCGTCGCAACCACCGTTCCAATGCCCGCCTTTTTGTCGTAGCGCTCAACGAACGCCACAATCAGGGCAAAGTAGGACATCATCGGCGAAATGATGTTCGTCGTACTATCCCCGATGCGATAGGCCGCCTGGACGAGCTCCGGCGAGTAACCAAGCAACATGAACATCGGGATAAAAACGGGCGCCATGATGGCCCATTTTGCCGACGCGCTGCCCATCGACAGGTTGATCGTTGCAGATAGCAAAACGAAGGCAATCATCAACGGGATCGGCCCCAGACCCGACCGCTGTAAAAGTCCCGCCCCCTCGATCGCGAAGATCAGCCCGAGGTTGGTCCACCGAAAATAGGCGACGAACTGGGCGGCAAAGAAGACGAGCACCATGTAGAGCCCGAGGGTCTCCATGGCCTTCCCCATCCCCTTCATAACGTCGGTATCGTTTCGCAGGGTCTTTGCACCGATGCCGTACGCCACACCGGCCGCACCACCCAGAATGAAGATGAAGGCCACGATACTGCCCATAAACGGCGAATGCAGGATGGAGGCCGTTTCGGGATCGCGCAGGAAACCCGCGCCGGGTATACTCCCAGGCGGCAGGAGGCTCCACACGACGATTGCCACGAGCACGAGCGTCGTCACCAGCGCATACCGAAGGCCACGCTTCTCTTCCGGGGTGAGCGACCGCAGCTCTTCCCCTTCCGCGTCTCCCTGATATTTACCGAGCCTGGGTTCCACAATGCGCTCGGTCACCCAGGTACCCGCACCGGCGATAAAGAAAGTCGACACCACCATGAAGTAGTAGTTCGCAGCGGCGCTGACCGGATACGTGGGATCGATGATGTGCGCCGCCTCCTCCGACAGGCCGGCAAGGAGGGGATCGATCGTTCCGAGTAGCAAATTGGCGCTGTACCCCCCGGAAACCCCGGCAAATGCTGCCGCCAGACCCGCAATAGGATGGCGCCCGACCGCAAGAAAGATGATTGCAGCCAGCGGGACGAGCAGCACGTAGCCGATTTCAGCCGCCGTGTTCGACATGACGCCCGCAAACACGATGACGAAGGTCAGCAAATGGCGCGGCGCAGCGAGAACGAGCTGGCGTAAGGCCGCACCGATGAGCCCGCTTCCTTCCGCCACCCCAATGCCCAGCATCGCCACGAGCACCGTCCCAAGAGGAGCAAAACCGGTGAAGTTGTTGATCATCTCCGTGAGGATCCGGTGTAACCCCGGCACGGACAAGAGGTTGACCGGCCGGACCACCTCGCCGGTCGCGGGATTGGTAACCTCCAGATCGAAGAGGCTAAAAACACCCGACAGTACGACAACCAGCGCTGCAAACAGAGCAAACAGGGTGGCAGGATGTGGAAGAGCATTTCCTACACGCTCGACGACACTGAGAAAACGAGAAAAGACGGAACTCGGACTGCTTTTGTCGACTTCGGTCATCAGGGGTCGATTTTTGGTGAAACGGAAGGGTTTCCGAAATGCCGTCCCCTTCACGTGGTTCCCGGAAATCGGATCTGCGATACCGTTAGAAGTACTCTTTGTGAAGCCTGAACCGGTCCAGTCGCATAAGTAGGTGAAGATTCTTAAGTTTAGGCGCCGGTGTTTGTCCGCCTGTAGTCGTATTTGATTTGTTTGTAGTACCAGGTTGATATGTGCTTATTTTTGTCCGGCTTCCGGAGCGTAGTGCCCCTCATTTTTATTGTCTTTTCCTTTGCCCTTTTCGGCTGTAGTGAAAACCCGAGCGAACCTGGAGTAGAGGAAGAATCACCGAACGTCATTGCCGACACGTCGGTCTGGCGAGTGAAAGGCCGGCATCTCTACGACCCCTGTGGAGAGAAGGTCATCCTCAGGGGAATCAACAAGATGATCTACTACAACGACCGCGACGGCATCCCTTCCTATGCAGAGATCGCCAAAACGGGCGCCAATGTCGTCCGTATTTTCTGGTTTGCCCGCAACGACCACACCCCGGCGGAGCTGGACCTCACCCTGACGAATGCAGTCAGTGCCGGCCTGCTTCCGATCATCGAGCTGCACGATGCGACGGGGAATTGGGAAGGGTTGGAGGCGCTCGTCGATTACTGGGTCCGTCCCTCCACCGTCGACGTCATCCGGAAGCACCAGTCCCACCTCATCGTAAACATCGGCAACGAGGTCGGCACCCACGCCGTAACTGACGATCAGTACAAAGAGGGCTACAGTGAAGCCATCCGCCGAATGCGTGAGGCCGGAATTCGGACGCCGCTGATGATCGATGCGGCAGGTTGGGGGCGAAACGTCGAGCAGCTGCTCCGCACGGCGCCCTACCTGATGGAACAGGATCCCGAATCAAACCTGCTTTTCTCCTGGCATTCGTGGGATACGGGGGAACAACAGAAAGCCCGCGTTACGAACGCTTTTGAGCAGGCCGTTGCAGCGGGCATCCCCCTCGTCGTCGGAGAGTTTGCCCACACGGAAGTGGGCTGCCGCGGGCGTTTTCCCTATGAACACCTCCTCGACGAAGCGCAGCGGCTCGAAATCGGCTGGCTCGCCTGGTCCTGGGGTCCCGGCAACGGCGACTGCCCTGAAATGGACATGACGGAAGACGGAACGTTCGATACCCTCCACGACTGGGGCCTCGAAGTGGCCGTGACCCATCCCCACAGCATCAAAAACACCGCCGTCCGGCCTCACTCCATTACCAACGGCGCTTGCCGGCCGTAAAAAAGGGCCGGTCGCCTTGCGACAACCGGCCCTGATTACCTTGACGTATTTAACCGATCATTTCGAAAAAACGAGGGTGACGCCGGCTTCGGAATCGATGACCGTAACGTTATCCGTGTCGACGCTCGGGATGATGAGCCGGCCGGAATCATCCTGCTGCAATTCTTTTATGTCCATCGACGCCCTTGCAGGTTCGAGCCGGAGATCGTATCCGCGCGGACTGTAACGGGTTACAGCGCCGGTAGCCACGTCGACCGCCCAGCCTACCATTCCGAACAGGTTCAGAACACTGACCGCGTTGAACTCTTTTTGCAGGGTAAACGTACGCGGCTCGTAGCCTTCGAGCTTGAGTGTCACTTCCGTATCGCCAATCCCGGGCCGCTTGATGGAAAGCGTTTCAGGCGTCCGGCCCCGCTCCAGGCCATCGATCAAAATGAGCGCCCCCGGTGGATCGGAATCAAAACGAATGTCGTCACTCGTACCTGACAAAATTGTGGCACAGCCACCCACGAACAACGTGACCAAAAACAATAAACCGGCGCCCAGAATTTTCCTTTGCATCGTGAAGACCTCACTAAAATGAAAAATGCCTGTGGAGAAACGTGTCAAAACTCCCGACAAAGAACCCCCTTTACCCTGGTGCTGATGTGACTCCGAGCACCTCCACGATATTCTGATCACTCCGGGGCCTGCACCGATAATTACGTAAAGTGCAATCCGTAGTTTCACGCGCCGGCAGCGCTTCAGGCACCATACCTTGGGAAAATGGGCTTTGCTGCCCGTTTGAACGCCGTACGGTCTACCCGATCCAGAATCTGCCGCACAGTTTCAGGAGTCACACCCGGCAATCCGTCCCGCTCGATGACACGGTCCCGTCTTCCCTCGGTCAGGCGCAGGACGAGGTCAGCCTGTGCGTACGTGAAGCCCAATTCATTCTCGTCCGTCTGTCCGGTCCACAGGTCGGCCGACGGCGCCTTATCGATCACGCGCTGGGGAACACCGAGCGCCTTGGCAAGCTGCCTGACCTCTGCCTTCAAGTAATGTTGCAGGATCTCGAGGTCACTTTCTTCATCCCCACCCGTCGTAAAGTAAGCGAGCAGGTATTCCGTTTTGTTGCCCGTTCCGAGGAGCAGGGCATCCTCGACGTTCGTAATGGTTCGCAGAATGGTCGCCCGGACGCGAGCCTTGAGGTTGCCCAGTGCAAGCGCCAGTGACTTCGGCAGTTGGCCGTCCCGCTCGGCCTGCTCGATGGCGTCGGCAAGCCCCATCTGTGCCGCAATCGCGTCAACGGCCGGGGCGATGTCGATCGTGCGGTAATCCGCGCCCTCCATCCGCTTCGCGACCAGATCCGCGTCTTCCGACGACGCCGCAACCGACGGCGCAAACCGGGACGGATGTATATATCCGTACGGGAGCCGCACGACGATCATGTTTTGATTACCGATGGCCCGTGCGCCCCACATCGCCGTGACTGCACTATCCAGCCCGCCAGATAGCCCCACAACGAAACGGCTCTTCCCCGTACTGGACAGGTAGTCTCGCATCCAGCGCGCTCCCGCCTCGATTTCCCGCTCCGCGTCGATCGTAAGCAACTGTTCTGTCAGTCGAATGTCCTGATCCTTCAATTCCATGATTGATTGCTAAATGACACAGCTATTCTGCGACCCACTTGATCGATAATGATCCGGAAATTAAGAACGGAGCACTCGTATATTGAATCCGTGTTATGGGTACCTCGGGGAGAATCAACGAATCTCAAAACCTGACTGACCGCAACCCAACCATGCGACATAATTCCAAAGTTTTCATCACACTCATGGCCTGCTTTTTCTCCGCCTTTTTAGTGGCCGGTTGCGCCGACACCGAAAGCAATGAAGGTGCAGAAGCCTCATCCGCCGACGCGGCCCGGATCGTATTTTTTGGCGACTCGATCACTGAAATGGGTGCGCAGCCCGGCGGTTACGTCCGCATCATCGAAGACTCGCTGCGGCAGCGTTACCCTGACCGGCAGATCGAGGTGATCGGCGCCGGCATCAGTGGCAACAAGGTGCCGGATCTGCAGGCACGCCTCGAACGTGACGTGTTGGCTCACAACCCGACCCACGTCGTGATCTACATCGGCATCAACGACGTTTGGCATGCCTTCGAGTTCGACGACCTGGAGGGCACGGATCGCGAAACCTACGAGGCGGGCTTGAGGGAAATCATCAGCCGGATCGATTCGGCAGGCGCCGAGGTCCTGCTGTGCACACCGAGCGTCATCGGCGAGAATCCGGCCGACACGTCCGCCGTGAACCAGCAGCTCTCCGAATACGCCGAGATTTCTCGCACCGTCGCCCGGGACACCGGCGCCAGGCTCTGTGACCTCCGGCAGGCATTCGTGGAACATCTATCAGAAAACAATCCGGATCATGCGGAAAGTGGGATCCTGACGACGGATGGCGTCCACCTCAACGAAGCCGGCAACCAATTCGTAGCCCGGGAAATCATCGAGGCGCTCGAAGGCATGCTCTAAGGCCTTCTGCCGTTTTCATTTGCCTCCAGACACGGGGGCTGAAAACTTTCAGGCTGATCGGCGTACAACGGGTTTCTTTCACACGGCAGATCTCGTGTGAAAGAGACTCGTTTTTGTTTATCCCAGTCGAATCCATGCATTTTGTCCGTCTAGAGAACGCGTCGAATCGGTTGAAGAAAGGGGAGCGTTCTCGAACGTCTCGATGGCTTCAGCTTTTCCTGGGGCTGTTGCTTTACGGCGTCGCCATTGCACTGATGGTGCGGAGCAACCTGGGCCTCGGACCCTGGGATGCGTTTCACGTAGGACTCTCAAGGCTCACCGGTATGAGCATCGGCGTCGCCTCGATCGTGGTCGGGCTGGCGATTCTGGTGGGTACGTACTTCATCAACGTCCGACCCGGCACCGGTACGCTTGCCAACATGGTGTTCATCGGGGTATTCATCGACCTGATAATGCCGGTGATCCCCGATCCCGGTGGCTGGCTCCTGGCATTCCTCTACTTCAGCGCCGGCATCGTGCTCTGCGGGCTGGCGACGGGGCTTTACATCGGCGCCGGTCTGGGGAAAGGTCCCCGTGACGGCCTCATGATCGGAATCAGCCAGCTGACCAACTGGCCTGTTGGCCGGGTGCGCACGATCATCGAAATGAGCGTCCTCGCCCTCGGATGGCTGATGGGCGGAACGGTGGGGATCGGCACCATCCTCTTTACCTTCTCCATCGGTCCCGCCACCCAATGGGGCCTGCAACTCTTTGGAATGACCGCAACCGGATCCGTCCGGCCGCTGCACGTCCCGGAGCCGCACGATTCCGACCTTCGCCGCGCGGCCTGACTGATTGGATCATTTTAATTTACCGTCAAGAACCGGTCGACGTCTGCCCGTCAGGTTATATTGACGCCTGCGCCCTGTATGGGCCGAATCGTCCCTCAGCCACTCGAACGTCGGATCAGGAGTGATATTGCCATGAGAGCATTTCAAGCGTTGGTATTGCTATTATTCGTTTTGCTCCCTGTTAGCAGGGTCTCAGGCCAAGACGTTTCGTTCCAGCTAAACGACCTCGAATACTTCGAACGGTACGGTGTAAACGTCATGGTCTTCCAGGACATTTATCCGGAAGGCCATCAGGGCGGCGTCGGCATCATTCAGCACGGTATCCGGACGGCCAGCAACGGCGACCTGAGGCTCGAGCCCACCCCCGGCCAGTGGCAGCCGATTCCCGTCCAGCACCGGCGCATCGTCGATCAGGAAAACAACGAAATCACCGTCTGGCTCTCCTATCCGGATTCGAGCCGGCATCTTAAAGGGTTCAACCCCATCGTCTACCCCGACCTTTACTTCACCTACAAGGTGCACGTCAAAGGTGAAGGGGAAGGGGTACGGATCACCGTCGACCTCGATCAGCCGCTCCCTTCCGAATGGATAGGGAAAGTGGGCTTCAACTTGGAGCTTTCCCCGGCCGAGCTGTTTGGTAAGAGCTGGTACGTCGACGACGCATCCGGCATCTTCCCGCGTCAGGCCAACGGACCGGTCGCCCTTGACGTAGACGGCGAATTCCAGCCCGTTCCCCTTGCGATCGGAAGGCGCCTGACCGTAGCCCCGGAGACCGAGCTGCAACGGATGGTCATCGAGAGCCGGACGGGCGACCTCCAGTTGCTCGACGGGCGCAACAAGCACAACAACGGCTGGTTCGTAGTCCGCTCCCTCGTGCCTGCCGGCGCTACAACCGGGGCCATCGAGTGGATCGTCCGCCCTCACGCGGTGCCCGAATGGAAGCATTCGCCGGTCGTTCAGGTATCCCAGGTGGGGTATCACCCGAATCAGAGCAAGGTTGCCATCATCGAGCTCGACAAATCGGACCAGGGCGGCGGAACGGTTCGCGTCAGGCGCGTCAATGAAGAAGGTGGGTTTGAAGATGTGCTCACCGGCGCACCCTCTACGTTCGGCAAATTCCTCCGCTACAACTATCTCACGTTCGACTTCTCTCAGATCACCGACCCCGGCCTCTACGTAGTCGAATACCGCGACTTCCGCACCAACCCGTTCCGCATTGCGGAAGACGTGTTCAAACGCCACGTCTGGCAGCCGACGCTGGAGTACTTCCTGCCCGTCCAGATGTGCCACATGCGCGTCGAGGAGCAGTACCGCGTCTGGCACGGCGCCTGCCACATGGACGACGCCCGGATGGCGCCGGTCGATACCAACCACTTCGACGGGTACGTCCAGGGTCCGTCTACGTTGACCCGCTTCAAGCCCGGCGACCTCGTACCCGGCCTCAACAAGGGCGGTTGGCACGACGCCGGCGACGACGACTTCCGCATCGAGTCGCAGGCCGATGAAGTGTTCATCCTGGCGTCCGCCTACGAAGCCTTCGGCGTCGACTACGACGAGACCACAATCGACCAGGAAAACAATCTGGTCAAGATCCACCAGCCGGACGGCGTGCCCGATCTTCTCCAGCAGGTCGAGCACGGCGTATTGACCATCCTCGGTGGGTATAAAAGCCTCGGCCGTCTCTACCGCGGGATCATCGTTCCGACGCTGAAACAGTACGTGCTCCTTGGCGACGTAATCAACAGCACGGACAACCTGTTCTACGACCCGTCACTGGCTCCGAACGAGCGCACCGCCACCCATTCGGGAGTCCCCGACGACCGCTGGGTGTTCACCGAGCAGCACCCCAATCACGAGTTCCGAGGCATCGTGGCGCTTGCCATCGCGGGGCGCGTGCTGAAGGATTACAACCCGGCGCTTGCCGAGGAAAGCCTGGCCGCGGCGGAAGCCCTCTACAGGGAAGAGCGAGACCTGACCCGGAGCTTCAACAACTACATCCACGCCACGATCGAGCTTCTCCTGAGCACGGGCAAACCCGAGTACCGGCAGGTCCTGCTCGATAACCGGCAGCGGATCGTTGAAAACATCAGGGGGACTGGCTGGCTCATCGGCCGTGCGCTGCCTCTGATCAACGACGAGACGTTCACGAACGAAGTACGGGAGGCTGTCGCCCGTCACTTCGCCGAGGTTGTAGAACAGCAGAAAAAGACGCCCTACGGCGTACCCTACGAGCCCTACATCTGGGGCGCAGGATGGGGTATCCAGAGCTTCGGCGTGCAGCAATACTTCCTGCATAAGGGGTTCCCGGACGTCGTCAGCCCCGAGTACATGCTAAACGCACTCAACTTCGTCCTCGGCGTGCATCCCGGCGTCAATACCGCTTCGTTCGCGTCGGGCGTCGGCTCGAAGTCGGCGACCATCGCGTATGGCCTGAACCGTGCGGACTACTCGTACATACCCGGCGGCGTGATCTCAGGCACCGCGTTGATTCGGCCGGACTTTCCTGAGCTGAAGGAGTTTCCCTACCTGTGGCAGCAGGTCGAGTACGTGCTCGGCGGCGGCGCCAGCAACTTCATGTTCCTCGTCCTCGGCGCCGACCAGCTGCTCGACCAGTGAGACACTACCGACCTTGCGTCAAAGCAAATCCCGCCCCGTTCTCGCGGGGTGGGATTTTTTACATGGTACGATTCCACGACGTCACACCCCTTTCTTGAGCAGTGCGATTTGCCCCGCATGGTAGAGGTCGTGGCCGACGAGGCCGTGGAGCATGACAGAGTAAGAATAGTCCTTCCCCGGCGCCATGTCGTCCAGGCGCTGCACGGTAAACGAATCCAGTTCCATGAGCAGCTCTTGAGTGCTCTGATTCAGCTCCCCCAAGCAATCCTGCCAGGCCCGTTCGTCGCGTGCCTTGACGGGCGGCCAGTCGGCTTCCCCTTCCAGCTCGATTATTTCGCCTTGTAGGCGCTTTGTTACAGCCCGATGCCAGGCAATACAATGCAGCACGATCTCCCAGATCGAGTGCGCTCCTTGGATGGGATGAGCGGCAGCCTGCTCCGCCGAGACCCCTCGGAGCAGCTCCATCAGCGCAGGACCGTGCCACGCGGGCCCCTCCAGCGCCCTACTGAGGTTTTCTTTGATGTGACCGATCTCGTCCATAAAAGAAATGTGTTCTCTTGAAAACCGGCTCTCCTACAAAGACAATCTAACCTCGCGTCCGTTGGACCGCACGACCAGCACACCGCCCGTCGCAAGCGGCTCCCACGTCCAGCCGGCCCCGTCGCCTCCACGCTCCTCCAACGCCACGCCGTCCACCTGCACCTCCGTCGGCTTCGACGTCAAACGGAAAAGCTCTTCCGATTGCGCGTCGAACTTCCGATAGACGATCTCTGAGGGCTCGTAGCGTATGTTCTGCACGATCGAGGACGTGCGCAGCAGGTGGTCCGCGTCCTCAGGCGCCAGCTCGGGAGCGGCGGCCATCGCACGGAGATAGTGACGCACGTAGTCCCCGTATCCGTCCGTCATCCAGATGTTGCTCTTTGGATAGTAGTTCTTCCCATCAGTGTCGACCATGTACGTCGCCCAGTTCAGCTGGCGCACCGCGTTCCGGACGCAGGTCGTGTCCCCGGTCAGCTCAGCGTACCGAAGCTCCATCGACGCCTGCCGCGAGGAGTGGCTGTTGCCGGGCACACGATACGCGGTCTGTTCATTGGTCGGAATCACGCCGTACAGCTCGTATTCGTGGTTGCCGAGCTCTTCATGTACCCATTCGAAGATCCCCTTCACCGTCTGCTGCCAATTCGGATCCAGTTCCGGATGCTCCATCAAAAACATCGCATACGTAACCGCGTTGATCTGCGTGTCCGACCACCCGGGGACGTCTTCGAAGAACGGTCCCCACTTGTTCGTCTTCACCGGATACGTCTGCATCCAGTCGAAGGCCACGTCGAACGCCCGCTGGTATGCCTCGGCGTTGCCCTCCCCAAGCTCGATCAACTCCTCGAACAGACCCAGCGCTC
>CBINFS010000048.1:0-25121 GCA_966250015.1 uncultured bacterium | reverse complement strand
TTGCGGGCGAGAGAACAATGGAAGGCGTACGCGCACGAGTTCCTCGGTGAGACGAACTACCTGCCGGACAGGGTAAGTGTGAGCTACAACGATTGGTTTTCGAGTACAGAGTATCGGCGAAGCCTCTCGAACCGGCTACAAGTGAAGTTCGACGACAAGGGTCTTCAACTGGTAGCCCGGCACGGGCCTAACGGGTGGAACGAGCTGGAATCGTTCGATGGGCTCAAGTATGACGGCGCCGCACAGCAGATGAAGGTCCTGGAGAGATGGCGAAATTACCAGGACGACCCGTTCTTTCACGAGCTTGTTCTCGATCCTGAACTCCTCGATCTGTCCGTCCGAATTTTCGGAGAGAAGGTGATCCCGCAAGAACTCTTGGGTGCAGGCCGGCATGCACAGAGAGCGTGACGCAAATCAACTCATGCGCTTTTTTTGAGCTCGATGGGAGGGCGGTCTGCCAGCACTTCGAGACGGCACATGGCCTGCACGCGCGAAACCGTTCGTTTGAACTTCTCGGCGATCCCAATGGCGATACTCCCGTGCAGGGCAGAAGCCGAAAACCAGTTTTGAGGGTGGGTTTCTGAGGTGAAGTGCAGGACAGGCGGATCCGGTATCAGGTACAGGTCGTCGATGATCCGGAGGAGACGGAGTGCATCGTCGGTGTCGCGTATCGAGATGTCCGCGATGTAAATGCTGCTAAAGGCGCCGAGTCGTCGAAGTAGTGCGGTATGCTCGGTTTCGATCGACGCCTCCAACAGCTCGTCGAACGTGATCCATTTCTTTTTACGCAGGTCCGACTGGTAGACGGTGCGCATCGCCTCCCGCGTCAGGTGAGCTGGGCCAAGCCAGGCCATTCCCGTTTTTTCCAGCCGCTGCCGGTAATCGTCGCCACCAACGAATACAACCGTATACCGGTCGTGAAACTGCTCTATGAGGAATCTCCTGAATCGATCGTTGCCGTAGGCTACCGAGACGAACCGCTCGGGCTCGATGTTGCTGGTGGCGAGTACCGTAACGCCCTTCGAGGCAAGGATTCGAAGAATGGCGACCAGTTTCGCTTCGTTTGCCGGGTCGTCGGCTTCCACTTCGTCGAGGCAGAGTACACGGTACCGGCGGGCAATCCGTTCGGCAAGGATCGAAGGCGGCTCAGGTATTCGATACAAGGAGGCGGACGTGATGAACGCGCAGGGGATTTCGGGGTGCAATGCGTGATACATCGACGCCAGGAGGTGCGTTTTCCCCGTACCGACTGGTCCAACCAGATACAACCCTCGCTGCCCATCACTTGAAGACGAACGCAAGAAACGTCGGATGCGCGACGTGAAACCCTGCCGACTTCTCAGCTTCTCTACAAAGGCCCGGGCGCTTTCCAATGCTTCCGCCTGGCTTGGCTCACGTACGTCATAGTTCTCGAACCTTGCAGACTGGAACCGGTCGGGAGGTCGCATGCGGGAAGTGAAACGAGGGATCCGAATAAGAAAGGTGCTGCGTTTATTCGGGGTCCGTCAATGCGCCTTTTGACTGGATGTTTCCGCTCCAGTCCGAAGAAACCGAGAAGCAGTGCCAATACAGGGTGTGTTTGGCGCGGCCGGAGGCACTGTCATTCTGCCTCCGGCCACGCCACAATTCACTCACGTTATTTGATGAGCACGAATTGTCCGCTGCCGGACCAGCTACGGGTCTTGCCCGAAGCCACGATACGGTACACGTATACGCCCGATCCGAGCGCCGAGGCGTCGAGCTCGATCGGCTGCGAGACGCCGGCGGCCAGCGTCTGCTTCGGCACTGTCATAACGTGACGGCCGGTCAGGTCGTACACGTTGACTTCCACTTCCGACAGTTCAGGTACGTCGAGGCGGATGGTAGTCGACGGATTGAACGGGTTCGGGTAGTTGCCCTTGAGCGCAAATTCCGTTGGCAGCTCGGCAACGTTTTCGACGTCAGTGACGGTCCCTCTGGTCATCGTGATCCGGACCGTTTCGCTGGGGATGGAATACTCCCCGTCATACGCCGTCACACGCGTATACACCGTGAGGGACTCGGCCAGCCTGACGTCCTCCTCGTCGAGTGCAGCCGCAATGGTGCCCACGTCGAGTACGATGGACAGATCCGATCCGACGTCTTCTTTCAAGAGTGTCGTCTCGCGCGTGAATCCGGTCGCAGTGGCGAGGTACCACGTATACGTGATCTCGTCATCTTCCGGATCGTCGGCGGGATTCCATTTGAACTCGATCGGTTCTGTGGGATCAGCCGGCTTGGTCAGCGAACCACCAATGACGAGCCTCGATCCGTTTGTGGGAGAGGTGATTTTGGCCGGCGACGGGGGATCGTTGACCGGGCGGACGGTTACCGTCACTTTCGCCGAGTCCGCAAGCCCCTCTTCATCGGAGACCTTGTAAAAGAAGGAGTCTACGCCTGCGAAATTGAGCTCGGGCGTGTACGTGATCTTGTCGTCAGCCGTGTTGGCCGGCGTGCCGTTGTCGTTGACCGCCGCGGTGCCGTGTTCGGGCTGTGTCAGAATGGTCAGGCTAAACTTACGGTCGTCGTCCGTATCGTTTTTCGTGACGTCGATCACTACGACGTCGTCTTCATCGATCGTCACGGCGTCATTTTCGGCGACGGGGGCCGTATTGGCGCGCTTGACCGTAACCAGCACAGTTCCGGTTGCCGTACCGCCGTTGCCGTCAATCGTGGTATAAACGAATGAATCACTCCCGAAGTAGTCTTCGGCAGGGGTGTAGCGGACCTGCCCCTTCACGATGGCGGCCGTCCCGTGCGCCGGCTTTCCGACGGAGGTAACGACGAGATCGTCGTCTTCCTTGTCCGTGTCGTTTTTCAGAACGTCGACGTCGATGGCGATGCCGGAGGTCGTAACGACGGTATCCGTTGTGGCGACGGGGTCGTCGTTTACCGGGAGAATGTTGATCAGCACGAAGCCGACGTCATCGTCTTCGCCGTCGGTCACTTCGTAGGAGAGCTTGTCGCCACCGGTTGCGTCAGCCGCCGGTGTAAAGAGGACACTTTTCTTGTCGTTGGAAATACGGGCGCTACCCTTCGTTGGGCGGTTAACGATCGCCGTGAGCTCGAGCTCGTCGCCGTCATCGTCTCGATCATTCAACAGGACGGGCAGGATGGTAGGAAGGTCTTCGTATACGTCGAAGTTGTCCTCTTCGGCGTCTGGACGGTCGTTTTCATCGTCCACGTCATCTACAATAGTGATTCGCAAACGAGCTTCGCTTTCTTCCCCTTCATCATCCTCAATCGTGTAGTAAATATTGTAGGTGTCTTTTGATGCTGCTGCAGCCACGGTGAGCACCAGGATGCCGTCGTCTTCTTCAATGGTGCCGAGGTCGGCAGGAACATCCCAGCTGACAATGGTCAGCTCGTCGCCGTCGGGATCCGTGTCATTCCAGAGGACGTCAATTTCCACTTCACTATCTGGCTCGACGGTTATCCAGTCTCTTCGGGCAACGGGGGGTCTGTTTTTGCCTTTTTCAACAGTGATGAAAACGTCGGCCGTGTCGTAGTTGCCGTTGCCGTCGGTGATTTTGTACTCCAGTGTATCGCGGCCTATGTAACCGGGATGGGGGGTGTAACGGATAGTAAGAAGGTCATCGGCTACCTCGACCCATCCGTGCCGGGGCTCCGCGGTGATGTCGACGACCAGAAGTTTATCCTTCTCGGCGTCTTTGTCGTTGCTCAGGACGTTGAGTGTAGTCGCAACGTCCATGTCGACGGTCACGGCGTCGTTCGTTGCCGTCGGAGCGGTGTTCTGTTGCCCGACTGCCGCCCGTAACGGAAAGAGGCAGAACAGCAACAGGATGAGAATCGATCTGGTCATAACGAGAATTAACGTATGGTTGGTGGGGTTATTGACGGAACGTTTTTTCGCTTCGACACCCCGGTCCCATCAACAGAAAGCGTAACCTTTCTCCCGGGAAAGACCGGACCATCCCACTTCACCACAAATCCTCGCCACTACGGACCAGCAAACGACAGCCGGGGCGTTACCTGAATGTAACAGAACCCGTTAGAAATGAAAATGCTAAAAGCAGGGATCCCAGCCGACGGAGAAAGACCTGGAAGCACACCGGAGCCGTAGAGATCAGGGCAGAAATCCTGTTACCCGGCTCAGGAAAGGCTTTTTTGAACGGAGATGCGACTCGCATGGACGAAAAAAGGCCGGGGCTTCCTAAAAGAAGAACTCGCGGCCTTTTCATATTGCGGTCCGGACGGGACTCGAACCCGCGACCTCCAGCGTGACAGGCTGGCATTCTAACCAACTGAACTACCGGACCAGACTTTATTTGCGGACTAGTAGAATCTTTGCTCCGCCTACTTGTTCCCGATCCATCGATCGGATCGGAGAACTGAAAAATACGTCGTTCGATCCCCAAGTGCCAATAGATCGTTCGTGAAAGAACGCCAAAGATGCCGTCTGATGCACCGCTACCGGCTGTTTCGAACGACGGGCCGCAATAAACGACGAATCTTCCATTTTGGCAAGCCTTCGCCTGCAGATTCGTTCGCGATTTTACGGCTCGAGCAAAAAGCAATCGGACTGAATTCCCAGCAATACCCAATCGTTCAGTCGTTGCCTCTAAGGGGCAGGGTTGTTAATCTGGGTGGTGGACATCTGCCATTTTCAACCTGCCTGCCAAGCTCATGACCATCGCTGATTTATCACGCATCGAAGGGCGGACGTATCCGGCACGAAGGAGGACGCAGAACCTTGTCGGCGGTGCGTCGCCCGTACAATCGAGCCTCTTCTCTATGGGATTCGTGACGCTCGAGCCTCAAGGGGGGCAGGTGCCCTGGCACAATCACGAGCAAGAGGAGGTCTATTTCATCATCGAAGGGGAAGGGGAGATGTGTCTGGGCTCCGAACGGCAGACGATCTCGGCCGGGCAGCTCGTTTACATCCCTTCAAACGAGTATCACCAGCTCACCAATACTGGTGACAGGCCGATGAAGATGCTCTATTGCTACGGACCGGCGGGTGACGTGGCACATTGGAGGCAGGAACTCGAAGGAACGCTTCCCCGGGCGGGAATCGAGGCGCCGCCGCTTCCGGAAGGAGCATGGCCACAGCATATTTCGAAAGGCTGAGCACTTTTTTTGATAACCATCCAGCAAGTTGACCTGGCGCAACGAACCGGAGATCACCATGCCTGAATACGAGGTACACCGAGTCGGAATCATCATGAATGGGGTGACCGGTCGGATGGGGACCAACCAGCACCTCAAGCGATCCATTCGCGCCATCATCGACCAGGGCGGCATTCGCGTTGGTGACGGCGCCGTGATCATGCCACAACCATTGCTCGTCGGCCGAAATCGGGATAAGCTCGAAAGACTTGCCGTTCAGACCGGGTTCATGGATTGGACGACCGACCTTGACGAAGCGCTTGCCCGTGAGGACATGACGGTCTATTTCGACGCTCAAACGACGGATCGGAGAGTGGAGTGCGTCAGCCGGGCAATCGAGGCGGGTAAACACGTGTACTGCGAAAAACCGACGGCTCTCACCACAGAGGAGGCAGTCGGACTCGCGCGCCTGGCGGAGAAAGCGGGGGTAAAAAACGGTGTCGTACAGGACAAACTGTGGCTTCCTGGCCTGCGGAAGCTGAAAAGCCTGCAAGAGAGGAATTTCTTCGGTAGCGTACTTTCGGTTCGTGGAGAGTTCGGTTACTGGGTCTTTGAAGGGGACACCATCCCGGCTCAGCGGCCGTCGTGGAACTACCGCCGTGAGGAAGGGGGTGGTATCATCCTCGACATGTTCGCCCACTGGCGCTACGTGCTCGATGACCTCTTCGGAAACGTCAGGTCCGTGTTGGCACTTGGCGCCACGCACATCGGGCGGCGGTGGGATGAAAAAGGACAACCATACGACGCCACCGCCGACGACGCGGCGTACGCCCTGTTCGAGCTGGAAGGAGATATCGTCGCGCAGTTCAATTCATCCTGGACGACTCGCGTTCGACGCGACGACCTGTTTACCCTCCAGGTTGACGGCACGGCGGGATCGGCCGTGGCAGGACTGAGGAAATGCTGGGTGCAGCCCTACGTTGCGACGCCAAGGCCTGTCTGGAATCCGGACGTCGACAATCCGCACAGCTACTACGACGACTGGCAGCTCGTTCCCGATCAACAGGAGTACGAGAACGCGTTCAAGATCCAGTGGGAGCTGTTTTTGCGTCACGTCGTGTGGGACGAGCCGTTTGCCTGGACGCTCAGGGAAGGAGCGAAGGGTGTCCAGCTGGCGGAGCTGGCTTATCAATCCTGGCGGGAGCGCCGGTGGATCGACGTTCCCTCACTTTGAGGACTGGTAAAAAGCCGCAGTCACCGGGAGCGTAACGGACGAAACGTACGATATTGGCGCCTGCAGCATTCGTACGCCGACCTAGAAGCATATCCCTGGACCATCACGTAGAGAAGAGGTGGAATATTTTGTCCCGTTCACATGTAACACTCATACCTTCGTGGGGTTGAAGGACACCGGTTGATGGATGGGTCTTCCGTATGGGTGTTTGACGGCGGGCCGGAAAAACTGGAGCGAATAAGTTAGAGAATGGGCTATCAAACGTTGGAGGATCACCGGGATATACTTAAAACGGTCTTTGGATACGACGAATACCGGCAGGGTCAGCAAGAAGTCATCGAGCGCCTGCTGTATGGAGGGAACGCACTGGTAGTGATGCCCACCGGCGGCGGGAAGTCGCTCTGCTATCAGATCCCTTCGATCCTTCGCCGTGGATGTGGCATCGTGGTGTCGCCCCTGATTTCTTTGATGCAGGATCAGGTAGACGGACTTTTACAGCTTGGCGTTCAGGCGGCGGTACTGAACTCGAGCCTTCCTCGTAACCGCCAGCGGGAAGTGGAGAAAAAGCTGGTTGCCGGTGATCTCGACTTGTTGTATCTGGCTCCCGAGCGGCTGCTCACCCCCGAGTTTCTTGAGCTACTGGATCAGGTGGAGGTGGCGCTCTTTGCCATCGACGAGGCGCATTGTATCTCCCAATGGGGGCACGATTTCCGGCCCGAATACCTCCAGCTCTCCGAATTGCGCCGCCGCTATCCCAATACGCCCTGTATTGCGGTCACGGCTACGGCGGATGCTCCGACGAGGCGGGACATCGTCAGGCGTCTCAAACTATCCCCGGAAGACGTCCTGGTCACAGGATTTGACCGTCCAAACATCAGGTACAACGTCGTACTAAAGAAAAGCGTCAAGCAACAGCTGTTGCAGTTCATCGAGAGCGAGCACGCCGGGGACAGCGGCATTGTGTACTGTACGTCGAGGAAAAGGGTCGAGGAGGTCGCCGAGTGGCTGTGTACCCACGGCATCGACGCCGTACCGTACCACGCCGGATTATCCGATCGAACGAGGCGTGAGAATCAGAGCAGGTTCATCAACGACGAGGGCGTCGTCGTGGTAGCGACCGTAGCTTTCGGGATGGGCATCGACAAGCCCAACGTGCGGTTCGTCGCCCACGTCGACGTTCCACGGAGCCCGGAGTCGTACTATCAGGAAACAGGAAGGGCAGGACGCGACGGGCTGCCAGCGGATGCGTGGCTGGCCTACAGTATCGCTGACGTGGTCGTTATTCAGAAGATGATCGAGGCGTCAGGGGCGGACAGCGCACACAAGTGGGTGGAGAGGCACAAGCTAAATGCCATCGTTGGCTACTGCGAAACGGCAGCATGTCGCCGAGAGGTCCTGCTCAACTATTTTGGCGAGTCAATTGGCAGACCGTGCGGCAACTGCGACAACTGCCTTGAACCGGTCGAAACGTGGAATGCAACCATCGCAGCCCAGAAGGTCATGTCGTGTATACACCGCACCGGGCAGCGATTCGGAGCAGCCCACATCATCGACATTTTGCTTGGTAATGCTACGGACAAGGTGAGACGTTTCAGGCACGATCAATTGAGCACCTTCGGGATTGGCGCCGAGCTTACGGCTACGGAGTGGAGGTCGGTCATTCGGCAGCTCGTGGCATCGGATTACCTTCGAGTGGATGTGGACGGTTACGGTGGGATGCGACTCACCAGGGCTTGCGGTCCGGTTCTGAAAGGCGAGAAGGAGCTGTTCTTCAGACACGATGCGCGTCCGGCTCCAAAGGGCAAAAAGAAAAAGGCGAAGGGTGCTGCTGATGCCGTACCACGTACAGAGACGGAGAGAACCCTGTTTGATGCATTGCGTCGCAGAAGGCTTGAAATTGCACGAGCTCAGGGCGTACCACCATACGTGATCTTTCACGATTCGACCCTCGCGGCCATGGTTCACCACCTTCCCCGGGATCTTACCGCTCTTGGGCGTATTTCCGGTGTGGGAGAAGCCAAGCTCGAACGGTACGGTGAGGCGTTCCTCGAAGTGATCCAGGAACATTCCGCCTGAGTTGATTGCCCGAATCCGGGTCATTTTTCAAGGGCTTCTCCACTTCCCGGTGCAAGTTTGCGGAACACGCAGGGCGCTTTGCCGTGCAGGTAGCACCTCAGTATTTTGAAGCCAATTAAATCGGCCCGCCCGGCGGATCCATTCCCAAAAATGATCCAATCCCAAACGAAGAATGCCACGCTTGAGCCCGAGCGACCGGGCGGGCAGGTACGTCTTTCCCTGGCAGACGTTCTGGTGTTTTCTCTGGTGGCCGGTGTGCTGGCCACCCTGCGTGCGGAGTACGTTTACGGCCTCATCAACCACATCGAGCACATTCCGCCGATACGCCACATGGCGGACACTTCGCTCTACGCTGCCGACTGGCACGTGCAAGAGAGCATGCTGTTCGGCCCTCGGTACTACTACTATCAACTGATTGCCTTTTTCTCCGCGTTTGTACCGTTACCGGTCGTCATGCTCGTGTTGACGGTTTTGAGCAACGTGCTGACCCTTTTGATCAGCTTTCTGGCAGGACGTGATCTTTTCAAGGACGATCTGGCGGCGCTTGCGGGTTGCGTCCTGATCGGTGCTGTGCACAGCATCGATTTGGGTGGAGCGACGTTTCTCATCTGGGAGCACCTGGTGCAGGCCTCTCTTGCGGAGCCCATCGCATTGCTTGCACTTTGGGCCGGATTGCGACTTCGGGTTACGGTTGCGACGGTGTTGGCCGCGATCAGCTCGCTGGCGCATCCCGTCGTTGGTCTCGAAACCGGGGGACTCGCGCTGGGCATCGTGGCGTTCGATGCGCTCCTGCGCTTCAGGCGGAAGGTTGAGGAGCCTGACCGACGCACCCCCTTCGAGCAGCTATCGGCAGCCTTGACCGGTCTGCTGGCGCTCGTATTGCTCGCGTACGGGGTGTTTCTCGGGAAGATGGAAAAGACCCTGTCCAAACAGGAATTCTTCGACATCCTGGTCTACTTCCGGAACCCGCACCATTACGTCCCATCACAAATGGACCCGCGAGAATGGGTCGGCTTCGTGCTGTTTGTTGCAACCGTGTTCCTCGCCTGGTGGCTCTGGCGTAAGGAGAAGGTGAAGGACCGGGCATGTGCAGATCGCGTAGCGATCACGGTAAGTCTTATCCTCCTCCTTCTTTTTGCAGGCTGGCTGTTCGTCGAAGTGTGGCCCATCCGAACGATTGCATCGATGCAGCTCTACCGTTTGATCTACATTATCAAATGGCTCGGGTTGCTATTGATCGGGCGAAGTGTTGCGAGCTGGTTAACGGCGGGAGGAATTGGGCGCTGGAGCGCGCTGATCGCCTTATCGGGGACTGGACTGGCTCAGCCGGTTAGTGCCCTGGTTGCACACCTCGCTGAAATCATTAGGCAACGATTTCTACGACCGGTTCCTCTGGCCGCTGTGGTGTATCTGGTGATTTCCGTCGTGTTGGTCCTTTATTTTTGGAAGGTCCACGATCTTCGCGAATATCTCTTTTTGATTCCCTTTCTAGGACTAGCTGGTTGGTTCGTCTGGTATCCTGCCGGTTTCAGCCGACGCCTCTATCCGTTCATCCTCGTCTGTACGGCTTTCCCGCTGATCGTGGCCTATCGAGATGCCTCGCCGGTGTTGCAAGAAACAGGTGTTTTTACGCTGGAGCAGGCACACGATCCGTATGACCAAGTGGCGTCTTTCGCCCGTGAGAATCTTCCCAAGGATGCAGTCTTCGTAGTGCCGCCAAATGGCGGACGTTTCCGTTTGATATCCGAAAGAGCCATCGTCGTCGACTTCAAGTCGTTCGTTTTTCAGGATTCCTCAATAGCGGAATGGATGGATCGAATGACGACGGTTTACGGCACTACGGACGTAGGTGGATTCCCCGGCGCAGCCGTTCTTGACCGGGCGTACCGGACCATTCCCGATTCCCGGCTAAGCCTAGTGGCCGAGAAGTTCGGAGCCGAGTATGCCGTGTTGTATCCTGAGACGCCAACGTCATACCCGGTCCTTTACCAGGACCCTCACTTCAAGCTGGTCCGTCTGCGTCACGAGCGCAACTGACGTTACCTGGTACTCATGCGTGACTTTGATCTCACCGGTTTGTTGTCTTCGAAAGAAGAAGTCGGCTTCACCGCTTTCGACGTGGCACGACAGGAGATTGAGCGTATTTGCAATTCACACCCGGACGTCGCGACGTTTCGAACGATTGGAAGGAGTGAAGAGGGGAGGGAGTTGTATGGTATCGTGTTGGGGAACGGACCACTACACGTGAGCCTGCTTGCCGGCGCACACTCCGACGAGCCCGTAGGACCCGAGACCTTGAGGCTGCTGGTTACCCGATTGCTGACTCGGCGCAAGGAGTTCGAGCCGCTTCTGTCCTGCTTTACCTTCATTGTCGTTCCTCACGTCAACCCGGATGGGGAAGCACGGAATCGAGATTGGATAGCGAAGTGGCCGGACGTGGAAGCCTTTCTCGGTGGCGTTTTTCGAGAGCCGCCCGGGCGAGATCTGGAGTTTGGCTATCCGGCTATGCGGCCGGAAAATGCATCCGTATCGGCGTTTCTAAAATTGTTCGCTCCCTTCGCACTACATGCCAGTCTACACGGTATGGCGTTTTCAGAGGGGGCGATGCTGTTGATCAACCGGCGGTGGTCATTTCGTACGCAACTGCTCCGCGACCGCTTCGCAACAGCCGTACGAAACGAGGGGCTCGGTTTGCACGACCACAACCGGAAGGGAGAGAAGGGTTTCTTTTACATTGAACCCGGGTTCACGACAACGCCTGAAGGGGAGGCCATGCGGCAATATTTCCGAAGCAAGAAAGACGAGCGAACGGCCGGGCTCTTCCACGACAGCTCGATGGAGTACGTCGAAAAACTTGGAGGAGACCCGCTTTGCCTCGTCACTGAGCTGCCTTTGTTTGTAATACCGGGCGACGGTTCGGGCAGCGGAATCCCTGCGAGATACCTGGCCTTCCAGCAGCAACTGCCGGAACTGAAGTCCAGGGTGCAATCCGGGGAGCGTATCACACGTGACATCGAAACATTCGGTATACGTCCGCTCGAATTGAATAAGGCTATCCGATTACAGCTCGTTGCGTTGTCTTGCGGACTCATCGAAGTGTTCGAGGAGTCCGGCACGTGAGGGCTAAAAGACTTGCCTTCGTGCAGATTGTATTGCGTAAATTGAATGTTTATTGGATCTTGTGTAGCCTGTTGTAACCGGTAAAGTTCGGTCCCCTATGAAATTGAGCACATTCATGCGGCACGTTTTCGTCCTGTACTTCGTCCTCGTTCAAATCACAGGCCTATTCGTGGCTTCCGAAGCGATCGCGCAACGCACCGCGAAGTATGGGGCAGATTTTCTTGCCGGAGGCGTAGGAGCACGGGCGCTGGCCATGGGTGGCGCGTATGTGGCCATTGCAAACGACGTGACGGCCGGATACTGGAATCCGGCAGGTTTGAGCGGGCTCGTTTACCCTGAGGTGGGGTACATGCACGCCGAACGTTTTGCGGGCATCGTGTCGTACGATTACGGGAGTTTTGCTTTTCCGATCAATGCCCGTTCGACGTTTGGCCTGTCGCTCATCCGCCTTGGCGTCGACGACATCCCAAACACGCTGAATGCCTGGGACAGAGAACGCGGCGTACCATTGGCAGACACCGAGAATCACATATCACGTTTTTCCTACGCCCACTACGCGATGTTTGTCAGCTATGCAAGGTCGCTGTCCGATAACCTGGTGCTGGGCGTAAGCGGGAAGGTGATCCGTGGATCCATCGGTTCGTTTGCCTCATCGTGGGGCTACAGCTTCGACGCCGGGCTTCAGTACAAAACGGGGCCACTTCTGCTCGGTTTGAACATTCAGGATGTGTCGCGGATGCTGCAAACGTGGAGCATCAACGAGGAGGCGTTTGAAGGCGCCATGCTGAGCTACGACGACTTCCGGCTGCCCGAGGGCGGAGCGGAAGCCGTCCTTCCCGTCGCACGCTTTGGTTCCGGGCTCGTATTCCCCGTCGGGTCCGAGCATAGCCTGACGCTCGGGCTGGACGTCGACGTGGCGTTTGACGGGCAGAAGTCGTACGCGTTGAACACGGGAGACCTTTCATTCCATCCTCGTTTTGGCACCGAATTCACCTACCGCAATCTGATTTCACTCAGGGCTGGCGTGAACCAGGTCATGCACAGTGAGGCCTTCGGGCTCGAGATGACCCCATCGGTAGGAGCCGGCCTGCACCTGAAGCAGCTTGCCATCGACTACGGTTTCGGCGACTTTGCCGGCCTTTCTGAGCTGGGCTACTCACACCGTATTTCACTTCAAGTAAGACTCGAAAGTGCGTCGCTGCAACGAACCGAAGAGTAGGAGAGGAGCAATCCTTCGTTCCATTGATGAACAGGTGGGAATCGAGAATCCGGATGCGTAATTTCGTGCCAACGCATTCACCTTAGGGACTGGATACCACGTGGACATACCGCATTCTGAAGGGGATTCGCGGGAAACGGTCTCACTCGTGATTCCCCTTTACAACGAAGAGAAAGTCTTCCCCGAGCTCTTTGCCTCGATCGAAGCATACCGGGCGGAGCACCCCGAAATTGTGCAGGTCGTTTTTGTAGACGACGGCAGCAAGGACAAGACGGCCCACCTCATACGGACGCTCACCGCGGGGCGTCCTGGCTATGTAATGCTTCAGTTCTCACGGAATTTTGGCCACCAGCTCGCCATCACGGCCGGGATGCACTTCGTTCAGACGGATGCCGCCGTCATCATGGACGGTGATCTTCAGGATCCGCTCGAAGTTGTCACGCAAATGATCGCGAAGTGGCGTGAGGGTTACGACGTCGTATACGGGGTGCGGAAGGAACGTATGGGAGAAACGGCCTTCAAGAAGTACTCCGCCGCCCTTTTTTATCGGCTGTTCAAGTGGATGACGGATCTCGACATCCCCATGGACACGGGCGATTTCAGGCTCGTATCGCGAAAGGTTCTCGATGCGTATCGGGAAATCAGCGAGCAGCAGCCCTTCGTCCGGGGCTTGATCGCCTGGCTGGGGTTTAACCAGGTAGGGATCGAGTTCGAGCGCGCCCCACGATTTGCCGGTACGACGAAGTACTCTCTGCGGAAGATGGTGCGGCTCGCCATGCGGAGCCTGACCTCCTTCAGCGACAAGCCGCTGAGGTTTGCCGTTCAGCTCGGGCTGTTCACGTCGATTCTTGCTGTGGTGGGTCTCATCTGGGTCCTATACGTCAAGTACGTGCTCGATGACGCCGTTTCGGGATGGGCGTCGATGGTATTTGTCGCGTTCTTCTTTGGCGGGTTACAACTATTCTTTCTCGGTGTTGTTGGAGCCTATCTGGATCGGGTGTACGAGGAGGTCAAAGCCAGGCCACGGTACGTCTTATCCAATGTCTGGAGCTCCGAACAGCCGTCCCAAACACGCGGTGCAACTAATCAAAAAGGCAATAACGAGTAGTAGATGATGGTCGTACCCCTTAAGTGGAATGCGGAGCAATTCAGGGTTGACCTGCTGGATCAGACGCGGTTGCCCGCCGAAGAGGTCTGGCTGGCGATAGAGACACCCGAGCAGATGGCGGAGGCCATTCGGAAGCTGCGTGTCCGAGGCGCCCCGGCCATCGGTATCGCCGCGGCCTACGGGGCCGTGCTGGCGCTGCGTGATTGGAAGGGCGACGAAAGGCCCCACGAGCACGTGTTCGAAACGATCGACATGCTTGCCGGCACACGTCCGACGGCAGTAAACCTTTTCTGGGCCCTGGAAAGGATGCGGCAGGTGGTGCTGTCTTCACCGGACAGCCCGGCAGAGGTTTTGCGAGCCCGTCTCCTTGAAACGGCCAAGGCCATCGAGCACGAAGACCGCGAAGCCGGCCTCCGGCTCGGAGAGTATGGTCTGGAGCTTCTGAAGGACGGCATGACGGTGCTCACGCATTGCCATACGGGCGGGGTGGCGACGTCCGGCTATGGCACGGCCCTTGCACCTTTACTACTGTCGAAAGAGCGAGGCATCGAGCTAAAGGCGTTTGTCGACGAGACGCGCCCGCTTTTACAGGGCAGTCGAATTACCGCGTGGGAGCTCTCCCGGGCGGGTGTCGAGGCAACGGTGATAACCGACTCCATGGCCGGGCATGTGATGAAACAGGGGCTGGTTCAGGCCGTTTTTGTGGGAGCCGACCGAATAGCCGCCAACGGAGACGTGGCGAACAAGATCGGCACCTACTCGATCGCGGTGCTGGCACACGTTCACGGGATCCCGTTTTACGTGTCGGCGCCGACGTCGACGATCGACCTCAGTACGCCCAATGGGGACGCAATCAAAATAGAAGAACGAGACGCGAGCGAGATCACACACGGCTTCGGCAGGCAGACTGCGCCGGACAACGTGAAGGTGTACAATCCGGCCTTCGACGTGACGCCTGCAAAGTACGTTTCAGCCATCGTGACGGAGCGTGGCATCGTGCGGCCGCCTTACGAGGTCAATCTGAAACAGGTGATGCAATCCAAATGATCGAGCGAACCGGATCGTGCGTCGAGCGTGTAGATCGAGAGGATGCCTTGCTGAATGAACCGGGATAATTTAAGTTTAGACGTTTCAGGTCTACGTTCGAAACAGGGATATGACGAAGAATGACTGGTACGGGCTCGGAATAAGCCTGTTTTCGCATACCGCCTTGTTGGTGCTGTTCGCTTTTCTCACGATGGCGGCGACAGACGTGCAGCCTTTCGGCTACATCGAGGTGGAGTTTGGCCCTATTGCGGAAGGCCGACCTGTGCGTAGAGCGACCGAGACGCGTCCCGAGGCGCCCAATCGAACGGAAGCCACGCGCGTCCAGCCGGAAACGAGGCCCTCCGCCGCTCCTCCGAACGAGGCTAAACCCGTTGACCTGCCGGATCAGCCACAACCGGAAGAGGACGTGGAAACGGTGGAATCGCCTGAAACGGAGGTTATCTCGCCGGAGCAACAGAACTCACGCGCCCAAGAATCGGAGCCGAATCCCACACCCGAGCAGCAGGAGGCGGAGCCCGCCAGTGGCGGCTCCAGTGATGGTTCGACTGGCGCCGCCGAAGGTGCGGACGGACCTGGAACAGAGGAAACGAAGTCGGCGCCCTACAACATCGAGGGCCTCAATCGGCGTCCCACGCATACGCGCCTTCCGGCCTATACCGAAAAGGTCAACGCAACGATCAGGGTTAGAATCACGGTAGATCCGAGCGGGCGGATCGTCCAGCGAATCCCGCTCATGAAGGCAAACCCGGCACTCGAGCAGGCGGTGATGAACGCATTGCAGTACTGGCGATTCAATCCGCTGCCACCCAATGCACCGCAGACGAATCAGACCGGCACGATCACGTTTCGCTTCCGGCTCGAATAGCAAAAAAGCCGATTCTGGATCACCTCAGAGTTTTCGATTTGGGATAGAGGCTCTCAAGCTCGCCTCCACCATCGGGTAGGGGACGGAAAAAGCCCGTGCCCAGGGAAACATTCTCAAATCGGACTATGACGTGTCCCGCCCCCGTGCAGGTGCGGACCTGACTTTCCGGCAAACGAATGGTTTTCCGTGACAGGTAGGCCTCTGCCTGGGTCCGATCGCACTGGACGACGTTTTTCGTTGCGGAACTTCCGATCAGCATGGCGCCGGCCGTCGTGAGTCTGGGCACGACAGATTTGGTGCGGATGAAAGGTATGCCGCTGCCTTCAATCTCCATCCTATCCGGTATGGTGTGACAAAGCCGGTCGATGTTCAGAGTGTGGCCTCCGATTGGGAAGACCCTGTACTCTTCAAGTAATGCTTGAGGTGTGCCGAAGTGGTGAAAGAGCATGGATTTCCAATCAAAAATACCGTTCGGCTGCTCAAGGCGTATTGTTGGCCGTTCGGATCCGGTGCGATCATGCCCGTCTTTTCTCTTCTCGAAGACCGCTACGAAGAAACCGCCCGTGTCGTTTTGGTGCGGCCACACGCGCATGGTGAAAGCCATGGAAGAATCAAACGATTGGCCGTTCCATTCCGTCAGTCCGGGCGAAGAAACGAACCCGGGGATCTGGGCCGGGAGAAGCCGGATTGTGTCTTCGAACAAATCTAGGGCGTGCTGAACCACCGCCTCGTTCTCTTCCGGAGCGTACGTGCAGGTGGAGTAGACGATACGGCCGCCTGGCCTGCAAAGCTGGATTGCACGCTGGAGGATCCGCTTCTGGATGGCGCTCATCCGCATCGAGCGTTCGAAGCCCGCATTTTTGAGCACGCTCGGATACTTTCGGGACGTGCCTTCGCACGAGCACGGCACGTCGGCGAGGACCCGATCGAAAAAACCATCTGGACAAATCAAATCGGCGGCGTCTCCAATCGTCGTAACCGTGTTGGTGATCCCCAGCCGCGCCATGGCGGTATGGAGGATCCGCATTCGTTCACGGCTACGGTCGTTGGCTAACACGGTACCACGATTCTCCATCTTCACGGCAATTTGAGCCGTTTTATTGCCCGGAGCCGCACAGCAGTCGAGGATGAACTCTCCAGGTGCAGGATCGAGCAAAACAACCGGCAATAACGAAACCTCCTCCTGGACGTGGTACAACCCGGCGAGGTAAGCCAGTCGGTTTCCCGGGCCTTCGGGAGAGGTAAATCGGAAGGCGCCTGGATACCAACCGACAGGAACGACGCCTACGTTTTCACTAGCCAGGTGATCGAGCAACTTTTCGGAGGTGATCCTGAGCGTGTTGGTCCAAATGCAGTAGGGTAACGGGCGTTCGAGCGCCCGTATGAACGCCTCCCAGTCGTCGATTATCGACGCATATCGTTTGAAAGCGTCTACGTTCATCTGGTTATCAATCAGGCGCCCGTCGGATGGCGGATCCCAGCTGAAGTACGAGACTCACGTGTAGTGAGAGGTTGTCTACGGCGCCCGCGGGATGAGTCGTGAGGCTTCTGTTCAGCACGTTCCGCAGCGAAGCGCTGGCAGACAGGTGATCCTTCCAGAACCATTTTTGCACGGTGAGATCGAGGTTGATGTAGGACGGTACGACCTCAAGGATTTTGCCACCTGATTCCGGCGCGGCTCGTTTATAATCCGGCCAGCGCGTGGCCGAAGTATACAGGAATCGCCCATACAAGCTGAAACGTGGTACTGGACGCCAGTAAATGGTGTAATGGATCCGGTGCCAGGGGAGATTGGTCCAGCTCCTCCAGAACATCGCGTCGCTCAAGAACGGGCGGGTGTAAACGTATACCACTTCCTGGGATAAAACCGGCAGGTACTGGTATCGAATGCCGGCAGATAGCCCGAACACGTTCCCTACCAAGTTCTGGTTCAGCCGGGCGTGGGATGCGAGAATATAGGCGCCATTGTCATTGACTGGCCTCGACGTGGAGGCGTAGGCAAAGTCATAGGCCGGCAGCTGCGTACGTTGAAAACGCCGGTACAATCCTTTGACCTGAAACCGGGTACGGAGAAACGGCCGGAGTGAAAGGGCGGCGTCTGCCGAGAACCGGTCTGAGATCATCAAATAGGCGGGAAGGGACAGGCTCGACGTGGAATCGACGGGGGCTTCGTATCCATTATACATCCAGTACCAGAGATCGTTTTTCTCCTCGGGAAGCGTACGTGCATAGGTGGTGTACAGGCTGAAAACGTCCTTACCCGCATTTACAAATGACGTCCCGAGCAACGCCTTGACCCCGATGCGGCCAGATGCTCTGCTCGTCATCAGCCCGGCCGAGTTGCGCCAGAATCGAACCGGTAAGACCGTGATCTGTCCGTAGGCGCTTGCAACGAGCAACGAAGGGTCTCGTAGTGCACTTGCTGTATAGACGTGATCTGATTTGACGCCAATGCCCAACATTCCGGAAATGCGTGAACCTCCGGTTTGATACTCGACGTTTCCCTCGAGTCTCTCCTGTCGCCAGTCCAGGTCGATATCACCCCGATTGAATCGCTCCGCATAGTCGTGTTGAGAGTAGGCACCGTGGAATCGAAAAGCTGAACGACCGGGGCCCTTCAGTGTCCCCTCCATAGCTGCCGTCGAATAGAGGTGCGTGGTCGGTATCTCCCTTCCGAAAAGCGGGAAAAAGAGGAGGTCCTGAAACCGGGTGTGACCGGCAGATACGGAAACTTCTCCCCAACTGGAATAGTGGCCCATTCGGAGACTGGGTGCTAAAAGCAGCAGGCGCGGCCTCCGGTTGCCGACGTAAAGATTCCCCGTACGGCCGATTATTTTTTCGTCCGTTGCGTGGTGCTGATCGGATCTTATCCCAACCTGTACGTACGTGTGGCCATCCGATATGGACGCGAGCCCCTGGTAGGCGGGGCCAATTCTGTCGACGTTGGGCGTGGCGCTCTCGGTAAACAGGTAGGGGCCGGGATCGCCGATCTCGTTCCCCGCTGCAAGGCCTCCAAGGATCCCCACACCACGCACCGGGCGGCGTGTATGGATGTGCACGGCGCCACCGCCGGCAAATTGTCCGTTAAGAATCGTCGGGACGTCGACGATCTCGACGTGATCGATCTGGTGGATCTGTAGCGGGAGGAAGTTGACGGGGTCGCCGCCGAGAGATGGGGATGCAACCGGAACGCCATCCACAAAGACCGTCCAGGTAGTTCCTTCGAGTGGATCCAGGGCGTTGGCCGACGCCGACCAGGTGTATCCCTCGATGGAAACGGCGTGCCACCAGGGAGACAGAGCAAGCAGATCGTGAAGACGGTACGCACCTGAGGAAAACACCGTTTCTCCGGAAATGACCCTCGTGAACGGGTTTTCGTCGAGCGAGGAGGCATCCTGTGCCTCTGCCTTACGCCCACAGAAAAGCAACACAAGAGCAAGTATCACGAGCGGCAGTCGCACCTTCATCGAAGTATCGTACGTAACCATTGCGGCGTGTTGAAGGTGTGACTTACTCCGGCCGTTACGTAAAACGGCTTCAAACGAATGTACGTGTACGTTTTGGCGTACGTCCCGGCGGCGAACACCGACCAGCCCCTGAAGAGGCGCAGGGCGACCTCGCTGCGTACAGCGAGCGTCAGCTCACTTTCGTTCCGTTCACCATAGTAGGCGTCGTAGTCGAAGGACATACGGTTATTGCCGGCGCGTACACCCGCCAGAATTTCCAGGGGAGAAAGTTGTCTGAATCGAAAACCCCATCCAACGAATACGCCGAGCGAATAAAAATCCGGGACATCCATTGCGAAGCCGTCGAAGGGTTGTAAAGCCCCGCCGGCCTCAGCATAGCCCAGGTAAAAGGGAGTCTTTACCGTAAGCTCCAAGCCGGTGCCCGGATTCCAGTAATCGTTGAACCTCGTGTGGTTAACGTGATGCGTGCCACCAACGTAGATGCTGATTGTTTCGAATGCACGTTCTCCATTTTGCGCGTAGAGCGGTGAAAAGCAGCTTAAAAGCAACAACTGGAAAATGAGCTTCTTCACGAGATCTGTCGCGCGTAAAACGTTGAAAGGCGGTTAAATCGAAGCCCTGATTGGTCTGGATAGGCTCAGCCGGGCGCCAAACTCAACCAGTCCGACCAGGCGAGTGGTTGATTCATCCCCGGCAACGCTGGTGAAATTGTGGCCGACGTCAGCCCGGAGCCACCACCATCGGGTAGGCTGGAGCCGAAGGGAAGCCGACAATCGGAGGGTGCGCGTAACGTCGCCCGTCAAAATCAACCCGACGTCTTCATCGTTTCGCGGGTAAAGTTGCCGGATGTCCCTTTCACCCTGCCAGAGCATGGTAATCCTTGGAGTGACGATGATTCCGTTAATTCCAAGTTCCGGATAGACGTCGGTAAAAGCCTCGACTGCAACGTAGTCACTGAATTGGGTCGCAAGGCCGCGGTTCAGATAAATGTACCGTCCCTCCGGCTGATGCGTGTTGTAAACGCGAGCCGTGACCAGCTCAAAAGTGGCCCCGGCATCCACGTGTTTGCTCAATCCAGCGTATAACAAATTTCCTGTCAGGGCTAACGAACCTTTTTCACCGGATTCGCTCAGAATGTCGAAATCGTCCAGTAAAAGCTGTCCCTCGATGGTGAGTCCGCGGTAATAAGCCCAAAGAGACCCTGCCAGGAGGCCGTTGTTTTCGTCGTTTTTCGGATTGTTGTCCACTTCAAACGCAAACGCGTGCAGAGGATTGAGGTATTTGAGCGACGGACCGCTGCTTCTGCCCGAATAAAGAGCAGCCTCCATAAAGGATAGATTGAAAAACCGGGAAGGCCGCCAGTCGATTCGGTGTGCGGCGAGGAATCGGCGTTTGTACTCACCCTCAAAGTCTCGCCCCGTAAATGTTCCGTCTTCTCCGACGTTGTCGAGCTCGCCGAGCAGGCTGCGTAAAGATAGGGGCCCACGACCGAGACGAAAGTTGAGCTGGTCGTAGCTCCTCGGGTTGGCACTGATCACGGTGGCCGGCCTGTCGTATGGCCCCCACTGGTTCGAGAATCGTCCCAGGAAGACCGAGGCAATGCGGGAAGTGTACCCGACGTACGTATTCTCGCTGCGAACGTACAGGCGGGTCACGGCGTCGATGCCGTCAGGATCCGTATCGTAAAAAACGTCGTGTTGCAGCTGCAGAGAACCGACGACGGGCCCCTGCTCATACACCACGTTTGCCATGGCGTTGGGGAAGACGCGAATGTCTCCGGCCTGGAGGTGAGACCGGTTCGCGTCGAGGGGCCGTAGCACGTCAAGGCGGTCCGAGCTGGAGAAGCGTGTGCCCACTTCGATGGCCCCGTACAGATGGCCCTGTCTGTCGGATTTTTTCCGTATTCCGAGCTCCGATTCCAATAGTTCTACCCAGCTTCGCTCGACGTCACTAAGCCTTCTACGTTCGATCCGTTCGAGCGCCGACAGGACGTCCCCCTGGGTGTACGGCAAAGCCGTGGGATGTAACTCGAGCAGGTGTCCGCGGCGTTGGAGACGGGAAATGTACTCGTACGTCCAATCTTCGACGGGGATAATCCTGTTCGATTGCCCAAGGCAATGAAGCACCCCCGCTACGGAAAGTACCGTACAGATCGACAAAACCCTTATCACCGGGACGATCCGGATCATCGGTTCAAGCGACGCCTGTTGGAAGTTCAGTACAATGGCCGCCCAATAATACGACGGGTAGGAGGTGAATAAAAAACGATCCGAACCTGTCTTTCTTGCAGAAAATCGATCTTACTTGAATATCGAATGAGATGTAGGTAAGTTTATTTGGCACACGGCTTGAGTTGAAACCTTTACGGAATACGACCATGTAACCGCCGTGTCTACAAAATCCTTTCTTGCTAACCGCCGTGTCGCGTAAAGCCGAATTAATAGCCCTTCTCGTTGCTGACGCAATAGCACTTTTCACGGCCAACTTTTTATACAACCTGGCCCGTTTCGAATGGGGATGGCTGGGAACGTTCGCCAACGTTCCCACTTCGTTCATTGCGCCGAGCCTGGCGCTCTCGGTTTTCTGGCTGGTCTTGTTCTTTTTCTTTGGCCTGTACAAGGAACGGTATGCCGCCAGCCGCTTCGACGAGCTCGTGTCCATTGTCAAGACCGTAACGATCGGGCTTCTCGTCCTGTTTTTCGTGCTGTTCATCTGGCAGCTCGACGCCGCGTCGGCTCACCGGAACATGTTCTTTTACTGGCTCGCGGTGATCGTTTTCGTTTCACTCGGCAGGATCACGATTCGCTCGATACAGAAGGCACTGATCCTCCGCGGTTACGGCCTGCACAAAGCACTGATCGTGGGGTGGAGCGACCGGGTGGAGACGCTCTACGAGGACGTAGCACGCTATCCGGAAGCTGGTTTGCAGGTTGTAGGGGCCATTCGAATGCAGCGGGGCGAGCAAGCACGAAAATTCACAGACCTGGACGGGGGGGGAGACGGGGCCGACGTGCTCGTGGCGAACCCGGTGACTTCGGACGTCTACACGATTGAAGCATTGCCCCGACTCATCGACGAGCTGGGCGTTCAGGACGTCCTGATTGCCCTCGGTTCCGAGGACAATCACGAATTATTGGAGGTGCTTAGTCTTTGTGACGGGAAACCGGTCTCGCTGAAGCTCGTCCCCGACTTCTACACGATCATAGGCGGCATGGCCCGCACCGAGCACATGTACGGCCTACCGCTGATCGAGGTGCTTCCGGAGCCGATGCCAGCCTGGGAACAGAGCACCAAGCGTCTACTCGACGTTTTTACCGCCGTGCTCATCTTGCTCCTCGGCCTCCCGGTATGGATTCTGTTCGGCATCATCATCCGCCTTACTTCTCCCGGGCCGGCCATCTACCGGCAACAGCGTGTCGGCCGGAATGGGCAGGTCTTTACAATGTACAAGTTCAGGACGATGAAGGTGGATGCGGAGTCCGAAACGGGTCCGGTGTGGGCGCGGGCAAACGACCCCCGCTATACGCCGTTTGGCCGCTGGTTGAGGAAGACGCGTCTGGACGAGGTTCCGCAATTCTGGAATGTGCTCAAAGGAGACATGAGCCTCGTTGGGCCGCGCCCCGAACGACCCTATTTCGTTGAACGCCTTGCCAAGGAAATCCCTCTCTACAATCGCCGTCACCGCGTCAAACCCGGCATAACGGGGTGGGCGCAGGTCAAGTGGAAATACGACGAGAGCCTCGACGACGTCCGGCAGAAGGTCAAGTACGACTTGTTCTACATTGAAAATGTGAGCCTTCGGATGGATCTGAAGATCCTGTTCCGCACCATCCGAACGACAATATTGGGAAAAGGGCGCTGAGGGTCTTGTTAGAATCGGGTCTGATTCTTTTGTTAGGGGAATTAAACACCGCAGGAAAGCGCTTTTTGGGGCACTGCCCGGGCGACGGCTCTTGCGAACATTTCTAACCCTTCTATTCGGTCCGACATTCCATGAAAAAGGCAATGAGCGCTCGTTTGAGCCTGATGATGTTCCTCCAATTCGTCGTCTGGGGGGCCTGGTATACAACCATCGGCAACTTCATGACCACGATCGGGTGGGGGCAGTACGTCTACCTTCCCTATCTGGTCTTCCCGATTGCCGCCATCATCTCACCGTTTTTCGTTGGAATGGTCGCGGACCGGTTCTTTGCGACGGAGAAGATCCTGGGTGTGTTGCACCTCTTAGGGGGCGCCGCGATGGCGTCGGCGCCGCTGGTGGCCGGCGGCGGCGATTCGTCGGTCGTACCCTTCGTAGGGCTCGTGTTTTTGCACAGCCTGTGTTACATGCCTTCTCTCTCGCTCGCCAATACCCTCTCTTTCCATCACATTGAGGATCAGGAGAAGCAGTTCCCCCTGATCCGTGTTTTCGGAACGGTCGGCTGGATCGCCGTGGGGCTATTCGTCAGCTTCGTATTGCAGGCCGACCGGGAACCCACGCCGCTATACGTGACGGGTATCGCTGGTCTGATCATGGGTCTCTACAGCTTCACGCTGCCTCATACGCCACCCTCCGGTAAGACGGAGAAACAAACCGTCCGGGACATCCTGGGCATCGATGCGCTGAAGCAGCTCTGGAACCCGTCGTTTGGCGTCTTTCTCCTCAGCTCGCTGCTCATCTGCATCCCGCTCTCGGCCTACTACTCCTATGCGCCGGTATTTATCGAGGTAGCCGGTGTGGCGAACCCGGCGGGATGGCTAACGATCGGCCAGATGTCCGAGTTTTTCTTCATGCTTCTCATGCCGGTCTTTTTCGCCCGCCTGGGCGTGAAGTGGATGCTCGTGGTAGGTATGGCGGCGTGGTTCCTGCGTTACGCGCTGTTTGCCGGGTCTGCTGAATCGGGGATTTTCTGGATGATCCTTTTGGGTATTGCCCTCCACGGCATTTGCTTCGACTTCTTCTTCGTCACGGGTCAGATCTACGTGGACAAAAAGGCAACTGCCGCCATCCGCGGCCAGGCTCAGGGGTTGATTTTTATGGTCACGTACGGTTTTGGTATGCTGATCGGGGCGCAGGTTGCCGGTTGGCTGTACAACGGATTCCTTTCGGAAGGGGCAAATTCGCTCACGCGCCAGCAGTTCGAAGATTTCTGGTGGGTCCCGGCCATTTTCTCGATTCTCATCGCGATCTTCTTTGCCATCACGTTCAGGGATAAAGTCGATCAGAAGGACACGAAGGGTGAGGTGTCGCGCGACGTGGTGGTCGAAGGTGGGGCGTAAGCCGTTTGCGGCAGTCTTCATTTGGACAAAAATGACTCCGGCCGGTCTACTTTAGGGGCTTCAGGTTTTGCAGAGACGACGCATGGATCAGGTGGCCGGCGAGATAGATATCGACATCGAACGGTTGTACCGGGAGCTGCTTCTGCCCAGACTGATCGAGGAGAAGATGCTCCGGCTCATCCGTAAGGGACGGCTGTCGAAGTGGTTCAGTGGGTACGGTCAGGAGGCTGTAGCTGTGGGTTGTACCCTGGCGCTCGAGCCGACCGACTACATCCTGCCCATGCACCGCAACCTTGGCGTGTGGACGGCTCGTGGCGTGCCACTACTGCCCCTATTCTGCCAGCTTTTCGGAAAAGAAGGCGGCTTCACGAAGGGGCGAGATCGATCGTTTCACTTCGGCTTACCCGAGAAAAGAATCATCGGGATGATCTCGCACCTTGCCGCTATGCTGCCGGTGGCGTGCGGTCTCGGACTTGCCTCGAAGCTGAAAGGGGAAGGGTTTGTCGCTTTGTCGTTTGTCGGTGAGGGGGCGACCCGTGAAGGCGATTTCCACGAAGCGTTGAGCCTGGCGTCCGTATGGAAATTGCCCGTTTTGTTCGTCGTGGAGAACAACGGCTACGGGCTCTCTACGCCGGCCA